>JAKABW010000011.1 GCA_021796535.1 Actinomycetes bacterium | reverse complement strand
GACGGTAATGGTGATGGAACCGTTTGCTCCGGATGAGCCGCTTGCCTGGTAGCTGTCAACTTTTCCGGTGAACTTGAATCTGACTATGCGGGTGCTGCCGGAACCTTTGTGATCTCTGGGCCTATTCTTGTGACCGGTCGATCTTAGGGTATGAGAAGAATTGTGTCCGACTCCGGTAACAGAAGCGGTTGCCGCTGTTTGGGATGCAAATAGCAACGCCATTGCAGTCAGAGAACTCAACAGAGCTTTTTTCATTTATCACTCCTTGTGATTTTTAATGGTCTTTTTTACCACTCATAATCATTATAAGGGGTATTTTTTACTTTTCAATCTTTGTATTGATTTGATGACAGAAACCTTAAATGATTCCAAGGAACAAAGCCGTCAATTCGTTACACGCATTAAGAAGGCTTTCGCTATTCTGAATTAAAGAACCGCAACTTACCGCAGGGTGTTGCAGACGTTATCGCTGCCGGAAGTATGCGACATGCAGCTTTTTATAGGTATTACTGGAAATTTTTCATGAAGAACTTAAACGGTGAGCCTCCCGAGAGGAGAGAGCGGAGAGCACAAAAGGTTAAGTGGCTTGCAACCAATTCGGGTAAATTCGAAAAAAACCTTCCTGTTCTTGATAAGCGCGTTGAATTGCTTGCCGCCATATCGGAAAACCAAATTGTTGTCGTAACGGGAGAAACCGGATCCGGCAAAACGACTCAGCTGCCGCAGCTATGTCTTGAACTCGGCCGGGGCAGTTTTGGGTTTATCGGCCATACGCAACCCCGGAGAATATCCGCCAAAGCCGTAGCGCAACGTTTGGCGGACGAGTTGGCGGTAGAACTTGGGCAAGAAGTTGGTTACCACGTCAGGTTTGACAATAAGTATTGCCGTGACACAATTATTAAGGTTATGACTGACGGCATATTGTTGTCCGAGATCAGAACTGACAAATTGCTGGATAAATACGATACGCTCATTATTGACGAGGCGCATGAACGCAATTTGAATACGGATTTTATTCTGGGCTATTTAGCAAAAATATTAGATCAAAGACCCGACTTAAAAGTAATTATCACATCGGCAACTATTGATTCCGAGAAGTTCGCAAAACATTTTAACGCTCCCGTCGTGAGTGTCTCCGGCAGAAGCTATAAAGTCGATATTCAATATAGGTCAATGCACCTTGATGCCGGCGGAAACGATTTCCTCGAAGAGAATATAGTCAATTGGACAAGCGGCAATTCCGCGTCTTCGGATTTCGATTTGCCCTCGGCGGTCCTGGCTGCGGTGAAAGAGCTTTTGGGCTATGCCCGGGGTGATATTTTAGTATTTCTTCCCGGAGAACGGGATATCAAAGATACCGCATCGCTGCTTAAAGCAAGTAATTTGAAAAATACGGAGACAATCCCCCTCTACTCGCGGCTCAGTGCCGCCGAGCAGCACAAAATATTTGCTCCCCATCAATCGATCCGTATTATTCTTGCCACCAATATAGCGGAAACCTCATTGACGATTCCCAATATCAAATATGTTGTCGATTCGGGGTTGGCGCGCATATCAAGGTTCAATCACAGAACCAAAGTGCAAAGACTCCCCATAGAGCCCATTTCCAGAGCATCTGCAGATCAAAGGGCGGGGAGATGTGGCAGAACAAGTGAAGGTTTGTGTATACGTCTCTATACACGGGAAGATTACGAAAACAGGCCCCAGTATACAGAACCTGAAATTTTGAGGACAAACTTGGCTTCGGTTCTTTTGCATATGGCGGCGATCGGACTCGGTGACGTCAGTGATTTTCCTTTCCTAGATCAGCCGGACAATAGGGCAATTCAAGAAGGCTACAGTACCTTACTGGAGCTCGGCGCCCTAAAGGAGGAGGGCGGGGAAATTATCATAACGAAGATGGGTCTGTCTCTTGCGGAATTTCCCATGGATCCCAGAATGGCCAGAATACTGTTTGAAGCAATTAAGCTTAATTGCCTTCATCAAATTATCGTGATAGTAGCTTTTTTGTCAATTCAAGATCCGCGTGAACTGCCTTCGGGAGAGGAAGAAATCGCAAAAGGTTATCATGGGAGATTTTCTGATGAGAAGTCAGATTTTATTTCAATTCTAAAGTTATGGGATTACCTTATACAGCTACAGACGGACTTGACGTCAAATCAGTTTAGAAAAAGATGCAAAACTGAATTCCTGAATGTTCTCCGAGTCCGAGAGTGGCAGGATGTGGTCAGCCAGATTAATCAAATCTGTCGGATGATGCGTTTCAGCACCAACAGCAGACATGAGCCGTCATACGAGGAAATACATGAGGCCGTTTTGACGGGCTTTCTTTCACATATAGGCAGCTATGACGCAAGGCGCAGAATGTACAAAGGAGTAAAAAATACCTCATTTTACCTGTCCAGGTCATCATTCATTGCAAGCAAGAAACCGAAGTGGCTTGTCGCGGCCAATATAGTAGAAACCTCAAAAGTATTTGCCTATACGGCGGCAGAGGTTGATTTAACTTGGTTGCTAAAAATAGCAAAAGATCAAATCAAGTATCAATATTCCGATTACTGGTGGGACAGTGAGCGCGGTGAATCCATGATGTATGAGAAAGCAATGCTTTACGGGCTCATTCTCTTTGAAAATAGGTTGCTTGGTCTCCGGCAAGTCAACTTCGATATGGCACGAGCGGAGTTTATAGAGAAAGCACTGTGCGAACAAGGTTGGGAAACAAGGATTGACGTTATACAAGATATCCGGGGAATGTTTTCTTCAGACATAGAACATTATGATATGAAAACTGTCAGAGTCGAACAAGACCGTTTAATGGCTTTCTACGATAAACTTATACCTCACCATATCGCCAGCGGATCACAGTTTAAAGCATGGTATAAAAAAAATCCCACAGGCCACAAAGAATATCTGCTTACAGGTATCAAACAGTTTATTAAAGAAAACAATACAGATTTGGAAAAAGATGGTTTTCCAAGCTACTACACTGCAAACGGTTTTAGATTTCCGGTTGTCTACCCAAACGACTCAGATAACTTTATTGACGGAATCGGTGTTCAAATACCGTTGGCGCAGCTTTTTAAAGTAAACGATAATATTTTTAGCTACTCAATACCCGCCTATAGGGTAGAGGTCGTACGCAACATTATTAAAGCGTTTCCAAAAGAAAAGCGCCGTTTGCTCGCTTCAATCGACGATGCCGTCCGGGATACTCTAGTCTTCGTGAATAAGTTTCTTGATAAAAACCAGTCATCTCCCGATGCCCATATAATAGATGTAGTTACGCAATATGTTAGTAAGAAATACAATATTGATATATCAGAAAATATTGAGCTTACTGTTCCTTCGTACATGAAGTTTATATATCTACTCTACGACGAGGGTATATTTTTAGGATCCGGAGATTCTGTCGAGGAGCTGCAGCATCGTTTCACCCCGGATCTGCGGAAAGCCTTTAGTAAAGACATTATTAATTACATAGATACTTCGGAAACGACTACCTGGATGTGGGAAGTTATACCGCAGACAATTCCCGGAAAACTTGGTACGATTTATCCCGCGATAACTCCAAGTCATTTCGGGGTAAAGATAGTCGCGACCGAGAGCAAAGACTCGCAAACCTCAATTATGGCATATGGCATAAGAAAGCTACTAAGTTACGAAATCAATATTTCCGCACAAGCGATTAACAAGTCATTGACAAAGACATCCAAGAAGTTTTTAAAACTACTTGATTATACTGAGCAAGAACTGGCCGATGAAGTCAAAGCAGCTTTAATCGATTATTCAATTGCCGATTATGGCAGGGAAGTTTTTTCTCAAGAAGACTATAGGTATTTATTACAGAAAACTGTTGATTTTATAATTATTAATTATAAAGATTTTTTTTCCGATATCACAAAAATATTTCACCGTTATCTGGATCTGTCTGAGCGTGTCGGAAATCTACAAAATAGCGTAAGTAAAAAGCTGATTCCGTTAATTTTGGATATCGAGGTCTCCCTGACCGGTCTGTTGCATAAGGGGTTTATACTTTGCAGCGGTTATCCGGATATCCACAACTTGCTTAGGTACCTTGATGCGCTTGGGAAGCGGGTTGAATTGTTTTCGGCAGACCCTTCCAAAGACGCTCAGCGGTTTTCGGTCGTGCACGAGACTTACACAGAGTATCTTTCCGTCATGTCGGTATTTTGCAATCGAGACCGCTTAATTTGGCCTCCGTGTCAACCGTACCCGGCGCAGAAAGCAGCGGCAGGGTCGAAAGCGTCGGACTTGTTGAATTCTTTGAGGGCCGGGCATGGGGGCGGAGGAGACATGTCTTCTTTTGCAGAAGGAGCATCAGGAAAATGCGGGGAGCTCTTGCCGTATCAGCAGGTTGTGCTATCTCATGATTTCGAAATGAAAATGCTGCACACTTACGGGAGGGGGATCCTTACCCGTCCCATGTCCGATTTATGGCAGATCCGGTTTTTGATAGAAGAGTTTAAGGTATCCGTATGGGCGCAAGAGTTGGGTACGGCACAAAAGGTAAGCAAAGAGCGTATCGGTAAGCGCCTGGATGCGCTGACTGCGTCAAATTTTTCATAAAATCAGCCGTTAGCAATTCGCGGACTTTGCGGTAACTCCGAGGATGGCTGTCATCAAAAACGGGCAAAACGAAACGGGAGGCACTCAAAGTCGCTAAAATATCACTGAAAGTAGTTAAATGACTACTTTCAGTGAGTTACTGGGTTGGAGACTTTATGACAGGTGACCGCAGATCAATACGCAGCGTAATCGGCAATTATCTTTTAAAGAAACTCCCGCCAACTGTTTTATACCGGGCACCGAAAGCAAATAATAGCGGTTTCCCTGATAAATTTGAGCAAACAATAAAAGGACTGGCCAATTGGCAAAGCGGCTTATCCGCTTCTTACGCAGTACCTTGCCGGGAACAAGAATCTGTTTCCGGATCGTATTCTTATCCTGCAAAGTCAAAGGCAAAGCGGCATTTTTTGTCTCGTAAACAGGGATTTTTTCTTGAAGAACACGCAAGGGAGAACGGTAGCGCGCTTCTTATCGTTTTGATCATATGTGCGGCTTTGGCAATAGCCGGTACGGCAACTTTGGCTGTCACCACCGGTTCGGTAGCCCAGTCCGGCAGCTATACTGCGAATTCCGACTCAGCTTTGGCAGCCCAGGCCGGCTTGGCGGCTGCCGTATCGGACATAGAAGCGGCTTTTCCGCAGGGAGTCTCCTCCTACCCGTGTGCCGTGAGCGCCACATTGCCAAACAGCGGTGTGCCGACAAAATACTCGGTTACCATTACCTACTCAAGCGGAGGCGGTGTGCAAACTTGCAACGGCGGAGGCGGAAACGGTTCAATGGCCTCTACCCTCGGTACGCAGAGCAGTTCTCCCACGACAGCCAGTGCCATATCAGTAGGGTCGATGGCACAAACCAGTGCAGTGGCACAGAACAACGTGGTGACGATGGAGGAAGACCTCGTATTAAACAGCGGAGCCCAGGCCGTTCCCAATGAGGCGATTTTAACGGAAGCTCCTCTCATTTTGAACAACAGGGATAATATAACAAGCGGGAGCGGGGCCGGTCCGGCGAACGTGTCGTCACCCTACTTTACGTGTTCTGCCAGCACGACACTGGCGGGAAGTGTTTTGGCAGGCGCTTCCGGCGCTGAAATCCTTTCACCGTGTAAGATAGCGGGAAACGTCCAGTCAAACGGCCCCGTTATAGTCTCGGGAAACGTTGCGGGAAGCGTTACGGCGTGGCTGAAAGGTTTGTCGGCCGCGGGCATTACCATAAATAATGCCGGTTATGTGGCCGGCAACGTCGTGGCATACGGGGCAAGCATAGGAATATCACAAACCGGAGTGCCGATAGGGGCAAGCGGCACGGATGTGTACGCTTACGGCGGCAATCTGTCTTTGGCGTATCCGAATACCGTAGCAAAAGGCGTGTCGTACAACGCAACCGGTACTGTGTCCGTATACGGCAGTGTCTCACAGGGAACTTTACCCGACGTCAGCGGCAGTGCCGTTTCTATTCCGACTTTCCCAAAAACCTCTTCTATACCGACAAGCAGCGGTCAAAACGTTACGGAGACGATCACCAACTGTCAGCGATTTACACAATATTTTGCAGAAGACGTACAATTTTTTAATTTTATGTACCCCGGGGCTACGACGTTGACAATAAATGCGCAGGGATGTAATAATGTTACCGTCAGCGGCAATGTATTGTTCCAGGAAAACGTAAATCTGTACGTGGGAAGTGTGGACATAGGAGGGTCAACCGGTCTGGGACAGGCCTGCCTCTATACGTTGTCTACGCAAAACACCTGTCAAGGGTACGGTCCTCCGGGATTTCCCGGCTCTTTCTCCGCGGCTTCTTATGCGTTCAGGGTATTTTCAGGCGTTGGGGCAGCTTCCGGAAGCGGTTGTGGGGCATTCGGTTCGACAAGTGCCAATATCGACATTACCGGATCCGGCGCAGCCATTATAGCGTCGTCGGTACACCTTTTCCTGTATACGCCCGGTAACGTCACACTCGGTAACAGCGTCAACATCACAGGTCAGATTTATGCCTGCAGCGGATTGGTACAGGGCTCAGGCGGCATCGCCATAACTTATTATCCGAGTTCGGCACTTTTGGAGTCGGTGCAGGGTCAGCCTGGCGTAAGCGTAACGGATCAGTACTTAGTCAAAGGATGATTTGCCCAGAACATGGTAGGGGTCTTTTGAAAAGCGGTAAATCTTGGCTACCTCCACTTCAAAGGACTTAAATACTTTCAGTTTCCGGACTCCCACGGCGATCAGTACTCCCAAAAACGGTCCTATCATATATACGTAAAAACCAGACCAGTAGCCGGAAATAACTGCCGGTCCGAGAGTTCTTGCCAGATTTGTACTCGTACCGGATAAGCCCGCCTCAAGCGGAATCATAATGGCAAACAGCGGAGGAATGGCCAGCGGGGTAAAGCGTCGTAAAGTGTGTGAACCCAGCAAAAGAAAGATCACCATAATCAAACAAAATGTTGCCGCCGCCTCACCTGCTATCGCCGCGAGAATTCCCGGATGGCCGATTTGCGTGGCGGCGTAATCGATGCTGCCGCCCATGTTGCCGAATAAAAGCAAAGGCACACTGCCGAGGATACCACCCGACAATTGTGCCAAAACATAGCCGACAAACAGTCTGAAATGTATCTTCTTTTCGAGAAAAAATGCAAAACTTACGGAAGGATTTATATGAGCTCCGCTCACTTGTCCGACGGGTGAAAAGGCAATTGTCGCCCCGATAGCACCAAAAGCAAACCCCGTCAGTATCTGACGTATGACAACGGAAGGTATCCAATGTTGTACGGGAGTGTTGTGGCCAAAATCGATAATTACAATTGATAAGCCAAAAGCAAGCAACAGTGCGGTCCCGATGAATTCCGAAAAAAGCAGTTTTATTGGCACTTCTTCGGCGATGTGAGTGAAAAGGGAGAGACGCCTTTTGGTTATTGGGTTATGCGGCATTTTCCGTATGGGAACCCCGTCAACTTATGTGTTTGGAATAATTGGTTATTGAATTCTGTTGAAATCATAGCAGAATAACAGTTTAAAATAAATATCAGCATAACCAAAAAAGGAAATCATGCATTTAGAAATTATTATCGCCAGTACAAGACAAAACAGAAAGGGCAAGGCAGTCGCAGATTGGTTTATCGGAAAAGCGTCTGAATACCCCGGTTTCGAGGTGGGTGTCACGGATTTGGCGGAACTCAATTTGCCGCCCTTCGATGAGCCGGGGCACCCCCGTTTGCAGAATTACGTTTATGAACATACCAAAAATTGGTCGAATACTATATCGGCAGCGGATGCGGTTTGTTTCGTACTGCCGGAATACAACAGCGGCTTTCCCGCTGCTTTTAAAAACGCCATAGACTACCTCCATAAAGAGTGGGCATATAAGTCGGTCGGCTTTATCAGCTACGGCGGGGTATCGGGCGGATTGCGCGCCGTCCATATGGCTAAAAGTATTCTTATTCAATTGCGTGCTTTCCCCGTGGTGGAAGGGGTGGTCATTCCTTTCGTCGATCAAATGGTGAATGCCGACGGAGAATTCGTACCCAACGACGTTACCGTCTCGGCGGTCAAGCCCATGTTGGACGAACTCTATAGGGTGGCCGAAGCATTGGAATCATTGCGGTCGGTTGCGTAAAAAATACTCTTCGGCTTGCAAAAGCGTTTGCTCAGACGGCGGGGCTATTTTTTTGATTTCAATGCACCTTTAAGAAGGGTGGAAGAAAAGTCAACAATTAATTTATTGCCTTTGTGGGCTATATGGAGGACGTCATCCAAGGCTTCGCTAAATTTGTCCACCTCTTTTTGGCCTATGACGAGAGGCGGCAAGATTTTCACAACGTTCATTGCATCCCCCGCAACCTGCGTAAGAATTTTGTGTCTGGTGAAAAGCGGTCCGACGATCAATTGAGAAAAAAGACCCGTTCTCGCTTTTTCCAGTAATTGAAATTTTGTTTTGAGGGCAAAAGATTTGGGCTTTCCGAATTCGAACCCTATCATGAGACCGAGTCCGCGCACTTCTTGAAGCAGTTCGTATTTGTCTACCAATGGAGCGAGGGCTTTTTCAAACGCAAGTCCCGTCAAGCGGGCGTTTTCCACCAAATTTTCTTCTTGGATGACATGCAGGGTTGCCAAGATAGCCACCATTGCCAACTGGTTATTTTTAAATGTGGAGGAGTGCACAACGGCTCTGTCCATTGAGCTGTAAACACTGTTTGAGATTTCTTTCGAGCAAATCATGGCTCCGACAGGCATAAATCCTCCGGAAAGAGCCTTGGAAATGGTGACGATGTCGGGTCTGATTCCATAGTGTTCGTGGGCCCACAGCTTTCCCGTCCTACCCAGGCCTGTCTGGACTTCGTCGATGATCAAAAGAGTGCCCGTAGTTTTGCATATGTCCGATAATTCGCTGAAGTATTCCAAGGAAGCCATATTGACTCCCTTGCCCTGTATCGGCTCCAAGAGTACGGCGGCAACATCTTGTTTCTTTAGTTCGGCGGCAACGGAGTTTATATCGTTAAACTGAACCTGGGTGAAGCCGGGAAGAAAAGGTCCAAAACCTGTTTTGAAATCCTGTCCCCCGTTTGCCGAAAGGGCACCGTATGTCAAGCCGTGAAAGGCGTGGTCTGCATAAATCACTCTTTGTCTTGAGGTTGCCGCCCTGGCAAATTTAATGGCTGCTTCTACCGATTCCGCTCCGGAGTTGGTGAAAAATACCCTCTCTAAACCGTCATGACAATGCTCTAAAATTGTTTTCGCTGCCACTCCGGGGAGGAGGGCGGCATCCAATTGGATCAGGTTGGGAAGATCGGCCTCCAAAGCTTCGTGAAGCGCTTTTTTTATGGTCGGATGACTCCTTCCAAGAGCAAATACGCCGAACCCCGATAAAAAGTCCAGGTATTCATTACCGTCTGCATCGTAAAGGTATGCTCCCTCCCCGTGCGTATAAAATTTGTCAAAGCCTATAGTCCGCAAAACCCGTACCAATTGCGGATTGATATGTTCTGAATATAAAGAAAAATTTTGCCCGCTGTATTGTGTGAGGATGTCTTTCAGCTCAAAACCCATTATGTATACAACCTTTACTGTCTGCCGATGAATAGATTTTACCGTATCTTGGGCATCATGATTATCAGCCGTTGCGATGACGTTTAATTTTTGCGGAAAGCCTGATCCGGCAATTCGGCCAAGCGGTGCCCAATCTGTGCCAATCCGGCGTGTCTTTGGCGAGAAGGGGTCGGACTCAGAGACTTAGGCGCCTAAAGCAATCTTTGGGGTCGGTACATAAAAGCTGTGAAAGGCGGAATCGTTACAATATGGAGCGGGAAGCAGCCAAATTTTCTTGTCCGTTGTTTCCTGTTGCGGAGACGCTTTTTGACTCCCGTTTGCGGTCAACTGATTCACAAAGAGCCTTGAGGCATGCCGCCCGGCCGTCTTCGTTTGGTTCCGTTGCGGCGCTTCTCTCGCGGGTGAAAGAAAAGGGATAAAAGTGGGGCCGGCAGGGATCGAACCTGCGACCAAGGGATTATGAGTCCCCTGCTCTGACCGCTGAGCTACGGCCCCTTGCAGCAAGCGCCCGCCACCGGTGGAAGCGAGATATCAATGGCTCCGGGGGAGAGACTCGAACTCTCAACCCTGCGGTTAACAGCCGCATGCTCTGCCAATTGAGCTACCCCGGAATAACAAAAACTGCCGCAAGCGGCATATCCACTAAGTGACGATACCACTATATCCGCAGTCAAAAAGTCAATCTGACAAAATTCGTTATTTAAATAAAAACGGGCGGTGCCGTCCTTCCGGCGCCATATTTTCTGATTGTCCCAGGAAAATTCATATGTCAGAATGCCTTGTTGTCATTCAGAAAGTCTCTTAAACTTGAGGATAAGCCGGGTTGTCGCAATTTTTCTATTGATTTGTGTTCTATCTGGCGCACCCGTTCTCTGGAAATGTTGAATAGCTTGCCTATTTCTTCCAGAGTCCTTATTCTGCCGTCGTCTAAGCCGAATTTGAGTCTTATTATTTCTCTTTCCCGTGGGGTAAGGGTTGACAGAGCCTCTTCCAATGCTTGGTCAAGCAGAGATTTATCCGTGATGCTGTCGGTATCATTGGCTCCGGTCTCGAGCATCTCGATCAACGCGTAGCCTTCGTTTTGTTTTACGGGACTTTCCAGGGAGGTGGTGACGGTGGAGATCAGTCGGAGTTCCAATACTTTCTCCGAGGTACATTTCATGTTTTCGGCGATTTCATCGATGGTCGGCTCTCTGGACAATTTTTGTTCAAGCTGGTAAGAAACTTTGTTTAATCTGTTGACCATATCGACCATATGGGAAGGGATACGGATGGTTCTGCCCTGATCGGCGATAGCCCGGAGTATTGCCTGTCTGATCCACCATGTAGCGTATGTTGAGAGCCTAAACCCTTTGGAGTAATCAAATTTCTCTACAGCTTTCATCAAGCCCAGGTTTCCCTCTTGGATGAGATCTATCAGCTGCAAACCCTGGTTTTGGTAGTGTTTCGCTATCGACACGACAAGCCGCAAATTGGATTTGACGAGAAGTTCTTTGGCAGTTTCGCCCTCCATAACGGCTTTCCAAAGCTTTTTTTCCGCACCGTCGTTTTCGGCATCGATTCCATCAAAAGACCATTCTGAATGGAGCTGATCTGCGTGATAATGATTTGTAAGTATCCGGGAATCTGCCGGATCGTTTTTTTCCGGATCGCCGAGCAATTCTTTGGCACGCTGCCCTTCGTAGATTTTTTTGGCGTATTGCATCTCAACATCTTTGGAGATGAGCGAAAGCCTGCCGATCGTCGATAAATAAATTGTGACAAGGTTATTGCCGTCGCCATATCCGGACATGGCATCTCTGCGCATGGGGGATATCCTCTTGGCGGTTTTCATATTGCGGCTTTGGGCGGCAGATATTTTTTTGAGCCCGGCTTTTGGGTAGTCAATTTTTTGGGGCTGATATAAATTCCATTGGAAAAATGTGTTTAAAGCCAAATTATTGTCAATAATTCTGGGGATACTGCCGACAATAAAAGGATTTTGACCTGCCTGCCGGTAAGAAATATTTTGATTGAAAATATACCTTTGTCTCTGTCGACGAATCATGTTGTAGCCGGACGGTGTGTAAGAGCCGCTGAATTGCTTTATGTAAAGTATATTTCCGTTACGGCTGTCTGTCATGGCTGTAATGTTGTCCCGTCATAGAGCCAATCCAACAGGGACTCTCTGGCACTTGCAACTCCGTCCGTATAAACCCCGTTGGTTTGCGCCGTTTTGATAATCTCCAGCCGGTGCTTGGCAAATTCTATTATCCTGGATGCGTTTTGTAAGGCATCCGCTTTTTCGGACATTCTGGCTTCCAGGAGAACCGATTCGATCTTTTTTTCTGCCGACAATACGCACAGCGAGGAGATGATATCTTCTATGTCGCTTCCTTCCGGAATGTCATTTCCGCTGAGTCTGTACAGATACTGCCTCACGTCTTCTTCCGCATTTTCTATGGCTTCCACTAAACTTTCAGATTCCGCTAAAGCCGTAAACGAGCGCCGTTGAAGTTGATCGGTAAAAAGCATGGCGGTTAGCTTATCCACTACTGTCTCCGGACGGTGAATAGCCAGCAAGAGGGCAATCTCGCCTGAGATCGGTCCTTTAGTGCTTGCAGGAGATGCTTTTCGTCGCGTATTATTTCCACTATTTTGACTAACGGATGAACCTAAGGTCAAATTGACCTCTTCTGTGCCCCCGTACCGATTTTTTTTATATGCATTGTTGCTTTGACGGCCTTCGTTTGTGCCGCGGTTGTCCCGGGTGCTTTGCCGGGCGGCTTTTTTGGGAGACATGTTCCCGGCTTCGTCCACAAAGTGCTGTGCTTTGCTTTTGTCACTTCCGAGACGGAGGGAGCCGCTCATAATATTTTGCAATTGAGCTCTCAACTCTCCGACCGGCAGTCTGGTCATATCGGCGGTTTTGGCAAGGTACTCTTCTCTGACCAGACTGTTGGGGTGGGAAGAGATGGCAAGCAGTGATTTTTGTGCGGCTTTGGCGCGTTCTTCGGGATGGAGACCGCTGACCTTATCGGTATACCGCTCAACTAAGAATCCCAGGTAAGGCTGGGCGTTATTGACCGCATGTTTTAATGAATCGGGGTCGGCAAGCGCCAATTCTGCGGGGTCGCTGCCTTCGGGAAGTTTGGCGACCATGAGCGAAATGTCGTGCTTTTCTTCCCAGTCATAAAGCTTGGCCATGGCTTCCTGTCCGGCCAAGTCGGCGTCAAAAGAGAGAATAATTTTTTTTGAAAAATTGGAAAGAGTCTTAATGTGATGTTCTGTGAGTGCCGTGCCGCATGTCGCCACCGCGGTGTTTTCCCCTATCTTGTGGAAAGCTATAACGTCGGTGTATCCTTCACACACGATGGCAGTGCTTTGATGTGACATCTCTTTTTTTGCAAGGTTCAGTCCGTATAGAGTTTTCCTTTTGCTATAAAGGACGGACTCTTTCGTGTTTCTGTATTTGGGACCCGCTTGGGTGGTCAGGGTTCTGAACTCTTCAGGCAGGATACGGCCCCCTAGGGCTATCGGAGTGTTCCCGCTGTCAAATATGGGAAAGATGACCCGGTCTCTGAAAATATCTACGTAGTTTTTTTGGTAGGCACTGTAGGAGAGGAGTCCCGCTTCAACCGCCAGATCTGTCTTTTGGCTCAATATGGCAGATATCCCGGCTGAATCGGGGGGGGCATAGCCGAGTTTGAATTGCTTGACGATCGACGAGTCATATCCTCTTTGCCGCAAATACTGTCTTGCCGCTCTGGCACTTTCTGACCGCAAGAGCTGTTCGTGATAAAAGTCAACGGCCTGAGACATTACGGAGGCTAAATCTTTCCATTTGGACCTTTTTTGGTAATGGGCGTCTGTTTCGGTGTTGATCTCAATATTTAACCTTGCGGCGAGTCTGTTGACGGCCTCTACGAAAGTGACCCCTTCGATTTCGCATACGAAGTTGATAACGTCGCCCGAGGCTTGACACCCAAAGCAGTGGTATACGCCGAGTTCTGTGCTCACTGTAAAAGACGGTGTGGATTCCGAGTGGAAAGGGCAGAGACCCACCAAGCGACGTCCCACGCGTTTTAGGGCAGTATGCTCACCTATGACGGCCGCTATGTCCGCCGCCGCTCTGATCTTTTGTATGTCAGCTTGTTCAATCGCCATTTATTCAGATGTATGTAGGTAAAGACAAATAAGTATGTCAATAGGCAATTCTAACACAGTATAAGTAATATACCCACTGGCTTGCCAAGCTCACGAGCACAGGCATTTACTCAGGATGCCTGAAGGATCGTATCTGCTTTATGTGTTCTATTGTTGGAAAAGAGTGACGTCAACGGGTGCCGACCACCCGAATACGGCATTTGAGTCCCCTGGGTACTTCCTGGCCAGATTATTGTAAAGTCGTACAAATCTGCTGTAGTGAATGTAGGAAACCCGCGTACCGTTCGGGATTCCCTGGTGGGAAGAAACCAGCCAGATGCGTTTGCAGGATCCGGAGACGGCAGAAATTTGCTTTGCCGTCAGTGTATAGTAGTCTTCCACATAAGAAGGCATTAAATTTAATGGGACGGTGGGGAGAATGGGCTTCAGGGTATGCTCGGCATTGATCCCGGCGGTGCCGCTTTGTTTCATGTAGTACACAACCAACGTTCTGGTATCTGCGGGGTAAAAAGCAACACAATCGCCTTGCCGTGCATAATGAAGTAAATATGCGGTCGGTTGTTGCCAGTTTTCGGGGGAGACTCCGTATGTCGGTATGAGCGAAGCCAAGCGCAGCCCGAGAACAACAATAAATATCGCATAGCAGATATAGCGGGCTATGTTGTGACTAAAAATGTCAGACAACAATATGACGCATATCAGAACCGACAGAGGAGCTATAAACGGCAAGAAGTATTTGGGGTTGTATATTGACTGTCCTAACCATGATTCCAGGAGAATACATAGGAACGGAGCGATAAGCCACCAGAGCATCAAGTAAATGCCGAATGTAAATTTCTTCTCTATTCCTATATTGAAATGAGGACTTTTATAGATTACCGTTCTGGCTTGGGCTTGCTTGGTCCCGGGCTTGCCGTCATCCTGAGTGTCGTATCTCTGACGGAAAAATATGGCAATGCCCAGCACAAGGGTCAGCACAATAAGCAGGCAGGTCTGGATAACCAAGTCGTTGGCTACCGCGTTGAGTATAAAGTTATTATCCACTCCGGCAGATGACATGAATTGCAATATGGGGGTAGTCAGTTGTAGGCTCGGCTTTGGTATCCAAAATAACTGCCCTTTCCCTCGTTGAATTGCTAAAACTGCAAGAGGTATGCATAAAAATGCATCTATTGCCAAGGCTCCTATAAATCTTTTTATTGGTTTTTTGAATTGAGCAAGGATAAGCAATTGCGGTATGACGGCCAAAAGAGCTATAAAGCTCATGTATGCGCCCAACAGGGTACATGCAGCGTATCCAAAAAGATACCAGAACGACTTTTTCTTCTCGCCGCTGTGTTCGATAACCAAAATCATAAAGTAATAAGACCATATGACAGTCGCTTCAATGAGTGTGTAGCTTCGTGCGTTTTGACTCCAGTAGATAAACGGGAGACTGACCGACGAGAGAATCCCGGAGGCAAAGGCGATAAGATTGTTAAATAACTTTGCGCATATAACAGTTATGCCCAGTGTTGACAAAACCCCGCCTACGAGTGCCGGAAGTCTCATGGCGATTACACCGTCACCAAAGAATTTTATAATTACATGTAAGAAAAGGTAGTAAAGAAGCATGTTTCCGCCGTCGCGCGCAAGGGCGGCGGCGAGGGCATGTCCGCTTTGCGAGGCTATGGAGATGCTGGCCCCTTCGTCCAGCCAGAGGCTTCTTGACCCGATATCTATGGCTATCAATAAGGCAGATATCACGGTCGGTATAATAAAGACATACTTTTCTTTTAGATATGTAATGGCACGACTCATTTTACAGTCCGATGTTTATCCATCTGAAGTGTCCTTTTACGTCTGTGGCTGCTTTATTAAAGAATCAATCGACATCATATCGTATCAGAGTGCGCATACAGGTAAACCAAGCCGTAATTTTGATCGGCTCTCCGGTGTCAATTCCCGAAAGATGTAAGCTCGTGAAAAAACTCATAAGCCGCAATGTTTTAAGTCCGAAGTTTAGTTGTGCTACCGACCCTCGGCAATTTTATCGCCGATGATGTCCCCGAGGCTTTCAATGGGCACTCTGACCTGTTCGGTGGTATCGCGGTCTCGCAAAGTAACCCGGTTGTCCTCAAGGCTTTGGAAGTCAACCGTCACACAAAGCGGGGTGCCTATCTCGTCTTGGCGTCTGTAGCGCCTTCCTATGGACTGTGTATCGTCAAAGTCGCACATAAAATGCCGGCTGAGTCGGCTGAAAACATCGGCAGTCAGGTCGTTTAGTTCCGGCTTTTTGGACAGAGGCAGCACGGCTGCTTGGTACGGAGCTATCTGCGGATGCAGGCGCAACACAATTCGCTTTTCGCCGGCTACTTCGTCTTCGTCGTATGCCGCCAACAGGAAAGCCATCATGGCTCTTGTGGCACCCGCCGCCGGTTCAATCACATAAGGGGTGTATTTTGTTTGACTGTTCTGGTCAAAGTATTCAAGCCGGGTGCCGGAGTGGTTGCTGTGTGCGGTAAGGTCGTAATCGGTTCTGTTGGCCACGCCTTCCAGCTCGCCCCACCCCCAAGGGAAAAGGAATTCTATGTCGGAAGTGGCCGAAGAATAGTGCGAAAGCTCCTCTTCCTCATGTTTGCGGAGTCTCAGCAGGTCCCGGTTTATTCCGAATCTCAAGTACCAGTCGTAGCGTTCTTTGCACCAGTATTCGTGCCAGCGGTCGGCTTCTTCCGGAGGTACGAAGTACTCCATTTCCATCTGCTCAAATTCCCTGGTGCGAAAAACAAAATTGCCGGGAGTAATTTCGTTGCGAAAACTCCTTCCCATTTGGGCTATCCCGAAGGGAGGCTTGCGTCTGGAGGTATTCAAGACGTTGGTAAAATTGACGAACATGCCCTGAGCGGTTTCCGGTCTGAGGTAGGCGACGGACGAACTGCTTTCTACGGGTCCGACGAATGTTTTAAACATTAAATTAAACGGTCTTGCCTCTGTCATATTTGTCGACCGACAATTGGGACAGAACGGCTTTTCGTCGCCGTTGAGCGGTAACTGGTCTTCTCTCCAGCGTTCATGACATTCAAGACAATCCACCAAGGGGTCCGTAAAAGTGGCCAAATGCCCGGATGCTTCCCAAACTTTTGGATTGGTTAAAATGGCGGCATCTATCGGCACTACGTCAAGTCTTTCCTGGACCATTGCTTTCCACCAGGCATTTTTCACGTTGCGTAACATTAGGGTTCCGAGTGGCCCATAGTCGTAAGTAGATCTGATGCCTCCGTAAATTTCGGAGGAAGGGAAAACAAAGCCTCTTCTTTTGGCAAGATTGACTATTTTTTCAAATAATTCCTGATTTTCATTGTTATTTGACATGGTGTCCACTTATTTTTGTCGTTTTTATGTGAGGCAGTTTACTTGATATTTATCCCCACGTTTTCAAGTTGAGATGAGATTTGAGTTTTTGACCCAAATGGTATTCAATGATATTGATACCCAGCGACTCGATTTCATGGGTCAGTTCCGGGGCATGAGAACACAAATATAGGGCCTTGCCAAGCCGGCCGTTAAATATGAGCCCAAGGATGTCCAAGGCCTGTTTCGAAATAAGTTGTCCGCTTTGGCAATTTCTGCAGAGGGCGCCGCCCATGGCGGCGTTGAATGCCGTCAGTTCCTGAGCCGTGCCGCAAGCACAGCAGGCATCTGTTTGCGGAGTAAGGCCTTCAACCATTAAGACTCTGAAGCAAAAAGCGCCCAATATGGCCGGAGAGAAATTCTTGTCCAATGTCATTAAAGCTTTTATCAGCAGTTGGAATAATGCGTCATTTTCTTGATCGTCGAGGGTCAGCTTGTCAATTATCTCCATCATCGTCGTGGCCATCATGATTTTTTCCAGGCTTTCACGGATATCGGTGAAATTGTCAATAACGTCCACGCCTGTGATTGTCGCCAAATTGCGTCCCTGCCACAACATAACGTTTGCCAGATTTAGAGGTTCAAGTCGCGCTCCGAGTTTGCTGGTGGTTTTGCGTGATCCTTTGGCGACGGCCCGTATTTTGCCGTGGTTCTGCGTGAATAGGACAATAATTTTATCGGCTTCACCTATTTTGTAGGTGCGCATGATAACTGCAACGTCCTGCAGAGAGGACACGGGTCTTACTTACTCCTGATTCTGCCGCCGATGATAATCATTGCCACGCCAAAAAGTATTACGACAAGCAAAACCAGAGCAGCCGTAAAGCCCGCCACTGCCAGGAAAAGTACGCTCGCAACCGCCAGGCAAGTGATGACTATACCCAAGACCATACCTATATGGTGCCACAGCCACGACGGTAGGGTTTCGCGCGAGGTTTTGGGGAAAGATCCCCCTCGGTCAGCCGACAAAGTGTCTCCGGATTCCGGTGCCTGTTCCAAAGATGGCGTTACGGGTTTGTCTTGGCCGTTGTCGGTTGTTGTGTCATCCATCTTTTTCCACTCTTCCGAACCTCCTGCTTCTGTTTTGGAATTCCGCTATTGCCTGATACAGATGCTCGCTGCGGAAATCTGGCCAAAGCATATCAGAAAAAAACAGTTCGGAGTATGCGATCTCCCAAAGCAAAAAATTGGATATTCTGTATTCCCCCGATGTCCTGATAACCAAGTCGGGATCAGGCATGTCGGGATAATACAGTCGGGATTTGATGGCCTTCTCATTAATTTTTTCAGGAGGCAGGCCATCTGACACAATATTTTTTACTGCGTCAATTATTTCTGCTCTGCCTCCGTAATTGAAACATATAGTCAATACCAATGCGCGGTTACTTTTAGTCAGTTGCATGGCATCATCCATATTTTGAGCGAGCTTTTTTGGTATTCTCCAATCTCTCCTGCCGGAAAAGCGGATCCGGACCCCTTTCTTGTGGAGATTGTCTCTGTGTTTAAGAAGTAAGTTTTCATTAAAATACATGAGGTAGCGGACTTCTTCTGCGGGTCTCCGCCAATTCTCTGTGGAGAATGCATAGAGTGACAACCACTGGACGCCGACTTCCAGGGCGCCGTCGATAACATCCAGAATGGATTTTTCCCCTTCGGCATGCCCTTCTGTGCGGGAGAGCTGCCGTTTTTTTGCCCACCTGCCGTTACCGTCCATCACAATCGCTATATGCTTTGGGATATTTGCTTTTTCGGGTAAGGCATTGTCGGTTGTGTAAGGCACGTACGAGGCTCCCTCGGTGTTCATCATTAAAGTGCTTTAGTGCGCTATGTTTTGCTGCTGCCATAATATTACCAGATAAGAGGCTAACTTTTCGCACGGTATTTATTACCCAAATACCTTTTCAGAGACGGTGTAAGTGATGTTTCCCGATCGGACCGAGACCTTTGTGCCACATCGCTGTTTTTATAGCAAGAGGTCAAAGCAAGAGAATATGCACGGCATAGCGGTTACTTTGGCTGCCTAACTTGGAATTGCCTGACTGTCATTCAAAAGACAAATTCTCTTTTAAAAAATCGTCTACTTTTCTTTGGACATACTCCACGTTGCCTTGGCGCAGTTCTTCCAAAAGGCCTTCGTCCAGTAAAGCTCTCCACCTGTCTTTAGAGGGCATTTTGTTGTTCTCTTTCAAAACCGCTCTGGCCTGTTTGAGCATTTCCGCCAGCAGACAGATTTCATTTCCCAAGTCTTCTTCTATGCGGTCTCTGAGCCATGTTGCCAGTGCCGGACTCGAGCCCGAAGTGGAGACGGCGATTTGTATGTCGCCGGCTTGAAAGCGGGCCGGTAAAATAAAATCGCAACCCGGAATGTAATCGGCGGCATTGACCAAGATCTTTTTTTCATGGCATTCGCCGTATATCGAATAATCGGTGTCTTTTTTGCCGGTTGCCGTAATCACAAGATAGTAATTTTGCGCTTCGCCGCCGTGGTATGCCCTTTCTTCAAGATGCAGTTGCGGGTGGCATAACGCCAATTGAAAGAAATCGCTGACAAATTTTTTGGCAATAACTGTTACTTCCGCTCCTGCTCTCAGGAGCGGCATAACTTTTTCCAGTCCGACTTTGCCCCCTCCCACAACCAGGCATTTTTTGTCTGCTAAATTTAAAAAAACGGGATAGTAGTGGCTTTCTGTAGTCATTTAATCATCATAGACAGTTATAATATTCCATATAGCAAAATATGACTAAAATAGTCAGGTATACTTGAAACAGAGAAACATAGATTGCCTGCATAAAGTAAATCGTTTACACTTGAGTCGGTCGAGGGTACTTCCCAAAGTGTTCCGGCCGGGCTGTCTGTTTCGGGAAAAGTTGTAGGAGGATACATGGCATTGCAAACCGGAGAGATTGATTCCTTGAAAAGTGAGTTGAACGAAATCAATTCTTCTTTTGAGCACTCTTCTGCTGAAAATATTTTATCCTGGGCCGGGAACCGCTTTGCTCACGGGCTCGTTATTACTTCCTCGTTCCAAGATTGCGTATTGATAGATGTTGCTCAAAAAGCGCTGGGAGAAGCACGAATTGTGTTTTTAGATACGGGGTTTCACTTTCCGGAAACGATAGCTTACATGCGGAGAATAGAGAAGCATTACGATATCAAAGTAGAGGTTGTCAATTCCGGTTTGCCCGACGATGTTTCTCCTTGCGGAAGCTCGAATTGCTGCCAGGTAAGAAAAGTGCTTCCTCTCCTGAACGTGTTAAAAACCGCCACGGCTTGGGTGACCGGCATAAAGCGTGTGGACACGCCCGAAAGGGTTGACGCTCCGATTGTAGCTTACGACGAGGCCAAGAATGTTGTTAAAATAAATCCGTTGGCGGCATGGACTGACGAGGATGTGGCCGCTTATGAAGAAAAGCTGAATCTGCCGAGACATCCGCTGACTTTTGTCGGCTACAAATCCATCGGTTGTGCTCCCACGACGCGGCCCACCCAAGAAGGAGAATCACCCAGAGAGGGGAGATGGCCGGGAATGAACAAGACAGAATGCGGATTGCATATCTGATTGTGCAATTCTTTGATGTGCGGCAACAGGCGGCTGTCCTGAGGGCTCAGACTATTGCGGATACCGGCCGCAATCTATTTTTTCCGCACATAAAGGTATCCGGAGAAAGTTGGTAGGTATCCGGAGAAAGCATGAGATAAACTTGGTCGGAGCTATGGAAACATATACACAACCGCCGTTGCCGGTCCTCCGGTAAATGTCTGGCATGCTTGACTACGGAGTGGGCAGGCCGTACGTGAACAAATCAATACGAGAACTGACCGAAAAGATGACCGACATTAAAAATGCGGGTCATCCGGGCAAGATCGTGGTGGTGGCCGACTCCAAAGCGTCGTGCCGACTGTTGAAAATGTCCATAAAAGAAGAGCTGATCCGTGTTTTGTCGCCCGGGGGAAAAAGCGGCGGATACATTCCGGAAACCCTTTTGTTCAATGTGCACTTTACGACATTCGACGGTCTCGCTGAGCGGCTTTGGGAAGAGGCATTTCCCGGACATGAGAAAAAGTTCTTAGAGCGACATACTCTGCTTTATGCATGCCGATATATAAAAAATACCTGGCCCCAAATGAATCTTCAAGGCAGTACTCTGGCCGGCATGTATGAATACATTCGCTATCAGAGAAAAGATTCCATGACTGAAATCATCATGCAGTATTTTTCACATAGTTTAATGCGAAATTACGTGACTAAAGTACACGAGACAATCAAAGCAAGCTATGTCGATAAATTGGATGTTGTCAACGAGCTATTGAAAGCAGCAAACGAACAAAGAGACCGCATTCTTAGTTATGCAAGACATTACGTTTTGTTTATGCCGGACGGAATATCCAATCTTGAAAAAACTTTTTATCAGGGTCTTGTCGGGTTAACCCACCCGGACAGCCGCAGCTCAATCAATGTTTATACCATAGGCAGCAAAAATACCCATATAACCTTGCCGAATGAGACAATAAGACCGGGGAGGCATGGCAAGGACAGTTTGGATCCGGCGAACCATGAGGCAGACAGCCGGTATAGCCGGACTGACGGGGCTCTGCCGCCGCAAAGCGCTCCGGCAGAACAAGAAGATGATTTAGCTGTGGTCAAAAGTGTTTTATCGGAAAGCAATGCAGATACCGATTCGACGAATTTTTGGTTTGGATCCGGTTTGAATGAGAGCAAAGCCGTTGTCGAGATTTCCGGTCAGCCAAGTATCCAGGGAGAAGTCCGTGAAGCATTCCGGTATACAGTGCAACGCATCGCGGCGGGAGCCAAACCCCACGAATGTGCCGTCATCTATTTCGGAGGAGAGACTTATCGGCAAACAGTCCGCTACGAATCCTCTTTTTTGCAAGTGGATCACTATATGGATGACCCCCAAGCGTCCAAGAAAAATATTTTCTTGGAGCTGATGAAGTCAATAATGCGAATTGATGCCAACGCTGTTTCGGGAAATGAGCTTGTCCGGGTTTTGGAAGAAGTCTTTTCCGTATGCGGCGCAAACCCGTGGGAGACTTACGGCGATATTTTTTATCGCATTGCCGATCTTTCCCAGGAGATGGGATCAATGGGTTTCTGGCGCAGCACCATGGAAAATATCAGTAAGAAAAGTGAAAACGAAAATAGCGGTAAAGCCGCCGATCTCATGGATTTAGCCATGCGTTGTTTGGAGGGAAAGGATATCCCAAACGATATTCTTGAAGCGGTCATCTGGCTGGATGACTGCATAGAAGGATTTTTGGCTTGTCTCAAATCCGGGGAAATCTGCGCACCGGATTTGGAGTACGTGACTTATAAAAACGTATTGGCCCAAATTCGCCGCGACGCTGTTTCGGTAGGGAAAAGTGAGGCCGGCTCTTTGGCCGATGTTATCGGTACCGTCCGGATAGGACAAGACTGTCCCAACTACCCGGGCGTTTACATAGCTTCCGCCGAAGATGCCTGTAAAGTGCCGTTTAGGTTTGTAACTCTTCTGGGCTGTTCTGCTGAATTAATGGATAATCCTTACAGGAAAGAAACATTTAAATCAATTCTCGGTAAGTATTTATCGACCGGTGAATACTTACGAATCAGCTATGCCCTACATGGCCCAAATTCAAAGGCCAAAGGATCCGTGGCAAATTTGGTATCGTCATTATTGGACGTAACAGATACCGCCTATTCTTTCAGTGAAGCCGGGCAACCCGGAAGCATCGATCATAAATTTCCTTTATACAGCCATCGGGATATTGCCGGCCATGTTTTGCAAAGGAGCTTTCACGGTTTGGATGCGGCGCTGTCCCCCGCCGTCATGATGCCCATTTCCCTTTACTTTTCGCTTCAAGCCTTGTCGGCGCGATCAAAACCGGAATTCAACGAACATATGGGGTACGTCAAAACAAGGGGAGATAGACCGGATAATGACAATTTCTCTTTTTCGGCAACTTCGCTGGAAAGATATCAAAAATGCCCCTTTTCTTACTTTCTTAAAGATATTTTGGGTCTCCGAGGCGAGCAGTATGCAAATGGGTATTTAGAACCGCTGCGCAATCAAATTGGTTCAACTGTCCATAAAATATTAGAGGTATATATCAAAGTTATCAAAGATTTGAATTTCCCAAGTACAAACGGTGCGGATCCAATGTGTTTGTTGGAAAATTACTATGACGGCCAAGCACTGCAATCATATAGCCGTTCTTATTCCAAAATCCTTTCCGCCGAACCGCATTTGACCGATGTCCTTACTGCGGTTACCGACATAGAGTTCGGCAGACTTGATCGTTATGCCGACAGTGTTTTTAGAGAAACTATCAATGGATTAAAACAAAAATGGCTTTATCGTCTGTTGCTTTGGAGTGATCGTTATCTGGAATCTTTACTTGACGGCTCTCGGGTAACTTTGGCAAGCGAATACAAATTCTCGGATCAACCGATAATGAAAGTGCAAAGTACAAGTCAGGCTTGCTCCGAGGCGACTCTCAGGGTGTCGGGGTCGATTGACAGAGTTGACAGCGTCGGCGGCGATACCCTTTGTGTCGTAGATTACAAAACAGGTTCGCCCGACAAGTATCAAAAATTGAAACGCGATCAGGGCAGCATCAAAACTTTCCTACAGCTCCCTATTTATGTAGATGTATATCCAGAGAAAGATGCCTATCAGGCATATCATGCGGTCTACGACTTCATAGCACAGCCTGAAAAAAATATTGAATTGTTGATAGACCGGGAAATACTCGACGAGTTGCATAACGTCATCGGCAATGTTCACGACCTGATCGAACACGGTGTCTTTCCACAGAATCCCGGCGGGTTATCGCAAGGGGCTTACGAGAATTGCAGGAATTGCGATTACCGGTCTGTTTGCAGCGATGCTCAAAGATCCAAATGGCCGTCACTGAAATCCAACGACTACGTTGGGCAATATGTCGCTACAGCCGAATAAGGTGTTGTGAAGGTATGAAAATTGTGATCCGTGAGGCGCTATGAAAGACTTCCTTGACGGAGAAGCCAGAGATAAAGCCATTCACGATCAAAGCCCCCACCTTTTGGTGGAAGCCGGCGCAGGCACCGGAAAGACCTCCGTTCTCGTAAGCAAAATCGTTTACTTATTAAAAACTTCCGAAGTAAAGATAGCTGAGATAGCGGCCATTACTTTTACGGAATCAGCGGCCGCAGAATTGCGGGAGAGGCTTGGTGCGGAGCTGAATAAAGAGTTGGATAAAAATGGCGATAATCAAAATCTTCTAAAAGCTTTATCGGGACTTCCTGCGGCGACAATTACCACCATACACGGCTTCGCTCATTCTCTATTACAAAGATATGCTCATACGATAGGTATACCTTTTGGATTTTCTGTGATAGACGAGTCAGCTGTCAAATACCGGCTCAAAAATCAATTGATGCGGATTATATATAAGTCATTCGATGATGAAGATAAAAAGAACATACTGCTGACTGCCCAGACGCTGGGGGTAACCGATTATCACTTAAATGAGTTATGGAAACTGTGCAATGAAAAATTTTATAAGCTGGCAGACCACAGCGGCATTAAATTCGGTTTTGAACAGCAACACAGCATTGTCAGTGAGGCAATGCCGAAAGTGTCTCAGATCCGAGATATTGCCAATCAGCTCAAAGACTTTACTTGTGAAAGCGAAAGTGATAAATTATTTTTACTCCTTAAGCGGCTGGCCTCTTGGCAGAGTCTTCTTCCCGCCGAACCGTCTTTTTCTCAATTGCTGGAATGGCTTTTACTGATTGGAGAGCAAAAGCCATCCAGAACAGGCAATAAGGCCAATTGGCCGGATGCGGACATAACCGAGCTGCGGAATCTGGTAAAAGAAGTATCCGATTTGAGAAAAGATATTTTGCAAAATGTCATAGATCTGTCTTTACCCTACCTTGCCTTCTGGATGACAAGCGAAGCAGCCAAGGCAGGTCTTGAACGTAAATTATCGGGCGAGTTGCGTTTTCAGGATCTGCTGGTCTACTGCTACGAATTGCTTGAGGACGATGCCGAAGTGAGAGGCAAGATTGCTTTACAATATAAATATATTTTGGTGGATGAGTTTCAAGATACTGACGAATTGCAACTGTCGATACTCGGGCTCTTGGCGGATCTTCCGGAAGGAAAACAGGGATCCAAATTATTTTACGTAGGTGACCCCAAGCAATCTATCTATAGATTTAGGGGAGCAGATGTAGGCTTATACAGGCAAACAAGGTCTAAAATTGCAAATGATTTGCCTTTACAACTTGTAACGAATTTTAGGTCGAGATCGGAGGTTTTGGAAACTGTCAATAGAATATTTACCCATTTGATTCAGGCGAATGGCGATCTCATTCCCGGCGATACAGATTTTCACGGCAGATCCAGGGTGTCGGATGATAACGATGAAGACGTAACTTTTGCCGACGCTCATCCCGCTTCACCCGGTGAAGGCACCACAGAGGCATTTCAACCTCTGGTGGGGGCACGAAGCTCTGATCAATCAAATATAGTTTTTTTAGAACAATTATTTAAAAGCAGTTCAACTGTTTCAGAAAGGCGTCAAAGGGAATCGGAAGCGGTTGTGGCGGTCATAACTGAGGCCGTTTCTTCCCCGTGGATGGTGGGGGACGATAATGCAGAAAGACCCGCTGATTTTAGCGATATCGCTATAGTTATTCAGCGTCGGACGGGGTTGAATGAGTTGCGTACGGCTTTAGAAAGGGCGCGCATACCTTACCAACTGCCTTCCTCGGATTTGATCTTTGCGAATCAGTTTGTACAGGATCTCCTGGCGTGCATCAGGGCTGTCGTCATGCCATATCAGGAGTACTATATTTTGGGGGCATTGCGCACAATAATATTTGGATGCAGCGATATCGATTTACAAGAGTATAAATCCAAAGGCGGAACTTGGCAACCGTACACCCGTCACGAATCGTACTTCTCCAGAAATCAGCTGGTGGAAGTCTCTGATCGCATTATTGCTTCCGTGAATAACTATGGCATGACTTCCGATTACAAAGTGTATTCGGCAATGTCACATATATATTATTTACATAATGTATATAAAAATTTCGGTATACCGGATATGGTGGCTAAGCTGGTAGACAGTAGCTGTATTTACGCTTTGGCAAGTCTGTCACAGTTTTCATACGAATCAAAATTGGCTTTAGACTATATTATCAACAAAATAATTAGCTACGCAAAAGACCCGGATCTGTTGCCGCAGGATTTGCTTGATCTGATAGAGGCGGAAAAAGGCAATTATCCCAGAGCGGAATTGTTTGAGGATTACGCGGCAAGCCGCAATGCCGTGAAGGTGGTTACGATACATGGCGCAAAAGGTCTTGAATATCCCATAGTCATTCTTACCGAATTGGGAGCAGCGCCATTGGTGAGAGAAAAGCCAAATATCATTCTGGATACCTCGCAAGAATTGCACAAGGGCAGTATTAACATAAGAATCAATGAGCAGCTCAAAACTTCCGGTTACGACGAAGCAACCGACGAGTATGAACGCTTGGAAAGAGCGGAACTATATAGATTGCTATACGTGGCGGCGACAAGAGCAAGGGATCACTTGGTCATATCGCTTTCCTATAAACCCTCAGTGTCCGCTAAGCCGTCTTTGGCGGAAGTTATTCATAATATCGTCGAATCCGATGAATATTTGCTGTCAAAAGTAAGCACTATCGACGCAGCCAGAGAAACGGGAGGAGAAAATAAATTGTATGCTCCTGCTTTAAAAAGCAGCGACCCGGTTTCCACACCGCAGGAAGACCTTCAGTTTTTAAATGGCGGAAGTATTGTTGATTGGCAGCATGAGCTGGAGAATTATCAAAAAGAAAAAATATTCTTTGGTGTAATAAATATGGATTTTTTAGAAAATATATTTTCTGCCCATCCTGTCGAGACTCTAAGAGAACTGCTTTTACCTCTCCTCACAGCGCAACTAATTAATTTTGACATTACTAAAGTAACCGAATTGAACGACAACATATTCATAAATATGAAGGATGCCAAGGAACTTCAAGCTCTCATTGATATATTGATAATGCGAAAACCAGCCAGTAAGAGCAGTGTACCGGCTGAATACAGCGACTCTTTTGAAGAAAAAAATATATATCATGCATATCAAATATATGAAGATCACATTTTAAACTATTTGGAGGAAAACTCTTCACTGTCAAAAGATGTACCGATTATTTTTAGTTTTAGCGGCATTACCTTTGAAAGTATGGCAGATATCTGCTCTGTGGGAGACGGCGGAAGTATCGTATTAGACTACTCTCTCTTGACCCAGGTGCAAAAAGGCATATCCTTTTTATCCGGTGAGCACAGGGAAGTCGCCTTGGCACTCAATTGCTTCCGTTTGGGTTTTTACTCTTTGGCTATGGACTCGGTTGGTGATACGGTAAAAAATTGCTTATTTCTGTATCCGATCAGTCCCTCGTCGTGCACCTCTTTGCTGATCTCGGGTGCGGACGCAACGGCGATATTTCAAGAGCTTTTGCCTGCCGTGAGCGAGCTATTATGTCAAGTTCTATAGACACGGGTCTGTGGGCAAGAGAAATTTTATGTCGGTAAAGAAATCAAAAGACAACGCGGAAACCGCACTGCTGAGCGTTGTGCAGAATTTAAAACAAGACGGTGAAATCCGCCTTGGCCAATTGGAAATGCTTCGACAGGTTGATTCCATCATTCACAACGGAGGCTGTGCAGTGGTTAAAGCCGGCACGGGCACAGGAAAGTCGTTTGCTTACCTGGTTCCGGCGCTTTTATCAGGTAAAAAAATTGTTATTGCCACGGCGACAAAAACGTTGCAAGATCAATTGGCAAAAAATGACTTACCTGCCGTGTCGGATACTCTTGATCTTGAATTGTCGTATGCGGTTCTAAAAGGCCGCTCAAATTACTTGTGCAGAAAAGCTTTTGGCGAGCATATTGATGAAAGAAATCCGGGAGCCCCAAAGCTCTTTTCTTATGCAAACAAAGGCTTTGCCGTATATGAGGAGATATCAGACTGGCTTGCCGTGACGGAAACGGGAGATTTATCTGAGCTGGATATAGAAGTTACTGCCGATCTGGCAAAGGAAATTTCCGTTACCGTCGATGAATGCGTCGGATCCAGGTTGTGTCCCAAGGGCGATGTGTGTTTTGCGGAAAAAGCAAAAAAGAGAACCGAGGAGGCAACGGTAATAGTGGTTAATTTACATTTACTGTGCCTTGATATGGTTTACGGAAAGATTTTACCCAATTACGATGTTCTTATTGTCGATGAAGTCCATGAATTGGAGGATGTATTGACAAAAACATTGGGCTTTACAATAACCTCAAAACGTTTCAGGGGCGCAATTGCGGAGTTGCAGAGTGCACTGAACGAAATTTCCAAATTGCGTTCGTCGGGAGACAGTCGGACAAAAGATTTTTTTTCCAAAATGGGGTATCAGGAAACTTACCTCGACGCGCTGTTTGCCACGGTATCGGAAGAGCTGCCGGAATCGGTGGCCGGCATAGATGACTACCTGGAGATGCTATCGGGCAGGAGGATACTATACGGCGAGCCGTCAAAGGCCGAAACGGCTTTTTTGGCTCACTTGGATATCATGGCAGATAAGGTACAATTTATATTGGATTTGTTGACAAAGTATCTGGCCCACTTTTCTTATCTTTCCTCCACGAAAGACAGGGAGGAAGAAGAGGAATTCTTATCAGAAAAACCCGTTCAGCGCAGTGTCAACTTAACAGGCAAAGCGCCGTTGCCGGATAAGACAATTCGGGCTGTTCAGGTGGTCACAAAACTGTTAGCGGACATGCATCATATTTTGGCAAAAGATGCAAATTTTGTTATTTACGCAGAACGTGAGGCGGGTTTTTTAAAATTGGAAGGCATGCCGCTTGATCTGTCTCTTTTTTTGGATAAAGGCACTTTTACAAATAAACCTACGGTGATGACAAGCGCAACCGTGGACGGAGCCATCGTATCGCGCCTTGGAGCCGACGGAGACTTGGTCAGCTTTACCGAAGTGCAGAGTCCGTTTGACTATCACTCCAATTCGCTTCTCTATATTCCTTCCCATCTTCCGGATCCGCGTAAAAAAGACATGAGTACATACAGATACTCGGAGATAGCGACACTGTTAAAGGCATTTAACGGGAAAGCCCTGGTTTTGTTCACCAGTAAAGCCGCGATGGAAGAAGCGTATGAATTTTGTCTGAGGAAAGTGTCCACAAATCTCATCATGCAAGGCCGGCATTCCAGAAGATTTTTAATCGATAAATTTACGGCTGAACGGGATACCAGTCTTTTTGCCACCATGAGCTTCTGGCAAGGAGTCGATGTGCCGGGCGAATCACTGTCTCTCGTGATTATTGACAAAATTCCTTTCCCGAGACCGGATGACCCGTTGTTGATGGCAAGAAGAGAATTGGCCGGCGAAGCGGGATTTGTTTCGATCGATTTACCCAAGGCTGCCAACCTGCTGGCTCAGGGGGTGGGCCGTCTTATAAGAAGTTCCACCGACAAGGGAGTGGTTGCCGTTCTGGATCCGAGACTGAATACGGCCAAGTATAAAAATTATCTTATAAGCCGACTCCCGGCAATGCCTGTCACCACCGATTATAAAGAGGTTTTAAGTTATTTGTCCACACTGGCATTAAATGATAACTGACTGTACCTATAGTTATAATAAGGCTAAAATAAGTTTGGTGTACGTTCTTCTATCAAGCGTAAAACGTATCGTCAACATGGATAATTCGTCAGTCAAGGAGTGGTACCCCAATGCAGCGTAAACTTTTCGATAAACTGGTTCTGGCTTCCGTCGCGGGTGTCATGGCATCCGGTGCATTTATTTTGGGCCCGGCCGGCGCCGGAACCGCGGTTCCCGTCAAATCGGCTGCGGACACTTCTCCGAGCCTCGTCAATCATATCCTTGTGAACAGAGCCGCAAAGAAATCGACTGCCATAACCAACACATTTTCCGTTTCCCGGCTTTCGGATCTGACGAATTACAGTTTTACTGCGGTCGAGTATGCCAAAGGGAAACGGTCAGTCCTCAATGCCAGGATTCACGCCCAGAACAATTTTGAACTGAACGAACCGGGTAGGAATATTTTTTACGTGGGTAAACAAGGTTATAAAGTTACCGGAAAGAAAACCGCAAAATTCAATATTCAATCTCCGTATGCATACATCAAAGAAGCGGATCAGTATGCCTGGGCAAAAGTTTTTCTGAATAAAATAGACGCCAAAGGAGCAGTATTGAAGAGCATGGGAACATGCTCCGGCGCCGGCTTGAGGGGAAATGAGTACGGCGTAGCACAGAAGCATAAAAGTCTTTCCAAAACCTCACCCACAGCCTGTATCGCCTCAAAAAGCGGAGCTTTGTTGTGGTATAAGTCAAATGCCAACGCTCCGACGCGTCAGAGTTTTCTCGACTTCAGTTTTACGGTCACTTCGGTGGGTAACGTCAGGTTGATTGCATTGCCAAGTACCGGCAATGGGAAAAAAGCGGCCAAGAAAGTGAACGGTACAAAAGCAACAACTACGACGATACCCAAGATTCTCCACTACATACCGTCATCGTTCCCGGCTTCCGTTCCCAGGCCTCCCGGCAACTTATCCGGAGCATACGCGAAGGGTAATCCCAATTACGTCTGGATCGTGATCACCGCTCCGCAAAATACATCGGATGTGGTCAGTTATTTGACTTCTCTCAAGCAATTGGGATTCAAGCCCTACGGCGTGCATTATACGAATTATACGACCACACTCAGAAACGGAAAATACCAAATAACCGTTTCGTATGAAACCCTGGGACCGTCCGTGGTGGAAATGACCACTTCGCTCGGTCTGCTGAAAGGCTAGGCGCATAAATACTTGCGTTAAGCGGCCCGGACAACGATGCATGACGGAGTGTCATCCGTATGTGCTGAGGATCAAAGAAGCCGCCTTTTCGGCAATCATAACCGTGGCTGCATTGGTATGGCCTCTGACAAGAGTCGGCATGGCTGAGGCATCAACCACCCTTAGCGCCTCGACTCCCCGTACTTTCAAATCCGGAGTGAGACAGGATGAGCTGTCCTTGCCCATCCTGCAGGTACCCGCCGGATGGTATAGAGTTTGGGACAGGTTGTCTACGGCATCGCTTATAATTGCCGCCCGGGCCTCTTTTTTGTAAACGCCGTCATATGGCGCTATGAGCTTGCCCGTTGATGATTTGAAAGGATCAAGCTCCAAAATATCCAGCAGACAGCCCAGTCCTTTTTCCAGACGGGCTCTGTCTTCTCCGTTTTCGTCTGACAGGTAGTTGGGGTCCACAATCTGGGGTTCGTTCGGATCGGACGAGGCAAGCGAGACACTTCCCTTGCTTTTTGGACAAAGCAAAACAGTGGCAAGTGTGGCGGCATCCAGGTCTGGAATTCCTTGTCCTTCCCCCAAAAATGCCACAGGCAAAAATATCATCTCCAGATCAGGCGCCGACAATTCCGGATCCGATTTGTAAAAGGCATAGGCCTCGCAAACCGGGGATGTGAGCATGCCTTTCCTCTGTGTCAGGTATTTCAGGAATTGGTTGGGCGAATTCGCTTTGGCAAGGCTGGGAAAGCCCGGTGTCTCTACGGCGATGCCGGTTGTGATGTGGTCCTGCAGGTTCGCCCCGACCGCTCTGTTGTCGGCCACCACCCCAATTGCCAGTTTTGCCAGATCACTGCCGTTTCCTATGCCCGAGCGCATCAGTATGGCGGGCGTTGACAACGCTCCCGCCGAAAGAATGATTTCGTATTGCGCCGAGGCTTTGAAAAGACGGTTTTTGCCCACGGAGTAAATCACCTCGGAGGCCTTTTTGTCCTCGAACAGAATTTTGTTGCATACCGCTCCTGTCCGTACGACCAAATTCGGTCGGTTCATTACTTTTTTTAGGTATGCGTCGGCCACCGAGACCCGCCGGCCGTTCCTCTGTGTCACGAGTGAAAGGTCGCCTCCGCGTTCTCCGGCTTTATGACGGTTCGGGTCTCTTTCCAGCGGGGAGTTTTTTGCGGCTTCCAGGAATTTGGAAGTGATATTTCTGGGGTCGCGTTGCGGCGAAATATGTATCAAACCCCTTGTTCCGTAGTTTTCTGCGCCTTCTTCGTCCGGCACCAGCAACTTTTCGGCTTTATGGAAAAATTCTAAAACGCTCTCCGGCCCCCATTCGGTGCCAGCCAGCTCTCCCCATGTCTCAAAATCGGCCTGCATCCCCCGAATCCAGCACATTGCATTGATCGAAGAGCTTCCTCCCATCACTTTGCCTTGTGGGAATAAAACGCTTCTGTTATTTAAGTTGGCCTGGGGTTTGGTTTTTAGGTTCCAATCCAGATTGGATGCAAACAATTTGGGAAAAGCCGCCGGTATGTGTAAAAGAGGATGAGTGTCGCTCGGCCCGGCTTCAAGCAACAAGACTCTGCTTCGGGGATTGGCGCTCAGTCTGTTGGCCAGGACACAGCCGGCTGATCCGCCGCCCACTATGATGAAATCGAATTTTTCTGTGGTTGAATTCTCTGTTTGCAGGTTTTCAGCTTCGTTCCCGAAAGTCATAGTCAACAATTACACGAAAACGGTCATGATTTCAGGGAATGGGATAAATCTTAAACCGTTTTTACGGAAACTGATCCGAAATACCGTCCGAGTTTGCCCGGTTTTTGCTGCCCACCATATTGGCGGGCTTACTGACCAAAACGGTAAACGGGTCAAAAAGTGCGTTGGCAAAGCTTGTGCGGGCAGACAGACGGGGCAGGCACAGAATGGTTGAAGCGGGCGGCGAAGGTGATTTCAAGACCGCAATTAAAGAAAATAAAACACACTTATGTATGAAAGTGATCGATTATTGGCCGATTCCTGGCATAGAATCGAAAATGTGCGAAAAGTGATTTTTTCAATTGCGATTTTGTTGTCGGCCGGTTTCTTGGGAACCTCATGCAGCGCAAATTTGGTGCCGTATGCGGCAAGAGTCAACGGCGCTGTTATTTCAACGACAGCTTTCTCCTCGGCCATTCAGGACGCTTTTTACAATAAGTCTTATACTTGCTTGATCGGCAACCGCGCCATTGAAGGGGCGGGGGGATCCGGGACATACAGTGCTTCTTTTGCCGACGGCATTCTGACGGTTCTTATAGAAAACCAGGCCTTTACACAAGCCGTTAAAAAAATGAAGCTGAGTGAATCGTTGTTGACTTCGGAAGTAGCCGGAGGTTTGCTGGCGAACTCTTTTACGTCAAACAGCACAACGTGCACCACACCCGGCGACGCCGTGCTGGGTGCATTTGGACCCACTTTCCGTCACGCCCTGTTCGGTGTCTATCAGGCAGAAGCGGCTCTGGGACTAAAGCTCGCCAACGTTTCGACGGCAAATAACGGCGTAATGAATTACGCCGCAAAGCATCGCAATTTGACGGATTTGTCATGCGTGTCGGTGATCGAAGCCCCCACAGCCAAGGCCATGTCAATAGTCAGAAAAAAAATTCAGGGAGGGGAAGCTTTTGCGTCCGCGGCGGCCACGTTTTCAGAAAGTCCCACCGGTTCTGCCGGAGGGGCCCTGGGCTGTTTCGCGGTGGCAACTTTACCCGCCAATTTGGCAAAACCTTTGGAAAATCTAAAAGTCGGGAAATTGAGCGCGACGATACCGGACAGCGGTCAGTATCTGATGTTTGAAATTACGGCCAAACAGTTTCCGACGGAAGTGGACGTCGCGACCCAAATTGTACAGCAGGAGGCATCGAAGGCTCAGCTAGTCCTGGACCGCGAATTGGCTAAAGCACAGGTGGAGTTGCCGCCGGGTACCGGCTCTTGGGAAAAGCACGGCAGCAGTTTTGCGGTTGTGCCGGTTTCCGGTCCGGCTAAGTCGTTGATCCCCAATCCGGCAAGCGTCACCCCGTAGGGCAAGCAGTTTTCTTGAAACATTTTGGCGTTGTATGCGTACCGTGTTTTGATCTTGAGGCCCAATGGATATGACTCATCAAAGTCCCGAAGTAATAATAGTCGGCATGGGGCCCGCCGGGCCGGACTTAATGACCAAGCAGGCTTTTGACTTTCTCAACGGCACCGCTAAAAAACTGCTGAGAACCGAACAACATCTGGCGGCACAGCCATGGATGGAAGCCGGAGCCTCATCGCTTGACTATATGTACGCACAAACTCCCACTTTTGAAGAGTTGTACTTGCATATGGCCGACCATGTGGTGCAAGAAGCCGACCGGCACGGTCGGATAGTATATGCGGTACCGGGTTCGCCGCTGATCTTGGAGCGCAGCGTCGAGCTGATTCTTGCCAATAAGGACGTTCGGACCCGCATAGTGAGCGGATTGTCGTTTTTGGATTTGGCGTACGAGAGGCTGAGAATCGACCCGGTGAAAGAACACCTTTCCTTAGTCGAAGCCGACTATTTCCGGAGTAATTACAGCGCGGTGACCTCCCCTGTTTTGATCGGGCAATGTTGGAACAAAGAGATGCTTTCCGACATAAAGCTGTCCCTTTTGGAGCGGGACGACCCGGACGGCACGCTTGCCCGCAGCCAAGCCGTCATCTTACACCACCTGGGTCACGGGGACGAAAAGATTGTCTATACCAAAGTCGAAGATCTGGACAGGACAACCGACGTGGATCACCTGAGTTGTGTGTATCTGCCTTTTGCCGGTTTTACTTCCTATCCCGATGAACTGCTACGCCTAACAGGCATCTTGCGGAGGGAGTGCCCTTGGGACAGGGAACAGACTCACGGATCTCTTTCCCGCCATTTGCTTGAAGAAACTTATGAAGTTTTAGAGGCCATCAGCGACATGGAAACCGGGTACGACTGCCACACCGGAGAGTATTCTGTGACACAAAAGATAACGGACAGTGCCATGCGGGAAGCCGAACTGGTCGAGGTGAAGAAAGACTGTGATAACGAGGCAGATCATCTCTGTGAAGAGCTGGGTGATCTGCTGGTACAAATTTTTTTTCACGCCACGATAGCCGACGAAGAAAATCTTTTCAATATAAGCGATGTGGTGACAACCACCTGCAAAAAACTTATCGGGAGACATCCTCAAATATTCAAAGATGACAATTTCGAGTTGACGCCGTTTCTCTCATCAATTCTGGGTCAGGTCAGGTCTGAAAACGTTCACGCCGAAGCCGATTTGGCTTTCAAAAACCCCAGTTCTGCACAGCAGATGGAAAACAATTGGGAACGGATCAAGAAGACGGAAAAGCAGAGGGAAAGCATTTTTGACGGGATCCCCAAGGCCCTTCCCGCTTTGCTCTACGTCACAAAGTTGGAACGGAAACTGCGCAGCATCGATGCCTCTTTTGTTCTGGATCGGGACAACGAAGAGAAATTAAAAACCTTATTTTTTGAGTTTTTGAGCGGAGACCCACAAAGAGTCGGAGATTTATTGCTTACCGTCACGCGCCATGCCGCATCCATGGGTTTGGACGCGGAAGAATTGACGCGTCGCTCTGCGGAAGAGTTGGAGCTGCATGCCAAGGACACCGAAAAGAGAAAGCAAACGATTGCAGAGCAAGGTGAGGGTTGAATTCATGTTTGATGAATCAATGTCGGGGATATGCCTGCTATTTTGATTACAGACGGCATAAATGTATTGCATATTCGGCAATTCATGGCAGCATATGACTGAAACAGTAGCTTTAACTAAAGTTTTGCTATATTTTTGTATAAGAGTTATAAGGAGTAATGATGAGTATCGTAGAGAATATATCAGCAAGAGAAGTTTTGGATTCAAGAGGAAATCCCACTGTTGAAGTAGTCTGTGAACTGGATTCCGGTGCATTCGGAAGGGCAATAGTACCTTCGGGGGCATCTACCGGTCAATATGAAGCCGTTGAACTCAGGGACGGCGGAGACCGTTATGACGGCAAGGGAGTTCTGAATGCCGTCGCCAACGTGGAAGGCGAAATCGCTTCGGCCATAGAGGGTATGGACGCCATTGATCAAAGAGGAATAGACTTGGCGCTTATCGACCTGGATGGCACCCCAAACAAACAGAGATTGGGGGCCAATGCAATTTTAGCCGTAAGCCTGGCCACCGCCAAAGCAGCCGCGGAAGAGTTGGGTTTGAGTCTTTACCGCTACGTGGGCGGGGCTTCCGCTCACATCCTTCCCGTTCCCCTGATGAATGTGCTGAACGGCGGGGTACACGCCGACAACAATATCGATTTCCAAGAATTTATGATTGTCCCCTACGGAGCCCCTTCCTTCTCGGAGGCTTTGCGATGGGGAGTGGAAGTGTATCATGTCCTGAAAAAAGTCCTTCAGAAAAAAGGTTTGGCCACCACGGTGGGCGATGAAGGCGGTTTTGCCCCGAATTTGGATTCCAACGAAGAAGCCATAGTCATATTGATGGAAGCCATCAAGGCATCCGGCAGGGAGCCCGGTAAAGATATCGGAATAGCCATGGACCCCGCCGTCAGCGAGATCTATTCGGACGGTATGTATGAGCTGAAGGGCGAGAAGCGCAGTTTGACTCCCGCTCAGCTGTCCGATTACTGGGTGGACTTGGTGAACAGGTACCCCATCGTGTCCATAGAAGACGGCATGGCGGAAAATGACTTTGCCGGTTGGCAAGAGCACACCAAGGCTTTGGGCGGGAGAGTGCAACTTGTGGGTGACGACGTCTTCGTGACGAATGTGGACAGATTGCAAAAAGGCATAGAGCAAGGCATCTGTAATGCCTTGCTTGTCAAAGTCAATCAGATAGGCACCTTGACGGAGACGTTGTCCGCCACTTCTCTGGCTATTTCTTCGGGCTACAAGGCCGTTATGTCGCACAGATCCGGAGAAACTGAAGACGTTACCATAAGCGATCTGGCGGTTGCCACGAATTGTGGTCAGATCAAAACGGGAGCTCCTGCCAGGTCGGACAGAGTTGCCAAATATAATCAATTGCTGAGAATAGAAAAAGAACTCGGGCAGGCAGCCGAATTTCTCGGGAAAAAGGCATTTATATAGTTAAAAGAAGGGCAGGCCTAAACTGAACAGACTTTTTTTGGCCAGAATTACACTTGTGGCAGCGGTGGTTTTGTCTGCCCTACTTTTACTGACGCAAATTCATACGTCGGAACTTTCGAAAGAGAGTGCCAATCTGAACTCGGCTGACTCCGAATTGGCGTATATCAACTCTCAAAACAGGCAATTGTTGTCGGAAGTACGCTCGTTGCGACAAATGCCTTATGTCGAGCACTTGGCCAGGGTGGAATACGGCCTGATCAGCAAAGGGCAAACGGAATACTCTCTTGTCTTCCCCGATACCGCCGGCTCTGCCAACGGTATCGGTCGGCCAAAAATAGGATCCAGTCAATTGGTGGAAGGGGATACTTCCGCATTGGCGGGGTCGTCCTTTTTCCCGTATCAGGCCACAAAAAGCAGTAAAGTTAAGCCGAAGGGCGTAATGCGAAGGATGCTCGACGAAGTGGAGTTTTGGAATTGGGCTTTTTGATGTCAGAGATATCTTTAAAAAGAGTGTTTGCGGTTGGAAAAGCCTGTTTGGCGGAATATGAAAGCAGGGGTGTCGCTCATGGATAACAATGTGTTTCCGCCTTCCGATAATCAACCCAGCGGATTCGATATGCTGGCGGCAGCCATCAGATATGATTCAGCCGATATCCGGGCGTACGGAAACGTGCTTGTAAAAACCATCACGGATTTGTTTCCCGCTTCGATGCTTGAGATAGAGAGCAGTCAATCTTTGAAAGACAAACTAAAAGGCTCTTTGGGAGTTGTCAAGTCTGTCAAAATCCGTTTTGATGACCTTGTTTTGTCTTTGGCTATCGAAAACTCCGGTCCGAGACCTTATGTCATCAAAGAAGTCGGCAAGGTAATTATCAGCAAGAAAGAAGTTTCCATGTCCGAATGGACGGAAAACCTTCATGAAGCCTTGGATGCCGCCGCAATAAAAAATGCGGAAAATGCCGATGCCCTGAGAAAGCTTCTGGGCGGCGATTCCTGACGAAATTTCGTTTCCGCGGCATTAGTTCTCCCGACGGCCGCCGGAAAACACTTGATTGAGGGGATGGACAGGCGAAAATATCTACGGCAAGCCGAGACTTGCCGCGCAGGCCGGCCACGGCTCCCAGCCGCTTTGCTGGTAAAGTTTATATGCCGCAGCATTTTGAATGGGAGGCGGCGACTGGTTGGCCAGCCCCGGTTCTCCGAGACCTGTCCATGTGGAAGCGCTGAACTGGTATGCGCCATAGTAGCCGTTCCCCGTGTCGAGCGTATAAACCCCGCCGGATTCACAATTTCGTATGCCGGCAAAGTCTTGAGTCAACGTGGGGCTCATGGTCGGCGAAGCAACGGTCGCAGGGGGAGCGGCAGTGGAGGAAGGTGTTTTGGCGGGAGGCGTTGAGACGGATACCGTTTGTTGAGTCCCTTGTTGGGGTCGATGGCCGGCGCTCCTTCTTCTCGCCGCCAGCTGCTGTTGCAGCAGCTTCTCCTCCTGCATGCGGATAAAAGCCATTTGGGCTCTCTCTTTAGCGGCAGTCTGGATGGCGACAAGCCTGATTAAGCGTCCTTTGACCCCCGACAATAGTTGATGTTCATTGGCCAATTCGGCCAAAACGTTTTTTCTGTCATGCGTAACCCTGCGGAGATTGACGGCCGCCAGATGCAAGTTGTATTTTTCCTCCGCCCTGTCGGTGGCAAGTCGCCGCTTTTGTATGCGGAAAAGGCTTTCCTCTTGGGAGAGGCGGTCTGAGGCTACTTTCAGGTATACGTTGGTAACGTTGGCTTGATCAAAATTCCCTGACAGGATCAGAAAAAAAGTATTGCTGTTCCCCGCCGCCGTGTAGGTGCTTACGGCAATCCCATAAAGCTTTTTTTGTGTAAGAGCTACCAGCTTTGAGTAGCGTTTCATGCTGTGGGAAAGCGTATTCAATCTTTGCCGGATGTCGTGGATGTTCTGCATAGTCGCCAGATAGCGCAAACCGTAGATGTTGGCCTGCGTGTTGGCCGTCGCAATTGAAGCAGAAATTTGGTTTGCTTCGGTCTGTAGCTGAGATATGGAAGTCCCCGAAGAAGAATTGGAAGCAGCAGCCGAAAAACCCGCATTTTGGGTCTCTGAAAATGCCTTTTCGGCCTGAAGGCTTGTTTTACCGGTCAAGACAACAGCCAGAGCAAGTCCTGATAGGATGGCGATTTGCCGCTTCACAGCCAATTATAATACTATGGATTGTGTCAAATAATGACACTATAAGGACGTTTGAAAAAAATTTTAACCGTCCAAACCGGATTTTTGTGTGTCCGCACCGAACTTCACTCACTCAAGAAGATAGGCGGGGAATGTTTTTGGTGTGCCGATTCGCTGCGTAGAGGTTCCGCCTCTTTGCAATCCAAAAAAATTCGGGGACGGACGAGCGATCCCCAAAGGACCAAAGAAGTCAGCGTGGATCCGGCTAGAATACATAAATGGACTATCTTCAAAGTCGTGGGTGTGAAATTGGCCGAAAAAGTATTTAAAGCTTCCGACGTTGACAGGGAACGGGTTGCCGCTTTGCTTGGCAGGTATCCGGAAAGCGAATTTCAGGTAGTGGTGCGCGACAGGGATGATTCGCCGGTGGTAATCAAAAACTATCCGCTGCTGGCTGACGGAACTCCCATGCCGACCCTTTTTTGGCTTGTGGGAAAGCGGGAAAGAGAGGCCGTGTCGCGTTTGGAAGCGGCAGGTTACATCAAAATTATCAACGAATTGTTTCCCTCGGAAACAATTGAAAATGATCATTTGACATATGGCCGAGAGCGGGATAAATTGTTGGCGGCTGATTACAGAGGACCACGCCCAAGCGGAGGAGTGGGCGGCACAAGGCGCGGTGTCAAGTGTCTGCATGCTCATCTGGCTGCCTATCTTGCCGGTACCGGCGACACAGTGGGAAGGTATTGTGCGAAATTGTTGACTGACGAACTGGACGGACCGGTCGGCGCAATAGATTGCGGATCGAATTCCACAAGGCTGCTTGTCCTGGGCCCGAAACAAGATATCTTGGCGCGAAAAATGAAAATTACGCGTCTCGGTCAGGGTGTTGACGCCACAGGGACGTTCGCAGAAAGCGCCATAGAGAGAACGGTGTCTGCTCTCCGCGAGTACAGGGATATCTTGGATTCTTTTGGGGCGGTAAAAGTCAGGGCAATCGCAACGGCTGCCGCCAGGGATGTTCTCAACGCAGAAGAATTTGTGCGGATGGCTTCCGAGGTTCTCGATTGCAACTTGGAAATCCTGAGCGGAGAAGAAGAAGGAAAACTCGCATACAAAGGGGCAACCATGGGATTGCCGGAAGAAAACGGATCCTACCTGGTGGTTGACATAGGAGGCGGGTCAACAGAATTGGTGGCAGGGGATAAAAACGGCATAAAATCACTTGCCTCTCTCCCTATGGGCTGTGTGAGGATCACCGAAAGGTTTTCTTTGACGGGTCGGCAAAGCAATTCCCCGGATATCGATTCGGGGTCGGGTCGTTTTGCCGGAAGCGGCGGAAACACTGTATCCGCCAAAGATTACATAAGAGAATTACTGGATCAAGCGGTTCTTCGGTATCCGGCTTTTTTGGAGGCCGATACGCTGGTCGGGGTGGCCGGAACGGTCTCTGCTCTGGCGCGTATGAACCTTGGGATAGCGGATTATAACGATACGAAAACCCATCACCACGTTCTCGGCAAGGAATTTGTGCAGGAAACGGCGGCCCTGCTGCCCATGCTTTCTGTCGAGGAAAGAGTACAAAAATTGCATGTGGAGCCAGGGAGAGCGGACGTTATCTTGGGCGGGGTATTGATACTGGAGCAGGTAATGGATGTTTTGGGACAAGACAAAATAACGGTGTCGGAAACCGATATTTTGGATGGGGTCGCGCTGTCCGTCATGAACTAACGGCATTCGAAAATATTTATTCAAACGTCTGCCGTCGCAGACTTTCTTGGCTACAATATAAGTTGATGGTTTTATTTACGGCAACCGGTAACCTACTATTGACATAGCGGCAAAGTTACTTTGTCGCTGCCTCCTGCGCGTTTTGCCGGGAGGTTTTTTCAATTAAAAAGGAGTTTTTCACCGGAAACTCAGGATAATTATTACATATAAAAGTGATAATTAACTTTCATCCGGCAAGGGCAGATCGGTTGCGGTATTTTGACAAAGCGAGGCACCATGACACAGGCAAGTACAGAATTAAGGCAAATGCCGTTCGACAAATACCGCCCATACCCCCCGGTTGGGCTGGCAAACAGGACTTGGCCGGACAAGATTATAGAAAAAGCCCCGCTGTGGTGTGCGGTTGATTTGCGTGACGGCAATCAGGCTTTGATCGATCCCATGGACCCCGAACGCAAATTGCGTATGTTTAAGTCGCTTGTCAAAATGGGTTTCAAAGAAATCGAGGTGGGATTCCCTGCAGCTTCCAAGCCGGATTTTGATTTCATAAGGATGCTGATCGAAAAAGATCTCATACCCGAAGACGTCAACATTCAGGTACTTGTCCAATGCCGCAAAGAATTGATCGAAAAGACGTACCAGTCGCTTCAAGGAGCCAGGTCGGCCATAGTCCATTTCTACAATTCGACTTCGGAACTGCAGCGGAGAGTGGTTTTCAATTTGGATAAAAAGGGCATTATCGCGATAGCCACGGATGCCGCAAAAATTTGCAGAGACCTGGAGGCAACGACTTCGGACACAAGAATCAGTTACGAGTACAGCCCGGAATCTTTTACCGGTACGGAAATTGATTTTTCTCTGGAGATCTGCCAGAAGGTTATGGAAGCAGCCGGAATTTCCGGCGACGAAAAAATCATTCTCAACTTGCCGGCCACGGTCGAAATGTCTACGCCCAACATCTACGCGGACTTAATAGAGTACTTCCACAACCACATCCCCCAGAGAAAGAACGCAGTCATAAGTCTGCACCCCCATAATGACAGAGGTACTGCCGTGGCCGCGGCGGAACTTGGGGTTATGGCCGGTGCAGACAGGGTAGAAGGCTGTCTTTTCGGCAACGGCGAACGTACCGGGAACGTGGACCTGGTGACTCTTGCGCTTAATTTGTTTTCACAGGGAGTCAATCCCGGACTCGATCTTAGTGACATAGATGCTTTGCGGAGAGTGGCTGAGCACTGCAACCGTTTGCCGGTTCACCACAGGCATCCCTATGTGGGTGATTTGGTGTATACGGCATTTTCCGGTTCGCACCAAGATGCGATCAAAAAAGGGATGGCCGCAATCAGCAGTTGTTACGACTACTGGGAGGTTCCCTATCTGCCTATCGACCCACACCATGTCGGCCGGAGCTATGAAGCGGTCATCAGAGTTAATTCCCAATCCGGCAAAGGCGGGGTTGCTTATATCATGGAGGTTGAGCACGGCTTCCGTCTTCCCAGGAGATTGCAGATTGAATTTTCCTCCGCCATTCAGACCGTCACGGAAGATACGGGGACGGAAATTACCCCCGAGCATATGTGGGATATTTTTCAAAAGCAATATTTGTCAAATCAAAAGCATCTGGAGCTGCTTTCCTACGAAACCTCTTCAAGCGGTCACAAAGATGTCGTAACGGCACAGGTGCTTTTGGAAGATGAACCAAAGACGGTATCCGGAGTCGGGAGCGGCCCCATCGAAGCCTTTATCAACGGTGTAAACGAAGTCATGCACTTCAATTTGGATGTGCTTGACTACAGCGAACACGCCATTACGTCCGGGTCCGATTCGCAAGCAGTGGCGTATCTTGAAGTCAAGAAAAATGATGGTATTGTTAGATGGGGAGTTGGTCGCGATAAAAGCATTTTGGCCGCCGGTCTTCAAGCCGTGGTATCTGCCGTAAATCGCTTTTATCAGGACAACAGCGAGCCCAGTTGATTGACAGAAAGTGACTATTGTTTATGAAACCGATTGCCTTTGTAACCGGCAAAGCCGTTCCCCTGGAGCGTTCCGATGTGGATACCGACCAAATTATCCCGAGTGAATGGCTGAAAAGAGTGGAGAGAACCGGCTTTGGGGCCGGCCTGTTTTCGGAATGGCGTGACGAACCGGAATTCGTTTTAAACAAACCACAATTCCAGGGGGCAAACATACTTTTGGCCGGCAGGAATTTCGGGACGGGATCCTCAAGGGAGCACGCGGTGTGGGCTCTTGTGGATTACGGATTTCAGGCGGTGATAAGTTCCAAAATAGCCGATATTTTCAAAAATAACTCAACCAGGTCCGGATTGATTCCCGTTGAGGTACCGGAAGAGACGTCCGTCTTTTTGTTTCACAGCATACTGGCCGATCCACAACTGGAAATTACCGTCGATGTGGAAAAACGCCTTGTGGAAATCCCGAGTTTGGGGTATGAAGCTCCGTTTTCTTTGGATGAAGCGGCCCAAAAAAGACTTCTGTCCGGTCTCGACGACATAGGTGTCACGCTGAAGTTTGAAAAAGACATCTCGGAATTCGAAAACCGCAGACCGGAATGGTTGCCGTCGGTCAGTGTATAACAATATTTATTACGACAGGCCGACTATGTGTCGGCCTGTCGTAATCTTGTAAGGACTTTTGGGGGCAATAGTTGTTGCCGTGTCGGCTTTACGCCGGTAAGTTTCCGGGTTCTTCGAAATGACCGGCTATTGCCGTTGCCGCGGCTATCGCCGGAGATACCAGATGGGTTCTGCCTCCGCGTCCCTGTCTGCCTTCGAAATTGCGGTTTGAAGTGGATGCGCACCTTTCGCCGGGAGACAGTGTATCGGGATTCATGCCCAAGCACATGGAGCAACCGGCCTCACGCCATTCAAAGCCGGCGGATGTAAAGATTTTGTCCAAACCTTCTTTTTCGGCCTCCGCCTTTATTTTCATTGATCCGGGTACCACCAGGGCTCTGACGTCTTTTGCCACGCGGCGGCCTTCGACGACTCCCGCGGCCAGACGGAGGTCTTCGATGCGCGAGTTGGTGCAGGATCCTATAAATACGGTGTCCACTGCGATGTCTTTTATTGCCGTGCCCGGGTGCAGGGCCATGTAATCAAGGGCTCTTTTTGCCGCTTCGCGCTGATGTTCGTCTGCTATGGCGTCGGGGTCCGGCACGTAGCCGTCAATGGTGGTGACTTGCCCGGGGTTCGTGCCCCAGGTCACGCCCGGCTTGATGCCGGCCGCGTCCAGTGTGATCGTTGTGTCAAAGACGGCGTCTTGATCCGTTTGCAGCTTACGCCAATATTCCACGGCTTCGTCAAAAAGTTTGCCTTGGGGGGCGTGTGGTCTTCCTTCCAAATAGGCAAAAGTTGTTTCATCCGGGGCTATCATGCCGGCCCGCGCTCCCGCTTCGATTGACATGTTGCATACGGTAAGCCGACCTTCCATGGAAAGCGCTCTTATTGCCGACCCCCTGTATTCGATGACGTGGCCTATTCCGCCTCCCGTTCCGAGCCGTCCTATTATGGCCAAGACGACGTCTTTGGCCGTAATGCCGTCCGAGAGTACCCCATCTACTTCGACGGCCATGGTTTTGGGACGCTTTTGCGGGATGGTTTGTGTTGCCAGCACGTGTTCCACTTCGGAGGTGCCGATCCCGAATGCCAAAGAGCCGAACGCTCCGTGGGTGGACGTATGGCTGTCTCCGCATACGATTGTCATCCCTGGCTGCGTCAAACCCTGTTCCGGACCTATAACGTGGACGATTCCTTGATTTTTATCCCTCATCGGGAAATAGCGGATGCCGAATTCCTGACAATTTTTGGCTAAGGTATCCAGTTGAAGTCTGGCTATGGGATCTTTTACTTCTTTATCCGTATCGGTCGTCGGAACGTTATGGTCGGCGGTGGCTATTGTCAGATCCGGCCGGTGAACTTTTCTTGATGCGTTGCGCAAACCGGCAAAGGCCTGGGGCGAAGTCACCTCGTGTATAAAATGCATGTCAATGAATAACAATTCGTTGTCGCCGGGCTTTTCTGCCGGTGTGACCACGTGAGATGCCCAAATTTTTTCTGAAAGAGTAAGCCCCATAGTTTCCTCGCTGTTTGTTTGTCAATGACTAGTTTATTGGATAATTTTTATGATTCTTTCTTTAACTAAGTTTTTGTGATGCCCAACCCGGGGCGACAAAAGACAATTGCCGACAACGGCCGTCGTGGCAAATCCGCCTTTTGTCGGCACTATTCGATATTTAGAATTACTACTTTTATTTCACCGTTTGGCGCCATATAGGATACGCGATCGTTTGTCGATCTGTCTAAAAGTACTTTTCCCAGAGGGGAGTTTGGCGACAAAACCGTCAGATCGTCTCGCTTTTCTTCTATGGAACCCACAAAGTAGCTCTCTTCTTCTCCGTCATCTTCGTAACGGATGCTGACCACGGTGCCGACCCCGACCTTGGTCGGTTTCTTTGGGTTTTTCTCCACGATTTCTACATCTTCCAGCATGGCCTGCAGCTGACGTACTCTGGCTTCCATTTTCCCTTGGGCGTCTTTGGCTGCGTGGTAGTCGCCGTTTTCCGACAAGTCCCCCAGAGCCCTGGCGGCTTCGATTTGTTTGGCAATCTCGATTCTGCCTCTGGTGGTCAAATCCTCAAGTTCGGATGCCAACCTGTCGTATGTCTCTTTGGTCAATTGCGTCTGTGTCATATACTGCCTGTCTATCCTTTGGACCTTTGGATATAAGTCCAAGTCTCTGTGATTGTATGTATTGTATTCGCTTTGTGTCCTATTTAAAAATTTTTGCTTACAATAAGTTTTATCTAAATAGGTATTTTCATAAATAATGATTTATTTTTAAGTGCAACTTACTTAAGATACTCCGGGGGTTCTCCGCATTTCTTGGTTTTTTCAGATCAAACCTATTTGAACTTTTTTAGGAGAAAGACAATCATCAAGATAACGGATGCCAGTACGAAAAGACCCGGCCGTATCATCATAGACCCCGAGTCCAAGGAGGCCAGCATAAGGGAGGTCAGCAGAGAAAATACCAAAATAGATCTGGTGGTTCTGTGTCTCGTCAGCCGGTCCTGTCGCCAAGCCTCCAGCTGATAGTCGCTCAACTGGGTGTCGCTAAAATCTGTCTGCTCCCCGTCGTCGATTTGCACGAGCGATGCGGTGGGATTGTCGGGCAGATCAATACAGAGATCCTGAAGTTCTCCGAGAGTTTTGGCCGTCATGGCATTTTGTACTCTTTCACCCAGCTCATCTACGCCGATGCGTCCTTCCCGCGCGCAGACTTTTAAGTGATCGATGACCTCTTCTCTTTCCTTGTCGGAAGCTCTCAGGTGGCGTTGCTCTTCTGTGAGGAAGTTCATAATATATATTGTCCCATAAAAAGTATTAAAATAAAAGGGCACTGCCGCCTAAATAAAACGGCAGCAAAAAGCTTGTGCGCCGTCATGTGTTTTACTGCGGCAATTCGTGGCAGCGGGATAAGCATCCGGTCCGTGTCTTTATGTCGCCGAGTCTACTTTTGTAATAAAAATACAAATATTTCCTGATCCAAGAAACTGAAATATTAGTATGGGAGCAACTAGAAAGAGGACTTATGGGAGACTATAAAATAGCCGTTATAGGCGGTGACGGGATAGGGCCTGAAGTTACGGACGAAGCCTTAAAAGTAGTCCGTGCGACGGGAGTGGCAGTCGAGACAAAAGAATTTGAACTCGGCGCGCGTCACTATGTGGAAACAGGCGAAGTTCTGACGGAAGAGACGCTGGATGATTTGCGCAATTTTGACGCAATTTTACTCGGAGCCATCGGGCCCGCTATCGGATCAAAAGAGGTTCCTCCGGGCATTCTGGAAAGAGGTTTGTTGCTCAAATTGCGGTTTGCCCTGGATCTATATATCAATTTGCGTCCATTTTCCGGTACGAAATCTTCTCTGGCCAAAAACAACGAACTATACGTCGTCAGAGAAAACACGGAAGGTCCTTATGCCGGGGAAGGGGGCCAACTGCGCCCCGGGACTCCTTTTGAAGTGGCCACCCAGGGATCCGTCAATACATATCACGGAGTCGAAAGGTGCGTAAGATTTGCCTTTGAACTCGCCAGAGACACTAAAAGGAAAAACCTGACCCTGGTCCACAAAACCAACGTTTTGGTGTACGCGGGGAGTCTGTGGCAGCGTATTTTCGAGGAGACGGCAAAAGAATTTGGCGATGTGGAGACTTCTTATTGTCATGTGGACGCCGCGACCATTTATTTGGTGACAGACCCCGGCCGCTTTGGCGTAATGGTCACGGACAATCTTTTCGGCGATATTTTGACCGATTTGGCTGGAGCCGTCTACGGGGGGATAGGACTGGCGGCCTCGGCTAATCTCAATCCGGCAAGAACCGGTCCTTCGCTCTTTGAGCCTGTTCACGGCGCCGCTCATGACATCGCAGGTCAAAATAAGGCAAATCCGCTGGGGGCAATTAGGTCTGCTGCTATGATGTTAAGACACTTAGGGGAATCCGAAGCCGCCAAGAGAGTCGAGGATGCCGTTCTCGGTGTGTCTGACAATTTGGATAATCAGGCTGAAAGATTGTCTACGGCCGATATAGGAGACGCTGTAGCGGAAAGGGTGTGATATGCCTATTCAACCTACCGGTAAAATATGGATGGATGGACAATTGGTCGATTGGCAAGAGGCCAAGATTCATGTTCTCACCCACTCCCTACATTACGGAACGGCTGTATTCGAGGGTATAAGGGCGTATTCCACCGATAACGGACCGGCAATTTTCCGGTTGTCAGAGCACGTAGCCAGATTGTTAAATTCAGCAAAGCTGCTTTCCATGGATTGTCCTTACACGCAGGAAGAATTGGAAGAAGCCATGATTTTGACCGTGGCAGAATCCGGCCTTGAAAGCGGATATATCAGACCCATTCTGTATCTGGGCTACGGAGAAATGGGACTCAACCCTTTGCCCTGCAAGGTGAATGCTGCTGTCGCCATGTGGCCGTGGGGCGCTTACCTCGGGGATGAGGCCATGGCAACCGGTATATCGGTCATGGTGAGTTCCTGGGTGCGTCAAGACCCCAGGACCCTTCCCACGGCTGCCAAAGCAACAGGTATGTACATCAATTCTTCTCTGGCAAAAGTGGAAGCTCTGCGTGCCGGTTACGATGAAGCTCTGCTGTTGAACATGGACGGATACGTTTCCGAAGGCACCGGAGAGAACATATTCCTCGTAAAAGACGGTGTATTGATTACGCCGCCTTCTTCTGCCGTCGGAGCCCTGAACGGTATTACGGCGGATTCCGTCAAAGTTTTGGCTCATGAGATGGGTCATGAGGTGGAAGAAAAGCTTATTCGCAGAGCCGACGTTTACTTGGCCGACGAAGCCTTTTTAACAGGTACGGCAGCCGAAATAGTTCCGATCAGGGAACTCGATAACAGAAAAATAGGCCGTGAAATGCCGGGTAGGATCACAAAGCAATTGCGTGAAGCCTACGATGCCTGTTGCAGGGGAAGTTACGGCATCCACGACGAGTGGATCACGGTAGTAAAAAGGTAGTATTTGCCTTGGGCCATCGGGCTTTAAGAAAATTTTACCGCACTGTTTTCGGGCTGTCCTCTCCTGTTTACAGCCGCTTCGGCGGGCGAGTTCTGAAATCCTGATTCTGCTAAAATGGAGAATCGTATACACGGAGATTGTAGCAATGCATCACTCACACAGCGAATCACATGTAACTCTCGACAGCGTTGACTTACCTGACAACGTCGACATATACGATACGACCCTTCGGGATGGTTCACAGCAGGAAGGCATTTCTCTCTCGGTGGAAGACAAGATCAACGTCGCGCGTCAACTTGATGTGCTCGGCGTTTCCTTTATCGAGGGCGGCTGGCCCGGTTCCAATCCCAAAGACGCCGAATTTTTTCGCCGCTATGCCGCCGGGGATTTCAAATTTGCGAATTCCACATTGGTTGCTTTCGGTTCCACGAGAAGGCAGGGGATCGAGGCTTCCAAAGATACCACCCTGCTCAGTTTGGTGGCAGCCGACGTATCCGCGGCGTGCATTGTTGCCAAATCGTCGAGTCTACATGTGATCGAGACTTTGCGTACCGACCTGGACGAAGCCGTTGCCATGGTCAGCGATTCTGTGAAATTCCTTGTCTCAAATGGCCTGAGGGTTTTTTTGGATGCCGAGCACTTTTTTGACGGTATGTTGCTGGAAGACGGATTTGCCCTGAGAATCTTGGAGGCTGCAGAGAAAAGCGGGGCGGAGGCCCTGGTTCTGTGCGACACGAACGGAGGCATGCTCCCGGAACAGGCCGAAGAGATAGTGACTCAAGTGCGTCGGCATACCTCGGCTACCATAGGCGTGCACTTTCATAACGATTCGGGCTGTGCCGTGGCCAGTTCGCTGGCGGCGGTGAGGGCCGGGGCGCGCCAAGTGCAGGGATGCATCAACGGCTACGGGGAAAGAGCAGGGAACGCCGATCTTTGTGCGACCATTCCCAATCTGACTCTCAAGATGGGCATGGAGACCATCGAGCGGGAGCGCATCAGATTGATCACTTCCGTAGCCAGGCATGTTTCGGAAATAGTCAACATAAGTTTGGATCCGCAAAAACCTTACGTCGGTATGGCTGTGTTTGCCAATAAGGCCGGCATTCACACTTCCGCCATTGCCCGACGGCCGGATGCCTATGAACATATCAACCCCGGTTTGGTCGGCAACAATTCCAGAGTGGTGGTGAGCGAACTTTCCGGAAAATCCACAATTGCCATGAAGGCGCGGGAACTTTCGCTTGAAATTGACGACGGTTCACTCACCAAAGTCCTTGCCTTGCTGAAGGAATTGGAATACCAAGGGTACCATTTTGAAGTCGCCGACGGTTCTTTGGAGCTTTTGTTGAGGGCAGCCGCAGGATATGACGACGTTTTATTTTCTATTGAGTCTTTTACGGTGGTCAACAGCTGGAACCGGTGGGAAAGCGATTCCGACGCGGAGCGAAAAGACAATGTCTTTGCCGCAAGCGGCGGCAAAGATGCGTCCAAAAATAATGGTATGGTGCATCCCTGGCAGCAGGCCGGTCTTCTCACCACCGAAGCCACCGTCAACCTGAGAATCGGCGACAAGTCGATCAGGGCCACTTCTTCCGGAAACGGACCGGTCAATGCTTTGGACAAAGCTCTGCGCGAGGCTTTGATCCCCCATTTCCCCCGACTGAATGAGATAGCCCTAACCGACTACCGGGTTAGGGTGGTGGATACCGGACACGGTACGGGAGCCGTTACCAGAGTCTTAATTGACAGTGCCGATGCCGACGGAAGTTGGTCGACCATTGGCGTATCTGATAATATCATAGAGGCTTCTTGGGAAGCCTTGGTAGACGCGTTGGTATACGGACTTACAAAATGACGTTTCGTCTCTTTGTACGGGTGAGATAGCCGGATTCTAGAGGAGTTTATATGTCACAGCCAAAATTTGCACCGATTGCACAGGGTGCGGAAATACGTCCGCATTATCGTCTTGAGATACCCAAGCCGTGGGAATTCAGTCGTCCCGCCGAATTGGCAAGGGATTACAATTTGGCTTACCGCCCCGGCATGGGGGACGCGGGTCCCGATCAGGGATTTGCCATTAAATTGGCCAACAGGGTGAGCGGAAAACTGGTTTTTGCGGAAGGAGAAACCGCGAAAGACGTTCTTTCCGGTCTGACGGCTCTTGCTTTGAGACGCGCCTCTCTGTACGGCAGGGCTCCAGTAATAACGGATATTATCTTGGCGGCAAAACTCTTCGGATACCTCGAAGAAAGCCGGAAAGAGCTGATCGATTACCGACGCAAGTTGTTTTTCGGCGTGTCCCACGACCATTATAAAGAACGCAATTTGGTGGCATCGGTACCGGAAAGAGCCATGATGGCCACACCTGATACGGCTGTCGATATTCTCAGCCAGGTGCAGGATCTGTCTTCGATAACCACTGAATAGTTTTTTACTTCCGCATTTTGGTTTGGACCTACTTCCCGGTTTTTCTTTTACCGCCCCGGCAACGGATTTTGCGGGGTAACTGACTTCTTACGGAGTGTGGTTCTATACTGGAGTATGAAGGAGGTTGCCATGGGACTGATAAATAAAGTTAAAATGCAGGCCGGTCAATTGGTCGGCAAGGCAGAAGAAGTCGGCAAGTCATTGGGACGGGCGAAAATAGGGGTTTTTCGTGCCAAAAAGCGCGCCATCGTGCATCTGATCCTGCTTTCCAAGGCGAAAATAGAGTCTTTACAGGCCAAGAGACACGCTTAAAACGCTCAACAGAGTTTTACAAAAAGACACAATTTGAGAACAACTTCCGGAAGGAAGCGATGTGGAGTGCGGTCCTATACCGGAGTATGAAGGAGGCTGTCATGGGACTGATGAATAAAGTTAAAATGCAGGCCGGCCAATTGGCCGACAAAGCACAGGAAGCCGGCAAGTTGGGACAGGCGAAAATAGAGGCTTTACAGGCCAAAAAGCGCGTTCAAAACGTTCTGCTGGAAATAGGCACCATAACTTACCAAGCTCACGAGGGCAATTCTGACAGCAGTGACGAACAACGATTGGAAGAGCTGTATAAGGCCGTAAAGGAGTATGAGGGTTCTTACGGCGTTGTATCGACAAAAAACTTTAACGAGGACAATTCGTAACCAAAAACATATTTTGCAATTTGCAAGTCGGTCGAATAACAGGCCGGGGTCGGCGACGGTCGGACTCAGCCAACCCAAAAGGTTTGTTTTCATCATGAAAAAGAAGTACCGGCGGCGTGCGTTCGCGGCTAAAGTGCAATTGTGAACGGTCAAGAGCTGCAAATAGCCATAATTAAACCTCAAACAGAGTTTTGCGAAAAGACACAATTTGAGAAAAACTTCTGGAAGGAAGCGATATGGACATAAGTACGTATCAGACTGATTTTGTGACATCCGCCGACACTCTCCGGATCGGCAATGATCTCGGCGTAACCGCCGCCCCAATCAAAACCGGAATTGAAGTTTTGCCCGATGACCGGGTGCAGGGAGTAAGTTTTCTCAGCAAGTTACTGACTCTTGCCGCCGTTGTGCTGCCTGTTTTTGGAATTTTGAGTGCGGCTAAAATCCTGTGGGGTACAGATCTGCACTTGACGGATCTGTACGCGGCGGCCGGCTTTTATGTGCTGACCGGTCTCGGCATAACCGTGGGGTATCATCGCCTGTTTGCACACAGATCTTTTGAGACGGGTCCGCTTCTCCGTGTTGCTTTGGCGATCCTGGGGGCAATGACTTTGCAGGGACCGCTGACGCAGTGGGTTACCGATCACCGTATTCACCACCTGCACTCGGATAAAGACGGGGATCCGCATTCTCCCAATTTGGCAGGAAACTCCTTCTTCGGTATACTGAAGGGGATATTGCATGCCCACGTAGGCTGGATGTTTACGGAAAAAGGACTGCACAGGAATTCCAAATACGCTTCCGATATTTATGGTGACAAATATTTGCTGGCGGTAGACAGGCTGTATTTGTTTTGGGTGACGCTTTCGCTGGCCTTACCGTTTGTTATGGGTTATGCGGCCGGAGGAACGCTCGGGTCGGGTTTGGAAATGTTTGTTTGGGCCGGCCTGGTCAGGATTTTTCTTTTTCAGCATTCTACGTTTGCCGTCAATTCAATTTGTCATAAATTCGGCAGGCGCAACTATCAGACCAAAGACAATTCGCGAAACCAATTTGTGGTGGCTTTGCTGACTTTTGGGGAAGGGTGGCATAACAACCATCACGCTTTTCCCAGATCGGCGCGACACGGTTTGGGAAAGTTCCAGATAGATTTTTCCTGGATTATGATAATTGCAATGAAAAAATTCAAGCTGGCATACAACGTTTATTTACCCAAAAGCAGTCGTGTCTTAAACTCCGGCTTGCACAAAAGGTAATCTTTTGTTTGCCGGATTATTTAGATCACGCTTTTGAAGGCAGGCTTGGTGAAAACAGCCTGGATATCGCTTATCCTTCTTTCTGCAAAACCGGCTTCACAGTAGCAAAAGTAAAAAATAAACATTCTAAACATTTCTGTGTCGAATTTTTCAGAAATTACGTTATTTTTGTTCAGCTCAAGATTCTGACGCCATTTTTTGAGAGTCAAAGCATAGTTGTTTCCTATATCGCTGAGAGAGAAAAGCCTTAAATCGCTGGCTAAGGTAGCGGCATTTAAGAGTGCGGTTATCGAAGGGATGGTGGAACCCGGGAAAATGTATTTTTTTATAAAGTCTTCAGTGTATTTGGCTCTTTCGAATATCTGATCGGCAATTACAATGGCCTGGATGACTGCCACGCCGTCGTCTTTTATAAGAGAAGCGCATTTGGAAAAGAACGTATTGTAGAGGCGCCAGTCGACGGCTTCGATCATCTCAATGGAAACCAACTTATCGTAAACACCTTTAATGTCGCTGTAATCGGTATTGAGTACGGTGATCAGATCTTCCAGTTTGCTGTCACTGACTTTATCTTTTGCGTATTTGAATTGGGCGTCTGAAATTGTGGTAGTGGTCACTTTGCAGCCGTATTTGCCGGCTGCATAAACGGCAAAGCTTCCCCAGCCTGTGCCAATTTCAATAACATGATCGGCCGGCGTGAGGGAAAGCAGGCCGCAGATCTTTTCCAGTTTATATTCCTGAGCTGTTTGTAAATCTTCCGCGGCCGTGGGGAAGATGGCACATGAGTAGGTCATCGTCGGATCGAGTGTTTTTGCAAATATATCGTTTCCGAGATCGTAGTGAGCCAAGATATTTTTTTTATCCAGGTTCTTTTGATCCTGCTTCCCCACCGGTTTGGAAAGCATGGCTCTCATGGGAGCCGTCACTTTCTTTGTCAGCGTGCTTACTTTTTCGATGTGGTCCAGATTTCTAACGATAATTCTCAGAAATGTTACCAATTCATCGGCGGTGTCGCAATCGACCCAACCTTTCATGTAAGCGGCGCCAAAGCCGGAGCTGCCATATTTAGCTATTTCGCTCCACGCCTGGGGGAATTTTATTTCTAATTTGGGTATAATTTCTCCGGCCACGGGCCTTCCGCAAAGGTGGCGCCGGCTGTCTTCGTTGATGATGACGGCTCCGTTTTTGAGGCGTCCCAACAGCCTCAGCACAACCGTTCTTGCCGCTATGTCACGCGCTGTTTTTTTTCTGCCTGCCATCTCAGTTCTCCATGTTAGTGACTTTTGCCGGATGTCTGTACCATTTTGCCCCGCGGACTTTTAATAGCAGAGCTTGCCAATAGATGGAAAGGGAGGTTTTCATGGGCGGCAGCGGCGTCGTTGTAAGCATTTCTCTTATACTGTCTTTGTCGAATTTTTTAAATCTTAATAATAAGTCAGCATCAAAAATCTTTGTTCCGTTGCTGTATAACCTGAAGCAAAGGCTTAATTTGTTTTCGGGGGAACCGGCAGTCACTTCGTAGGTAACGTCCATCGGGAGATACGGGGACACGTGAAGTTTTTTGTCAAACGTATACTTTGACGTTTTTTCTTTCCCCGCCGGCATCGCATAGTAATGACGTTGATTCCAGGGTGTGTTGGTGACTTCCATCACTATCGCTTCCGGACGACATTCTTTGCCGCCCGGGGGTGGGAATACATAATAGACGCTGATGGGATTGAAATTCCAGCCTGCTGTCCTCAGATGGGAGAGGAGAAATATTTTACCGCCGGGGTAAAATCCGAGCTCCTTGGCAACCGTTTGCCGGACGGCTTCCTCCAAGGGCAGATCCGCATCCGGCATGTAGTCGGCGGCACGGAATTTGATCAGCCGCTCCGGCCAGTCCGTAAGTGCGGTCTGGGCCGGGAGCGATATGGAACTCCCGTTGATTTCCAAGAAAGCCATGGAGGTCTTGTAAGTAAATTGTGTTGCCGGCCGAATCATTCTTCTGTGGCGTACGGTTCCAAAGTAAATTCCGTCACACGGGTAAGCGGGGGACGGGTTTGCCGGTTCCGATTTTTCCTCTGTGTCGCTTTTGATTTTTGCCCCCATATTTTAAAGTCAATTATACCTTTTTGTCCGGCAACGGTGCCGACCGATTTTATGGTGAAGCAGTTCTTGGCAAAAAGTCTGTCAATCCAAAAAAGACCCGGTTCCGCCGGGGTGACGGTCATAAAATACTTTTATGGCGCGGTAAGCGCTTCGTATTCCGTCTTCGTGGAATCCGTATCCGAGCCAGGCTCCGGCGTAGTAGGTCCTGTTTTCCCCCTGCAGGGCTTCGATCTCGTTTTGCCCAGTTACGGCATTTTGATCCAAAACGGGATGCTCGTAATCAAAACTGTCGATGACGCAATCCTCTTTTATATATTTCTCCATTCCCAGACTGATTAAAATATCCGAGTTGCTCTTTAAGGGTTGCAGCTTGTTCATCAGGTAAGATATGGTCACCTCTTGTGCCGAATTTTGAAGCACGTGAAAGTTCCAACTGCCCCTTACTGCATGATGCGCGGGCAGGAGTGAATCATCCGAATGCAATACGGCTTTGTTTTTGGAAAACCGGAACCGAGAGAGAGCCTTTTTTTCTCCGGCTGTCGGATTTTTTAAAAGCCCCAGTGCCGTGTCCGCGTGAGTGGCCATAAAAACAGCCCCGAATTCTTCTTCGCTACCGCTCCGGTAGCGAAGAACTGCCTTTTCTCCCCGTCTCTCTATACTTGTGATTTCGGCGCCCGTCCGCGGGGCGTTTTTGAGAGAAGCGGCAATTGCCTGCACGTATTGCACGGATCCGCCCGGTATGGTTCTCCATTCCGGTTGGTTGCCGAAAGAAATTAAACCGTGGTTTCCCATAAAATTCGCGAACACGTTCAACGGCATTGTCAGGATGTCAGAAATCGAAGAAGACCAGATACTGGAGGCAAGAGGAGTAACGTAATATTTCGAAAAAAATGAAGAAAATCTGTGTTTTCTAATAAATTCGCCCAAAGAAAGTTGTGTCGGTACCGCTTTTTTGACGGAGTAATTGAATCTCGGTATTTCGGAAAGCATGTAGAGAAAGGGAAAGTTGGCCAAGTTGGCAAATGCCGGGAACAGTGTCCTAAAGCCTGTCGGCCTGAATTCGAATCCCAAAAGCTTATCCGATACGGAAAACGACATCTCGGTGGGCCGGGAAGAGACGCCCAAGTGATTCAGAAGTTTTGTGAAAAGCGGGTAATTTCGTTCGTTGTAAACAATAAATCCTGTATCGACGGCAATCGTTCCGTCTTCTTTTTCTATGGTTACGGTATTGGCGTGTCCGCCGAGTCTGGAGTCTTTTTCGATCAGATATACATCGTGGTCTTTGTCCAACAGCAGGGCGGCGGACAAGCCGGCGATGCCGGATCCTATAACGGCGATTTTCACTTGGAACGACCTCTGCCCGATACCAGGCTGTCGATTGCATCGAAAGTGAGTATTTTTTTGGAAACTGGGGCAATGCCGCTCTTGATTTTGGATGTAGACCTGGGTTTTCTGTCCAGCAAGAAACTGCCGTTAAGTGCCAGCAACTTTTTGGTTTCTGACAGAGTAGCCAGATATAGCAGGGTGTCGGCACCTTGTTCGGGGGTGCGCAAGAAGGGTTTCATAAGCTTTGTAAATGCCGGTACACCCTCTCTTATGGCTCTTGTGTCCACAAAACCGGGATGCATGGAGAAGGCCAACCGGTTGCTGTCGGCCAGTTTTACTGCCCAAATTTCCGCCAGCTCAACCTGGATTCGCTTGGCATAAGCGTAAGCCGTTGCCGCCCTGTATCGATATCTGTTCGGGTAAAGGAGTCTGTCCAGATCCAACGGCACGGCGTACATACCGCCGGAGGATACCCAGATGACGCGCGGCATGTAGGAGCCGGTTGCCGTCATGACGTCCAACAGAGTCTTGGTCAAAAGATGGGGTCCGAGTACGTGTAAAGCAAGCGTAGATTCAAAGCCATCTTCGGTGAAGTCCATATTTTGATATATTTTCCCGGCGCAGTGAATCAATAAGTCAATTTGGCTGCTATTTTGCCTGATAATTTTGACCGCTTCGTCAATTTGGGAAAGTTCTGCCACATTTGCCGTAATGGCATGGGAGATACCCGGCGGCAATGCGCCGCAGTCGCCGCCTTGTCGGCTTGCGTCATAGACGAAAACGTTTTCACCCGGGTGGCTTTCGTCTCCGGAATCTTCCCTCCGTATCGACACGATGCTTTTTAAAGCATGCGTGCAGCGCTCTTTATTTCCGGAGATGCCTATTATCCGCCAACCGCTTCGGGCCAGCCCGGCGGCGGTTGCCAAACCTATTCCGCTTGAAAAGCCGGTTATCACAGCCGTCAAGTGCCTTTCGCCGGTGTTCTGTGTTCCGGCTTGAGGACTGCGAATTGTGTTTGCGGCAACCGAGGGATTGCCGTCCCAGCCGTAAAGTTTGGACCGGAGCAGATAGCCAAACTTGGAAAAGCTGCCCAAGATGCTTGCCTCCAGACAGAAGTCAGTCAGGTCGGCAAAGCTACTTTTCAGGTCAGACGGCGAGCCGTTCAAGACGCATCGTGGTTGCACATATCAAAAGTATATATAAGGATCGGGTTCTTCGGTACGTTTTTACTTTTGTGCCCGTGCTTTGTTGAAAAGCGGCTCTGTCGTCTCCGGTGTCTGAACGGATGGAGTTTCACCCGGACATCCTGAGCAATAAGTTTAAAGTTACTTTTTGTGTAAAGTCGGCCGGACATGCCGCATAAGTTTTTTGACAGGGTGTGAGAGATTGAATCCAATTGTTGGTACCGCTGTCGAATATAAGAGCTCCGGAGGGTTTTTCAAAATGATAAGCCATATCCGAATAGGCAAAACCGTTTGGAGCATTGGACGCTTGGAAGTAGGCCACAGCAGGACTCACGGGTGACTGTGCCGCAACGACAAGGCCCGGTATGTCAAGGTAAGGGTCACGGGTGTCAAAATCCGAAGCTATTACGTTTGCAATTTTTTCTCCGTTGAAAACCTTCTTGCCGTGATAGGTGATGCCCTTAAACAAAAACGAACCGGCGTCTTGGATCACAAAAGGTTGGGGCGGCTCATAACTTTGCACAAAGCCTATATATTCTTCTCCCACAAAGTTCATTTCCGGCCAGTTTGCAGGAGGGGACGACCATGTATTGCCGGTGACGAGCATCGGGTTGGACGGGTGTCCGTTATTGTCCATGGGGTCGGCATAAGAATCTCTGTAGTCAACTTCCTCCCGATCCTGTCCCGTTGGTGAGTTTTGCAGTCTGACGTGGCGCAGCATGGCGGAAGCTCCGAAGAAAGCAACGTTTAGCCCGTCCAGTTTGGCGGCATTTTCTACGGCAACCCGTTCCGAATAAGACCAACATTCGTCGTGTCCGAGGGAGAGCAGGGTCCTGTGACGGCGGAGCAATTGCGGGTGCTGTATGAGGGTGATATCCGTAATATAAGTGACATTCAGACCGTGTTCTTCGGCAAGATAGATAAGCGGGTATTCATTCGTCAGGAAATCACCCGCCCCGTTGCCGTAGTCATACGGCCTGTTGAAGGAGACGACTCTGGCTCTTGAACACAGAGGATAGCCCCCGGAACAGCTTCCGATGCCTGTGTAAAAGTCGTATCCCCCGTATGAATTCCAGGCTTGCCATGTCAAAACATCATTTTTTATCACATAAGTGGCATAGCTTGCGGGATCCCAGACGGTGAGAGGAATGTAACTCCTGAGACCGTTTTTGCCGACGAGTTCAAAGAGGTAATCCCCCTGGACGAATGCTTTGGAAAGCCACAGACGGAAGGAAGGTTTCCAATTGCCGCAGGCCGTCATATTGATTTCTTTTGTAAAAGTACACGCCGGTTGGGTGTAGCCTCTGATCAGTTTGGACACCCAGACAAGACGGCCCCCTCTGCCTTGGTAGTAGCCCATACGAAAAGCCCTGATTCTGTATTGCTTGGTAACAGTGGAGATGTAAAAAGTTACATTTTGTTTGTCAGAAGCATAAGTAGTGTTGAGGAAACCCTCCAATTTCGTTCCCGCAGGCGGTCCTTTGATCCTCCACGCATCGCTCCCTTTTAATAGGTTTTGGCGTATCACCCAGTCAGCCTGAGTTTTGTTTGCGAACCCGGTTGTCTTATGTGAAGGTTTGCCGACGGGGATCTTTGATGCCGTTGCCACAGAAGACGGTGCAAAAAATCCGGAGAGAAATCCTGCCGCACAAATAAGAAAAATACCAGTTATTGACTTTATGTTATGTTTAAAAATTAACATGTACTGCAGTATAAAACATTTACCGGGGGGAACGCATCTGTTGTTTTGGACGCCCGGAGGCCAAAAAGAACACGACCCGTTTCGGGACGGTTCTAAATGCGGCGGCTACAGATATGTGCTATCTCCGGAACGCGGGTTGCATGCATGGCGTATAAACAAGAAAAGTTTAAAATTGTGCAATCAATGTTATAAATAATGCCGTTATATAAGTGTTGATATTGGAAAAGTAATATCTAATTTAATATACCAGATAGCTGCAATTTAATCGGAGGGTGATAAGTATGGCAGGTTTGAAGACGTAATTTGTCTTAAAAATTATAACGGTACTTTTGCCCGGCGATCACAAGTACCCGGTCCGATGGCGGAAAGGGAGATATGTCAGTCATGAAGCGTCTTTATGACGCCCGCTCGGCTTGACATTTTTGACAGATGCCCCAAAATGTTATCTCGGCTTCATCCAGTAAAAAGCCTTTGGCGTCATTTGGGTGCAGGCATGGGCGCTCTCCGACAAGGCAATCTATGTCTTGTGTCGCCTTGCAGACTCTGCAGACAGCGTGGTGGTGGTTATCGCCTACTCTCAGTTCGTAGAGTGTGCTGCTGCCGGCCGGCTCAATGCGCCTTGCCAGGTTCGCGTCGCAGAGTGAAGAAAGGACATTGTAAATTGCTTGTGTCGAGACAGAGCCAAGGGTTTCCCTGACTTGGCGGATTATGAAATCGGTGTCAGAATGAGGAAAAGTTTCAATTATTTCCATTACGGCTAGGCGTACCGCCGTGACCCTAAGCCGATGTTGTCTGAGTAGGTTTTCGTGACTTTTGCTGGCCATACTAATAATATAATTTAAATTTTTATGTAATTATTCTATTTTTTTATAAAATCTACTTTACTACAGATCAGGCAGACACCGGTATCGATTTGCGGACGCAAACAGTCTAAGCAGAAAAGTTCACCCTGTGAATTTTCATTTTTTGTTACAAGTAACAAGTATTGTAACTATACCGCTTTAGTTTATGTAGACCGGACAAGAAAATTCCGGCGGGCAGGGATGGCTTGAATGTGTGAATTTAGGCTGAGAAAATATTTAGATATTTGTCTAAATATTGCCACTACAAATATATTAATTGGAAAAAAAGAGTATCCTACTCTAAGCGGCACCTTGAGCGCACAGGGTGATTCATATATACCCGGGGTGCATATGACATCTCTCAAGAATGATTTAACTGAATTTCTGACAAGTTTGTGGAATACTGTTCAAAGTAAGACAGGTGGAGGTAAGCAAAAGGAAATAATAATGATGTTGCCTAAGATTTTCAAAGAGGAACCATTAACGTCATTGACTTTGTTTGAAAAAGAAGCAGTAAAGTTTTCGCATCATACCGACGAAAGGTCCCTTCATCTCACCGGCTTGCAAATTAATGCCAAGTGCGGTCCTTTGGTGGATGCAGTGGAAAAATCGGAATCAAAGCAATATGACTTGGATACGATTAAAGAATGCTATAACGTTGAGTTGCTCAATCAAATAAAAGAGTTCTCCATAAATTCAATCCTCAGCTTTTCCTGCCCTCTGGCCGATGCCGCCGTTGCCGTGGTTCTTTACTATTTTGGCGGACGGCATACATGGAGTGAGGAAGAATTGCGCACCGTTGACATTTTAACCAAAACCGGCGCATGGGAAATCTGGGCGATAGACAAAATGGACGAATTATCTGCTCAGGCCAGCCAATTGGAGGTAGCACTCGGCTCCAGGGACATCATAGGACAGGCCAAAGGCATCCTTATGGCCCAGAACCATATCACTTCAGAACAGGCTTTTGGCATCTTGCGTTCCAAGTCTCAAGTACTAAACAAGAAATTGAGGGATATAGCCGAGTTTGTGGCAATGACGGGGGAACTGCCGTCCAAAGACTCAAAATGGCTTTGAAAGACGGCCCTTTCGAAATGCGGAAAACTCGGCTATCCGCACTTTTGGTTTACGGTTATTGAGAAAAGACGAACTTTGCAAAAAAAGCAAGGGATTAAAACACATACCGCCCGAGCTGCTTTAGGCACTGCGGGCGGTATGTGTTTTAATCTATTCCGGCTGTTCCGTTACTATTTACCGGCGGCATCTCCGCAGATGGTTTCGATCATAAGTTTTGCCACGACATAAGGGTCGCAGTTTGCGTTGGGTCTGCGGTCTTCCAACCAGCCCTTCTTGGCTTTTTCGACGGCCCAGGGAATACGCACGGAAGCTCCCCTGTCGGATGCCCCGTAGCTGAATGTGTGCCAAGGCGCCGTTTCGTGAGCACCGGTGAGACGGTCTTCGATGCCGGCACCGTATCCCTCAATGTGCTCCTGTGTTTTTTTGGCCAAGGCCTCACAACCGGCGATGATGGCGTCGTAACCTTCCCTCATCGCTTTGGTGGAAAAGTTGGTGTGTGCCCCGGCTCCGTTCCAGTCTCCCGGTACGGGTTTTGCCGCCAAGCTCACCTGCACGCCGTAATCTTCGGCGATTCTGGCCAAAAGCCAGCGTCCCAACCAAATCTGGTCTCCGATTGAGGGTGCCGGCAAAATTCCTATTTGGAATTCCCACTGCCCCTTCATGACTTCGGCGTTGGTGCCTTCTATGGATATTCCGGCTTCCATACAGGCCAAAGTGTGGCGCTCGATGATTTCCCGGCCGACGATGTCGTCGCCGCCAACCCCGCAGTAATAAGGTCCTTGCGGAGCGGGGAATCCAACGGCGGGCCATCCCAAGGGGCGTCCGTCTTGGAAAAAAGTGTACTCTTGTTCTATTCCGAACAAAGGCTCCTGGTCTTTGTAAGTATCCGCTGTCTGCAAGCAGAGGGAGCGGGTGTTGGTCGGGTGCGGAGTAAAGTCAGTAAGAAGCACTTCGCATAAAACCAGCTTGTTATTTCCGCCTCTTAATGGATCTGGGGTGACGTATACCGGCTGCAGCACGCAGTCGGAATTGCTTCCCGGAGCTTGATTGGTGCTTGATCCGTCAAAGCCCCATATCCCGGGTTCTTTGCCGTCTTCAATAATTTTTGTTTTGCATCTAAGCTGGGCGGTTGGTTTTGTGCCGTCAAGCCAGATATATTCAGCTTGGTAACTCACTGTTTACTCCTAAAGTCTAGACGTCAAACGACGTTGTTTATCTGTGTTGCAGTCATTGCTGTGGCATTTAACACTACAATACACAATGCCAACAACTTGCAAACCTTGCACGGGTAAATACTGCTACATTTTAGTTTCTGTAGTATCTCATTAATATGAACTCTGTGTAAACAAGTCGGCATCATGTCGACAACACACAAACGAATGCACGGGACCAGTTTTTGTGTGGCGGAGACAAAACCCGTTTGCTTATCAGTGAACCATGTTTGTATGTCTTTATTCGAGGATGGAGTCAATCTTTTCCCAGGTGTCTTCGTCCAAACCGGCGGCCACTTCCAGAGCCGTCATATTGTCCTTAATTTGAGACGGTTTGCTCGCTCCGGTAATGACGGTGGAAACGTTTTTGTTTCTGAGGCAAAATGCTATTGCCAGTTGGGAAAGAGAGATGTCAACTTCTTTGGCTACTTTCAGCAGCAAATCGACTTTTTCCATGGCCACCGGGTCGTGGATTCTGTCTCTCAGCCATTCGTATCCGGGCAAAGCCAAACGGGAATCGTCAGGAATGCCTTTTTGGTATTTGCCGGTCAGAAGACCAGACGCCAAAGGGCTCCAAGTGGTAAGACCTATGCCCCGATTTTCATACAGGGGAAGAAATTCTTTGTCGACCTTATCGCGCACGAGCAGGTTGTATTGAGGCTGTTCAGCGACGGGAGCTCTTAAGTGGTGCAGTTCCGCTATTTGGAAAGCCTCCTCGATGGCTTCCGCCGGCCACTCCGAAGTGCCCCAGTAAAGAGCTTTCCCGGAAGTCACGATGTCGTGCATGGCAAAGACAGTTTCTTCAACGGGTGTTTCCGGATCGGAGCGGTGGCAAAAGAGGATATCCACAAAATCCAACTGCAATCTTTCAAGTGATCCTTCTATGGCTTGCAAAAGGTATTTCCTGTTTAGGGTATTTTTCATGTTGACGCAGTCGTGCAAGCCCCAAAAAACTTTTGTGGATAAAACGTAACTGTGTCTTGGCCACCCCAATTCTTTGATGGATGCGCCCATAATTTTTTCCGATTCGCCGGCCGAATACGACTCGGCGTTATCAAAGAAATTGACACCCATTTCATAGGCTGTTTGCAGGCATTCTTTGGCGGTATCGTCATGGAGCTGCGGTCCGAACGTAACCCATGAGCCGAAGGATAACGCACTGACCTTTAAACCCGATTTACCCAGCCTTCTGTATTCCATGTCTAATGTTCCTTTCGCGGTCTTGGATGAAAACTTCTCACAAAAGGCAGCCACCCTCTTAAAAAATACCGCTTCAGAACGCACAACAAACCTGTTTTTTACCGTTTTCCCGGCCGACTCAACTAAATTTGGATAAGGTAAGTCCCGTAACAGTAAATTATTTGAGCCGATGGGCGACATGTTGGGAAAAGAAAATGTACCGCCTAAGTCAACTTTTGATGCCAAACAAAACTTAGGCGACCTTGTAAATTTGGTCGACGTAGAAGGCAACGTTATCTCTGTCGCCACCAAATTGGACGCCCACTCAGGCGAAGGGCAACTGCATCTGGCCTTTTCTATTTTTCTGTTTACAAAAGACAGTAAGAAAATTCTGTTGCAAAAGAGGGCATCTCATAAGTATCACTTTCCCGGGAAGTGGGCCAATGCCTGTTGCAGCCATCCAAGACCCGGTGAAGAACTCATTGACGCCGCACAGAGGCGCCTGAGCGAAGAATTGGGCCTGCAAGTGCCGTTGCAAAAGATCGGCAGTTTTATTTACCGGGCCAGGTGTGAACAGTCTGCTCTTGTCGAATACGAATTCGATCATGTGTTTGTCGGCATTGTGTCTGAAAATGCTTTGTCGGGACTCAGCCCCGACAAAGCAGAAATAGAAGACATGGCTTTGGTCGATTACGGTCTTTTATCCGAGGGAAACGGCTTTTCTGTGGGGAAAAGTATGTTGCTCGGCAAAAAATATTTAATTTTGCACGGCGAGATGGCCCCTTGGCTCTTACCGGCGTTTGGTGTATGCGAAAAAAATATAAAGGATTTTTTGGTAATTTAAAAGGCGGTATATGGCAATTGTCGCCGGCCGTCCCGCTGATGAGTCAATAAAAATTATTCGGCGGAAAGGACAATTTTTCCGAATTTGCCGCCTTTCCTGAAATACCGGTATGCTTCCTTGACTTCAGCGAGCGGAAAGCATGAATCAATGACGACACTCAATTCTTTACCGACCAGGTATGGCAGGAGATCTTCCCCGATCCTTTTGGAGAGCAACGCCTTTTCCTCATTTGATCTTGATCTCAGAGTGGATCCGAATATGTTGATGTGGTGTCGCAACAGTAAGGACAGATCTATGTCGCCGGCCCTGCTTTCCAAAAGGCCTATCACTGCAATTCTGGCACCTTTTTCGGACATCTCCAAGTCGTTCGAAAGGTGTTTGCCGGCCAGTAATTCCAGAAAAACGTGGTACTTCTGATAGAGGCATTCCCCTTCGGGAGAAGTTACCGTCAGCGTCGCGCCGTTATGAAAAGTTATGAGAAGCGAACCGCGGGAATCCCTGTGGCAAGAGTTCATGCTTTTGAGCCGGGCGAAATGTTCTTCAAAACGCCTCCGGGTGGCTTCATTTCTGATGCTTGCGACAACCCGGCATTGCCATAAGATCCCGATTTGTGTCGCGGCCGTACCCACTCCGCCGGCCGCCCCGGTGACAAGCAGACTTTCTCCCGGGGAAAGCCCCGCTTTGAGGGCCAAAGCGTCATAAGCGGTAAAAAAGGCCTCGCTGAACCCTCCGGCCTCAACGGAATCCAGACTTTTGGGCAAGAGCAGGGCGGTACCGGCATTGACTGCCAGTTTTTGTGCGTGCGCCCCTCCCGCCGTAAGGCCCATCACTTTGTCGCCGATTTCGAATCCCGTTACTTTGCTTCCGATTTTTTCTACGGTTCCCGAATATTCAAGACCGGGTATATCCCGGACTGTCCCCGGCGGAGGCGGATAATGCCCCAAAACCTGCAGGATATCGGCGGCGTTTACTCCGGCGGTATTGACTTTTACCAGGATGTCGTTTTCCGATATGTCCGGGTCTTCGGTTGCGCCGTAGGTGATGGAATTGTCTTTTATCAAAGCGGCGTACATGTCAAGATAAAGACTAGCACTTTTTAAAAAACACACAACTTCTCTTGGGAACCGGGGCTTGACAAATCGGCGGTGGGAAGAGGGCAGAGCATCTCCTCGGGGAGTTCTGAGATGTACCGGGACCCGGACTCTCCCGCTGCTGAGGGAGCAAACGGCATCCTTACGGCCGTCCCGCGGCATAAGGATCGGGGGGTATGGGCGTATAACTTATTGGAGTCCCCGTTTCTTCTGCCTGTATGACCGTGTCTTTGCCGTAAGGCCCGCTTCCCGCGTAGAGAACGACGTGGTACACATAGCCGTTGTCGGCATAAAATATAAGATCACCCGGTTGCAAATCACTCAGCGGTATGCGGGTTGTTTCCATGTATTGCGATTCCGCCGAATGCGGCAAGCTGATGCCGGCCTGTGACCATGACCACATGACAAGGCCTGAGCAGTCAAATCCGATTCCCGGGTTTGCGTCCCCCCATACGTAAGGGACACCCAACTGGGATTCGGCAGCTTGAACGGCTTTGAGACCGGATGATACGTTGCCCACTGTCAAAACGGCATTTTCCGGAAGCGGAACCGGCTTCATTTCTTCCAGACTTTGGCCCACGGCCGTTCGGAAGGCACGGTTTGCCGCCTGAGACTGAGAGTCGCGAGTTACCATGACGGCCAACCGGCCCTGTACCGAGGCGTATTCCCGGCGAAGGTGATTTGTGATGCTGAGTGCGCGGAGGCGGGCCGTCTTTATTTTTCCGGAAGCCGAAAGCGCTGATGAGCGTTCTTTGGCGAGGACTTTTAAATCAACTCCGGATCTGTACTTGGCAATTCTCATGGTCGTCATATAGCCTTGTATCAGGTTGTCGGCTATTCCCATATAGGTATTTTTCAGGGGAAGGGAAGCCATCCCGTCGGCCGGCATGGTCTCTATGATTCCGGAGGAATACGTGGCGTTGTTCATGTATTCGTTGACCGCAATCTGTCTCAGACGGTATTCGGAAATTTGTATTTTATGACTTTCCGCGGTGAGGTCACGGTTTGTGTCGGCCATATCTCGCATTAAAATATTCAGTTTAATTTTGTATTGTAAGTAGGTTTCGTCCAGAATTTGCAGGTGTGCCTGTTCGGCAGATATCTTGATGCTGAGTGACAAAGCCTGTTGTTGCAGTGTCTGTTTGGTGCCGCCCCAGGAATTGCGCTGCATATGGAACTGAGTAACAGTAACGAACAGCAACATTGAAACCGTGACTTTGACGGACAACATTACATTGAAGCGGGTTTTTCTTGGGGATTCTGACGGGTGTAAAAGCACAGAAGAACGGAAAGACAGTAGACGTTCCATAGAAAATGAGGGTAGCGGGCGCCGCATACGGAAGGCAAGGAGCCGATCGGGAATTTGGCAGTTTGCGGTAAATGTGTACTTATGTCACTAAAAGTCACAGCGGGAATAGCGGGTATACTTTGACAGAGGTTTTACGGAGCGCCGGCGACTCTTTATCTTTATGAAATATTTAGCGTGTTTGGCTTTTTCGTCAGCTAAGCTCCGCTTTAAGGGAAAAATTTTTATCGCAGCAAGGAGTATAGAAGTGTCCAATCTATTTCAAGACAACCCCGCAGATGAGACCGAATTCAGAATTGAGACGGATTCCATGGGCGAGATAAAAGTTCCGATCCACAGCCATTGGGGGGCGCAAACGGAAAGAGCGGTACAAAACTTTCCGATTTCAGGACAAAGGGTCAACAGCGAAATAGTTTATGCGCTGGCCCTTATCAAAGCCTATGCCGCCGAAGTAAACACCAAACTGGGGATTATCGAAGCAGACGTGGCGGACACCATAAAGCAAGTCGTATTCGATATTGTGGACGGGAAATACAAAAACGATTTTCCCATAGACGTATTCCAAACCGGTTCGGGTACCTCTACCAATATGAACGTGAACGAAGTTATAGCCAATCTGGCATCTGAGCGGTTGCAAAAGAAGGTAAAGCCCAACGACCAGGTCAATGCTTCGCAGTCTTCCAACGATACTTTCCCTACCGCCATCCACTTGGCAGCCGCCCTCAATGTGCAAACCAAACTTTTGCCGGCCTTGGAGCGCCTTCGCAGCAGCCTTGAGGAAAAAGCAAAAGAATTTGAAAGCGTCGTCAAAACAGGCAGAACACACCTTATGGACGCCACGCCGGTTACCTTGGGACAAGAGTTTGGCGGATACGGCGCCCAAATCGCTTACGCCACGGAGAGAATGCTGTCCGTGATGCAGAGATTGTGTGAGGTCCCGCTTGGCGGTACGGCGGTGGGTACCGGCCTGAACGCTCCTAAAGGTTTTGCGGCTTCTGTCATAGCTCTTTTAAAAGAAAAAACCGGATTGCCTCTGAGTGAAGCAAGAAATCATTTTGAGGCACAGGGTTCCAGGGATGCTCTCGTCGAGACCTCGGGGGCGTTGCGCACCATAGCGGTATCTTTGTATAAAATAGCAAACGACCTGAGATGGATGTCTTCCGGTCCCAAGTGCGGTCTGGGCGAAATCCACCTCCCCGATCTTCAGCCGGGATCTTCCATAATGCCCGGTAAAGTCAATCCGGTTGTGCCGGAAGCCGTAGCCCAGGTGGTGGCGCAAGTGATCGGTAACGATGCCGCCGTGGCTTTTGGCGCCGCTGCGGGAAACTTTGAACTAAACGTTATGTTGCCCGTCATAGGGAGAAATATTTTGGAGTCGATTGCCCTTCTGTCTTCCGTGTCTCTGGCTTTGGCCGATAAATGTGTAAGCGGGATACGGGCTGACGAAAAAAAATGTCTGACATATGCTTTGTCCTCGCCGTCCATTGTGACTTCGCTGAACCCATATCTCGGTTATGAGGTGGCGGCAAAGGTTGTAAAAGAATCTTTGGCAACGGATAAAGACATCAAGACGGTTATTTTGGAAAAAGGATTGTTGGACGAAGAGACCTTGACGAAGGCTTTGGATGTGCTGGCAATGACAAGAGGCGGAATCATTTAATTTATGGTTTTCCCGGTTCACGGTACCTGTCGTACCGCCGACCCGCAGCTACGTCCTGAGAATTTGTTTTTGTTTCGGCGGTTTGAATGCCAGTAAAGTCAAGCACAATATTGACACGAGAGCCAAGAAAAACAGGACAATACTTTGTGTCAGATATTGCGGCCAGTAGGACAGGTGTATAACCGATATTCCTTTTGGCAGCTTTATGACCAAATAACCGCCTTCTTGATTGTCAAAGTAGCGAAGCGGCAAAGTCTTTCCGTTTGAAGTCGGTGTCCAGCCGGGTTCTCCGTCTATTTCCACTGTAACCCAACCCGCACGTACCATTTTTATTGTTGCAGAAGCAGTGTCGGATGTTTGATAGACAAGCGAACGAACGATCCGGTCTTTTTTATTCGGAAGCAGCGCTCCGCTGGGTCCGGGGATTTCGTATAACTTTTCCGATCCCATAACGGCTATGAGTTTAAAACCTTTGGGCGGACGTCGGGTTACAAGATGTGTCAGGGCCTTTTGTGCTCCGACATTGTTTCCGATCAGCGAAATAAGTGCTTGTGCCGCCCTGATTCCAGAAGCGTCCGGTACCTGGGGATTGATATTTTGTCCCAGCCCGACGTCTTTGAGATAGTCATACATAAAGTGAGCATTCTTTGCCGGGAATGCCCGCGCCAGCAACGGCTGTTGCAGTTTCCACTCAATGTCGACCATGATTCCGGTTATCAGTTGTTTTCTTGCGGCGGAGGGGATGGCGCGGAGTTCGGGCAGCAATATGGCGTTCAACTTTACTGAAGCATCGCTCACCAGTCGCAGCGGTGGGTGAAAGGGCTCCAACACGTATTTGACGTCAAAAGCTTTTGCCTGTGTCATATTTTCGATGTTGGGAGCAAAGTTTGTTTGGTCGCTTGTGAGTTCAGATTTTGCCAAGTCGGGTACCCGTGAAACGGCAGTCCATTCCCGATCCAGTGCCTTTGGCGTAATCGCATCGTAACCAGCCAGTTCTCTTATGCCGTAGGCGGCATTTAATTCCGGGAAAATACCTAGCTGGGTAGCTTGAGTCGGTGCATGATCTCCTCCCAAACCGATAAGTGCCCCTTTGGTGGCGCTCATCAATGTTGAGATTGCAGTATTTCTCGGAAGATACGATTTTGACCAGGTATTGATTTGCGCACTTGCCAAGATGACGGCGATGCTTTCGGCTAAAAACATCAAAAATACAGAAAGCCGCAACAGTGTTTTTTTATTTTGACCGATAATTTCGAATTTTGTTTTCGCCGGCATCAACACTACGTACAAAATGCCGGACAAAAGGGGCAGAAGAGAGATGTACATTCCCTGTAGACGCAGACCTTTTTCGTAACCGGTAAGCGAATTGTCAAAATAAGTAGAGATGAGCATGGCGAGCCACAGCAAGGCGACCAAGGTAGCCGTTAATCTGTCGCCTAGCTTGGCAGAATTGACTTTAATTTTTTCCAAACCGATGGCTGCCAAAACAATCAGCAACGGGCATATCAGCAGCAGTCCGCGGCCGAAGGCTATTGTTTTTATGACGGGCACCGAAACAGCAATGCCGGATATGGGCGCTACCCCAAAAGCCAAAAGAAAAAGTGTCATTGCGGCTATGAAGGTCGCCATAATATATCGATCTTTTAGGGAATGCCTCATGGCCGTCAATGCACCCATGAGGATGAGGGGCCCGACAAAAGCGGCTGTTTCGTAGTAGTTGATGGGACCAAACCATGACTGTGCTGAATTCGGGAGACCAAACCATGTCGGATTCAAGAAACCAAAGACGTCGCTCAAAGGAAGCGTCGGCTGTACGGATCTTATGGCGCTGACACTGACAGACAACGTTTTTATCGCAGGTATCCAGGTAGGGGCGGAGAGCATCATGCCAATAAGAACTGATACTCCCATAAAGATCACTGATTTAGCACAGTACCTATTCTGGGAAATTCGAGAAGATAATTTGCGGAAACCGGACACGGCCGGACCTCGCTCCTCTGTTGTTTCGGAATATGGCGGAGCGGATGAGAGCGTCTTTCTGCGGAAATACGGCGGGATTTGCCATATTGCCAGCACGGCAAGAAAAACAGCGACGGCTATTGCCGTCAGCGCAATTACTTCCGGAAAACCGCCCGCTATCAAAAAAGCCATGACTGGAATCATGTAAAGTACGTGCTTTAGCGAGGGTTTTTGTATGAGCAAGATAAGGCAGGCCAAAAGCCAGCAAAACCATTCGGAAACGTTGGTTTGGGGCCAACCCGCCCATCCCGCTGTCGGCCCCGCCAACTCTGCGGCTATTCCGGCCAGTATGGATAACCAAAAAGATACACCCAGCGTTCTTGTCAAGACATAGCAACCCATTCCCGTTACGACAACGCGCGTGATGACGACGGCGGTGTATGCAAGATTAATTGGGAAAAGATAGGATACGAGAGAAGGAAAATCAAAGGGCGCCGATTGGAAGTTGGCAAGTTCCGGCAGACCAAGGTCGCTGTACGGATTCCATAAGGGCAGCCCACCGCTATGGATGGCCCGATAATTCAAGTTGGACCAGGGCGCCCCCTGTCTTGCCTGATCCCCCGCCACTATATTGTGCACGCCCGACACCAAACTTTTTCCTATACCGGCGCGCAAAGCAATATCGAAGGTACCAAAAGTAAAACCATGGGTGAATGCCGGATAAGACCATAGCAATGAGATGACCGTAAAAACCGATAGAGGGAAAACGATTTTGCCTAAGATACTCTTTATTGATAAAGTAAATTTTAGGGCCATCTCTGATCCAAATCCATATTTCACCGTATTCCTGACTCAGTCGAATTGAGTATCGGATACCGTGGCCTATTCAGGGATACGATAATAATTTGGCAACTTTCTGACTGCATAAATCACGTATAATATTGTGAAAGCGTCTTTCATTCCCTCCGTGTTTACACTTTATCAAGCTAACGGATACGCAGCAAGCAAAAACACAGTTTCGCAAACAAGGACAGCGGCTAGCCACCCGGTCCGTATGGGAGCCGGTAAATGTCGGAAAAAATTCACAGTCGGACAGCCGATGATATCAAAGCGGCCGATTATTTGGTTTAGACGGCAATTTCCAGGCGACGGCTTTTTGGTGAAACAGATCAAAGCGAACCGGCTCTGACATTGCCGCATGACGTCAAGGTTTGAAGAGTTTGTCCACAAAATTTTTTAGTACGAAAAATTTTTGATTTTAGAAGCGATAATAATAGAATAATTGTAAAGTTGTAATATAATCGTAAAGCATATTCCATATGGTCTGTTGACAGAAATAAAAAGTAGTACAGGAAAAAAGAAAGAGAAGCACAATTTGGCGGCAGGGAAAATTGGCCCATTCAGAACCGTGTGGGCGTTCTTGCCGTAGCGGACAGCGGTGTAACGGTACATGAATTTTTTTTGTGAGCTATGATTGTAAAGTACCGTAAAAGCGCAGTAGAAAAAGGAGTTTAGTAACTTTTGGATCGTGTCCGCGAAATATGTATACCATCTATGTTATTGGCAAATAAGAGTATGGTAGAGTATTCAAATTAATTCTCTTGTGAAAAGTGATGAGCACAACAAGTTAATGCATTAGTCAAGGGGTAAAAGAGGGGAATATTTAATGAAGTATATACTCCAAAGGTTGGGATTTTATATAGTAGCAGCCTTCATAGCTATTACCATAAATTTTTTCCTTCCCCACATGATGCCTGGTAACCCAATTGAAGCTGAGTTGGTAAAGTTAAGTCAAGGCGGTTCTAACGTAAGCCCCAAGACTGTTTGTGCCGTAGCACAACAGACTGATACGTATTCGCCGCATTGCGGTTTACACAAAGTCAGTATCTTGTCTCAATACTGGCATTATTTGATTAATTTGGTTCACGGGAACCTCGGGTATTCTTTTAGTCAAAATGAGACCGTAGCCCATGTCATAGCCTCGACATTGCCATGGACGCTGTGTTTGGTCGGTATTTCAACGATCATAGCTTTTCTTGTCGGAACTCTCATAGGCATCGTATCTGCTTGGCGAAGAGGCGGCAGTATCGATGGATCGTTGCCGTTCTTGTCCTTCTTTCAGGGCATGCCTTATTTTATTTTGGGAATCTTCCTTTTGTACTTCCTCACCGTACAGTGGAACACCGGTTTACCTGATTACGGAGGAGTGGCGGCAGGTATACAGATCGGTTGGACGTGGGCATTTATATCGTCAGCTCTCTTTCACTCTATTCTCCCGGCTATAACACTGGTGCTGGCCAATATGTCTGGCTGGGCCGTGGGTATGCGTAATGTTATGATTACGACGGTCAGCGAAGAATACGTTTTGGCCGCACAGGCAAAGGGTCTTTCCAATTGGCGAGTGGTCATGACGTATGGTGCCAGAAATGCTATCATACCTAATGTAGCTGGTTTTGCCAACGCTATTTCATTGGCAGTTTCTGGAGTGCTGATTATGGAGATAGTCTTTTCTTATCCAGGTGTTGGCAACATGATGTACACGGCCGTTACACAGGACGACTACTTCTTACTGACAGGGCTGTTCTTATGTATCTCCCTGGCTGTCTTGGTTGCAAACTTCATAGCTGACGGTGTCTATGCTCTTTTAGACCCGAGAATACGAAAGAGGGCCGCAAACTCATGAGCGCACAATTGACCACTGGTATGGGAAGCGATCAATCGAATTCAATTAACAATACGGCAGCGAACGCCTTAAAAATTGAGGCCCCCACCGGTAGAAAGTCTGTCATCAAAAGACTAATATCTGCCTACCGCAATACACCGAGGAAGTTTAAAGTAGGACTTCTGATAATAGTATTTTTTGTTTTGCTTTCCGTTATAGGTCCTTTCGTAAGACCTTATAACCCAAACTCCAACCTTACCAATCCTAATATTGTCAACAATTCCCCATCCTTCAGCCACTGGCTCGGTACCGACTACCAAGGTAATGACGTTCTGTCTGAGGTACTTGTCGGCACCGGTCCTACACTTTTGTTGGGCCTGATAACAGGCCTCATATCAACGACAGTTGCAATAGTTATAGGAGTTTTGGCCGGTTATTACGGCGGTATATTTGATCATATACTGTCTCTGTTTACCAATGTATTCCTGATGATACCGGCTTTGCCGCTGTTGATAGTGCTTGAAGCGTTTCTTCAAAATAACGGAACCTATACCATGGCCCTTGTTTTGAGTGTATTGGGATGGCCATGGGGGGCAAAAGTCATACGCGCCCAGACCATGTCGTTGCGAAATCAGGATTTTGTGGCTGCGGCGAAGGAAACCGGCGAAAGCAATTTCCGTATTATGGCCATCGAGATTACCCCAAGAATGATAAGCCTGATTGCCTCAGGTTTTATTTATGCTGTCCTTTACGGCATCACAGCGTCCGTCGGTCTTATGTTCCTTGGGTTTGACACAACGGCCATCACTTTGGGTGGAATGTTGTTCAATGCGCAAAACCAGGTTGCCATCCAAAGCGGCTACATTTGGTGGTATATGCCTCCGGCTCTGATAGTCGCCGTGTTTGGTATGGGCCTTGTGCTGTTGAATTACGGTCTGGACGAGATTGGCAATCCAAGGTTGAGAGATGCCAACAGGTATGGCAAATTGGGAAGAAAGAATATGCGTCCTTCGGACCCGACCCCCGTCCTTGCTTTGCTTTCAAATCAAGGGGAGAAAGGCTTTCTTTCAAAGTTGACAAGCAACGGTTTCTCAAGGAGATCTTTAGAGACTTCCCCTAAGTCTGAAGGATAATATTATATGGGCAAGCTATTTACGTCGAACAAAAATGCCAATTTGCTTTTGGACATTTCGGGATCCGAAACCTACGATACAGAGGCACCGGTTCTGTCTATAGAAAACTTTTCAATCGCATACCGTTCGATTCAAGGAGATGTTAAGGCTACCGACCGCGTTACCATAGATCTCAAGCGTTCAGAGGTTTTGGGCCTGGCGGGAGAAAGCGGATCCGGTAAGTCTACACTGGCCTATGGTGCCTGCAGACTGTTGAGGTCGCCGGCAATAATCACCGACGGAAAAGTAACATACAGGGGGCGGAGGGCTCCGCGGGAAGGCATAGAGATAACGGCGTTGGCTGCAAAACAGCTGCGACAGTTGCGTTGGAGAGAAATTGCTATAGTTTTTCAAAGCGCCATGAATGCTCTCAACCCTGTTATAACCGTCGGAGATCAATTGGACGACGCCATTAGGGCGCACCTTCCGATGACCACAACTGCCCGTAACGAACGCTCAGAGATGTTGCTTGATCTGGTAGGGATTCCTCGACAGAGAATAAAAAGTTATCCCCATGAGCTGTCGGGTGGAATGCGTCAAAGAGTTATGATTGCCATGGCATTGGCGGCCGACCCAGAAATTGTCATTATGGATGAGCCCACTACTGCTCTTGATGTAGTGGTGCAGCGTGAAATTCTAACACAAATTATCGAAATTAAGCAGCAACTAAATTTTGCTGTTATATTTATTACGCATGACCTTTCTTTGTTATTGGAACTTTCTGATCGTATAGCGATAATGTATGGAGGAAAGTTGCTTGAAGTGGCATCCTCAAAAGATTTGCAATACCAAACCGCTCATCCTTACACGGAAGGCTTGTTGAGTTCATTCCCCTCCCTCAGAGGGCCAAAAAAGACATTGGCAGGCATTCCCGGTTCTCCTCCCGACTTGCGCAATTTGCCCCCGGGATGCCCATTTTTCCAGCGTTGTAGGCATGCCGCTTCTGCCTGCAGATCCGTGAGTATGAATTTGCAAAATATTTCGCGGGACTTTGCCGAACCACATTTATCGGCCTGTCCTTTCCACCCCGGTCCGGGTGCCGATAAGCGTTGGAAAGCTCCGGATTTAGTTGACGATGCCGTTCATCTCGATCAGCCGATGCATGCATCCGCTGATGGCGAAACGCTTAAAAAAGGTTTAATGCTATGAGTGACATATCACAACCATTACCAACAAATATGCCGTTAGTCGGTGAAAAGGGCATGGAGTATTTATCCAACACCTACGCCGGAGATTTTGTTTCTGTGGCTGCCGCCAGAGGCCGGTTGGTCATGGAAAGCAAAGATCTTACAAAAGTATATAAACTCGGACTTACTTCACGAGACTATATATCGGCTGTGCGTCAAGCCAATTTTGCTTTGTACGAAAAATCGGTTGTTGCTCTTGTGGGAGAAAGCGGTTCCGGGAAATCCACCATTGCCGGTTTATTGGCCGGGCAAATTCCGAAAACAAGCGGTGACATTATTTTGAATGGCCAGCCGGTTTCCATTAAATCCAACAGAAGTTTTCGTGCATACAAAAGAGAAGTTCAAATGGTGTTTCAGGACCCATTTTCCTCACTGAATGCAATTCACAAAGTTCGCCATCACCTAAAGCGACCCATTGAAATCCATCAACCCAAGCTCAAAAGAGCAGCCGTAGAAAAAGAAGTATTTTCGTTGCTGAGCCAAGTCCGATTAATTCCATCAGACCAATTTGTCGATAAATTCCCTTACGAACTTTCCGGAGGCCAAAGACAGCGTGTCGCCATTGCCCGTGCTTTGGCGGCCAGACCAAAAGTTTTGTTGGCAGACGAACCGGTATCTATGCTGGATGTCTCAATCAGGTTGGAAGTTTTGAGTTTGCTGGATGACCTGAGGGACAGATTTAGCCTTGCCGTACTTTACATAACCCACGATATCGCTTCGGCGCGTTATTTTGCCGATGAAACAATAGTGATCTACGGCGGCGATATTGTTGAGCGTGGTCCGTCTGAGGATGTGACACAGACGCCGGTTCATCCCTATACTCAGCTTCTTGTGAGTGCGGCTCCCGACCCGGATGCTTTGGGAAGCAGCATACGTGAGGCAAAGACGGCCAATCAAGTAACAAAGCCAAGGCAAACGGGAAGTGCTTTAACTTCCACGGCAGGTTGTAGATTTACTCCGAGATGTCCGTTTGCAGACGAAAAATGTGCGGCGGAAATGCCCCCCCTCCTGACCGTATCGCAACACAGGCAAGTGGCATGCTGGCATATAGATAAAGCAATTGCGAATTCGATTTTCAAACAAATTCCTGTTAAGTCATCCGGAACCGGGAGTACGGAAAATGTGACTTTACACGGAACACACGCTCCGCTAAAAAATAAGCAAGACAGCAATTATGGTTCGCCTAACGTGTCCGATATGACAAATTCGTCTGGACACGGCACAAACTCTCAAACTGTAGTGTCAGAAAGGGCATCAGAGGATGGCACTATAGCCTGAGAACAGCCTTTGAGGTATCCAAGTACCAAAATAGGCTGAAGCAGTAAATGCAACTGCTATGACTTATAAAAGTTGCATACAATATAAACCCGCAGCATAAAAAGAAAGAAAGAGGTACAAAATGAGTCGTATCTTCAAAGAACTCCAGGCAAAGAAAGTCGTTACTGCTGCAGTAATGTCTACAGCCCTTGGAGTTACAGGCGTGGCAGGCGGTCTTGCTACCGCATCTGCTAGCCAAACAAAATCAGCAACACCTCCACCCCTGGTAATGGAATCCAGCCAGGAATCAAGCGTCACTCAGACATTCAACCCATTCCAGTCCAACTCGGCATCAACCACCCTGGGTATGAACTCCCTCATCTACGAGCCCCTTCTCCAATTCGACCCGGCCAACACAAGCAAGGTTTACGACTTCTTGGCCACCGGATACAAGTGGGGCAACAAGGGAATGTCAATTACCTTCACCATCAGATCAGGAGTAAAGTGGAACAACGGCACTCCTTTCTCGGCTGCTGACGTTGCCTACACCTATGGCTTGCTCAAGTCGGACGCAACCCTGAACACTTCGGGTCTTCCTTTGACGGGCGTATCCCAGTCCGGCAACTCTGTAACGCTTAGCTTCTCTTCTCCTCAGTACGACAACCTGCAGGCAATTGCCAGTGTTTACATAGTTCCAAAAGCAATCTGGTCTACAATCGCTGACCCCGCCACCTTCACGGATGCCAATCCTGTCGGAACAGGACCTTTCATGTTTTCCTCATACAACACATCAGGAATTACACTGAAAGCCAACCCGGGCTACTGGCAAGCAAACAGCGTACCGGAAGTTATTTTCCCGACCTACGCTTCCAGCTCAGCCGCAGAAGACGCTCTGTTGAACGGTACCGCTACTTGGGAAGGAAACTTCATACCTGGTATCCAGACGACATTCGGTAAGGGCAAGAACCACATTCTCTACTTTGCTCCGGTCAACACCAACGCCTTCTTCCCGAACCTGCACAAGTTCCCGACAAACCAGGTGGCTGTACGTCATGCCATCAGCCTTGGTATCAACAGAACACTCATCGGCAGAATCGGTGAGTCAGGTCTTGAAGCTCCCGTCACCAACGCCGGTGGTCTTACACTTCCTGCATTCACCCAGTACCTGACGCCGGCGGCCAAGAAGTTGACTGAAAACGTCACTCCCAACATCGCTGCCGCCAGAAAAGTACTGGAAAAGGCCGGTTGGCACATGAAAGGTCACTTCTTCTACAACAAGAAGGGCAAAGAACTGACACTGCAGATCTCAGACCCATCCAACTACTCTGACTACTACTCAGACGACGGATTGGCTGTCAAGGAACTGCGTGCCGTGGGCTTTAACGCCAAGCTGGTCGGAGACTCTGACAACGGTTGGTATGCCGACATCGCCGATGGTGGTTTCCAGCTTACACAGCACTGGTCACTGACATCCATCAACCCCTACAACCTGTACGAAAACTGGTTGGGTTCTTCGGTGAGTTCTTCCGCCGGTAACTTTGAGCGTTTGGCCAACCCGAAAGTCAACAAGATGCTGGCCAGCGTAGCCGGACAGTCCACAGTAGCCGGTGAAGCAAAAGCTCTTCTTCCTGTTGAGAAGTTTGTGGCAAGCTACTACCCGGTTATCCCGACCGTTTACGGTGCTGCTTTCATGGAAGCCAACTCCACCAACTACACCAACTGGCCGACCTCTAAGAACACATATGAGTCGGGTTCTCCGAACGCACCAACCAACGAGGTCGTTATACTTCACCTCAAGCCGGTTGGCTAGTTTTATAGGAACCGATGTTGTAGGTATTTATCTATAGCAGATGCCTTAAATGCAATACAGCCCAAGAGGAATTCCTCTTGGGCTGTATTGCATTTTGCATAAAATTTCAATTGTATCCGGACAAATCTTTGGGTTACTAAAATTCCTCTTGCGGCTATTTTTCAAGTATAAAAATTTGCAGTCCGGTGCTTTTCTTTATTGTTTATACAAATCGGCTTGTATGTCTTTATAAGTATTATTTATACATTGAAATGCTTATCTATCTCATCAGGCGCTTCTTTGTATAAAAAAACCTTTCTCGGATCTCAGTCCGTATTGTTTAAAGTACTTTGGATGAAAAAAATCTTTATCGGAATTTATTGCCTGAAATTGTAGTTAAAGCAAGTCTCAACGCGGTATGGTGGAAAATGAACTTTGTTTGTTTCAGCCGGGGGATCATTAAAAATATGTCTACATATGCCGATGTTATGGGAAAAAATATGCAGCGGATAGCTAAAATCAATCTGTTTAAACGTATCAGTAACCGTAAGGTGCAAACCGGATTCCGGGGCGTTTTGCAAGCTGTAAAAGTATCAGTTTTAATTTCAGTGATGTCATTGGTGGCAACTTCTTGCAGCAGCGGCGGCAGCAGTTCTTTGTCGCCGGCTGAACGGGCAGTTTCGATGGCATGGGTGAGCTCGGGATCCGTATTCATAGTGGCCGGAGGAGTGACACAACCTACCCAGGTAAACTTTCCGACGTATGCCGTTCCTGTACCAAGCGACGTATCGGTTTCTGCATCCGGTCATTATGCCACTTTTCTTACTCCGCGTCCTTCCGGTCCCGGCAATGTGACATGGGTCTATGATTCCGAAACGAGGCACTTGCAGCAAATCCGTTGCGGAGCACTACAGTGCGGCATTCCCGGATTTGCCGGGGATGTATTTGTGGGTGAAATATCTAAGTCAAACGGTTTGGTATCACATTTGGTATTGCTCCCGCCGGGTGACCAAATCCCCATTAAAGTTCCTCTCTCTGCATATCCAAAGACAGTTCCCGGTGCAAGTAATGAAGTACTTGCTGCCACCCTCAAAGACAAAGCTAAAATTTTGGGCGTATCAGAAGTGGGTGTGCTTGAGTCGGTTCCTCTGAAGAATTCCTCTGGAGCGCCTTCGGGAAAATACGCGCTACTTTTATTGAAGACCGACGGCGTTGTTCAGCCTCTGGGCGTACTGAGTGAGGCTCCTCAATATGATGTCAGCCAGCCAAATACAATGTTTGTAGGAATATTGTTTGGGAAAGGCGTAAATCAAAAGGTTGAGGTAATTAATGTCAAGACAGGTAAAATCAAAACTCTTTTGGGAAATCTAAGCGGTCTGACAATCCAAACCATGTTTTCTGCTGACTCGAATTGGTATGTTGTCGGAACGGCCAGTTTTGCCTGCACCGTTTGTGCGAAGTCAAAGTCGGGCAGTGAAGTCTTATTGGAATTACAGCACAGCAATTGGAAGTTTATTAAGTCTGCCACAGTAACAGACGGCCCTTTCAGCGTCAGTTTTGCCGGAGCTTCAGGAGATGCATCGATTAAGTCAGCAAAGCTGGAAACTCTTGCTCCGCTGACAGATATTTCGTTTTCATCATAAATCTGCATATTGCTGCTAATAAAAGTACAATTGAATAGTGCCTATATTTGTAAATGACAAATATAGGCACTATTCAATTGGCTGTTACCCATTGGGCAGTCCGGTGGACATGTTTGGAGCATTGCGCATTTCTGTCTGTTAGTCATAGTAAAATTATGATTGCTAAACAGCCTATCCTCACTCTTTGCATCGTTTCCTTACGAAACGTATTGAGATGTTCGGGTTGTAATATGCCGAATAAGGGGATCACAAGTCCCACAAAACCATATTTTACATCTAAAAGTAAGAAGAATAGCACTCAGAGTAATTGCCAATTACTAAGAGTGATATTATTTCTCACTGACAGTAATACCTGTTCAAAAGGTATATTTTTTATTGACAGGCCTCTTTTGGTTCCTTATTATGTACTTAGTGCAATAGATAAGTTGAGCGCTGGGGGAAATGCAAAGGAGGGGAGTGCTGTCGAAATGATTCAGCGCTTTGACGGCTGATAACCGATAATAAATATATTTTTATTATCTCTTGGGTATCTCGAGGGGGGCTCGGTATATCGAAGCATTCGGTCGCTTTCTGTAATCAGAATCAAGAAAAACCTATACGGATACAGCATTGCTGTGTCACTGTTTTGGTTTAAACATGATGACGCTTACGGAAAAGAGTAAATAAAGTCAATGTTT
>JAKABW010000031.1 GCA_021796535.1 Actinomycetes bacterium | reverse complement strand
ACTTAGCTGATTCTTCATGACTGACCTCCTATCCGTTTTCAGGGGATCATCGCAGACCTATTAGACTCCTACAAGGTGGGGTTCCCCGATCGCTTACGATGCTTGGGTATTGACGATTTCTGATGCGATTTCAATAAGTTTTTTGGTCATTGATGATCCTCTTGTTGCAAGCATAAATCGAAACTTCATTGTTTAAAGTGCCGGAATTTTAATAGTTCAGGAAAGGAATGCAATAGTTTTTCACAGTGTATCTGCCCAGTGCAGACGGCGATGAACAGGAACGAGGGGGAGGTATACAGGATTTTTTGATGCACGTAAAGTGGGCCATCAAAACCCCGTGTTCGAAAAGCCATGAAGCGTTCCAGTCCCTCGTAGATCCATCATCTTTAGAAATGTAGGATTTCCGGAGCTGGAGATCGGAAAAATGAATGGGACTTCGGATCGGTCCAACGGGATCGCCGTCAAATCAGGTAGCGTCAACCCCTCGTCCGTCGGGGAAGCGTCTTCCAGGTAACTGACCAATCAGCCTCCAAATCGAACCCATTTTCATCATACATCCAATTGTCCCTCCAGATCCGGTCATCAGGTGGACCGACGCTTACGTCTCCGCCGTCTCTTCCGCCCGTATCTGTTCGTAAACGCTCTCTAATAACGACTTGCCTACAGCGTCCTGAAAATCCGGCTCGTCGAAAAAGCGGGCGGTTATTTGCTCGTTTTTGTCCGTCCGCTCTATAAAGAGATCCCTCAATGTCTCGCGGAAAACATATCCGAAATTTTCCATTGTATTTGCCATCGCTGCCTGGCGAAGCGCCGGGTCGGACACGGCATCCGCTTTGATCGAGTCGAAAAAGAACTGATCCGAATCCTTAAATTGGGTTCCAAACCGCTCGTTTAAAATATCAATGACCTTAGACAGCTCGACCTTTTCATCATTTTCGATTCCGGTTCCTACTTCGACAGGACCGGAAATTACATACCCTTGCCCCGACTCCATCAATATCGGGACATCATCGGATGTTTTTTCGAGCCGGTAGTATTTCAGGGCAACCTCGTCGTCGAAGTGATAAATTGGCCCATGCTCCCGCTCCGGGAGTTTTGAGAGCAGAAATCGGACATAGGTGTAAAGTTTTTCAAGGTCCGAGTCCTGAAACGGAATCACTTGCGACAAAAAGGAATACAGGTTCCTGTACGCTACCAAGACTCCCCGGAACTCCTCCCGCATTTCTACAAAGCCTCACCTGAACCTCATCTTTGTTCGAATTCTTATCTACATTGCTGAACTGAGTCCTCGACAGATATTTTAATTTTAGTATCTTCCAGTGGCTTGGCACGGACTTGACCAAAGCCATTCCAGTGGGCTTGTATTCAGGATACTCCTTCCAACTCATCCCGCTACCTCCGTCAACATCCCCGCTCCCTCCTTTTCGATCTGCCGGGGGGCAGCCACGATTTCGACCGGGCACTACGTCGAGCGAGTATTTTGCATCGCATCCAATCCACTCAAACTCATTTGTGTTGCACAATTCTTATTCCATGCAACACAAAATAATTTGGCTCGCATTTATGCAACTCTACTTTCCTCCGTAATCCGAAGAAGCTCCGGGAAGCACAAAACCGCCGCTTGACGGCCCCTGCCTGCACGAAGTGCGACAAGGATTTCTTTCTCCCTGAGAGCATTCAAAATCCGGAACCCGGAGTCCCTGGGGATTCCGGAAAATTTGATGAAATCGGTGGTATTGAAAACGGGCTGATCGAACATGGAGTCAATCACACGGATTGCATACTGAGAGCGGGTTATATCCGGAACAGTTTTCTTCATCCTGTCGTAAAGGTCCAGGATCGCTCTTGTTTTTTGAGAATTTTCAACCGCCTGCTCAATGACCGCCGAAAGAAAAAACCGTATCCACCCATTCCAGTCACCGTCGCTCGAAATGGCTTTAAGCCTCTCGTAGTAAACTGAACGGTTCCTTTCACGGTATGTGTCTTCCCATCTGATCGACATAAGCGGGAGTTTTTCCGGGACGTAAGGATTCATCCGGTCACCTCCGACAACAGTTCCCCAATCTCTCTCTCGATTGACTTTAAATCGGCTTCAATTTCCTCCAGTGGGCGGGCAGGCGTGTATTTATAAAAATATCGGTTGAAGTTGATTTCGTAGCCGACCTTGGTCTTCGATTCGTCGATCCAGGCATCCGGCACATGAGGCAGAACTTCGCTGGCCATATAGGCGGAGATATCCTCCCTTAGCGGAACATTCTCGTAATCGCGCAGCTCCGTATCGGGTTCGGGGTCGCCCTTGCTGTCCGTGCAAACATCAGCCGCGTCGTCCGTTCGGATAAAGCCATCATGACGGCTTTAAAAAGTGGTGGGGGTAGTGTAAGTCCAACCTTTTTGAACACCGTTTTCATCATCTGGCTAAACTTATCTCTATTTTTAACCACACCGGCTTTGTGGAGGGGCAGAAGAGCTTCCAGGATCGCATCCTGCATCCGTTCCCCCGCCATGATCTCCGCGGCGGCGGCATCCTTATTTTTCCGTTTTTTGCTTTCGGCGAGCGCGACAAATGCGCCTGCCTCGCATACCTTGTCAAGCCGACCCTCGGTTACCGCGAAATTAAGACGCAGAGGCCTCTCGACGGTAATACGGCGGTAGCCGAAATCCTCATTAGCAAATATGCGTACACACTCTCCCGCCGTGAAATCCCCGTATAGCCGCGCAATATCTTCGCGCTGGGGGTCGCAAACTTCATTACGCTTATTTCCCAGGCTCTTTCGCATTTTCTTGAAAAAGGAGGTCGCATCGATAAGCTGGATTTTCCCTTTTCTGTCTTTCTCTTTCCGGTTCGTAACGATCCATATATAGGTCGAAATGCCGGTATTATAGAAAAGCTGGTCGGGAAGGGCCACAATCGCCTCCAGCCGGTCGTTTTCGATGATCCACCTGCGGATCTCGCTTTCACCCGAACCCGCAGCCCCTGTAAAGAGCGGCGAGCCGTTAAAGACGATGGCCAGGCGAGTCCCTCCTTCCTTCGGGTCTTTCATTTTGCTTATCATGTGCTGCAGGAACAAAAATGAGCCGTCATTTATTCGCGGCAACCCCGCTCCGAATCGTCCGCCAAATCCCTGCTCTTCATGCTCTTTCCGGATTTGCCTCTCTTGAGGCTTCCACTCGACCCCGAATGGCGCATTTGCGAGCATGTAATCGAACTTTTTATCCGGGAAATGGTCTTCGGTGAAACTATCCCCGAACCGGATGGTATCGAGGCTCTGTCCCTTTATCATCATGTCCGAACCGCAGATCGCATACGCCTGGTCATTATAGTCCTGCCCGAATACCGCGAGTCGTGCATCCGGGTTTGTATTCTTCGGAAACGGAGAACATCCCGCCGGTCCCGCATGCCGGGTCGTATATGGTCTTTATTATCCCTTTCGTTGTCAAAACATCGCTGTCCGGCGCGAATAAAAGATCGACCATGAGGCGGATAACTTCGCGGGGCGTGAAGTGGTCGCCTGCCTCTTCATTGCTGGCTTCATTGAATCGCCTGATAAGGTCTTCAAAAATATAGCCCATTTCGATATTGGAGACTGTATCCGGGTGCAGGTCGATCTCGCAGAACTTCGAGATGACAAGAAAAAGGCGGTCCGATTTATCGAGTTTATCGATGTGCTGCTCGAATCCGAAATGATCGATGATTTCGCGAGCGCGGATCGAAAAGCCTTTTATGTATTGAATCAGGTTTGCGTCGATATTGTTCGGATCGCCCTTGAGCTTATCGAACGTAAACCGGCTCGAGTTGTGGAAATCCTGCCCGGCGACCTTATTGAGAAATGGCTCGATATTCTTTGTCACGCCATTCTCAAGCTCCTTGAGCCTATTCAGGACCGCGTCTTTCGTCGGCTCCAGTACGCAGTCCAGCCGCCGAAGGACGGTCAAGGGCAGCATGACGTCTTTATATTGGTTGGGCCGTTACGGTCCCCGGAGAAGATCCGCCACCGACCAGATGAAACTGACTTTGTCGTTGAAGCCGTTCACAACCCCTCCATGTGCCCAAAGCCCCGAAACAGACTCAACCCTTTGTGGCGCCTTCGAATCCGATTCCATCTTGTTTGCAAATGGGAATGACGCTTTTTACCACAAAATGATCTGACTGTCTGTCGGAGCTTAATAACAAACTGGCGGGAGAGCTTCGATTCGGGATAGAAATCCGTACCCTATGAAAAACGCAAATACCACGAAGAAAATTCCAGACCATGACTGGAAACGATTTGATGCTATGACCGATCAGCAACGCCATGCTGCCGCTTTGGCAGATTCGGACGCTCAACCCGTCTCGCCGGAGAACATAGGACGCATGAAACGTACTCCGCAGGTCAAAGTCATTCGGCGTGCGCTTGGCCTGAGCCAGGAAGAGTTTGCTGCGCGCTTTCACATTCCACTGGGCACTCTGCGCGATTGGGAACAGAGCTGCAAAGAACCTGAAAATCCCGGTCTCAGGGAATGGTGGGCACGGCAATCCCGTACCCACCCTACGCCAGATGCGGATCCAGGTAGGGTGGGCATAAGCCTTATCCTTACAATTACCCACACGTACCCCCAAGGTCGGTGGTCCGGATGAGATGAAAAATATTTGTGTTAATCGTTGTGGACACACTTGCCCCCG
>JAKABW010000010.1 GCA_021796535.1 Actinomycetes bacterium | reverse complement strand
GTCACAGACAATTTCCTTCACCTCCTCCGTTCCTTCTGAGACATACGGAAGCACAACCAGCTACACACCGGCAGCCACGGCAACGTCCGGTCTCAGCGTTACCTTTAGCATCGATTCTTCTTCGACCTCCGGATGTACGATAGCAAGCGGAGTCGTATCGTTTTCTTCGGCTACCCCCGGCACCTGTATAATAGATGCCAATCAGGCGGGTAACGGGACGTATTCGGCCGCTCTCCAAGTGCAACAAATTATCACTGTGGGGAAAGAGTCACAAAGCATTTCTTTTACCTCCTCCGTTCCTTCTGAGGCGTATGGCAGCACGACGAATTACACACCCGCAGCCACGGCAACGTCCGGTCTCAGCGTTACCTTTAGCATCGACATAACATCTTCTTCTGTCTGTTCCATTTCTGGAGGAGTCGTATCCTTTACATCCGGCGGCACCTGTATAATAGACGCCAACCAGGCGGGAAATACTGATTACTTGGTGGCACCCGAGGTCCAGCAATCTGTCGTAGTCTCTTCTGCGTCACAGAGCATTTCCTTCACCTCCTCCGTTCCTTCTGAGACATACGGAAGCACAACCAGCTACACACCGGCAGCCACGGCAACGTCCGGTCTCAGCGTTACCTTTAGCATCGACATAACATCTTCTTCTGTCTGTTCCATTTCTGGAGGAGTCGTATCCTTTACATCCGGCGGCACCTGTATAATAGACGCCAACCAGGCGGGAAGCGCCGATTATTCGGTGGCAGCACAAGTTCAGCAGCTGGTGACCATAGACCAGGAAGCACAAACAATTTCTTTTACGTCCTCACCTTCGGGAAGTGTAGTTGTCGGGGGAGCGGGCTACACGCCCACCGCTTCGGCAACGTCGGGTCTCGGTGTTGTCTTTAGCATAGGTTCGTCTTCCACATCGGGGGCGTGTTCGATAGCAAGCGGAGCGGTATTGTTTTTGGCCTCCGGCACCTGTGTGATAAATGCTAATCAGGCCGGCAATACAGACTGGATTGCCGCTTCTCAGGTTCAACAATCTTTCCAAGTCACTGACGGTACATCACCCGGCGCGCCGACGGATATCAACGCAACGGAAGGTTCTGATACGTTGGACTTTACCTGGAGTCCGCCACTGCAAAACGGTGGCTTGGCGGTAAGTTATTACCTGGTTTCCCTGAAGAACATAAGTTCGGATACTACCAGCTCCACTGTGCGGGACTACACAACATCTTATGATGCAACCTCTCTTACTCCCGGCGATACTTATCAGCTGTCTGTATCGGCTGTGAATGCAGCGGGCACTTCTTCGGTTGCTGTATCCAATAATTATGTGGTGGTTTCTGTCACTCCTTCGTCCGGAGCCACTTGGAGCGGCGTAGCCACTTCGACCGCTCAAAGCATCACCGTCGGCACGGCTGTGTCAGGGACAAGTTCAATTTCTGTCACCGCATCCAGCGGGACAGGCAGTGTTTCGGCCTTCAAGTATTCGGGTTCCCCTTTGCCTCAGTTACCCAATATATCGGGAAGCAGTTTTTTTGGTACTTCCCTGTCGAGCCAGGAAACTTTTAAAAATGTAGTCGTTAAAATTTGCGGTATCCCCGCCGGCGGATCCGTCGGTTGGTGGGATCAAAATACTCATACATTGGAAACTCCCACCAACGTCACTGCACTGGGTGGCGGTTGTTATGACGTCAATGCGAGCTCTTCTTCGATACCAGACGTTTCGGAACTGGTTGACGGAGTATTTATGGGGGTTCCGGCTGACGGATCCGCTTTATTAGGCAGTTCCGGTACCTCTTCTACCGGTTCCGGCAGTCTCGGGAGTCTGGGATCCAAGGTAACGGTTTCCAAGTCGGTCTCTTTGCTTGGACAGGGTGCCAAGTTGGGTGTGAGCATGAAATGTCAGGGTCTCTCGGCCTGTGTCGGAAAGGTAACCGTTTTGGTCGTCGGCAGAGTGCAAAAGCGCATGCGGAAAGTGCAGGTGGCGAGAGGCGGATTCCGGCTGTTGGCCGGAAAGCAAAAGGTTATCTACTACAAGACAACAAAGTTGGGCAAAAGTATTTTTTCCTATGACGTCAAGCACCATATCAGGATCAAGCCGTCTCAATTTATAGTCACAATGATTAAGTCGGAAGCCAACCAAGTATCCTTTTATTACCCGCACTTAAATGTGGTGTCGCGTTTTGTGGTACCGGCGGCAAAGAAGAAAATCCTTGTCCTGCGTGTCGGCTGTGAAGCAAAATTTGTCTGTAATGAAAAAGCCTTGGTGTGGCAACACGTCATGATCGCAGGCAAGGAAAAGTTTGTACTGCTGACTCACGGGGCCTTTCGTCTGAAAAGCGGTCAGATAAAAAACGTCACTCTTCACTTGAGCAGACCGGGTATATTGGCAATGAGTGTAATCAGAAAAGCGAGGGAGAAAAGAACGACTCTTGTTTTGGAAATAGTCGGTTCTATTCGAATCCATGAGAATGCCGTACTGTTGCTCCGATGAAATACGATCAACACTTTATCCGGATTTTCCCATAGCTTGACATCCAAATTCCGGTCGGCTGAGTTCCAGAGGCTATAATTCACTACTAATATTTCACAAACTATTATCTTTTCGCGGGGAATATAAAATTTGAGTGATAAAAAGCTGAAAGTGGCAGTCGTAGGCGCCGGTTCCTGGGGCAGTGTGGTGGCGACCTTGCTTGCCGATAAAGTAGAAACTGTGATTTGGGCACGAACGCAAAGTGTCGCGGAAAGTATTAATCAATTCCATACCAATCCAGCTTATCTTGGCTCTTATATGCTTTCAAAAAATTTATCGGCTACGGATGACCTGGAAGAAGCGTCCGGCGAAGCCGATATTTTGATAATTGCCATTCCTGCAAAGTGGATAAGTGACTTTTTCAATTCTCAGAAGTTTATTCCCAAGCAAAGTGCCGTCGTTTTGTCCCTTGTGAAGGGTTTGGAACCCTTACACAGTATGCGCGTCACGGAAATCTTCCGGCAAAAATATCCGGAGTTGCCCATAGGCATACTGACCGGTCCAAACCTGGCTCAAGAAGTTTTGGGAAAGCAGCCTTCGGCCTCGGTCGTGGCATTTGATGATGAGCAAACAGCCAAAGTAATTCAAGAGCTGTTTTTATGTGACCATTGGCGGCTGTATCGCAACAATGACGTTACTGGATGTGAAATAGCGGGAGCGGCTAAAAACGTTTTGGCAATAGCCTCCGGTATTGTTGCTGGGCTGGGTTTCGGGGCCAATACCCAAGCTGCCCTGGTCACAAGATCTTTAGCTGAGCTCTCCAGATTGGGTGTGGCTATGGGGGGAAATGCCGAAACGTTTTCTGGTTTGGCCGGACTGGGCGACTTGTTGGCAACTTGCATGAGTGAAAAAAGCCGCAACAGGCAAGTGGGCTTTGCTTTGGGTCAAGGTGCTCAACTTGCCGCACTTCAGGAAGGGATGAAAATGGTTGCGGAAGGTATCACAACGGCGAAACCTCTTCTTGAGCTGGCGGCGCTTCACCGAGTTGAGATGCCCGTGGCAGAACAGGTAAAAGCCATTCTTTTTGACGATATACCTATGGAAGAGGCCATCCTGTCCCTGATGCGCCGAGAAATTAAAAGCGAATACAAATACTAAAGCATACGATTGAGCGAACTGGTATTTGAAAACAATTGAAAGAATTCTTGCCGTGTATGAGATTGAAGAAAATCTTTTTGAGAAAGGCATAAGCGTGCTGGCTGGAATAGATGAAGTGGGGCGCGGGTCGTGGGCCGGTCCGGTCGGTGTCGGTGTGGTGATGGCAACTTCTGTCGATATTTGTCGATTCCCGGAGGGTATCAGAGATTCCAAGCTTTTGTCCCCTTTGGCAAGAGAGAAACTGCTTCCGAAAATAGAGCAGTTCTGTCTCGGTTTTGGAATAGGTTTTGCGGACAACACGGAATGTGACGAGTTGGGAATGACAAAAGCTCAGGCTCTTGCCGCAGAAAGAGCGGTTAAATCAGCCGGTATCGTGCCTGACATGATACTTTTAGACGGAAAGTTTAACTTTACCGAATTTAAAAACGTAATAAATATCGTCAAAGGGGATTCGAGATCACTCTTGATAGCTTCCGCTTCCGTGATTGCAAAAGTAACACGTGACGCTCTTATGACTGCTTACGACAAAGAATTTCCCCAATATGGGTTTTGTTCCAATAAAGGGTATCCTTCTTTACGGCACAGGCAGGTTGTGGAAAGAATCGGGCTGTCTCCGATACATCGCAAAAGTTGGAAAGTTCTTAGTATATAAAAGGTAAAAAACTACACACAGCTAATTTTAAGAATGTATAACTTTTAGGTGGCTATTATTTTCGCCCTTTTGGCGGCAATGTCAAACGCTTTGGCTACGGTTATGCAGCGCATCGGTGTGGAAACGTCGGGCAGTGTCGATTCCGAATATAAAGACTCCGACAGAGTCGGCTTCAAATTCAAAAATCTTTTAAAAAGTCCCGTATGGTTTGCCGGTCTGGGGCTCATGACAGCCAGTTTTCTTTTGCAGGCCATTGCATTGGCATTTGGCAATCTGACCACGGTACAGCCGGTTATGGTGACAGAATTGCTGTTTATTGTAATCATCCTCGGCTTTTGGTTTGACCACCAAATCGGCAGGCAAGAGATTTTCAGTGTTTTCGGCGTGATACTCGGTCTCGGTTTGTTCCTGGGTTTTAGTTTTGGGCAAAGAGGGAACTTACATCCGGATCTGGATGATTGGATGGCAGTCATCGGAGGAGGATTGGGTGTTATCCTGCTGTCTTTATGGTTTACCACTAAGGGCAGCAGAAGTTTCAAAGCGGCAAGCTTCGGGGTGGCAGGCGGGACGGCCTTTGCCGTTACCGCCGCTTTCATAAAGCAGGTCGCCGAGCAGTGGCCGCACGGAATCGTTTACGTGCTTTCCAACTGGGAGGGATACGGAGTGGCTATTGCCGGCATGGTCGGTTTGATATTAAGTCAGCATGCTTTGAACGCCGGTCCGGTGGCGGCTTCCCAGTCGGCACTTCTTATATCGAATCCTCTGGCCAGCATTGTCATGGGCGTTTATCTGTTCGGCAATCATTTAGACAGATCGGGACCGAGACTGGCGGCGGAAGTCATTGCCCTTGCCGTAATGTTTGCTTCCTTGTTCGTTCTCAGCCATTCTCCGCTCGTCGCTTCTCACGGAACGGCTTCCGACAGGTTGATACAGGAAGAGGACTTTTTGTAAACAAAAAAATATTGAGCCGGTTGTTTGCCAAATAGCAATAAAAGCTAAATGCGCCTTGTTATCTAAAGTTTTGCCGCCGTGCTATAGTTCAATTTATGGGAGACGAGTCGCCACGTAAAAATTTTAATTTGAAAAAGTCTGTTTTATTGTCAAAAGTCGCTATTCCGCTGTTAGCCTGTTCCGTAATTTTTGCCGCCTGCGGCAATTCCACGACTTCTGCGCTCAGCAAAGCGAATGGGCATTCTTCCACAACCACAACACCGGCCAGATCGAGCACTACCAAGCCGTCAGGCACCACAACCACGTCCGGTTCATCGACTCAATGTACTGCTTCCGACTTGCGCCTTGCCGAGGATCAGGCCTTGTCGGTGGTATCGGCCGGCTCTACGGAACTGGCGGTCGTCGTGCAGTATATAGGCAGCGCCAAATGCGACATATCAGGTTACCCCAGCGTTTCTTTTCTGCCGGTCAAATCAGGCAGCAGCGGGAGCACTCAACCCGTATCTTTGAAAATCACACAGTCCGGATCTTCTTATAAACCGGTGTCTCTTGTTTCCGGACAAAGGGCTGTTTTCTATATTAAATATTATTCGGTTCCCGTGGACGGGGTCGGCTGTTCAATCGTGGGCTCAATGTCAATAGGATTTCCCAACATAGGAGGGGTTGACAATCTGAACGTAGGTTTTCCCGGTTGCGGTCCGGGTGTGGTGATTTATCCTTTGGTGGGGCTCAGTTAGTTTTTCTCTTTTCTGAGCTTTCATTTAAGCTATTATGAAACTTACTTTAGGGGCGCTTAGCTCAGGTGGCCAGAGCAGCTCGCTTACAACGAGCAGGTCGGGGGTTCAAGTCCCTCAGCGCCCACCATATCTGTCACGGCGCGAGATGTCGGCTTTGGTCCGTTTGGCCGGAATTATCGGCTGGGTTGCCGGGAAGGCCGCTTTCGGCGGTAAGTTGCATCGACATCATGCCACCGACTCGGAACAGGCCGCTGTCTTGTATTTGGGGAGAGTGACCCACGAGAAGATGAAGGCGGCGGGCTGACTTACACTCAATTGAAGCCCCCCTTTTCTCAGAGAATCGGACGAGGGAGGACCTGCAGATATGCGCATGGGTACTCCGTGACCCAGAGTGGCGGATGAGTATGAAGTGGCTTCTCCAGATCTCCGCGTGATCTCAGGTAAGCTCAGTTCCTGGGCTCCTGAGTCAAGGCGTGTTGAACGCCGGTGCGGAACAAGCAGTTTTCTACTTGCGTGTTGGCGCAGCAAACCGTACCATGGGTACTGACGGCACACATACCGCATGGTATACAAAGGAGGAACGTCCAATGAGTCAGCTGTCTGTACAAGCCGAAGGAACGACACGTGCTCAGCCTGAGGTTGTTTGGTCGCTCGTGGCCGACGCGAATAGCTATTCTCAGTGGGGTCCTTGGAATGACGGGGGCTATCGCCCACCCTCTGTCGGTCCGTCTCAGGAGGGCTCGGTTCAGTGGTTTCGCTATGGTCGCCGCACGACAAGCGTTGAGCAGATCCTGGGGGTCAACACCCACAGAAGTCTTTCCTACAAGGTTGTTAGCGGCCTCCCAGTTAAGAACTATCGAGCGGAAGTAACCCTGACGCCAGTTTCTTCCGGCGGCACCTTGATCCGCTGGACGGCATCCTGGGATAAGACGCTCATGGGTATCCTGGTGCACCGCAAATTGCTGCAGCTTTACCCCGAGATTGTTGCCGCCCTGGTTGCCGCCGCCGATCAGCGGGTTTCTTGAGTCGAGACAACTTATCGCTGATTACGGGGTTATGTATGGCAGAAAGTGGCGGGACGCGAGTCGGTGTTGCTTGCCTGTCTGAGTCAGCGTCTCGAATAGCCACGTTCGTTACTACGGATCTCATGCTCTCACGACGGCGCGTGCAAGAAAGCGTGGGGAGGGCGCACTCATCAATGTGCTGCGTGCGTTTAGCTGTTGACAATCCTCGCGCCGGTCAGCACGAAGACCTTCGAACGTCGACACCCCCGATCTGAGGGCTGTCTCAACCGATCACGTTCCTATGGCACCCGAGCCTCACCGCGCACAGGTTATACGCGGGTGTTGACAAGAGCCGAGAAACGCTCCCGGTCAAACTCGCATCTTCAAGGGCGACCAGAACATAAAATTGCCGATTAGGCGGCTGGAGTCATGCATGAGTTACACGCTTGAGCCGAGGTTGTGATGGCGGGGAGAGTTGTGATGGGAACTTCCATTCGGTGAGTTATCAGAAAAACATCATAACGATGATCGATCTGTCGGTCAACAGTATGCGACGAACCACGGTGTTCGGCGAGAAAGTTGGACTGGCAAGCCGTTGAACTGGGAAAATGGTTTCGCCTTATTACATATCACGGCCGTCGGAGCGTTTTTATGCAACTCCGACGCTTCGGGGTCGTCTCTTGACATCTCGCTATTATTCGCATTCGGTCCTATTCTTTTTTGGGACAAAGTATTTATATATCGTCATGCCTTATTTGACATGAGTGTACAAATCTCATACCTAAGTTTGAGGAGTATACAGAGTCCTTTGAGGCAACAAAAAACTTCAAAACCTTATCGTAAACCAATGACGCACTGATACTTGCCTTGTGTAGAATTTCCTGAGATTATATGGTGTGAGTGTAATGACGATCAGCATTGCATTTGTGGTTTGGTACTCACAATTTCACTGACATGGTCATTTTGAAGATTGGTGGCCAGCTTTACCGGGAAATCGCTATGAAGCGCTTTAGACCGAATACGGAAACTGCAAAGAGGATGGCTTTTATGCACGAAATTATTTGTCCACATTGTCAAAAAGCATTTAAAGTCGACGAAGCGGGCTATGCAGATATTGTTAAGCAGATTCGTGATCGCGAATTTGAAGAAGCATTGCACCAACAACTCGAACTTGCAGAGAAGGAAAAACAAACGGCAATTCAGCTTGCTGAAGCGACAACGGCCGGTAGCTTTGAAAAAGAGGTCGCTAAAAAAGAAGCCGAGATACAGCGCCTGCGGCAGCAGCTAAAAGCAAGCGAAGAGGCTAAAGATACAGCCGTTGATCTCGCTAAAGCCAAAGTAACCGCTGTGCTTAAGGAAGACCTGACCAGTAAGGATGCCGAGATTGCGAGCCTGAACGGTTTACTTGCCGCAGGTGAGCTGACAAAGCAACTCGCGATTCAAGAAGCACTTGCCGCAGTCGAAAAGCAACGCGATGAACTAAAGAGCTATCTTGAGCAAGTGAAGCTGGAAAAACAATTGGCGGAGAAGTCCCTCAAAGAAAATTATGAAATCCAATTGCGTGACAGAGAGGAAACGATAGAGCGTCTCAAGGAGATGAAGGCAAAATTATCGACCAAGATGGTCGGCGAGACACTCGAACAGCATTGCGAAATAGAGTTCAACCGACTTCGTGCCACGGCATTCCCCTCGGCATACTTTGAAAAAGATACAGATGTCCGAACCGGTAGTAAAGGCGACTATGTTTTTCGCGACTTTGACGAGTCAGGTACCGAATTCATTTCGATCATGTTTGAGATGAAGAACGAAATTGACACAACGTCGACAAAGAAAAAAAATGAAGATTTTTTTAAAGAACTAGATAAGGACCGCAATGAAAAAGGTTGTGAGTATGCCGTGCTTGTTTCACTTCTCGAGCCGGATAACGAATTTTACAATACCGGTATCGTCGATGTTTCGTACCGATATAAAAAGATGTATGTTATACGTCCGCAGTTTTTGATTACGATTATAACTATTTTGCGTGATGCCGCAAAAAATACACTTGCCTATCGAGCCGAACTTGTCAAAGCCAGAGAACAAAATCTTGACATCATAAATTTTGAGCAAGAACTTGAAGAATTTAAAAACGGTTTTGCCAGAAATTTTGATTTGGCTTCGAGAAAATTTAAGACGGCAATTGAGGAAATAGATAAGACCATCGATCATTTGCAAAAGACAAAAGATGCTCTGCTTGGATCAGAAAACAACTTGCGGCTTGCCAATAACAAGGCCGGTGATTTGACAATCAAAAAACTTACCAAAAGCAATCCAACCATGGCGGCAAAATTTGCAGAATTGAAAGAGGAGTAACTCTCAATCACCGAGCCGAGCCTGGTGATTGCCGCAGTAATCACAAAAGTTTTTCGGCGCTAAATCCAAGAGGGCTCGGAGCATCATTTGTCGCAATCCGCTTTGGCGTGTGGTCCGCAATGGCGCGAATGGTGATGGCATAGTAGTGTATTGTCTATGAGAAGTGATAATGAATACATACCGAGCGCATACGATTGGGTTCGTGAACAGGTAGATAAGTATGAGACTTCAGACGGGGAAGAAGGAACTACTTTACGAGATACCGGCCTGCCTGTCATTATCGTTACCATGAGGGGACGCAAATCCCAAAAAATAAGGAAAGCTCCCGTAATGCGTGTCGAGTATAACAATCAATATGCAATTGTGGCGTCAAAAGGCGGCAGCGAGACCCATCCCGAATGGTACTACAACTTATTGGCTTATCCCGACGAGGTGCAAATTCAAGACGGTGCCGCCAAATTCCCTGTCAGTATAAGAGAACTGGTTGATGACGAACGTATTTTGTGGTGGGAGCGGGCCGTTACCGCCTATCCACCTTACAAAGAATATCAAGCCAAAACTACAAGACTGATACCCGTTATTCTGGCCATCCCGCGAAAATAGCTCCGTATGGGTAAATATTTTTCTCGGCACTCCTCTTCACTTTGAGACGATCCTTTGTATTGCTACAAAAAAAATTTTACGTGGAACCGTACTTCTTGCGTTATCATTTCGGATATTTGATGCTTGCCGTTGTTTTACTTGCAGACCTGCACCTCAAACCGTGATTATGTATCATGATGTTTATGAGTTTTGGCGATGACACGTTAAAAAATTTTGAACAATTGCAAAAAAGATTTAGACTTGTTGCAATTATATTTGCCGTTATAAAAAAATTTAGTGATGACCAAGGCAATTTATTCGTTGTTTTGCTTGGTTGGTACAGCTTCATGTCGTTTTATCCCCTGCTGCTGATAGTGGTGACGGCGCTCAATCTGATAGGAGAGAAATCACTCGGTACACATGTGGTAAATATACTGGAGCGTTTTCCGGTTGTCGGCAAGGAATTCGTATCAGTGGGCAACAGTCGCAGACTGTCGGGAAGCATTTTGGCGCTTATGGTAGGTTTGGTGTCTCTGGTTTACGGTTCGCTCGGGGTTGGCAGAGCTCTGCAAAAGAGTTTCTTTCATGTTTGGAATATCCCGAGATTGTACAAAGGTTCTTTGGTATTTCGCCTGTATCACAACTTCTTGACGCTCCTTGTTTTGGGTACGGTTCTTTTATTGAACTCTTTGGCCGCATCATTCTCGCTCGGAACTTCAGTGCACGTTCTCCTGGCGGTACCTTCTTTGCTGGCGATTTGTATTGTGAATGTTTATGCGTATCATTTAATTTTTAGCCTGCAAAAGCCGAAGGGGATCTCTGTCGGCAGTAATTGGCCCGGTTCTCTATCCGCCGGTCTTTTGTTTACAATAATCACAACGATAGGGACAAGTCTGCTGTGGCATGAGCTCATTCACTCCTCGGAAACTTATGGTGCTTTTGCCCAAGTGATAGGGATCATTGCCTTTTTGCTTCTTGTGGCAAAAATTACAATATATTCATGCGAGTTGAATTGCGTTTTGACAAAAACTCTTTTTCCCAGGTCTTTCACAAAAAAAGATTTGACAGAGGCAGACAGAAGAGTTTACGAACTGCTAATTCTGGAGCAGCAAACCGATCCAGCTCAAGAAATAACCATTATTCAATTGCCGGGTATTCCCTAGTCGCACAGCATGTGATGTCTGTAACCCAAATATTGGGATCAATGGATTTTTATTTTTGGGCGTGAATGGGTACGCCATTCCTGTCGCTCTTTATAACCGAAGTTCAGCTATTTAATTTTTCATATCTGACGGTTGCCGGTATTGCAAGAAGTACGACTACTCCGGCACTAGCTGCCAAAATAGCGGCATAGCCGTATGCGTAGCCCACGCCCACTCCGTACAACAAACCCATGATAAGGTTGGCGCTGAATGTCCCCAGGCTGCGGGCAGCGGCAAGCGAGCCGAATCCTTTCGCTATTCGGTCTTTTTGAGATACCAGAGACATTGCCGCCGGTTCCAGGGTATCAATTATGCCCAAGGCAAAGCCTATGATAGTAACTCCCAGGTAGAAGCCAATGAGATCAAGATGGTAGATGGAACTCAAAGCAACGGTCACGGCCCCCATGCCGCCTGCCAGATAGCCAAAACTGCCGAGTGAAATAAATTGTCTAAGCAAGTTTTTGGCCAACCGGGGGGCAAGCAGATAACCGGTTAGCGCCGAAACGAGCTGTACGACAAGGTAAGCGGCAATTCCCCCTATTTTGCTGTCGGTGGATTTAGCCGTGGTGAGAACCAAAAATCCGGTGCTGTAGAAAGTAAACCCGTACAAAAGAGAAGAATATATCAGTTTGCTGCTGAGCGATTTCAGCAGTTTTTCTTTCGACAGGCCGTCTTCGTCATTTGGATCGGGGATAGCGGCTCCTCCAAAAAGATCTGATTTGTTTTCCGGTTTTTTTTGTGGTGCCAGGTATTTTGTATCGCCGTTGAGATCTACGCGTGTCAAACAATATGTAGAGACAGCCAAAGGGAGTATCGTGGCAACAAAAACCCATTTGAGCGCCACGTGACATGCGATTGCAATCACAACGTACAAACCGGCCAGAGCCCCTCCTCCTACGTCCAAGCCGTGCAGAAATCCGAAAGCTTTTGTGCGCGCAGTTTTGTCGGGTACTGCCTGGGTGAGCATTACTCTTCTGGAAGGAGAGCGCAGATTTCTTGCCCACCATCCGCCGACTAAAAATCCTATAGCCCAAGCCGGATTTGCCAGCAGTCCGCAAAGACTGAGTAAGGGTATCCCCGAATTGCCTATGATGGCCAGTTTTTTATGCCCTATCTTTTCTCCCAGTTTTGCGCCGTAATAGGAAAAAAGAGCCCCACCGCCATAACTGATGGCAGTGGCAAGGCCGTATTCCCAGAAGGGCTGTTTGAGGGTAATGACAAGAAGTAAAGGAAAACCGGCAAGAACCGCCTGATATCCCAAGTCGGCAAAAAATGCCGAAAAAGAGATAGACACAACATTCCCTGTTTTCCAGGCATCGGTTGTCGTGTCTGATTTTGTCACAGCTTTGTTCCCGTAAAAAATTAGTGATACTGGCTTTGCCAACTACAGTAGTAAACAATTATTATCTTTATGTAAAATGCGGAAAGATAAAAGCCGCTGCTTTTTCTGCTGTAAAAACCTTCGGGATATACCTATCGCCGGTTTGGCGTCTTGTTCTCATCCGTCGTAGATCCGTAAAAAATCAGCCAGTGTCTTTCCTCTGCCGTTTCAAAACAGTTTCACATAGTTTTACCGCATCAAAGCAATTCCAATCCGGTTTTCGTCGGCTGCGAAAAGGTTCATAATATTCATGCTTTCCGCAATGACGATCGCTATTTTGCGGGACTTGATAAGTTGCTATGGTATGTCTATGCCCGAAGATTTTTTAATTACTGCCGAAATGCTTACTGCCGCCACGGCGTCTCCCGCCCAGCCTTGCGCGGCAAAAGGAGCGCTTGTCTGGTTGGAAAGAGAGGCAGCGAAGCAGGGCAGATACAATGTTATTTTTTTATCCACCGCCAATTTCGATTTTGCGGATGAAGCGCTGCCTCCGAGAATCGGACTTTTGCCGGAAGGCTATGCGGTTGCCTCGAGGGTTCATGAGTACGGAGGAAGGGCCGTTTATCTTGAGTGCACATATGCCGGAGAAAATTATAATCAGTACTTACTGGTTTTTTCCTCTGCCATAGACCAAAGACTGTATGCGGTAGATATTTTTTGTGTTTCGGGTGGCAGGTCCTTATCAAGTGTGGGGCAAGGTTTCGGCGTATGCCAATATTACGAGAGTCTTCCCGGTTGCGATATTTACTGGACGCATCCGCTGCCTCTTACTCCGGCCTCTGATTCGTTGCGCGAGTATAGATTTGCTTGCCCCGTGTTGCATCGCGATAAAAAACATCTTTTTGCCGTATGTGAAAAGCATCTGTGGAACGAAAAAGAAAGCGTGGTAAATACGGTAGTGGCGGTTCCCGTTGACGGTTCGGCATGTGACGGGGAAGACAAAATTGCCGTGATCGGCGAAGGGAGTGATTTTTATGCGTTTCTGACTGTTTCCGAAACGGGGCAGTATTTGTCATATATTACGTGGGATCATCCCGACATGCCTTGGGACCACGCCCGGCTTGTGACAAATCAAATTGAATTTGAAAATGAAAAAATAAGTGTCAAAAGCTCATATGATCTGCACCGAGAAAATTTTTCGATCACACAGCCTTATTGGGGAAGCAACGATACTTTGTTATGTATTTCCGATATCTCTGGGTGGGGAAATCTTTATCGCGTCGCCGGCGATAAATTCCATTACAGTCTTCAACCCATATGTGAAGAGGAATCAGATTTTGCAAAACCGGATTGGGTAATAGGGAAGTACAGTTATGCGGAATGCGGTGATAATAAAATTGCAGCAGTCTATACAAAAGACAATATCGATTATTTGTTACTGGTAGATCACTTTAGAGATGAAAAGTATTTACTGCATACTCCTTATACAGAATTTGACTGGTTGACTAGTGACGGAGATGTGCTCTATTTTTTAGCCGCCTCTCCTTGTCATCTGCCATCCCTGTGTGCTTTGCGGATAGGAGACGGAAAGATAAAACAAATTTCAGCGAACAGTACAATTATGGATTCGTGCGGACGGGTGACAAGAGGGGAACGGTATGAGTTCGCTGTCGGTGACGGAACAAAAGTTTTTGCATTGATCTATCGGCCTTCGATAGATCACGACAAAGCTGCTCTGCCTCCCTTACTCATCAATGTGCACGGCGGCCCCACAGGCTCTGTTTCCGATTCCCTGGACCTCTCGAAGCAGTTTTGGACCGGCAGAGGTTTTCTGGTGGCCGACCTTGATTTTAGAGGAAGTACCGGGCACGGCAGGACCTACAGGAAACAAATTGACTGGGGAAAAACTGATACGGAAGACGCCGTCGGACTGGCGGTTTCGCTCTGCGAAGATGGGTTGGCGGATAGGAACAAGATATTTATCAGGGGGAAAAGTTCCGGAGGGTTTACCGTTTTGTCGAGTCTTTGGACAACCGATATTTTTGCAGGCGGAGTAAGTTATTACGGCGTTTACGATCTGCTTTCTTTGACGACCGACACTCATAAATTTGAAAGCCACTATTTTGAAACCTTGATTGGCAAATTACCGGAATCCGAAGAAACCTATAAAGAAAGATCGGTCATCAATAAAGTTTCCTCCGTCAACGCCCCGGTCTTGTTGTTCCACGGCGAAAAGGATCAGGTCGTGCCCATTGGGCAAACTCTTGAACTCGGCGCAAGCCTCTACGCTCAAGGTAAGAATTGCGAATTGTTCACATTCGAAAACGAAGGACACGGTTTCAGGGACAGTCGCACCATTCAATTCTGCCATCTCGCTGAATTTAGATTTTACCAATCCGTGTTAAAAAATATTTGAACTTTTAGTTTGCATTTGAGAGAAACGCACACGCTTTGCCGGATTGTTGGCGGAAATATGCTGATCCGACAGGCTTAGAGTTGTCTGAATACAGACACCACCTTACCGTAAACAGTGATTTCGCTCGGATTAAAAATCATTTCGGCGTATTCAGGATTTGACGGCAGAAGAATAATTTTGCTCCCGCTTTTGCGGAAAGTCTTGACGGTGGCTTCATCCCCCGGGATGCCGGCGACCACGATATCTCCGCTGTTGACTTCCGCATCTTGTCTTATTATCAAAAGGTCGCCGGGAAATATTCCGCTGCCGGTCATGGATTCCCCTCTGACGCGCAACATAAAGTGAACCCCGTTCCCCAAGAGTGCTTTGGGGAGTTTATAAGTATCTTCTATATTTTCTTCTGCCAAAACGCCGGTGCCGGCCGCAACGCTTCCCACAAGCGGCACTTCCGTGAGATAAGGATCTTCATTTTGGGTTGTCTCGGGGTCGCCAAGTTTGATTCCTATGGCTCTCGGTTTAGTGGGATCCCGGAACAGATAACCGTCTTCTTGCAATACCTTTAAATGCGCATGGACGGTCGATGTTGAGCTCAGTCGCACGGCGTCACCTATTTCGCGCACGGAAGGGGGATAGCCTTTCGAGTGAATTTCTTCCGCTATGAAATCCAGAATCTCTTTGCGTTTGGGTGTCAATTTAGGTCCCATTTTGCATCCTTTGAATCGGGAAAAGCATTTTATAGCCAGCAAGTGCTCTTTTATGTTTTCGGTAACAAGCATAGCAGAGTTTTTATAGAAAGCAAACATATGTTCTAGGAATATATGTTCGATAAAATTAAATAAAAACGAACATATGTTCGATAAGTGTGGTAAGCTGAGGAAGGAATATTAAATTTTTGTTGTGGGAGGTTATAAGTTGCTGCCGGAAAAGTATCATACGGGTCAAATCGAATCTGGAAAGCAAAGTACCTTTGGCTCACGTTTCGATAACAACAGCCCAATTTTTAGAGGCATTTTCTTGGAAGAAAGAATTGAAGTCAGGTATTACAGAGTCGGGCAAAAACGCAAGTCTACCGCAAACAGATTTTTTTTATCAAATGACAAAAATACCGGCAAGCCTGAATATGGGTTGAATGTTACGGGTCGCTCGGACGTATCCTTTTGTTTCTTTGAGCGCTGTTCTCAGGAAAATTATATGCGCTTTCCTGCGGCGAAGAAAGAATCGGCAATTGCGTTTTCGGTAAGGCAACAAACGCTCTATGAAGAGAGTCGCAGGCCGCTTTCACGCCAAGAAGCCGTCAAGCTCTGGAAGCGCAAAGAATCATCACGGACGGAAAGCCTGCTGTCTATGGGCATTGTCCTTCTCATGATAGTGGCTTTCTGGATTGGGACAGGTTTTTTGCAAAACTCAAGCGTGCGACACGAACAAAGCCGGCCCGTTTCTGTCTCACATAGGTATGTTGGGAAAAGTCATGTTGTCGGCAGAAATTGATTTTGCATATCAAAAATAGAGAGATATTTTCTGCAGGCAAGATCCTGGCTCTCCGAAGCAAATTATTTTTTGGAGATTGTCGGTTGTGATATTTTTGAAAATAAAATGAATGCGATAAAGTGGGAAAGTGTCGGAATATCGGCACAATGAGTACCTCTCTATCGCAAGGAGTCTTTATCAGTGGAAATTCTTTCGGACATTCCCAATCGTGCGTTGGCTATTTACGCCCATCCCGATGACGCTGATGTGTCTTGCGGAGGCACTCTGGCGCGCTGGAGCGCCGGCGGTTGTGAAATTCGTCTTGTGGTTTGCGCCGGAGGGGACAAAGGTTCTTCCGACCCTTCGTCCGATCCGGATATTTTGATGGCGCTGCGCGAGCAAGAGGTGGAAGAGGCACGAAAATATTTGAAGATACAAATCGTGGATTTTTTGCGCATACCGGACGGGGAAGTCACCAACGACATATCGTTACGCAGAAAATTGGTCAGCATCATCAGGGAATTTCAACCCGAAGCCGTCGTCTCTCCTGATCCCACCGCCGTTTTTTTCGGTGAACACTATTATAACCACAGAGACCACAGAGAGACAGGCTGGGCCGCTTTGGACGCAGTCTCTCCGGCGGCATTTTCACCGTTGTATTTCAAAGAAGAAGGAGCCCCGCATAAAATCAGTTACATGCTTCTTTCCGGTACGCTTGCCCCTTCTGTGTCTGTGGACATCTCGGCGAGCATAGAGAGCAAAGAGAAGGCCATCAGCTCTCATGTCAGTCAATTGGGTGATTCTACCGAATGGCTGCGCTCCATAGTTCGCGAAAGGGCTAAAGAAGCGGCAGCCGGGACGGGAATTGCGTTTGCGGAAGGGTTCAGACGCATGATATTTTAGGCTTCCTTGGCGGTGGACTTTTGAGTAAAAGACCTTTTCAATTTTTGTTTATGGTATAGGAGGTCTGGTGTGGGTGATATTTTACATGTCGATATCAATTCCTTTTTTGCTTCTGTAGAGATATTGGACAACCCCTCTTTGCGGGGTCTGCCTGTGGTCGTCGGTGGAGGAGGAAAGAGAGGAGTTGTATGTTCGGCTTCTTACGAGGCAAGGATTTATGGAGTTCGCGCCGCAATGCCTGTTTTTAAGGCCTTGCAGGCTTGCCCCAAAGCAGTTCTTGTCCCGGTGAAAATTGACAGATACAGATCATACCACAAGCAATTTCTTGCCGTTTTGGACAGGATCACACCCTTTGTGGAGACAGTTGCTTTGGATGAGGCTTATTTGGACATTTCCCACGCGCACAGTCTTTTGGGTGACAACTTGACCATAGGCCGCAAAATATCGGACGATCTTTTGGCAGAGACGGGCCTGAAATGCAGCATAGGAATTGCTCACAACAAACTGCTGGCGAAACTGGCATCCAAAGCGGCAAAGCCAAAGATAGTGAACGGCATTATAAGAGATACCGACCCCGTTTTATTGATCTCGCCTGAAGCGGCAGACCCATTTCTTGAACGGCATCCGGTGGCGGCGTTGCCGGGTATCGGCGGCAAAACGGTCGAAAAGTTGGCACAGATAGGTATCAAGACGGTCGCCGACCTTAAAATGCTGCCTTTGTCGACGCTTACTGCCAAATTCGGCAGAGCCCAAGGGAATTGGGTTTTTGATTTGGCCCGAGGGATGGGGAGTTCCGAAGTGACCCTCAATCAACCGAGAAAATCTTTGGGTAAAGAAGAAACTTTTGCCGTAGATTTGGTGGGTCTTGACGAGTTGTCACCGGAAATCGATATCTTGGCCGAAGAAGTTTATTTTGCCGCAAAGCGGGCCGGATTGTTATGCCGCTCTGTTTCTCTCAAAGTGAAATTCAGTAATTTTGAAGTCATCACAAGATCAAAAACCAAAGAAACCCCATTTTTCTCCTTTTTGGAACTGAAGGAAACGGTTCACGAAATAGTTGCAAAGCTGGATTTAAAACTGAGTGTTCGCCTGTGCGGTGTACAGTTGAGCAATTTTGTATCCGCGGCGAGAGATTTCTATACTCAAAAGTCGCTTTTTGAGGAGAAAAATTTTAATGACAAAGATATGTTGGAAGAAGTTACCTTGGACGTCAAAGAGCGTTTTGGCAACAAATCAATCAGATACGGCATGAAAAGATAACTTTTCGGCCTGAATCCGTCAGGCAATGCTCAATAAGTCGGGCGAATTGTATCAATTGCCGGAATCGGGGGTTTCCCACAGCAGGTTTCCCGGAAAAAGGCCGTTGGAAACAATAGAGGGATGCACAAATAATTGTACGTGGCGGTATTGTGGATTGAAATTTTAAGTGAGAAAATAATTTGTGTTCAACCTGTGTATGCGACTGACATATGAGATTGCTACTATATAAAATAGATATTAAGTAATCCTGGGGGCGAGTCTGAGAGAGGAGGGTAAAGTGTCGTTATCAGAAGAAGAGCAAAAAATATTAAAAGATATGGAAAAAAGGCTCTTTGAACACGATCGGAGCTTTGCAAACAGAGTCAGCGCCGGTTTTGAAAAGCGCCGCATCAACCCTTACCTGCTTTGGCCCGTTGCCGGATTTATCTTGGGGTTTGCTGTCCTGACGGCAACCTTTCGCGATTCTCTCTTGGTGGCAACAATCGGTTTTCTGCTTATGCTCCTTTCGGCTTTTGTTTTTGAAAAAAATTACAGGGCTGCAAAATCCGGCGTTCTAAACCATGCCAACCAGGAAACCCATTCATCCCGCCATAAGCCGATATCCTCCGAGATTTCGGTGATTGCCCACAAGGTAACCCATTTATGGCGGAAGGATACTTGATTATCTTTAGAGCGGTATCGTGAGAGAGTTGAAATATTTTTGGCTGTCCGTTACATTTTTTCGGGTGCTCTACTGTTTTGTTCCAAAGCGTAACATAGGCGGATATTTGAGACATAAAGACAGGACTTGGATCGCATTTCGGATGGAAACGGCGTACGGCTCTCCAAAGCTTTGTGTCGTGAGAAAAGATATTTACGACTATATCAAATGGTGCGCTGAAGAATTTTCGCATTGAACAACAGGCATTTTGTCGGCATGGACAGCCGACATCTCTTTTCGCAACTAAACTAGAGGTAATGCCCAATAAATTATTTTTTTTGGGCTATATTATTACTTGTAGGGATTCAAGAGACTCCCGTGCATCACTTGGGGTTTACGCTATGGTTTTATTGTACCTTAGACCGAGATACAGGCTATCGTAAGCGATGCTTGACGCCGTTCGGAAAGAGCCCTAAATTATGGAGCGAGCTCTTGTCTTGAACGCCACATATGAAGCGCTCGGCTTTGTGTCTACCCGCAGGGCTCTCGTGCTTTTGATATACGGTAAAGCAGAACTGGTACACCGTACCGGGCTGACGGTATCTTCAGTCAGTAAATCTTTTCCGGAACCCTCCATTGTCAGACTTCACAATTATGTAAAAGTACCTTATGGCCGTAAAATTGCCATCACCAAAAGAGCAATTTTTATCAGAGACAATAACCGGTGTCAATATTGCGGTGCTGCCGCAGAAAATATAGACCATGTGATACCCAAAAGCCGCGGCGGTAAAAATTCCTGGGATAATGTGGTGGCGGCGTGTAAGAGGTGCAATGCGGTAAAAGGAAGCAGCCTGATTTCCGAAACAGGATTTAAATTGTATAAATTGCCAAGGGAGCCCCAACCGTCATTGCATATGTTTATCGCACGGGGCGATATCAGGCCGGAGTGGAAACCGTATGTCCAGGGAGAAGAGTGGGAATCGCCTCTTCTTATTGAAAACTGTTCTTGAGTATATCCCGCTTCCGATGACAAATTTTAGACTGATTTATGAATCAGATTATGCCGAAGTCTTGGCGGCAAGGGTTGCTCCGATGCCAAAGAGAACCGTTTTTGTTTGCAATCCGCTTGATTCCGCTCTTGTTTTGGGGAGTTCGCAGAGTACAGAAGTACTTTCTGCCGACTTTTCCGGTGAGCGCTTTCGCATCGTAAAGCGCAGAAGCGGCGGGGGAGCCGTTGCGGTATCTCCGCTCGCACAAGTGTGGATAGACATTTTTATACCCTGCGACGATCCTTTGTATGAAAGCGATATTTTGAAATCGCCTGTTTGGGTAGGAAAACTTTATGCAAAAACACTGAATTTGTTGGCGGTCGAGAGCTGTGTTTATACGGGAAGGCTTATCGGGGAAGACTCGCGGCTGATTTGTTTTGCCGGCCTTGGACCCGGCGAGGTGGTGGCAGACGACGGAAAAGCCGTCGGCATTTCGCAGAGGCGCAACAAAGACGGTACTTGGTTTTACACCATGCTGCCCTTGGATGCGTCACAGGAGTATTTATGGGACTTATTTGGTAAAAAGAAATTAAATATTGATTGCGGAGCAATGGATAAAAATATCTTGATATGTGAAAGCAATAAAGATCCGGACAGGAACAGTGGCGGAAGAGAAAAAACACCTCTTACGGCAAAAAATAAATTAAAAATAGAAAAAATATTTCTGGAGTTGCTGTGTGCTGTTTGATGCGGCAACTTTTACAAAAGAAAAAGCCAGTTTGATGTCGCGACAACAAACTGGCTTGTGTGTTAGTATGCGGGTGAAAATGATTTAAAGAGTTATTGGACGGGTGATGATTTGCAAGAATCCGGCGCAATTCTAAAGATAAACGGGCTCGTAAAGTCCTTTGCGGATCGTGTCGTGATCAACGACGTGGATCTGGAAGTTCCCGAAGCTTGTTCTTTCGGGTATTTGGGGCCGAACGGAGCAGGGAAAACAACTCTGATGAGGGTTATTTTGGGTTTGACACCTAAGAATAAGGGAACTGTTAAAATAGGCGGTTTTGACGCTTTTGATGACCGCAGGGCGGCACTAAACCAAGTGGGTGCCATTATCGAAGAACCCAGGTTTCTCAAAAATCTCACAGCTCTTGCCAATCTTGAAATTCTGGCCGCGGCACGCGGGGGAGACGCTTACAAAAGAATTTTTGAATCCTTGGACAAAGTGGAGTTGACTCATTACGCAAAAGTCAAAGTGGGAACCTACTCCATGGGAATGCGACAGCGACTCGGAATAGCCGCATGTCTGATTGCCGATCCGAAACTCCTTTTGTTGGACGAGCCCATGAACGGACTTGATCCGGCCGGGATGAACGCCTTGCGGGATCTGATCCAGCGTTTGGTGGAGGAAGGGCGCAGTGTGTTGCTTTCGTCCCATCTGTTGGACGAGGTGCAAAAGACATGCCAGCATGTGGCGATACTGGATGGCGGGAAAGTAGTCATACAGGGTGAGCTTTCTGACATTATTGCCGGCGGCGATACGGATATAGTAATCGAATGCAGCGATCCGGCCGTCGCCGCTTTACTGGTGACCGGGGACAGACGGATCTTCAATTGTCGTATTTCCGACTCGGGTATTGCTTACGGCGTTTCGGCGGAAACCGATGCCAAACAACAAGCCGGTGAAACAAACAGGCTGCTGGTCGAAAACCAAATCACCGTTTACGGTATTGCATGTTCCAACCAGAGCCTGGAAAAAAGGTTCTTGGAGCTCACCAAAAAATTGGGCGAGCAGAGTTTTGGCAATGTCTGAACCATTCGCAAACTGGGAAAATCACACGGGCCGTTTTCCTGTGAAAAAGATCAAACATTAAAGGCGGACATGAGATGGCAGATTCGAAAAAACCTATTTATACCTTGATGGAAACAGCGAGGTTATCGGAAAACTCCGGCACCGGGGAACAAGCCGATATGCCGGCAAGCGGTGCAACGTTGAATCGCAACGCCGCCAAGAGATCAGTTTTTGCTTCGTCCGTCTATGTTCTGCGCCACAGAAGAGGGGTGTACGTTACCGCTTGGGTGCTGACATTCGGCATTGTTTTTCTGGTTTCGATGGTTTTGGAAATACTGCATATTTCCGATCCGCACAGATTCGGTCCCTTGGGAACCATGAATAAATTCGGCGGATTGTCGAGTGCCCTGGGATTTTTTGCCTCCGTGGCCGGAGTGTTGCTGGCAACGGCGGGTGCCGTGGGAACTCTGGGCACCGGCGTGCTTCGGAATCTGGTGGCGACCGGGCGCTCCAGGATGTCTTTTTTCTTTGCGGATCTCGGAGCGGTCATACTTGTCGTGATGCAAATAATTTTACCCACCCTCGTTATTTTGGGTGTCGCCTCGTACTTTCTGCGGGGCCATAACTTTCTCGGCGGGGGCGGAGAATTGTCCTTTCCCGACATCCTGCGGGCCGACTTATGGATCCTGCTTGAGGTCTTTGTCTGGACGATCCTGGCTTTCGGGTTGGCCAACCTGTTCGGTTCCCGCTCGATTGCGATAGGCGTGACGTTGCTGGGGGAGTTGGTCATTACCTCTCTGTTGTCCGCCTTTTCTTCTTACCCCGGCTGGCGCCAAGCCTTTGTGGGAGTGACGCTGCGCCAAATGACGCCGGCGGCTCTTCAGCCCGGGGCGACATTAAACAGAATCGAGACGGGATGGCAGGCGGCCATTGTCATCGTACTCTGGCTGATTGCGGCGTTGTTTTTGGGGGCGAGAAGGGCCATGTCGCGAGAGCTCTGAAATGTCGGATTTTGTTTCGGTTTTCTTGAGGAGTTGAGGTCCGGCACAAAGCAAAGCTTTCAAAAACCCGTAATCTTTTCGCGGGATATCGTGTCTGTAAATTGCCGTGAGGCAAGCTTTCCGGCGGGTATACCGGAGACCCTTTCGTGAGTGAGCTTATCCGGAACCGAACCTTGTTTTGAGTTCGCAAAGCCACAGCCAAGGGGCATTTTTTTGATACCCGGCGTAAAAACTTGTTAGAGTTTAAACAAGTATCCGCAAAGTAAGGCATGTCTCCAAAGTCATTATTTTACAGATCACAAGGAAGGAATCAAGTTGAGCTGGAACGCCACTAAGTTAAGGACTTCTTTTATCAAGTACTTTTCAGACAATGCCCATGAACCGGTAGAGCCTTGGCCTTTGGTGCCGCCGGAAGAAGGGTTGCTGTTTACCATAGCGGGAATGGTGCCTTTTAAGCCTTATTTTACCGGGGAGAAAAAGGCTCCTTTTTCGCGTGCCACAAGCATACAGCGTTGTTTCAGGATGCTTGATATCGAACTTGTGGGTACCACGGCCAGGCATAACACTTTTTTTGAGATGTTGGGGAATTTCAGCTTTGGGGACTATTTCAAAGAAGAAGCCATCTCATACGCCTGGGAGTTTGTGACTGAAATTTTGGGTCTGGATCCGGAAAAGCTGTGGGTGACCGTGCATGAGTCGGATGCCGACTCGGCCAACATTTGGAAGACGGTGGCCCGAGTTCCCGATGAGAGAATCCAGATTATGGGGGAAGACAACTTTTGGAAGATGGGCAACACAGGTCCTTGCGGGCCCTGTTCCGAGATCTATTTTGACAAAGGAGAGCGTTTTGGACAGCCGGGCGGTCCCAAATACGGCGGCGAAGACAGGTTCGTGGAAATATGGAATCTGGTTTTTATGCAATACGAAAGACTTGCCGACGGGCAGCTGATACCTCTTCCGAAACCGAGTATAGACACGGGAGCCGGCCTGGAAAGAATAGTGGCTCTTTTGGAGGGAGTCGACTCTGTTTTTGACACCTGCCTGTTGAAGCCGATCATCGATCATGCCGCGGAATTGACCAAAGTTTCCGATCCCGATGCAAAAGATTCGGTTATTGCTCTGCGCATACTGGCAGACCATGCGCGCGCCATGGCGTTTTTAATTTCCGACGGGGTGTTCCCCTCCAACGAGGGGAGAGGTTATGTCCTGAGAAGGATTATACGCCGTGCCGCACTGCGGGCCAGCTATCTCGGCTATGACGGACTCATGACTCCAAAACTCGGATCTTTCGTGGCCGATCTGATGAAGGACAGTTATCCAAAACTTTGTGAAGACAGAGATCTCATTATCAAAATATTGACCCAAGAAGAGGAGACTTTCCGGCGAACGCTTAAATCCGGGGAGACGTTACTGCAACAGGCTCTGAAAGAGGATTTGGATATTTTATCGGGTGAAGTTGCATTTAAATTGCATGACACCTATGGCTTCCCTATCGAACTGACGGTGGAAATGGCTCACGAAAAACAAAAGGAAGTCGATCTGGATGCATTCAGCCATTTGATGGAGGCACAGCGGGATAGGGCCAGAGCCAACAGAAAGCAGCTTGCCTCAAACGATACCGACCACTATGAACTGCTGGAAAAAATCAGCAAAGACCACGGTCCGACTGTCCCGCTCTGGCACGGCTCCACGCAGGCAAAAGCAAGAGTGCTGGAAGTATTGCCCGCCGACAAGGAGAACGAATACGACGTTATCCTTACTTCAACCTGTTTTTATCCGGAAGGCGGAGGACAAGTCGGAGACAAAGGGAGAATTGCCGCCGCCGGAACTGTTTTTGAGGTAAAAGACACGCAGTCGGGTCATTTTTCCGTCGTCTTGCACCGCGGTGTTTTTAAGGGAAATCCTTTTGAACCGGGTACCGAGGTAGATTTGGAAGCAGACGAAAAGTTGCGTGCAGCCACCAGAAAAAACCACACGGCAACCCATTTGCTGCACGCGGCGTTGCGTCAGGTGCTTGGTCCCCACGTAAAGCAGCAGGGTTCGTTGGTGGCTCCGGACCGTCTGAGATTTGATTTCAGTCATTTTGCCGCGCTCACCGAGGAAGAAAAAATTCAGATAGAAAATTTGGTAAACGAACATATTCTGTTGAACGCATCCGTGGAAATTTACGAGACCACCAAACGTGAAGCTGAAGAAGCGGGAGCCATGGCGTTTTTCGGGGAAAAATACGGGGACCGGGTGAGGGTTGTGCGCGCCGGAGATTTCTCCACGGAACTTTGTGGCGGGACTCACGTCTCTTCCCTCGGAACTATCGGCATGTTCTATATAGTTTCAGAGGCATCCATCGGTGCCAATACGAGAAGAATAGAAGCGACAACCGGGATGAACACTTTGGCCGAGATGCGCAACACCGACTTTGTTTTGCAAGAGGCGGCAAAAAAATTGCATACCTCAAAAGACCAATTGCTGCCGGCTCTGGAAAAGCTGGAAAACGCGGAAGCAAAAGCCCGTCAGGAAGCAACCAGGCTCAAAGAACTCAAGACAGCCGAGGAAATCAAAAGGCTGGAACTTTTGGCAGAAAACGGTATTTTGGTGGTTAGGGCTGACAATTACCAGGCGGATGAACTCCGTGCTATGGTCTCCAAACTTTCGGGGGGCAACAAAATTGATTTTGTTGCCATAGTGAGTGCGCAAACCGACGGCAAGGTATCGCTTGCCGCTGCGGTAAACACGGGGAAAGGGTATAACGCCAAAGATGCCATAAATGCCGTCTCCGCTCTCCTCGGAGGGGGAGGAGGGGGTTCCCCGGCCCTTGCCGTGGCAGGCGGGAAAAATACCGAAAACATTGCCGAGGCAATGGATGCCCTGCGTTCTTACGCACGGTCCTTTATTTCGGCAGCGGAAAAGGATTAGCGTTTACGCTGCCTTTTTGTCCGGCTGTATTTCAAGCTGAACAAAGCATGGCGAAGTGCTAAAGTTGTGAAGTGCCCCATAAACGGCTTGTTGCACTGGATCTGGGTGAAAAAAGAATAGGCGTGGCTGTTGCCGATTCGAACGGACTTTTGGCGATGCCGTGGGCAATTGTAGAACGTCAAACAAGCCATGAGGCAACTTATCTGGCGATACATGAAGTGCTGGAAGGTCTGGAGATAGACTGTATCATAGTCGGACTTCCGATCTCTCTGGACGGTCAAAAGAACCAGGCGGCGGAGCACATAGCAGATGAAGCTCAAAAATTGCTGGTTTTTTTTGGTGTCGGATGGAAGTTATGGGACGAAAGAAATTCCAGTAAAGAAGCACTTTCTCTCTTGAAAGGTGCCCGCAGAATGTCCGGTTTTACTACCCAGAAAGGCAGCGTAAGTGCCGGGAAATCACCGGCAAATAACAGCCAGCTGCCTGATGCTACCGGTATGTTATCCGGTAAAAATACTCCCGGAGAAAGGCGGGGCGCCGCAGGAAAGGCTAGCATTTCCGGCGGGGGCAAAAGAAAGCGAACCAAATATGAAAAGACGAGAGTTGACGACAAAGCCGCCGCTCTTATATTGCAATCTTATTTGGACTCGTTGAGGTAGAGGAAACTATTTTGCCGGAAGATTATGTGAAAGCATCTTTTTATGGAGAGGTTTAAAATGACTGAAACAGCGGGAATCATAGGCGACCCGGTCTCTCATTCGCTGTCGCCGGCAATCCACAATGCGGCATACGAGGCTCTCGGTCTGGATTGGCACTACTGCGCCTATCGCGTTGAAAAAGGGAACGTGGAGGCGGCACTCAAAGGCGCCGTGGCGTTATCTTTCAGGGGTTTGTCTGTTACGATGCCCCATAAGCACTCCGTATATTTGTTGGCGGACAAAAAAAGCGATACTGCCAAACGTCTGATGTCGGCCAATACGATAGTTTTTTCAAACGGTGAGATCATCGCCGAGAGTACGGACGGACAGGGCCTGTTGGATGACATTTTGGATTGGGGATTTATCCCGGTAGGCAAAAAAATAGTGATACTGGGTAACGGCGGAGCGGCCAAAGCGGCTCTTCTCGCTTTGACAAATGCCGGAGCGGCGGAAGTGGTGGTACTGGGCAGAAGGCAGGATGCGGCCGAAGGAATTTTGGAATTGGCCGAAGGTCCCGTCGGATATGGTCTGTTCAATCAAATAGATGCGCACCGGGACGCGGATCTGTTCATCAACGCCACACCCATCGGAATGGGAGGCGACGCTGATCTGGAGTCGAGCGAATTGAATGTATTGAAAAATATTTTTTTGGACAGACATTGGGTAGTGGATATGATTTATGCCCCTTTGGAAACACCGATCATGAAGGTGGCCCGGGGTTGCGGCGCCAAGGTAAGAAACGGATTGGGGATGCTGATCCATCAGGCTGCCATTCAGTTTTATATCTGGACAGGTTTTGAACCGCCCCTCCAGGTTATGTGGGAAGCTGTTCTTGCGAGCATCAAGGAATAGCCGGGGCTAGTAGCCGAGTGCCGCCAACACTTCCTCGCTTACCATAATCGGAACTTCCGGTGTGTGATAAAGGGCAATGGCAAGCGCATCGGAAGGTCTTGCATCGATGCGTTTTTGTCCTTTCGGTCCGGAAATAACCAACTCGGTAAGAAATACTTCTCCTATGACTTTTGTAATCATAATTTGGTCGACACACAGGGAAAAATTTGCCAATATGTCGAGTATGAGCGTATGGGTGAGGGGCCTCTTGTGGCGAATTTTATTCTGTGCATATGATACGGAGATTCCCTCCATGGCCCCGGTCTTTATGATCAAGCGTCTGTGCGGAGGGAGGATTTCTTCCAGGGTGATTTTGGGATGGCTGTCCGGCAAGGCAACGTTGACGTTGGCAACCCGCATTTGTACGGCAACTTTGGGGATAGGTATATAACTTTTTTGATCGGCGGCAAGTATTTTTGTTTCACCTTTGACATCTTGCATCTTTTCCTCGGAAGACGGTTTATCCATGTGTCTGCAATTCTTTTATTGGAATAATAATTTTTTCTGCACCAAGCCGTCCTAATTTGGCCTGGTCTGACAGGCAGAACAATATCAAATATACCTGCCTGTTTTTACGGAGGTATTGCGGTATTCCACGTTGATCACCAAGCCGATGGCGGCGAAGAAAGCGATGATGGCCGATCCTCCGTATGAAATAAACGGCAGAGGGATACCGGTTATCGGCATCAGGCCTATATCCATACCGATGTTTTGAAAAGCCGAGAATACTATAAAAGCAAGTACTCCCACGCAAAGCAGTTTACCCATCATGTCCTTGGACACTCTGGCTGCATGAACAATGCGTGAGGCAAGCAATGCATACATTGCCACGACGAATATTGAACCTATAAAGCCGAGTTGTTCTCCGATGGCGGCAAAAATGGTGTCTGCGTACAATTCAGGTATATAGTTCAGATTGACAAGGGATCCTTTGAAAAGACCGCTGCCTCTGACACCCCCCACCCCTATGGCATTTTCCGTTTGCATCAGCTGGTATTTTGAAGCCGAAGAAGCATTGCCGGGGTTGAAAAAGCTTGTCAGCCGCTGCAGCTGATAGGAGTTTATCAAATGGTCGTGTATGGCCAAAAACGCTACCAGTCCCACGACTGCGGCCAGGATAAAGAGAATTCTGAGCCGTGTGCCGGCTGTGACGAGCAAAGCGCTCAACACCACACCCAAGACCACCGCAGTTCCGAGGTCCGGTTGTTTGACGATCAAGACCATGGGTATTGCGGCCAATAAGAGTATAACCGCAACCGATTTCAGTTTCAGCCCGTCAGTTCGCGATTCCACATACCACGCTATGGCACAAATTACCCCTATGACGCTTATTTCGGAAGGTTGCAGTTGGATGGGGCCAAGGGGGATCCAGCGTTGGGCGCTTGCCGACGGACCGCTGTAAGCCGTAGAAATTTGTGAATGAACGGCGAATACCGCCAAAAGCATCAATATTCCCAGTCCGTATATGGGGTAAGCAAGGTATTCCAAGCGTCTGTAATCGACTGAAGAAGTTATGGCCATAACGATGATTCCTATAATGACATACAGGATCTGTCTTTTGAGAAAATACGTGGGTTCCAAAGGATAGTAGTTTTTTGTCGCCGAGTAAACGATGATCAACCCGATAACAGAGAGCATAAAGACGGCGAGGAGCATTAAAATGTCTACTTTTTTTAGCCAAGACCAAATAAAAGTTTTTTTGACGGCCGTATATTTAGAGCTCAATGAGCTTGTCGTATCAAAGAATTGCGTGGTCACTTTAAAATAAATTTACCTTTTGATTTTTTACAACGCGCGGGAGCCTCGTTATTCTCCTCATACATACTAAGCTAAATATTGCGGTTGTGGGTTGCGGGTTGTGTTTCGGATTGACAAAGTTGCTTTTCCCCCGGCATACTCACTTTACCTACTCCCGCTCGTTATGACTATTCGGCTAGTAAACCATCTAGTTTAGTAGCCGGTGTCTCCCACAAAGTTTTTTCACCCCATTCTGTGTGACGTATAATGCTTTCTTGCTCTGGAATATCCAATTGGGAGCACGACTTATAGTTCGCAGCGGCAAGGTTTGCTTAATTCTTTATAGCGTTGCTCATTGTTTTGATTTACTTTGACACGAGCCAAGTGTCATATAAGTAAAATAGCAGGTACTTATCGCTCCTAGTTGAGCAGTACTTTTCCGTCTACCTCACGGATCTTGTTATCGGTAAGCAACCGCTCATATGTCTGATTCAGCGCATCACCGATACTGCTTTCGGAACGGCAAAGCCATAAGCGCGAACCGTCTCGCTAATGAGGGCTTCGCGTGTCATCCCAATACATTTTTTTGCAATAGTAGACATGGCAGAAGTCAGCTCATCAATGCTGACTTGCGTAATTGAGCGACCATTTAATATTCGTGTTGGAACATCTGCATATCCCACAGGATACAAGAAATCTCCTTTGCGAAGAACTCTGGTCTTCAACCTCTCCAGAACAAGGCCTACTTCATGGCGGACAACCGAAGTCGCCTTTTTCTCTCGAGCGGGTCCGCAAGTTTCTTGCACACCAAGACATAATGTATGGGATATTCGTTTTTTGAGCAAAAGTTCAATGCGGTCTGCTATCCATACAAGGTTATCCTTATCGGGCGGGCGCTTTCAAAGTCTGTGACTTTTGATGTGATAAACCCATAAGGGTTTTAAATTTGGGGACCGGTAGTTGCTTTTTTCTCGACGGATGGAAAAGTTGTCGGTCCTGCATTGTCTGCCGGTTTTGATTGTGTCGGAATATCTTCGACATACTCTGATATGGCTCTGTCAACTTCTTTAATCAAGCGTTTGCCTACGGTACGTTGGTCTTTGTTCCAATCCGTTGACCAGATGCGATAAATCGTCCACCCCATGTTCTCAAGGACATCTTGACGCAGTCGGTCTCTTTCTCGTGCGGTTCTCGCACTATGGTAGGTTGCACCGTCACACTCGATTCCCAAGACATATCTCCCGCTCAGTGTGGGGTGCTTGACTGCCATATCAATGCGATAGCCGGAACAGCCAACTTGGGTACTAAGCTTGTAGCCTCTCCGATCGAGAAAATTATAAACCGCTTCCTCAAAGGAAGAATCATGATGAACTATGTTGCTGTCGTTAATTTCATTTTCCAATACGGAAGGTCCATTAATCGCAAAATCAATGTATCCTCTGAGTAGCTTTGGACCCTCGCTGCTAATTCGCTCCGTTTCAATATCTGTAGGTCTGATGGAGCCGACGAGTTTAACATTATATTTTGCGCGTGTAATCGCCACGTTCAGTCGCCTCTCACCGCCTGATTTGTTGAGTGGGCCAAAGTTCATGTACATTTTTCCATTGGCATCTTTGGCATAGCCGATGCTAAAAATGATCGTGTCACGTTCGTCACCTTGCACGTTTTCAAGATTCTTGATAAAAAACGGATCAGAGCGATCTTCATTAAAGAATTCTTCGAAAATTTGGTTCTTTCTGCGTTTCTGGTTAATTGCCGTTTCGATAGCCTGCTGCTGTACTTCGCCAAAAGCAATTACGCCAAGAGACCTGCCCGGGAATTTCTGGAAATGTTCGAACACCATTTCCGCGACTTTTTCGGCTTCTTTAATGTTTCCATCTCTGCCGCCGCGGTTGTAAGATCCCTCTCGAACATATATGTACTCTACGCCGCTATCGTCTTTTTCATAGGTGTTGGACGGGAATGTGATCAGTTTATTCTTGTATATTTTAGCATTGGAATAGGCAATTAAATGCTCATGTCGACTGCGGTAGTGCCATAAAAGCGTCTGTTCCGGAAGCAATGTCGCCTCATCCAGAATTGATTCAAAGTCGTCAGTGTCGTCAGACTCGTCTTCATCGTCGTCTCTATCGAAATCGGCGTTAGAATTGGTTGCAGAAAAGAAATTTGTGGGGGGAAGTTGCTTGCTATCACCAGCGATAATGACTTGTTTTCCCCGAGATATTGCGCCAACTGCGTTTTCGGTACAGACCTGTGAAGCCTCATCGAAAATTACAGTATCGAATTTGAAGCTGTCTGATTCAAGAAATAAGCTGACAGAAAGAGGCGACATCATCAAACAAGGCTTTAATGTGAGAATCAGGTTTGGAATAGCCTTGAATAGTTTGCGTAGCGGCATTATACGGCGTTTCTTGCTCAGCTCGCGCTTTAAGATGCCGATTTCGTCTGTGCCTGTGGTTAAATCGTTCATAGAGGGAAGATCGTTAATCAGCTTGGATCGAATATGTGCCGTCGCTATTTTAAACTGCAATTTATCCAGTTCGGCAAATTCGCTGAGCATCTGCTCCTGCGTTCGACTCCTAAAGTTTGACACGGCGGGATAGCTGGGCAAGATTTTATCAAGCCACAGACGATAGAATTGGCTTTTGAAGACAGGAATGATTTTCTCCGCCGAGATTTGCTGTTCTTCAATCCTGGCTATATAGTCACTAAGGCCATGTTCGCAGCACTCCTTTCTATCGTTACCGAAGTCAATCCAACTTTCCAGTAAGGTGAGATCTGCACAAGCATTTACCCGGTCATACAGCGCAGACATTTTTAAATCCCGAAGTTCCTCTTTGGTCTCAAACATTTCGGTGTATGACCGGAATTCTTCCTCTGTCTCTTTCAAACAATCAAATATTTCTTTTTTGTATTCATCGCATTTGCGGATAGTTTCGGAATCGGAGCAGACATTAGTCAAAAATTGTTGACCACATGAAAAAGTGTCTGCTTTCCCCCGGAATTCCTTCCACCATGCGAGTGCATTGCGAATGGCAAGCCAATCCGTGGACATTCCTTTATATCGGAACCCATAACGATTAAGGAATATATTTTCCTTCGAGCTGTCGTTTTCTACAAGTTTTTCCAGTTGTTTAAGTAGCTGCATGCATTCCATAATGTGTACATATGAAGACATAGCTTTTTGTATGGCATCAAAGTCTGTTCTTTTCCCGTCGTATGAGGTTGGGAATCGATTCAATAATGGGCATTGGTCAATCTCTTTTTTTAATTCCTCGATATGTCGCAACCGTCCCAAGGTCTGCATAATGACGTCGTTGCCTATCGTCCCGGAGACTTCTTTGTACAGGCATTTCATTAGCTGTCTGTCTTTTTTATACTGGCGATTGAAAATCTTAAATACAGATGAACAACTTACCCTAAACCGCTGCAATATTTCGTTATAGTCGATGCTGAGTATATCTTTTTCATACTTGTCCAAAATTGCAGTGAGCGAATTCTGATAATCAGTAATTTTATCTTTATAATCCGTAATATCTTCTTGATTTTCGATACGCGCCCAGTCTGAATAACAAGGCGTATCTATTATTAGTTGATCCAGGGAATTTATATATTGCCGGATTTCCGTAACATCGGCAAAAGTTTCGGTTGAAGTAAATACGGACTCTTTGCTGAGTTCAGCGATTTTCTCTCTCAGTGTCTGAATCTGCTGTTTAAGTTTGTCATAACTTGTTTTCAGTTTAATGCAGTTCTCGACCTCATGAAAAAGCGAGTCAAGATTTCCTTCCGTAATCCAACTTTCTGGAATTTCTGGAGAACGAGCCGCGTATGCCAAGAATTCTGCAGTACAGCGGAGGCCGCTGAAAGAGGTATCAAAGTCAAAACCAAAATCATCGACTATTTTATCTGCGAGATTCTTGGTCTTCTCAATTTTTAGACACAAGTTTTCTAAATAGGGTTCAAGAGTACCCCGCAGCTCATGGGTCAAGGTTTGAATCTTGGTTCCTCTCCAAGGGTTCGCATTGTAACCGGTCTTCATCTCTTTGATGGTATTGACAAAGCCGTTGAGCTTGTTAATCATCAGTTCAAAATCATGCTGTGAAATACTTTCGACATTATTAATTGAAAATGCGATTTCCTCGTAGTCTTTCAGGAGGGCAAGCTCTCCATTGACTTGATAAATTGTTTTATTCAGTGGCTGAATAGTCGTGTGTATGCTTTTGGCGTAGTCATTTAGTTTTTTTCGATGTTCCGTTAAAGACGAAAGATTCCGACTGGCATGATTGCTTAAGCTCGCTTTGTCATCGGCTAGATGCAGTACATTTTCCAATTGAGCCAGAATGTCTTTTTTATTTGCCTTGTGGCTATGCAAATTTAGACAAAAATCGGCAAGGTCGGCCTTGCTAAGCCGTGTATGGACGACATCCAAAGCGGCCATCTTTTCGGAAACAAATAAAACCTTCTTCCCGTCGGCAAGACATTCGGCGATAATGTTAGTGATGGTTTGGCTCTTGCCCGTGCCGGGAGGGCCTTGCAGAACAAAGCTAATGCCTTTCCGGGCGCAGAGAATAGCATCCTTCTGACTCGAATCTGCATCCACAACCTGAAAAACAGGATCAGAGGCTTCAATAGTGTCATGATCTGCATCTTTAATTTCCGAAAGATCGTATTGAAGTGCGGTGGTATCACCACATAAAGCGCGAACGACGGGACTTTGTAGAATTGCTTCTTTGTGTTGCTCCAAATCCCGATACATATTGATTCTCAGGAAAGACAACAAACCCAGTCCCACTTCGGGGACAATTTTCCAATGATTTTTTGCAATAATTCCATTAACCTTAGAGAAGTAGTCGTTTAATGAATCTTCAGAATCAGAATCAAATTCAGGTAATTCAATGCCGAAATCATTCTCAAGCTTGTGTTTTAGTGTCGGATTCGCAACGATTTCATCTTCACGTAGAGTGAGAACAAATGGAGAAGTCATCGATTCCAATTTCAGGGCAACCGGCACAAGGATTAAAGGGGCGGTAAAAACCTCTGAGGAATTTTCACTTTCGGTCCAACCTACAAACCCGAATGAAAGATAGAGTACGTTAATTCCCTGTTCTTCCAGAGCTGTTTTCGCTTTAGAGCGAATATTATTCAAGGTCTTTTGCCGCTCTTGGGGGGATTGATTCGTGATGATGCCGTCCGTTTCAAGATTTGTTTCGTTCGAATCCTCTTCTTCGGGAGACATGGGCTCCGCTGGTATGGGAAAAATCAGCGGTTCTTCTTGTATAACAAAGCTGTTCCATAAATCAAAAATCTTCGGCATTTCAATGCGAAGATTGGAACGGCGGGTATACTTATAGTTTAACAGGCTATTCCGTTTTCCCAAATCAAGCAATTTGTTTTTCCAATGCTCGATTTTTTCATTTAAGTTGGCCAATTGAGCCACCTCCCTAAATAAGTTTAACTAAAATAAAGACAATTCAAAAGAAATGCCATTAGAAGGCCATTCAGTTTTCCGGCACTCATGATTTTATTCCCATTCTATGGAAGCCGGAGGTTTGCTGGTGATATCAAGAGCAACCCTTGTGATGTGCTCCACTTCGTTGGTGATTCTCGAAGATATTTTTGCCAGCAAGTCATAGTCCAGACGGGCCCAGTCGGCGGTCATCGCGTCTTGGCTTATCACGGGTCTTATGACTGCCGGCATGCCGTATGTTCTGGCATCCCCCTGAACCCCGACGGAGCGCACATCCGCCAGCAGTATCACGGGGCATTGCCAAAGAGAGGCCGCCGCTCCGGCTTTTTCCAACTCTTCGGTGACGATTTTATCGGTTTCTGCCAGGATTTCCAAGCGTTCTTTTGTTACTTCCCCGATGATCCTGACGGCAAGGCCCGGACCGGGAAAGGGGTGACGCCAAACAATTTTTTTGTCCAGACCGAGAGCCGCCCCGACTTCTCTCACCTCGTCTTTGAAAAGATCCCTGAGGGGTTCTATCAGTTCGAATTCCATGTCGTCCGGAAGACCGCCCACGTTATGGTGGCTTTTGATGACGGAGGTGCCGGCCGCGTTGCCCGACTCGACCACATCCGGATAAAGGGTTCCCTGCACCAGGTATTCAAATCCGGAGAGACCTTGTTCAGCCGCGACTTTCCTGCTGGCCCTTTCAAAAGCCCTGATGAATGCGTTTCCTATAATTTTTCTTTTTGTTTCCGGCTCCGTCACGCCGGCCAGATCACCCAAAAATTCCGCTTCGGCGTCTTCCACGTGCAGCCTGATGTTGTTCGTTGCGGCAAAGTCTGAGACAACTTGGCTCCGTTCCCCTTTGCGCAGCAGACCGTTGTCGACGAAAACACAGGTGAGCTGATCGCCTATGGCTCTGTGAACCAAGGCCGCTGCCACGGAAGAATCGACTCCTCCGGACAGTGCGCACAAAACGTGCCTGTCTTTTACCGTATTGCGAATCCGCTCTACCTGAATATCGATTATTTCGTCGGGCATCCATGTCGGGGCACACCCCGCTATGTCGTAGAGGAATGTTTTTAAAGTCTGCTGTCCGTAGGGGGTGTGGACAACCTCGGGATGCCACTGGACGCCGTAAATGCGGTCGGATTCGTTGTAAAAAGCCGCTATGGCGGCAGCGGGACTTTTGGCGGAAGGAAGAAAAGGAGCGGGAAGCGAGGCGACGGCATCCCTGTGCGACATCCACACCTCCTGGTGTCCGGGTTGGTCGGAAAACAGCGGATCGGCGGTATCGGTGATGGCAACGGCCGTACGTCCGTATTCTGCCATTTCGTTTTGTTTGACAGAGCCACCCACGCTTTGGGCTATGGCTTGGAAGCCGTAGCATATGCCAAAAACAGGTATTCCGAGTTTCAGAATATCCGGATTCAGTTGGGGGGCATTCTTTTCAAAAACACTTGCCGGTCCTCCGGAAAGTATGAGAGCCGACGGATTATGGCTCAGGATTTCTTCCGCCGTGGCAAAGTACGGCACTATGACAGAAAAGACGCGGGCTTCGCGAATTCTTCTGGCGATGAGCTGGGCGTATTGAGCGCCAAAATTGACAACTACTACAGTATCGTGATTGATTTCCACCAGTTCAGTCTATCTCTATTTTGTCGTTTTTATGTGTCAAATTTTCAGATATGCAAAGAAAAGTAGCACTGCATTTATTCAATATTTTCAAGTATAATTAATTCATGAGGAGTGCTGATAGTAAAGGTTTTATGGTATGACTCTATTGGTTTCGTCGGAAATGCGCATCAGTAAAGCGATGAGCGCGTAATTGGCAACCAGGGAAGATCCGCCGTAGGAAACCAGAGGTAAAGTTACACCGGTCAACGGCAACAGTCTGGTGACGCCGGCCATAATAAAAAATGTCTGAAAACCGAACGTTAAAACCAGTCCGATGCTGAGCAGCTTGGTAAAGTCGTTCTTGGCTCTGATCGCGGCTCTGAGCCCGGTTCCTATGATAAGCACATAACCGGTCATAAGTGCAGTTGTGCCCACAAGACCGAGTTCTTCTCCGAAAACGGCAAATATGAAGTCGCTTGTTGCCACCGGCAGGGGTGTGGTTCCCTGATTGGGGATGTAATGAACAAGTCCGAGGCCCAAACCCGATCCGAACATGCCCCCCCGTCCAAAGGCAAGTTCACCCTGTACGGGTTGGTATCCGGCGTAATAGCCCGGCGTATTGTAATATTTCCACGGATCTGTCCAAACGGCGAAACGCCCCCCGATCTGTCCGAGCATGTGTGCCGCAAAAAAAGTAGCCAGCCCGAAAAGAGCAAGACCTATGATCACATAGCCCCATCTGCCGGAAGCAGCCCAGAGCAGCGCCAGGAATACCAAAAAGATGATGAGCGAAAAGCCCACATCTTTTTCTGCCAAAATGATCAGTAAGGCCGCCGCCGCGGCCAATGCGACCGGACCCAAGACTCTAAAGTCAGGCAATAAGATATTTCCCACACGCTTGGTGGGTATGGCAAACAACTCCTTTTTTTCTGCAAAGAATGAAGCGAAAAAAACTACCAGCAGAATTTTGGCTATTTCTACGGGTTGGAATTCCAGGGTAGATCCGAGTTTGACCCAAAGCCGAGCTCCGCCCACGCTGTAGCCAAAATGCGGTATAAGGGGGGTAAGCAAGAGGAAGAAAGCAAAAAATCCGATCAAATACCGATAGCGGTCAAGGTCTCTCGACCTTCTGATGAAAGTTAAGGTGAGGGCGTAAACGCCTATCCCGACGGCTGTCCAAAGTAACTGACTCGTCGCCGCAGGGGGCTCAAGGCGTTTAATCATTATCCACCCTATGCCGTTTAGCAACAATGTGATGGGCATGATAACGGGATCGGCGAAAGGGACAAGATATCTGTTGAGAATCTGAATCACAACGCAAGCTGCTATCACAAAAGCCACGGGAATATAAATATGTGCGGGCAGCTGATTTGTTTCGGCCAGGTTGGCAAGCGTCATGGCGGACAGGAATACCGTAATTCCTATCACCATCAACCCCAGTTCGCTGCGGCGCCTTGGTTTGACTTTTAAAAACCTCGCCACACGCTGGGTTTCGTTGCGCCATATTCTGGAACGTCTGATGGCAATGCCCGATTGCTTTGAGAGGGTATCGCCGGTCGCCATTGCCATTCTGCCAGATTAACAAAGTTTTGCGTATCCGTATGCGTTTTAGGTAAAGAATCTCTTCCCGAAAGGCCTGTCAATTCTGCGTGAGCACGCCGTGTTCAAGATTCCGGCGGTAAGTCATCAGGGGGAACGGCGGTAAAAAATGTATCCGGGGAGACCAGGATCAGAACGCGTGAACCTGCCCTCCCCAAGCGGCGCTGTGGAGTAATGGGTAAAGATGTCCGGAGACCTGCAAATCATTTTGCATATGACCCAATTTTTCTTATTCGGCGACTCATCGCATAAAAGCAGCCGAATTGTTTTGGCTCGTTGACGGTCTTTTGCTTTCAAATTTATTTCTTGTATACCGCAAAGAAATCCTTGCGGTCTTACTGTCCCGCTTCGTCACTCACAACGGGTATTTCCACAGATGTGCTTGTCCCTGTCCGATTGCCGGATTGTGGATGACGGGACTTTTTGTGCCGCTACTCCCGATGTACTGAGCGATAAGTAAAAGATTTAATCAATTTTGACCGGCGTTTTTCGGATTTTATTCGCTTTTACCGCGGTAATTTTATGTATAAAAATAACATTTTAATATACAGACAATATTGAGCATATTTAAGCGTGCGATGGCAAATGAAACACGCCGCACAGTTCCGGATCGCTTTACTTTTTGTATCCGACATCGGTAACTTATTGAAAAATACCGGGAAACATATTTTCGGTCCTTGCGGCGGGCGCGGCGACAGAGACTTTGAGGTATCCGATACATTACGGGCCGTAAGGGTTTCAAAGTCTGTGAGAACGACGTACTCTTGTCTTTGGCAGGTAAGCATTTTCATAAAATCACTGGTTGTGAAATTGTTACGCAATAGAGTCGGCTGCCGCCGTGATCTGTCCGTATTGACTACTGTGAATTCCTGATTTTAAGATTACCTGATCACATGTAATGGATACTTGTATATTATAGACATATATGGATGCATCATATCCGATTGCGGAATCATCTGCCGAAATCGTTTTTGTCGAAGGGGCACGGGAAGAAAGCGCCGTTGACGAAAGCAGTGCCGTCTTCGGTAATCCTGAGTGGCCGGATAAACTTGGCTCTCCCGACTCTTTCCTGTCGCGTGAGACGATCAATTTCGCTTCTCCCAGGAGATTTTTAAACAGAGAGGCCTCTTGGCTGGCTTTTGCCATGAGGCTTTTGGATTTGGGCGGCGATGTAACCCTGCCCCTCTTGGAAAAAGCAAAATTTTTAGCCATTTTTTCATCCGGATTGGATGAATTTCTTCAAGTCAGAGTGGCGGGCATCAAAGAGCAAATTGCCGTTGGGCTAAAGTCGACCTCTCCCGACGGCATGCACCCGGAAGAACAGCTTGACATGATCAGGCGGATGATTAAGATATGCATAAAGCGGGCCAACAGAATATTTACGGGACAGCTCCAGCCGGCTTTGGAAAAAGAAGGCATCAAGATCACCAATTACGCAGAATTGTCGGAAGAGGGAAAAAGCCGTTTGAAAGCGGTATTCACCAGAGAAATATTCCCGGTCTTGACGCCGCTGGCGGTGGATCCCGGCCATCCTTTTCCCTATATATCAAATCTTTCTTTGAACATAGCCGTTTTTGTGGTGGACAAATTTACGGGAGACAGACGGTTCGCGAGAGTCAAAGTTCCCACGCCGTTGCTTCCCCGTTACGTATCGGCGGGCGGGGCAAGCGAAAATATACTCGTGCCTTTGGAACAGATTATCTCTTCTCATCTCGGCGATCTGTTTCCGCAAATGGACGTGGAGGGCTCTTATGCTTTCAGAGTGGTGCGAAATGCCGACTTGGACTTCGACGAAGACGAAGCCGACGATCTGCTGGAAGCGATCGAGTTGGAACTCAGAAAGAGGCGACGTTTCGGCAGAGCGGTGTGCATAGAGGTGCAATCCGACATGCCGCAGGAGATGCGGGAAGTTCTTCTCGGCGAGTTGGAACTCGAGGAAGGAGATTGTTACGAATACGACGGGCAACTCGACTTTTCTTCGCTGTGGATGCTCTATGATCTGGACCGCCCTGAGTTAAAATACGAGGACTGGGCGCCGGCCCAGGTTGCCGATCTGATGTTTGGAGATCAAGAACAGCTGAGTATATTTGATGTCTTACGGGACAAAGATATTTTGTTGCATCACCCCTATGAGTCTTTTGCGGCATCGGTGGAGACCTTTATTGCTCAAGCTTCGGTTGATGAAAATGTTTTGGCCATAAAGCAAACGCTTTACCGTACTTCTGGCGATGCCCCTTTCGTATCTTCGCTCAGCAGAGCCGTGGAATCCGGCAAGCAGGTTGCGGCCCTGGTTGAGCTAAAAGCCCGTTTTGACGAAGATAAAAATATAACTTGGGCCAAGCAGTTGGAGCACGCCGGCGTGCATGTTGTCTACGGTCTTGTCGGGTTGAAAACTCACTCCAAGACCGTGCTGGTGGTGCGCAAAGAATCTGACGGCATAAAGCGCTATGTCCATATCGGAACCGGCAATTACAACTCCAAAACGGCCAGAACATACGAAGACTTGGGGCTTTTGTCTTCTTCCGAGGAGACCGGAGCGGATCTGACCGATCTTTTTAATTATCTGACCGGTTTCTCGCGTCCTTCCAAAACCAGATCTATTGTTCTGGCTCCGGATAACCTGAGGAATTGCCTGCTGGCAAAAATTGAAGAACAGGCTTTGCTGGGTAAAGACGGTGAAATTATGCTGAAAGCAAACGGGTTGACGGACCCCCAGCTGATCGACAGCCTTTATCATGCCAGCCGGCAGGGAACCAAAATTACTCTTATTATCCGTGGTATATGTGCCCTGCGACCGCGGGTGGTCGGTCTGTCCGACAATATCGCCGTGCGTTCCATCGTGGGAAGATTCTTGGAGCACTCCAGAATATACAGGTTCGGCAAGCCCAATTTTCGTGAAGTGAGTACGCCGGAGCTTTTCCTGGCCGATCAATTGAAAAAAGGTCAAAAGAATGCTCTGGATTTATTGGAGCAGAGCATCCGCGGAGAAGGACTGAAACCGTTGTATTTACAGAATGAGGAGGATGTCGATTGTCGATCGTCGGATTTCGGAGCGCAGTATTTTATAGGTTCCGCCGATCTCATGGAAAGAAATTTTGACCGCAGAATAGAAGCAATCGTTCCGATCGAAAACGCCTCTTTGTGTTCCAGATTGGAAGGCATTTTGCAAATATGCCTTTTGGACGACTTATTTTCATGGGAGCTCCAAAGTGATTCTTCTTGGAAGAGAAGAAAATCCGTGAATAAAATATCTTCACAAAATATATTTATGCAGATAAGCACTTATAACATGGCCAGAAAACGTTACTTGGACGAAATGCACCGTAACTGATGTTTTATTTTTTTGAGACGGCCCATATTTTGGATAACGAGTCGGACGTTTTGGGTCGTCAGAAATGAATATTTTGAGACCGGGATCCGAGGTATCATTCATCGCTGCCTCAGGGTCATATGGGTCGGAAACCTCTCCGACGCGATGAGGTCAAAACTTCAGCCACCGTGCGTGTAAAGTGGTATTTGGCAAACTCTCAATAAGTGCTGCGAAAATAAATTACAATTCGATCCGTTAGTAAGAGTGTTCTTCTTTGAAGTGCCGTAGGTCGGCCTCCCCGGGGAGGCAAAACGCTTTAGGTTGTAAATGATTTGTATGCTTGATAAAAAAACGCTTGACTTATCAAATAAGGCAGTGGAAAATAGGAATAGGGTTGTCTTGAATTCCTTGATTCAACACACTATAAGGATTTATTTAAGGTCGTTTAATGTAACTGACATATTGGTAAAACGCTTAGGAACGGTAATGTCTTTTGGGCAATGCGGGGGGGTGACATGCACAGTGGCAACACCGAGGAGTATCTAGACGGTCCGACTGTCGCGGATCAGCCCATCGGCGCCGGTAACGGCAGGTCTGTTTTTGCCTTTCATTCCGTATCGGCCTCTCTTCTCTTGGCCGGAGTGATTTTTTTTGTCACTTCCGTATTTCACAATTCCAAAGCCAATCTTGCCGGTCTTTTTGCGGCGGCGGCGGCATGCTTTGTGCTCGGTCTGACAATACGCATTATTCCCAACAGATATAAGCAACTCGATGATCTGTCGTCGTTGGTGAGTATAGGAACGATTCTGATAGCTTTTGCCGAAGTCTTTTCTTATCAGTACTACGGGGCTTATCATATCGTATTGCTGTGGCCGTTTTTAGCAGGCTCAGCATTTCTTACCAGGCGTTATCTGTTTTCTACGGCGATTCTGACCATGATTTCCATATTTGCAACCATCGTCTTGCAAGCCAACATGGGAGACAGCCTTTCTTCGTCTGACGTATTTACGCAAGTCGTTCTTTTGTTTACCACTCTGATTTTGGTAAGCGGTATTTTGAGAATGGTAGAGTCTCGGTTGATTTCCTCGCAGAGGGAGTTGGAAAAGGTCTTTTCTTCGTCTTCCGGCGGTTTGGCTCTGATTGCCCAAGACAACAGATTGACGAGGGCAAACGATATATTTTGCCAATTGCTCGGTTTTACTATGACCGAGACGATAGGAAAAGACGTAGGCGATATCATCTACCAAGAAGACGATCCGAGCTGGTCGCGTCGCCTCGGCTGGTTGAAACAGGGCAGAATTCCGGAGATTGCCACCGATCAAAGATTTGTCAGGTCTGACGGAGAGGTGTTTTGGGCCAGGATAAGAACTTCCCTGATGCCAGATGGCACCATATTTTTGGAGCTACACGAATTGCAGGGTGTCGGCATTACGTCGTCCAGACGTGCGGTGCGCGCCGCATCCGAATTGGATGACCTGACGCAGGTGGCTTCCAGGTCGGAAGTAATCAGACAAATAACGTCGTTTTTAGTCCGCTCCTCGACGTCCCCCCTCTTTACGGCGGTATTGATCATAGATCTCGACAGGTTCAGTGAAATAAACGAATCTCTGGGCCACGAAAAAGGCGATCTGGCGTTGGTAGCCGTGGCGGAACGTCTTGTGACAAAGATAGAGCCTCCGGAAATTTTGGGCAGGCTTGCCGCCGACAGGTTTGTGGTGCTTTTCCCGGCCTGTAAAAATGATGCGGAAGCTGTGACGAAAGCAAATAAATTTATGAATTTATTTGTCGAACCCTTCCATTCCGTTGCCTCCGGACTGGCTCTCGGCGCGACGGCTGGTATCGCCCTTTCTTCTCCGGGCATCAGCCCCACCAGTTTGTTGCGTGACGCCGAAATTGCTTTAAAGAAGGCCAAAGAGCGTCGTCGCGGGGGCGTAGCTGTCTTCGAATCAACGATGCGTAAGTCGGTTGAGTTGAGGGTGGTCAGGGAGAGTGAACTCAGGGCGGCAGTGGGACGACAAGAGTTCGTGGTCTACTATCAGCCAATAGTCGATGTAATTACCGGAGAAGTCAACGCTTTGGAGGCTCTTGTCCGCTGGCAGCATCCCACCAGGGGAATAGTAATGCCCGGGGACTTTATTCCGCTTGCCGAAGAGCTCGGACTTACCGTTCTCATAGACGAAATAGGCAAATTCGTTCTGGGAAGAGCCGTTGCCGATTTGATAAGGTTCCGCAGGACTACTCCGAAAGCAGCCAAGCTGAGAATGTGCGTCAACATGTCCGCTTACCAGTTGAGTCTTGGTCGGGAGTTGGTGGATGACGTGACTGACTTAATGACCGAGGCGGGAATTGGCAGGGGAGAACTGGAATTGGAACTTACCGAATCCATGTTGATGAACGACCCGATGGTCCCGGAAACTCTGTCTTTGTTGCGAAAAGCGGGGGCGGATGTGGTTTTGGATGACTTTGGTACCGGATATTCGTCACTCAGTTACCTTTCACAGTATCCCGTGGACGTCGTCAAAGTGGACCAAAGTTTTGTGGCCGAACTGGGGATGGATGCCAGAGCAGAAGCTCTCGTGCGGGCCATCGTGGATATGGCGGCGGCGCTTGGCTTGAGGCTGATCGCCGAAGGTGCCGAAACAGTGGAACAGCTTTCTCTCCTCACGGAGATGGGCTGCAAATACGTACAGGGCTACTTATTTTCCAGACCCCATCCGGCCAAAGACATCGTGCCTTTGTTGGACGGCTTTGATATGAATAAATTCCTGTCCGACGTACACGAGGGGCATGCTTCCATCAAAGTTCCGGCGGCAAAGCAAGTCAGACCGGCAAGGCCGGAAAGTGTGTCGTCCGTAAAACGGCAGGTCGTATCTCAGGACGACGGGGAGTCGCATCAGAAAACAGCGGAGAATATTCAGCAAAAGCTGATGGCGGATTTTGATCAAAAAGGAGCAGGAGAATCCAAGGAAGAAGCGGATTTCTTGCCGGAGGACGATCCGGACGGTACGGATCCCGACGGCGGCATGAAAAAGCGGCACAGCAGAAGAGACAAGTTTACTTTACGCCACAGTGCCTGAGTGGGCCGGTTTTTTTCCGAGGTAAGTTTTAGTTGTCGGTCAGATCCTTATTTTTGTGGGCTTCTTCCGCCATCTCGTGAATGGCTTTTCTGCTTTTCCGGATTCTGGTTCCCTTTTCAAAACGCAGAGATATGTACGCCAGTGTTCCCAGCGGGATGGGAAGCCAGTAATTGACAAGGCGCCATCCGATAACGGCCAAAAACGCGGAGCTGTAAGGCATGCCGAAGCTTGCCAGCAGACCTGCCGCAACGAATTCCACGACTCCCAGTCCCCCCGGCGTTATCGGCAAAACCGCCAGAACATTGGCCACTCCATAGGCGACAAAGAGCTCAAAAGGCAGAACGTAGTGACCTATGGAGGCCGTGAAAGCCCAAAGGGAGGCTGCGTCGAGCAGCCAGTTGAGCGCTGCCCAAATAATGGCCGTCTTCAGTCTTGTTCTGTCCCGGCCCAAATCTCTGAGGGAGTTGCCGATTCTCAACACAAACCTGTTGACCTTGTCTTCGGTTATTCTGGGAATCGGTTTTGTAATTGTCCGCAGCACCCTGCTGGCGGTAAGCTCCCCTTTGGTAAGGGCAAATACTAAAATACCGATCAAGAGCAGTGCCAACAAACCTATAAGCAGGGCTATGGATTCATAGGCGGAATGCAGTCCGGCGATGGGGATTGAAATAAAGATTGATACCCAGAGCAAAACGTTCAACACCACCGCCGATCCGATGCCCTGGGTGGCTATGGCAAATCCGGCATCTTGCTTTTCCACGCCCCGTACTGTCAAAAGCCTGAATCCCAGGCTGGCGCTACCTGCAGTGCCGCCGGGGACGACGTGTGCCAAGGCATTGCCGGCCAAGTCGATCCTGAAAATGGTAAACAGGGATGGGGGATTATTGGGAAGCAAAGATCTGCTCAATATGGCGTATGCCCAAAGCGAAGCCGCTTCCAGCACGACGCCGGCTATGATCCAGAAAGGATTGATTTTATCCAGGATATTTAAATGCTTTCCGGCATTGGTCAATGCCGGAATGACAAAGTATTCGATAAATATAACCAGTATAAACAGGGTGGCACCGTGTCTGAGTGGGGCCGGTATGTGCTTCAATAATTCTTTTTTTTTGTCTGTTGCCGTTTCTTTGTTTCCCGACTCTGTGCTCTTCATCCGGATATCCCTTTATCGCCCTTGGGATGTATTCCTGTATGGGTATTTGGCACTCGACCCGTTATTTGGCAGGGAATCTTTTATACGAAACGGCTTGTCGACAGAAGGCATTCTCATTTTCAGTATCAGTATAGCAAAGGCTGCCAATTTTAATTTTTATTGAGAGCTGACTCGACAATTTTTTGCCGCAGTACGGCGCCCTGTTTGAAAGAGTCAAATCGGTGCTATTTGGGCCATTCGTCACGGTCTTACGATGGCAGCCAGCAGAGCCTGCAGTTTTAACTGAGTTTCCGTAAGCTCTTCGGCGGGGTCGGAGTCTTTGACGATACCCACACCCGCCATAAGTTCTGCGGTATTGCCCCTGATCCATGCCGATCTGATTCCCAGATAGAATACTCCGTTTCCCCCTTTTTCGACAAAGCCTATGGGGGCGCCATACTGATGCCGGGGCATCTCTTCAAGACGGGACAGGGCCTGCAAGGATGCTTCCAGCGGTATGCCCGCCACCGCCGGCGTGGGATGCAGAACGGATACCAGCTTGAGGAGGTCTGAGTTTGGGTGCTCCAGTTCGGCTGAAATATTGCTTTGGATGTGTGTGACGTTTCTGAGAAAGAGAAGTTCCGGGTATGGTCTTTCAATCGGTTTGCTGCAGAATTCGGATAATTTATCTATGATGTAACCGACAACGTAGTTGTGTTCAAGAAGGTTTTTTTCCGATGTCACCAAATGGTCGGCCAACTCCTTGTCTTCGTCGGCGACACCGGATCTGGCGATGGTGCCCGCCAGAGGAGAGGAGAGGATTTGTCCTCCCGTCTTTTTGATCAAAAGTTCGGGGCTGGCCCCGATAAAGTCGCCCACGGCAAAGGTAAGACACGACGGGTGAAGGGTTCGCAGTCGTTCCAGCAAAACGGTTCTGTTGAATTTTCTGTTGGCTTTTACGGTGATTTTGCGTGCCAGAACAACTTTTTCCAATTCGGATGAGTTAATTAATTCGACGGCAGATCTGACCGAGTTTAAGAAGTGATCGTGACTGTTGACTGAGCGCAGGATGAATTCATCCGGGCATAAGTCTTCGTCGGCAAAGGCTGCGTCGGAAAAGTAATCAGGCAACGTTCTGTGGATATCCAGCAATTCGTCAATACGCGCCACGACAACCACAGAGGGATTTTCGTCGCCACGGCGGATAAGGGTTATTTTGGGAATAAACAATTTTGTTTCGGAATCCGGAAGAAAGTCAAATGCGCCTATTGCCATGGGTCCGGGAAGGGTTTCTTCGGCAAAGCCAACCCCGTCGTTAGTCGGAGCGGGGGATGTACCCATAGAAACGTTTTTTTCCAGATCTGAGATACTTATCCTGATAGTATTGTCCAACTTTTCCTGTACTTCACAAAGAGCGGTCCCATCTTGCAGGCCGTCAGGAAGCGTAAACCGGTAAGCCGTATCAAAGGCAAACAGGGAAAATTCGTTACATTCAAGGACGGTTCCCTGTCTGTAAGCCCGGAACTTGGCGGCAGAAAATGCCTCTTCGGTCACAATGCGAACAAAATAATATAATTGGTTTTTGTCAGTCATGGCTGCTTTTCTGCGTGTCGTCCTCGCTGTGTTTACTGGCAAGAAATACCTGTACCAATCCTCCGGAGATTTCCCTGCGGAGAGCGTGGTGAAAGCCTATGGCTTTGGCCAATTCCTTGAATTCGCTTTCGCCGGGCAAATATCCCACCGATTTTGGCAGATATGCATATGCATTTTTGTTGGATAAAAGACCTCCGATAAAAGGCACGGCGTGATTGAACCAGATGCCGTTGGCGAGTTTCAAAAGTTTTGAATTTGGCTGCGCCACGTCAAGGAGAGCCATACGCCCGCCCGGCATCAAAACCCTAAATGCTTCCTCTAGGACAGCTTTGAGATCGGTGAAATTCCTGACGGCAAAACCGCTGACAACGGCACCCACACTGTTATCTTTTAGGGGTAACATTTCGCCTTTCCCCTGAATAAGATCATTTTGGCGTTTCTTGCCGTTCCGCAACATTCCCATGGATAAATCTATGCCGACGGCGGTTGCGTTAATTTTTATAAGGGCTTCCATAAAATCACCGGTGCCGCAGGCCAGATCCAAAACAGGTTTTTTGTAATTGGAGGGGATCATCAGCATTTCCAAAGTGCGCTTACGCCAATACGTATCGAGACCCAAGGAGATGACGGAATTCAACAGGTCATATTTTTCGGCTACTTCGTTAAACATCTGCTGCACAAAAAAGGTTTTATCGTTGCCTTGCGGCAACGAAGAAATGTAATTCACAAACCGGATCCTTATCTTTTCCTAAAACAGTGTCTTTTGTCCTCCCCTTCATCATAAAGCAATTGAAAGGAAAAAAGACTTTATAAAAGATATAAGCTGTGCTTTTGACTATAAAGGGTGCTTTAGTTCTTAAACCATGTCTTGTAGTATTGTCTGCTCATGGGGTGAAGGAGCAAAGCCAAAAGAGCCACTGTAAAGATAATGTTCAAGATACCAACCGAGGCAAGACCGTATGAGGCGTCGAGAACCAAGGAAAGAGCCGTGACTGCTATGCCGGTGATGTAGCCCCATTTTTTCTCATTAGAGATCCCGTATCCGCCGGCAAAATCTCCCGCCAAGAAAAGTATCGAGATGAGTCCGTAGCCTCCGTATACGAGACCGCCGATGAGTCCCAAAAAGCCAGTCAGGTATAACATCCAGACGGATGCCTGTAAGGTTTGGGGTTGGTTGGTGGGTAAATATTTGCGCTCTGATAACCGAGGATATGCCATGTCCCAATTGTGCCACCACTGAAAGTAAAAAAGTAGTCAAATGCCTACTTTTTATCAAAAAAACAAAAAAAATTTACACTGGGAAACATTTTGTTTTACTCGGTACACTTTTATTCCGCCCCACCGAGTAAATGCTTTGGCGTCCGGTGATTGGGCAAAATGATTCAAAAACGGGGAGCATGTCTTATTGACAACGGGTGTTTATTTTGGGCCTTTTGTCCATAGAATTGGGAAAAAACCGTCACTAAACTTAAATTGGATAAAGTGGGTTTTAGTATGCAGGATGTAATGAAGATGCCGGATAGCCTAAATGCCGATAGTGCATATTCGTTAATCGGGCTCAGGGAAAAGCACAAACTGGACACCAAACATAAAATCCAAGAGGCGGCAAGTGAGCTGTTTGGCAAGTATGGTTTCCAGGCCACGACAATGGAAATGATAGCGGCAAGCGTTGAGATATCACCGCGAACCATATTTCGTTATTTTGATTCCAAAGAGGACCTGTTGCTGTCTCATGTAGGTGATTTATTGGGAAGCATAACGGAGTATCTGTCGGAAAGGCCCAAGGAAGAAGACTGCCTTACGGCTTTAAAGATTGCCACGCTTTTGGCTGTTTCCGGTAAAAACAAAATGTTGACTAACGTCATTTCCAACGCGATCAAAGAGATAGGCACCGAGCGCGTGGCATCGAGATTGATGACAAACATGTACCACTGGGAAAAGCAAACGGCTGCCATTTTTTATGGGCGCCTGCAAACCGGTGTCATCTACAGGCTGTCGGGAGTCGAGAATCCGACCCAGTGCGAGTCGGACAATGACAGGACGGCTCTTTTGAAGTCAACGATCGCACATTTGTTGGCGGCCATCGGGTCAAGCATTATGAAAAACATTTTGACCGACCTGAGCGGCGAAGAGCTCAAAGACGCTTTCCTGACGGAACAGATCATTACGACTGCCTTCAGTTTTTTTGAACGGGGCTGCAGGCTGTAGCCGGTTTTTAGCGTAAGGAGATTTTTTTCTTTCCGTGTGTGCCGGCCAATTGTCCGCAGGCGGCATCGATGTCGCGCCCTCTGGTGCGCCTGATCGTAACATTTACCCCAAGAGCGGAGAGTATTGAAGAAAATCTGTTGACATTGTCGCCGGAAGGCGCCGATAAACCTTTTACCGCCGCGCCGGCCGTCGGGTTGAGAGGTATCAAATTCACGTGTGCGGCCGGGTAAAGCTCTTTGGCAAGTTGCGCCAGTTCTTTGGCATCGCTTCCGGAATCGTTGACGCCGGCCATGAGAGCCCATTCAAAAGAAATTCTTCTGTTTGTATTTTTCAAGTAATTTTTGCAGGCTTTCATGAGCATCTCTATGGGGTACTTCTTGTTGATGGGGACAAGAGTCGATCGCAGTTCGTCGTTGGCCGCATGCAGGGATACGGCGAGATTGATCGCCAGTTTTTCTTCGGCCAGACGGTTGATTCCCGGTACAATGCCCACGGTCGACAAAGTTATCTTTCGTGCGGACAGACCCATTGTTCCGATTATCCTGCGCAAACTTCCCAAGACCGGTTCGTAATTGGCAAGCGGTTCGCCCATCCCCATGTAAACGACGTGATCCAGGCGGCGGCCGTTTTGTTTGGTTTCCCGGGCAGCCGTGACAACCTGTTCGACTATTTCGCCGATTGTCAGATGGCGGTCAAATCCGGCGTCACCGGTGGCACAGAATTGGCAAGACATGGCACATCCAGCCTGGGAGGATATACAAACAGTGACAGATTTTGGTCCGTACATCAGAACCGATTCGATTTGGCGGCCGTCGTTCAGGGAAAAAAGATATTTTACGGTAAGGCCTTTGTCGGATACGGACCTCGTCGTCTCCCGTAGGGATGGCAACAGGCTCTCATGCGCGGAAAGTTCTTGCCGCAGACTTCCCGGCAGTTCTAAAATATCTTGAGGGAACAAGAAATTGGAATAGACCCCATGCATCATTTGACTTACCCGAAATTTTGGATAGTTTTTCAGGATGTCAGAAAACTGCTCTTTATCTAAATCGTATAGTCCCATGGCCGCTCAATTCATAATACATAGAAATCGGCATTTGGTTGCCGCAATTACGGAGCGGCGCCGGAGTATTGTGCGACGCCAAGGTTTTTCCGTCGGCAATCTTTGAAACCGTGCCGGCGGATGCCGGAAAAGATCTCGGATCGGGTTTTCAGTTTCGTATGTCCGATTTATAGATTTTGTCGCTGTGGTCCAAGACGAAACCCAGACTGTCGTAAAGCCGTATTGCCGTCACGTTGGCAGAATCGGTATAAAGCGAACAAACCGTTGTTTTGGCATCCCGAAGATGCCGGATGCCGGCTATAAGCAGTGCTTTGCCGAGTCCTCTGCCGCGGTATTGCGAATCCAAGCCCAGTATGTAGATTTCGCCGGTGTTGCCCGGTCCCAGGGGCCGGTCTTGGACAATTTTTGTCCAACAGAATCCGGCCGGTTTGTTTGCAATTTCTAAAATTAATAGCCCGTCGGGGTCAAACCAAGGCAGATTTTCACGGTATAAAAAATCTCCGAGGCTCCATTTTCCCTGTTCTTTGTGTACGGCGAATGCGCGCCGGTTGAGCTCCAGCCAGGTTTGTTCGTCTTGGCCTACCCTAAAGCCCCTTACGGATACCGCCTCCGCGTCCTTTTTCGTACTTTCTTGTGACGGAGGAGGTTCCTGCGGAAAATAGGCGGACAGTTCTTTCTTGACTGACAACAGGGTAAAAGATTCCTCAAATCCGGCTTCTTCGGCGACTTCTCCTATCAGCTCGGATGACATGGGAGAAAATAGCTGGACCTGACCTCCGCCGCGGCTTTTGATGTGTCCGATGCCTTCTTCAACCAATCGCTTGGCCAATTGCCGTACTTTTGGCGAAGGTTCGGGGAGGATCACGGCCATATACCACTGCCCGTAGCCGTAGGAAAGTTGCAGATAGGACAAAACTCCTTTGTCGGGCTTCAAAAAGCCGTTCTCCCCCCGGTGTCCCAAAGCGGATAGCAGGCCGGACAAGTCAGCCGGCGGATTTGTGTCAGAGTATTCTTGTCCGATGATACCAAAATAGGCACAGGAAAAGGCGATTCCCAAATTCAGATCTTTGTCCCGACGGAAGATTTCGCCGGGTTGCAGCATATGTTTCGGTATGCCATAAACTTTTTGTTCCAGAGAAAGAAGCATTTGTTCGTTGAGGGGCTCATGTTTCGTTATCACGAAAGATTCTTTGCAGAGGCTTTTGATCAGGTCGAAATGGGATGGCTGTGGGGAATGTACGCTTATGACGGCAATTTGCATAGTAATTTTTTTCTTTGGTAAAAAGTCGGTACGTGCTCAGTATAGCTTTATAAAAATAAGAAATTTTTTCGCGTCGGCGGCGTTCATTATGGCAAACGCTTTTGCTGTTTGCAAATTGGAAAGATTGTCCTAAGGAAAATACTTTTGACTTTTCGACATTGGTATCCGTCGTTTACGCCATTCCCGGAGATTCCAAGTGTTTTTATTTTGGACACCCCGTCACGTTGAATTGCGGCCAGTAGTTCCCGGCAGCCGGACAGATGTGTAAGTGTTCCACTTCGTTGATCCTCTCCAAAACATAAGAGGCAATTAACTCCTGTCCCGCCGGGGGTGCTATGTGTACCCCGTCGCTGTCGCGGACGCTCAAAAGCTCGCCGGAGGGATTTTTTAAGTATTGTGTGAAATTCCCCCCCGGGCCTTTGAAAAGATTCCAAGACGGCACATAAACGACACCGGGGTGCAGTTTTGCTTCTGCGGCATATACGCTGTTCAGAAGCTGAATGGAACTATTTGGCAGGACGGAGCTATCCGACATGATCGGCAGTCCGACCCAAAACACTTTGCATTTTATTTTTTCGGCCTCGCTTATCATATCGGACACCCGCAAGGCGTAATCCCGACGCCAAAGCGGAGTGCCGAATTCGACAGGTGAGCCATTTTGATAAAAACCGACGGCGTCGTTGCCGCCAACAATTATCACCATGATCTGAGGGCGGTATCTCTGTAATTCGCTTTCCAAGACGGCCGGCCAGTTGTAATAGGCAACGTTGGCAAGTCCGGTAGAGCCGACGGCGTCCAGGACCAGGTGTATGTAGGGGTCAGAACCAACGATGTCTTGCAGACCGTACCCCAAATCCTCCCCCAGGGAATCACCGACGGACAACACAGTCAAAATGTGTTTGGCAGAGGGCTGGGGGATCAACGTTGTAGACGGAGACTTTTTTTTGTGGAGAACCCTTTTGTGTTTCTCGTGTCTGCGCTTTTTTATGCCTTGGTATAAGACGTGTTGCCTGGTGGCGGCCGAAGTCGAATGTGGCAGGAAAGTGACAAGGAGAATGCCCAATAAGGAGATAGCCACAAATAACAACGCAATTTTTTTAGCCATTTACTGATTCATGCTCCATTCCTTTTGCCTGATTACAACGATGACCCGCACATATTGTGAGAAAACTATCATTTTGTCAGTGCACTTTAATGATCGACTTTTTTGCCGGAGTCCGACGAAAATCTCGGTGTCTCATCATTCATAAAAATATTCCTTACAAACATAAGACAGCAGAAAATTTTTTCTTCGTATTGCAGATATTTTACCGGCTTTTCAAACCGTTGTCCGGACGGAGTATAAATTGCTTAGAAAGGCTACAGTTGTATCGGATAAGGAAAAATTTCAGTGGAAAATCAATTGCCGCTTCAAGTGAGGTCTGAAGAAATCGGAAAAAGATTGGCGCTTTTGTATCCCGGAACCGCCAAAAGTTTGTGCGCTTTGCGTTTTGGGAACGAATTCGAGCTTTTGGCTGCCACAATCCTTTCCGCACAGTGTACAGACGAACGCGTGAACACGGTAACGGAAGTTTTGTTTTCCAAATACCATACCCCGGCAGAGCTTGGCGCCGCCGATATAGAAGACGTGGAGCAAATAATCAGATCGACCGGATTTTATAGGGAAAAAGCAAAAAATCTTATTAAAATGTCTTCTGTCGTGGCAAAACGCTATCAAGGGACGGTGCCAAACAAAATGGAAGAGCTGGTTTCTCTTCCCGGCGTGGGGAGAAAGACGGCCAATGTGGTTTTGAGCGTGGGATTCATGCTGCCGGGTTTGCCGGTTGACACGCATGTGAAGCGTCTGAGCAAACGTTTGGGCTTGAGCGCGTCGGATGATCCGGTCAGGATAGAACAAGAACTCAATAAATTAATTTCCGAGGACGAGAGAGGATCTTTTAGCCTGCGGCTCATCCTGCACGGCCGGAAAGTTTGTCAAGCCAGAAAACCGAGATGCGAAGCGTGCGAGTTGGCCGATATCTGTCCGTCCTCGCTGCCGCAATAAATGATTTTTTGATTTTACCTTACCAATACCACTAAGTCAATAATTTGCTGCAATACAGGGATTGACCCGGTTATATTTTCATGCGGCGAACGATAAAAATTTTCTCACAAATACTACAACTTATACCGAGTATCAAGTATGATTCGTTCAGTATCGAATGCATTATGCAGGCATTCCCTTGGGAGGAAATACATGAAAAAATTGATTACGGATAAGCAATCTGTTTTGATCATAGCGGTTGCCACTGCGGTTTTATCTTTTGCCTATATCTTGGGCGGTTTGGCATATATAACGGTGTCCGATACAAGCTACACTGCCGCTCAGGATTTGTCGACGGCATCGGTATGGATAACCCTTTGTGCCGTTATCGGTTACTTGGCCAATTTGGGCAATCTGTCCTTTGATGCACTTGTAAAAAAAGATTGGAGACTCCTCGGTGAGCTGGGAGGTATGACGGTAGCCTTTTTTATTATGGCCATAGGGCTTTTGGTATCGGCTCTCAACGTGAGCGGTATCGCCGGCGATTCTACGACGACAGCTGTCGGTATCGGCTTGCTGAGTCTGGTTCTTTTGTACAAAGCGGCCGATTTATCCATTGAAGCACAGCAGAGCGGACAAGCCTCTCAGGATGCCAAGCTTTGGCTGACGGCATTTTTGGGCATTTTGCTGTTTTCCATCGGATACGGTATCTCGTTTTCCGGTTCGTCCTCCGCTGTTGCCGACGGGGTCCTGTCTTTTCTCGGTTTTGCCCTTCTGGGGGGAGCCGTCGCCAATGCCTATAAAACCGGTAAGTTTTCCTCGGTCATCACTCTGTACGTCATAAGGGGGATAGGGTTTTTGGCGGGAGCCTCACTTCTGGCAGCCATAGCCCAAGGCATAGAGTTTTCCTCTTCCGCATCGTTGACGGGATTCAAAGTAGCGGGTGCGTTGCCCGCCTTTTTGCTTGCCCTCGGATTCGGAATCCTTGCGTATGCCACATGGAGTTTGCTGGAATCCAAGAAATCGCTTACAACAAATTACACATATACGCCAGAATTGCCCAAGTCGACGGAAGAATAAATTGCACTTTTGCCGTTTTTGATCATCCTCAACGATTTCGCTTGATCCCGACGGATCCGGAATCAAAGGCGGCATAGATTTTGAGCCGGTGTCCTCCGGCACAAAAGACGGATTCGTCATAGGCGGCTCTGGTTTGATACGGCAATTATGTTGTCGTGCTCGCGACCTGTCCGCAACGGCAAAGAACGGTTCTTGCGATATGACAGAAAAGCTTTATTCGGAAAGAAGTCTTTCTATTTTGCGGCCGGCCGTGCGCAGGTGGCGTTCCACGGCATAGAGCTCGTTGGCGTTTTCCTCGTCTTTGTCGCCGTGTGCATTTTCGGCCATTTGTGTCAGTCTGTCGGATACCTGTGACAGCAGCGTGGAGAGGGAGGAAAGCTCCGCTTTATCTATGGGCATTGATATATAATATCCTTTGTCGGCGATACCCGGTCAAAGATTGACCCGAGATATCCTTTGGTCGCGGTTTGGCAGGACAAAATTCCCATTCTCGCCCAAAATGACCAAAAGTATTTTCTGAGATGGTTAGTCTTATATTGTGCTACCTATATTAGATATCAGATCAAAAAGAGAAAACGAATCCTTGGATTTGCCCCGGCCCGATCTTTTGGGGCGGGAAGACCAAAAGATCGTGGAAGACATCATAGACGAGGTCAGAATACGAAAAGACGCGGCTCTTTTGGAACTGACGGAAAAGTTTGACCGGGTACGCCTTTCCTCGGTTGTGATAAGCGCCGAAGAAGTACGAAAGAGCAAAGAAGCCGTTTCCGGAGACTTGTTGAGTGCCTTGGAATCTGCCGCCGCTTCGATAACCAAGTTCCATCAACACAGGAGTCCCTTGCCCGGTATTTACGAAAATGACGGGATCAGCGTCACACATATGGAGGTTCCGGTCGAGAGTGCCGGAGTGTACGTGCCGGGAGGGAAGGCGAAGTATCCTTCCAGCGTGCTGATGACCGCCATACCGGCCAAAGTGGCGGGCGTAAAACGCGTCGTGTGCTGTACCCCGCCGAATGCGGAAGGAAAAGTCGCCCCGGAAATCCTGGCTGCCTGTGCGGTGGCCGGAGTGGACGAGGTCTACTCCGTGGGGGGAGCTCAGGCGATAGCGGCCATGGCCTATGGCACGGAATCCGTGAAAGCCGTGGATGTCATCTGCGGGCCCGGTTCCAAACTGGTTTCCATAGCACAAAGCAAAGTGAGATCGGTGGTCGGTGTCCCCTCGGCCTTTGCCGGGCCCTCCGAAGTGGTTGTGGTGGCCGATAAAAGCACCCCGGCCTCTTGGGCGGCAATGGATTTATTGGTACAGGCAGAACACGGTCCCGACGGACTTTCGTGGCTGGTGACCGACAGCGAAGAAAAAGCGGCGGAAATAAATTCGGAAATAGAGAGGCTTTTGCCGGTATCCCCCAGGAGATCTCAGATCGAATCCACTTTGGCAAAAGGCGGATATATCGTGCTCGCCAAAGATTTGACGCAGGGTATCCGTGTCGTCAACGAAATAGCTCCGGAGCATTTGGAATTGATGACGGCCGACCCGGCCTCTTTGCTGCCGGACATTAAGAATGCCGGAGCCATTTTTGTGGGCAATTATGCGCCGGCCACTGTCGGAGATTATATGGCAGGCCCGAGTCACGTGCTTCCCACTTTCAGGACAGCCAAATTCTCCTCCGTTTTGGGAGTCGAGGATTTTGTGAAGCGGATGCACGCCATTTCCTTTACAGACGCAGCTTTGGATAAATTCGGCCCCCATGTGGCCGAAATCGCCCTTGCCGAAGGTCTCGAAGCCCACCGGGAATCCGTCATGATGAGAATCGGCAAACCCACTTGGTCAAAAACCGTTCTTGATTGAAGATGAACGGTGCCGCTGAGGTTGTTTATGTTATTTGTGTCCCATGGGAGATAATATGTTACCCCGAGAAGGTATAAGAATACAAAGCGGATATCACTCGCCTCAACTGGATGTCAAGGTGAAGCTGAATACCAACGAATCTCCGGAAGGCCCCCCGGAAAACTTTTCGGATGCCTTGGTTGAAAAACTCAAAACGATTCACTGGAACCGATATCCGGACCGCAGAGCCGGTGCCCTTTGTGAGGCTCTGGCCGGTTTGCACGGGGTGGAAAGAAATAATGTATTTGCGGCAAACGGATCCAATGAGGTGCTGCAAACAATTCTGCTTGCCTACGGCGGCCACAAAAGAACGGCGGCCATTTTTGAGCCGACCTATTTGCTGTACAACCACATCTGCAATTTGACATCCACCAATGTCGTTTCTTTTCCGCGAAAAAGCGACTTCTCCATAGACGAAGCCGTGCTGGAGGATGTTTTTGCGGTTTCCCCGGAAATTATTTTTATCTGTTCTCCCAATAATCCCACCGGAAAACTGGAAGACCCGAAGTTGCTCATCGAAATACTCAGGCGTTTTAAAGGCCTGGTGGTGGTGGACGAGGCTTACGGGCAATTCTCATCTTTTTCGGCGGTCGATCTCTTGCCGGAGTACAAGTCCTTGGTGGTAATAAGAACGTATTCCAAGACTTGGGCACTGGCGGGATTGCGTTTGGGGTATGCACTCTGTGACGTGGCCATATCTGAAGTTCTGTGGGAAACCGCCCTGCCCTATCACCTGGACTCGTTTAAGCAGACGGCGGGAGAGCTTGCTTTGAGCGACTCCGAAGCAATGAGCGAGCGCATCGGCAATCTGATTGCGGAAAGAGAGCGCATCGCGAAAGAGCTTTTGGAAATGGGATTTGACGTCGTGCCTTCCCAGGCCAATTTTATATTGTTCGGTTCGGAAGCGCTGGATGCAAAACTGCTTTGGAAGTCGCTTGTGGAAAAAGATGTACTTGTAAGAGACGTGACATCATTTCCAAAAATAGGCAATAGGTTGCGCGTTACGGTAGGAAATCACAAAGAGAACTCGTTTTTCTTACAAAAAATAAAAGAAATAATTGCACAACAGTAAGTATATTTTAAGTAACGGTTATAGCGTATTTTTTGAACCGACAGATAAACACTTTTGACAAGACTGCATAATTCAGCCGTTTTATTTGTGAAATGCTATACTGACATGGTAAAGATTATATTGAACAATGGGTATCGCTGTGAATAATGGAAAAAATCGTTACGCAAAAATTGAGCGTAAAACAAAAGAGTCCGATATAGCGGTTGAAATAGCTCTGGACGATCCGGCCGTAGGGCTTGTGTGCGAGACCGGCATTCCGTTTTTCGACCACATGCTTTCTCAGGTCGGAAAGCACTCCGGGATCGGGCTTGTAATTAAGGCAAGCGGCGATATCGAAGTGGATGCGCACCACAGCGTGGAAGACGTGGGCATTGCTTTGGGACAGGCTTTTCTGCAAGCCATGGGGAATAAGGCGGGAGTCAACCGCTTTGCTTCTGCCGCCGTTCCTTTGGATGAGGCGCTTGCGGAAGTGGTTTTGGATATATCAGGTCGGGGTTATTTGGTTTATAACGTAACTTTTGTGACTCCATTGCCTCTCGGAACTCCCGGTTTTGAGCCGCAATTGGCGGAGGAATTCCTCAGGGCTTTCGCATTGAATGCCCAATTGGCACTTCATGTAAACCTACGTTACGGGAAAAATACCCATCACATTCTGGAGGCCATTTTCAAAGCTTTGGGCCGCTCTCTGAAAGAAGCAATAAAAGTGGTCGGAGACGACATACCTTCGACAAAAGGAACGCTTTGATAGCCGTTCTTGATTACGGCATAGGCAACCTCCGGTCAGCTGAAAAAGCCCTTTTACAGGCGGGGGCGGATGCCAGGCTGGTTACCGATCCGGATGAAGCAGCCTCTGCCGATGCGCTCGTCTTGCCGGGCGTGGGTTCTTTTGGGGCCTGCGTAACCGCTCTCAGAAATTCGGGATTGCACCATGCGGTATACGATGCGGCGGAACGCTCCAAACCTCTTTTGGGCATCTGCATAGGATTTCAGATGCTTTTTTCCGAATCTGAGGAAAGCCCCGGCATACCCGGTCTCGGCATCCTGGACGGAGCCGTGTTGCAGATTCCGACAAAAGAGAAATTGCCGCAGATGCAATGGAACAAACTGACTATTTTGCATCCGGATACCTCTTTGATGTTTGGGGGGTTTTCCGGTGCGGAGCCATGGTTTTACTTTGTTCACTCCTATGCCGCATATCCGATCGGAGGTGTGGAGAACCCCGCCGTGGCGGCCGTATGCGATTACGGAGGGAATGTGACGGCGGCCGTGGAAAAGGGCTCTCTCTGGGCCACCCAATTCCATCCCGAAAAGTCCGGAGCTTTGGGCCTGGCTCTCCTGTCGCAATTCGTGCGTTTTGCCGGAGTCGGTGCTAAATAAATCTCCGGGTCAAAAAGTGGCCGCGGACGTTCGCTTTCCGACTTTTATGGAAGTGACTCCCGTCGATGTGATTCGTGTCGGTTGTTCCCAATTATCGACCCGCAAAACTGTATTGTTAAATGGATCCAGCATCCAAGATAAGGATTTTATAAAGTGCTTTGCATACCGGCCATGGATATTTCGAACAACAGAGCAGTCCGCCTTTACCAGGGTGATTTTGACAAAATAACCGATTACGGTGACCCCGCCGTGGTTGCCGAAACTTTAGCCGCTGCCGGCGTGAGTCGGGTGCACGTGGTTGATCTGGATGCGGCCAAGGGAGACGGCACAGACAATTATGAGCTTGTGATAAAAATTTGCCGTTATTTTCATAAATTCGACATCGCTGTTGAGTTCGGCGGCGGAATCCGGAGCAGCGAGCGGGCAAAGATGTTGTATGAGGCTGGTGTCGACTATCTTATTCTGGGAACCATGGCAGTCACCGACAGAGAGCAAGTTCTGGCTCTAGCGGAGGCTTACCCCAAAGGCGTGATAATAGGACTTGATTATAAGAGACGTTTGCCGAACGGCTCCGGAGAGACGGCTGGCTTTGAAACGCAGAATTTGATCATGGAGGTAATGATCAAAGGCTGGCTTGACGGAAGCGCACTCGGCGTGGAGGAGATGCTGAAAGACTTGAGAGACTTGCCCATAGAGGCGGTTTTGTTGACGGATGTTTCGAGAGACGGCACCATGACGGGGCCGGATCTTTTGGGATATCAAAAAATACTTGCCGCAACCGATCAGAAAGTCGTCGCGTCCGGCGGGGTTTCTTCTCTCGGAGATCTGAGAGATTTGGCAGGACTGAGTGTTGACGGAAAATCTCTTTACGGAGTCGTGGTGGGGAAAGCTTTGCTGAGCGGAAGCATAGATTTGGGAGAGGCGGTGTCGGTTTGCGAAGCATAAGGATAATACCCTGCCTGGATGTGGATATGGGTCGGGTAGTGAAAGGAACGCAATTTGTCGACTTGCAGGACGCCGGGGATCCTGTGCGGCTTTCCAAGTTTTATGAGCTCCACGGTGCCGACGAATTGGTCTTTTTGGATATCACGGCTTCCAGCGACGGTCGGGAGACTTTGGTCGACGTGGTGAAAGCAACGGCGGACGAAGTTTTTATTCCCCTGACCGTGGGAGGCGGCATCAGGTCTGTGGCGGACGCCGAAGTGATGTTGCGTTCCGGAGCGGATAAAGTTGCCGTCAATTCCGCCGCCATAGCCGACCCCCGTCTCATTGCGCAAATAGCCAAGAGATTCGGTAATCAATGCGTTGTCGTGGCGGCGGATGTAAAAAGAGGAGCCACGGGGCAAAGCGGTTCTTCCGGTTTTGAAATATATACCCACGGCGGAAGGCGTCCCGCCGGCATCGATGCTTTGGAGTGGGTAAAAAGGGCCGAATCTCTCGGCGCCGGCGAGCTGTTGATTACTTCAATGGACCGCGACGGGACCAAGGACGGCTACGACGTCGAACTCTTGTCCAGGATTCATGATGTGACATCCGTTCCGGTGATAGCCTCGGGGGGAGTCGGAACCTTGGAGCATTTTTTGGAAGGGGCCTTGGCCGCCCGGGCCGACGCTTTGCTTGCCGCCTCGGTGTTTCACTTCGGCCAAATCGCCATTGAAGAAGTCAAAGACTATCTGGCTTCCAACGGTCTGTGCGTAAGACCGCCGGCTTATATCGACAGGGTACGCGGATAAGATATTTATATAAGATTGTATCGAAACATGACTCGGGTGGACATTTTAAAATGACGGCAAATAAATTAAACGAAAACAGCATCCCGGACGACAGAACGGCTCTGGGGAAAGAGGGCAAACAGCCGGTCACGATGCTGAACGACCGCGTGCTGGTAAAGGTTCCCCCCTCCCAGGGGGAAAGACGTTCGCGTGCGGGGATGATAATACCGGCCACGGCGCAGATTGCCAAAAGACTGAGCTGGTCTGATGTGGTGGCCGTTGGCCCGAACGCCAGAAGCGTGAAGCCGGGCGACACGGTATTGTTCAATGCCGACGAATGCGCCGAGGTGGAAGTAAAAGGGGAGACCTATCTGCTGCTGAGAGAGCGCGATATCCATGCTCTGGCAGCGGAAAGGAACGATTCCGGCACGGGTCTTTACCTGTGACGGTCTCAGCGGACGTGGATTATACTTACCAAAAGTACATTTCTGTCTTTTGATGGTCGGTGGAAATGCTTGAAACCGGGAGAAAGTGATGCAGAAAATAGATTCGGATGCTGCGGCAGGCGTCAAATATGACGACAAAGGTCTTGTGGCGGCCATAGTTCAGGAGGAGACCACGAAAGAGGTATTGATGGTCGCCTATATGAACCGGGAAGCTTTGGAAAAAACCCTTACGACAGGGAGAAGTTGGTTTTACAGCAGATCCCGCGAGGAATTGTGGTGCAAAGGGGAGACCAGCGGAAACAGACAGTGGGTCCGCCAGGTTTATTACGATTGCGACTCTGATGCCGTTTTGCTTTTGGTGAATCAGGAAGGGCCGGCATGTCACACCGGAGAAAGAACTTGCTTTTTCAGGTCTTTTTATACCGACTAAACGCAAGATCTCTAAAAATTAAATGCATAAAATGGATGGAAGGGCATAAAGCAATTATCGCGGACAGAAGAGTTTTTGTTAAATGTTTTGCGACAGGGGCAGTCCTTCGGTTTTATTGCACCTATATATTGAATTGAATTGAAACAGCAACTTTGGGGTAGGATATGACTAAGCAGGCAAGCAGTCCGGGTTTTGAGCGTTTCAAAGAGCTGGCAAAAGAGTTTACGGTGTTGCCCGTCTGGAGGGAATTGCTGGCCGATGCCCTGACTCCCGTCGACGCGTTCAGACTGCTGGTCGGAGACGGTGAAGGTTTTTTGCTGGAATCCGCCGATCACAGCGGTAAGCTCGGGCGCTACTCTTTTGTCGGGAGGTCGCCGGCGGCCACTGTCGTTGCGGACGGTGACGGCGTAAAAGTCGTATCGGGCACCATTTCTCATCAGACGGGGCTTGCCGGCGGAATTTTAAATTGTCTTGAAGAGCTGTTGGCAAAATTTAAATCGCCGTTGATGGAAGAACTCACTCCTCTGCAGGGTGGCATAGTCGGATATCTGGGTTACGACGTTATCAGAGAAGTCGAAAAATTGCCGCCGGAACAAGCAGATACCCGGAACCTGCCCAATGCCGTATTGTCGATAATAGGAGAATTGGTGGCTTTTGACCATCACCGTTCGAGGGTGATTTTAATCGACAACGTTTTGTTGCCGGCACAGGTAGCGCCCGTTACCGAAGCCGACTTTCCGGGCGAATCCGGGTATTTGGGACAGGTAAACACCTTTTCTTTGAACGAGAATTGGCTGCGCGCCGCCTACAATACGGCGGAAGACCATTTGGACGGCCTGCAGGCGGATCTGGAAAAGTCAGTACCGTATCCGCTTTCCCTGCCTCCCGACAAAGACGCCGTTTTGGATGAGGGACACATTCACAGAGTCATGTCGTCGGAGGATTACCGCTCGGCCGTATCCAAGGCAAAGGAATACATAAGAGCCGGGGATGCCTTTCAAATAGTTCTTTCCCAGCGTTTTGACATTGATCTGGATGCCGATCCCTTTGACGTCTATCGCGTACTGCGTCAGATCAACCCCAGTCCCTACATGTATTTTTTACGTCAGGGCGGAGTGACAATAGTGGGGGCATCTCCGGAAGCCTTGGTGCAATTGAATGCCGGCAGGGTGACTTCGCGTCCCATAGCGGGAACCCGGAGAAGGGGTGCCAATGCGGAAGAGGACAAGCAGTTGATTGCGGACATGACAAGCGACAAAAAAGAAGTTGCCGAGCACGTTATGCTGCTTGACCTGGCCCGCAACGACCTGGGGAGAATCGTCGAGTTCGGCAGTGAACGGGTGGAAGAGCAAATGACGATAGAGTATTACAGTCATGTTTTGCATATGACCTCTCAGGTCTCCGGCACTTTGCGCGAAGGACTTTCGCCGATCGACGTTCTCAGGGCAACGATGCCGGCCGGTACGGTTTCCGGAGCTCCCAAAGTCCGGGCCATGGAAATCATCGACGAGTTAGAATATTCAAAACGCGGCCCTTATGCGGGAGTAATCGGATATATAGATTTTTCGGGGAATTTGGATACGGCCATTGCCATAAGGACTTTGGTGATAGCCCCAGACGGCAGCGCGTCTTTGCAGGCCGGAGCCGGTATAGTGGCGGACAGTATACCGGAAAACGAAGACCGGGAATGTCTTGCCAAGGCACAGGCTGTGTTTTCTGCCGTTGCCGGGGCCAAAGCCATAGCCGACGACAGACAGAAGAAAAAGACACCCGCGAATTCCGCACCCTTGGACGACTGAGTATTTTTGGGATTTATGAGCTTTGTGAAAAGTCGTGCCGCCCGGCAATTTTGTAAAACTCTCTGCTTTGCGCTGTGAAAGTGCCTGCGCAAAAGGAATTTAAATATGGAAGAAAAATATTTTTACGCAAAATCCGCCGAAACGTTTTTGCACCCCTTTCTTTATGCGGAAGAAAAGGACGCCGTTTTTGTAGTCGGTAAAGACGCGACGCCTTACCTGCAGGGACAACTGACAAAAGATGTAACAAAAATTGCACCGGGACAAACTGCCGAAGCCTTTTTACTGGAACCAAAGGGGGAGATCAGCTGCTTTGTGTCGGTAAAAAAAGCCGATGAAAACCGTTTTCTTTTGACGACCGAGAAAGGCTTCGGTTCCGTTCTTCTGCAAAGACTTGAAAAGTTTAAAATCAGAATAAAAGCGGATTTGGTTCGGGAAAGAGCCCTGTCGCTTTTGGTGTTTTATGCCGATTCCGACAGAGATCTCCCTCTCCTTTGTGACGCCCATGCCGTCTATATGAACAACCGTTTGGCGGTTCTGGCAGAGAGCACCAAATACGGAAGTTTCCCCGGCTTGTCGGATGTAAAAGATTACGTCGGCAAGAGCAGTCTTTGGCGGGATTTGTCGGTCCGCGAGATTTTAGTGCCGGGCTTTGGCGGCGATGCATTTCCCGGGTTTGCGGGGGAAAAATCCCTGAAGGCCGTTGGTGACTTTGCGACAAAGCACCGCTTTATCGGAGAGAACGAATACAACTTTTTGAGAATATGCCACGGCATCCCGAAAATGGGATTCGAAATCAAAGACAAGGTTTTGCCTCCGGCTCTCGGCATCACCGACGCGGTGATCGACTATGACAAAGGTTGCTATACCGGCCAAGAGCTGGTAGCCCGACTTGACGCGAGAGGCAACAACATCCCGGTTTCTTTAAAAGTGCTGGTTTTGGATAAAACGGGGATGCCCGGCGGCTCCGTCTCCGGTCCAAAGTTTCATACGGGAGCTCCTGTCTTTGTCGGGGATAAACCGGCGGGTACTCTGAGCAGCGTGGCTCATTTTGAAAACTCTGAGGTGGGACTGGGTTTTATAAAGCGGGAATTTCTTAATGAGTCCTCGGTTTTACTCGCTCCCGCCGCCGGAGATTTGCTCGGTACCGGCAATTTAAAGGCCGGCATATACGACGCTCCGGTCTCGCCGTTTCCGGAAGGTATTTTTGGGAGTTAACACTTTACAGCGGGCAGTCGGATGTCATAAGATTATTGCCGTAAACAAAATGTAATAGGTTTGTTTGCGTGTTGTGCTTCAACAAAGGAATTTACTGACAGACTGTTAAGATGACTAATGCCATGGATAAGCCCAACGTACGTTACGAGCACGGGACGATAGTTCTTGTTGAAGACGATATTCATATAGCCGAACTTGTGGACATTTATTTGCGGGATGCCGGATTTCGGGTTTTACAGGCAACGGACGGCGAACGGGGCCTGGAGCTCATACGTTTAAATCAGCCCGATCTGGTTATTTTGGATATCGGCTTACCCGGAGAACTTGACGGCTTGGAAGTATGCAAGGAACTGAGAAAATCGAGTGAAATCCCCATCGTCATCCTGACAGCCAGAGACGATGAGATAGACAGAATCATCGGACTGGAACTCGGTGCCGACGATTATGTAACCAAACCTTTTGCGCCACGCGAACTCGCGGCGCGGGTAAAGGCGATTTTGCGGCGTTCTGAGAAAAAAGAGCGCGTAGGCGAAGGTCCTTTTCGTGTCGGCGATATCGTCGTGGACGTGGTGAGGCGCGAGGTGACCCAAGGGGGGGAAATCGTTCAGATGACGGCCAGAGAATTTGATCTGCTGGCTCATTTTGTGGAACACGTCGGTATTGCCTATACCCGGCAGCAACTTCTGGATGCCGTTTGGGGGAGCGGTTGGTACGGAGACGAACGGACCGTTGACGTGCACGTCAGACAGTTGCGGCGCAAGCTGGGAGACGGTCTGCCCCTGGCTACCGTATGGGGTGTCGGTTATCGCTGCGGCTAATGCCGATAGCATGTAAGCTGTTTGTATGCGTACCAGAATCACCGTGGCCATGGTGCTTATTTTGGTTGTGGCTCTGCTCTTGGCCGGCACAATAAGTTTTACTCTGGTAAGAAACGCCGACAAACAAAATGCCGTGCAGACAACCCTTGCGCAGGCAGAGGCTCTCGTGAGCGCTTCGAAAGCCTCTCCGTTTTTGAAATCCCTGGAGTCAAACCCCAAAGATCTTCCCGACCTGAGGGAGGTCATCGACCTGGTGGGACAGGTAGCCGGTCTGCAAAGCGCCGGCACCTTGGTCATAACCAAGGGACACCTGGAGGGAGCTCCCCCCTCCGGCATCAGTGCATCCGATTTAAATTTGGCCGCACTGACCAAGGGCACTCCGGTGGACGGTTCCGTGGGGAATCTGTCTTTTGCCGCCGCCCCTCTTATTTCCCTTCCCGAGACGCTGGGCGGGGTGACGATAGCGATAGTCTTGGTCTCGCAGATAACCTTTTCTTCCGACAGCGTCAGATATTTTGCCTTGGCTGCCGTAATAGCTCTGATAGTGGCGGTTTTTGGCACCCTGTACACCACCAAGAGGATCTCCAATCACGTCGTCAAAGCGGCAAAGGCCGCCCAGGACATTGCCGCCGGCGACCTGAATGCCAGAGTGGAGACCTCCAAAGGAGATTATCCGGAGCTGGTTTCCCTGGAGGCGGCCATCAATACGATGGCCGAAAAGGTTTCGCAGGCAAGACAGCTTGAACGCCAATTTCTGCTTTCCATTTCCCATGACTTGAGGACACCGCTGACTTCAATCAAGGGCTTTGCCGAGGCCATAGCCGAGAATATGGTACCCGATCCCTCAAGAGCGGCCCAAGTTCTGTTGACAGAAGCCTCCCGGCTGGAACGCCTGATAAGAGATCTTTTGGATCTGGCTTATCTCGATGCGAAAAGGTTTTCTCTGCGACTGGAACCGGTCAGACTCGAAGAATGCATACGTAACGTCGCCGACTCCTTTGATATGGAAGCCCAGCAGTGTAACATCGAAATATCCTGCGGCGTCGAAAAAGACGGCCTGATCGCGATGGCGGACAAAGACAGACTGTCGCAGGTGATAGGGAATCTGGTGCAAAATTCACTGAAATTCGCCAAATCGGGCATCCGGATAAGCCTGAGCGACAGTTGCGGGTTTTTGACGGGAGAAAAAAGCAGACCCAGGCAGAGCCATTCCCATCCTGCCGAAAAATTTGCCTATATTTCCGTGGTTGACGACGGTTCGGGGATATCGGAGGAAGATTTGCCGCACGTATTTGAGAGGCTTTATACTTCCGACAGGGGCATAATGCGTTCTTCCAGGGGGACCGGTTTGGGCCTGGCGATAGTCAAAGAGCTGACGGAAGCGATGGGCGGCGAAGTGAGTGCGGTTTCTCCGATCAAAAACGGTACCGGTACGGCTTTTATCGTTATCTTGAAGCTTTACCGACAATTCGTCAAAGCGGGCTGATGTCTTACAGCGGATCTTTTCCGAGGAGCGTTCTGACTGCAGAGAGATGATCCGGATGCCTAATCAAACTTTCTCCCACGAGAACGGCGTCAAAGCCGCTTTTGCCGAGAAACAAAAGATCTTCAAAGGACGTTATGCCGGACTCCGCCACCGTTATAATTTTTTCGTCCTCTATTTTGTTCCGGAGGGTTACGGCTCTGGTGGTATCGACCCGGAAAGTATGCAGGTCTCTTTGATTGATGCCGATAATTGACGGTTCCAGCCGGCGCAGTCTTTCCAGCTCTTTTTCGTCGTGTATTTCGATGAGCGAGTCCATGCCGAGGGAACCGGCAAGCGCGTACATTTCCCGCAGCTCGCTGTCGCTCAGGGCGGCGGCTATCAGGAGCACCGCGTCGGCTCCGCGGATTCTGCTGATGAGTACGTCTTCCGGACAAACCAAAAAGTCTTTTCTCAGGACGGGCAACGAAATCGCCTGCCTGACAATTTCCAGGTAAGACAGGTGCCCTTTAAAATGAGGTTCGTCCGTGAGAACGGAAATCGCCGAAGCCCCTCCCGCTTCGTAATCCCGGGCCGTTTGGACTATGTCTATATCAGTGCGGATATCTCCCTTGGAAGGTGAGTGTTTCTTAATTTCGGCTATCAGAGAAGGGAGGGGTGTGCTTTTGTTCTTTGCAAGGTATGCCGCAAGAGAACGCGGTTCTCCGTTGGCTTGGCTGTACGTCTCTGCTTTTTTCTCCAGTTCGGTCAAGGGTAACAGGCTTTTCTCGTCTGCGGCCCGTTTGCGGTGGAATGCCAAAATGTTGTCAAGATATGTCGCCACGATTACCAGAATACCTTAGGGTTTGCAAAAAAACACTTCTTTTGGGGATGTGTGTAAATACTTTGATTTAAAAAGCGCTATCCGGCGCCTCTCATGCATGTCAAGATATAGTAAGAGGAAGAGCAATTTTGTGGTGTAAGATACTCTAAAGTCCTTAGCAAGTCAATTCTGTTTTGAAGGGGTTTCCGGAAAGTGTTCGTCAAGATCTGCGGTATCACAAATGAAACAGACGCCCTCTTGGCCGTGGCCCTCGGTGCGGATGCCATCGGATTTGTGTTTTCTCCTTCGCCGCGTCAGATGAGCGCCAAAGCCGTGGCCGATATTGTCAAAAGATTGCCAGAAGATACTCTCACCGTGGGGGTTTTCCGCAATGTCCCGGGGGAACAGGTTATAGAAACGGCCTATGCTGCCGGCCTGAAAGGCGTTCAGCTGCACGGCGCCGAGACAAAACAAACTTGCAAAGAAGTATCCGCCGCCTTTTCCTTTGTCGTAAAAGTTTTTTCACTGGGGATGCCGCAGTTGGCCGAAGCCGGCAATTATCCGGTTCATGCAATCATGGTTGACGGTGTCTTGCCCGGTTCCGGGGAGGTTTATGATTACGAAGAGGTCGGATCTCTTCCCCTCACCTCCAGGCTGATACTGGCCGGCGGCTTAAACCATGACAATGTGACGGACGCCATTTCCAAAGTGCACCCTTGGGGGGTTGACGTCGCGACCGGGGTGGAAGAGAGTCCCGGAATAAAAGACCCGCGCAAGTTGCGCCTTTTTATCAAAAATGCCAAGGATGCTCCGAACGGAAGTCGGCCGTAGATCGGGACATTTTGCATTCCCGGTTTTGTCGGGAAAATCGGGGAAGCGGCCGTTTTCCTGTCCAAGTATTCCGCCGGTTTAGGGCTCCGCAGCCCGTAAAACGGTTATAGTTTTAATAAGTTTGAAAGGCATACCGACAGTGGCTATCGACAAGATTGATACGGATACCGAATCGCATCTGATGGCGGATCATCAGGAAGACGGAAAGTTTGGAGATTTTGGGGGGCGCTTCATACCGGAGTCTCTGATACCGGCTTGCCGTGATTTGGAAGAAGCTTTTTATGAGGCGTTTGCGGACAAGACCTTCACCGATACCCTGGACCATTTGCTGAAGACTTACGCCGGTCGGCCCACGCCGCTCACCTATTGCGGCAATTTGTCGGAGAAGCTGGGGATAAAGCTCTTTTTGAAGCGGGAGGACCTGACGCATACCGGCTCCCATAAAATTAACAACGTGCTCGGTCAGGCTTTGCTGGCCAAACGGATGGGAAAGAAACGCATGATAGCCGAAACCGGAGCCGGCCAGCACGGTGTTGCGGCAGCCACGGCGGCTGCAATTTTCGGTCTGGAGTGTGTGGTGTTCATGGGCGCAGTCGACGTAAGCCGTCAGGCGCTGAATGTTTTCAGGATGAAACTCCTGGGGGCAAAAGTCGTTCCGGTGACGTCCGGTTCGGCCACCTTGAAAGACGCGGTCAACGAAGCCCTGCGTGACTGGGTCGCCAGTGTGGAGACAACCCATTACTGCATAGGGTCGGCCATGGGGCCTCATCCTTATCCTCTTATTGTCAGACAATTGCAAAGGATTCTGGGCGACGAAGCCAGAGAACAATACAGAGAAGTGGCTGGTGAAGACCCGGATTTCGTGGTGGCATGTGTGGGCGGCGGTTCAAATGCCATCGGAACTTTTGCCGGTTTTGTGGATACGAAAAGCCGTCTTGTGGGTGTGGAAGCTGCCGGAGGCGCAGCCATGCATAACGGCATACCGGGTGTGGTCCACGGCATGAGATCCAGGTTCCTCCAGGACGAATCCGGGCAAATCCTGGAAGCGGAATCCATTTCGGCGGGGCTTGACTATCCGGGCATCGGTCCGGAACACGCATATTTGGGAGAAATAGGGCGGGCGCAGTACTCCTTCGTCGGCGACGAAGAGGTTATCGCTGCCTTCCGGGTGCTTTCCGAAACCGAGGGTATCATACCGGCCTTGGAACCGGCCCACGCTTTGGCTTACATATTGCGGTCTGTCAAAGAAGGAACAATCCCCCGGTCTTCCTCGGTGTTGATGACGCTGTCCGGGCGCGGGGATAAAGATGTGGCACAAATAATGGAAATGTTGGAGTTGTGATGGCTGAAGTTTTGAGCAATCCGTCGGTCCGCGATCTTGCCGTGAGTCTCCGGGATGGCAAAGACGCCGGAAGGAAGCTTCTTGTTTGCTATATTACTGGCGGGCTGCATTCCGATTGGCGGGAACTGCTCTACGTTTTGGCCGATGCCGGCGCTGATGCTGTCGAGATAGGAATACCTTTTTCGGATCCGGTCATGGACGGTCCCGTTATCCAGCAAGCCTCCATGGAGGCTTTGACCGGCGGGGCCACTCCGCTTTCTGTCTTGTCCGAGCTGGAAAAAGAAAATCCCGGCATACCCTTGGCCGTTATGACGTATTACAATCTGGTTTACCGGATGGGAGAAGAAAGGTTTGCCGAGCGCTTGTTGCAAAGCGGTGTGACGGGGGCCATTCTGCCCGATCTGCCTCTTGACGAGGCTTCCGGTTGGATCAAAACCGGTGAGGAACACAATCTCTCCCCGGTTTTGCTTGCCGCCCCGACCACCAGAGAAGAGCGTTTAAGTGAGATAGCCGCCAAAAGCAAAGGTTTTGTCTATGCGGTGGGTCTTTTGGGTGTGACGGGAGAGCGCGAGGAACTTTCTTCGTCTGCCTCCGTATTGGCGGGAGCCATTAAACGCCATACCGATACCCCGGTTTTGGTGGGGGTGGGTATTTCCACTCCGGAGCAGGCCAAAGAAGTTTGTAGGGTTGCCGACGGAGTGGTTGTCGGTTCGGCTCTTGTCAGAAGGATACTGGAAAACAAGTCAAGAAAAGAAATCGGCGAATTCGTCGGCGGCATAAGAGAGGCCCTGGACTGATCCGGCGGGCGTTTCTCAAGGGCTGACGCTTGCCTCCAGATTTGTGGCGGCCGACGAAAATCCGGCATAAATCACAAAATTGCCGTTTGGCACGGACATGTAACCGCTTTTGTATATCTCAAAATTGGAGAGCGGAACTGATATCGCGACTTTGGACATTTGTTTGCTTGCCAAGCAAACTCTGTCAAAGCCCGCAAGCTGCTTGGGGGGTTCATGGGCACTTTTTGGAAAGCCCAAATAGATCTGGGCAACGGTGCACCCGTATAATTTTCCGGTGTTTTTTATGTTCAGGTCAGCCGTATAGAGGGGCGGGTTATTGCCGTAGGAGAGAGGGATGTGTCCGGTATTGATGCTTAAAGGCGGGTCCTGTGTCACGGACAGTCCGGACATGGAAAAATCTGTATAGGACAGTCCGTAGCCGAAGGGGAAAAGGGGCTTGAGGCGATGTGCCTGGTAGTAACGGTATCCGATTTCAAGTCCGCTGTTGTTGTTGAGCGAAAAATATGTTTTTCCGTTGACGCCGGGCCAGGCTTTCGGGTTGCCTCCGAAGACCTGCTTCACGGAGGCGGGAAACGTGACGGGAAGATGACCGGAGGGATCGATCTGTCCGCTGAGCACAGCCCGAATGGCGTTTCCGTCTTCTTCGCCGGGGTACCAGGCTTCTATGACGGATCTCACATTCTTCAGCCACGGCATCAGAACGGCTCCCCCGGTATTCAGGACAACTATGGTTTTGGGGTTGGCCTTTGCCACAGCCGATATCAATTGGTTGTCGGCTCCGGGCAGATTCAGATTGGGCCGGTCTATGCCTTCCGAGGAATAACAGTTGACAAAGACCACGGCAACTTTTGTATGGCGGGCGAGGGAAGCGGCTGCTCTGATGGCCGGGGTTACGTCCTCGAATCCAATTCTCGGGGCAGGCCGTGTCCGGGTGGCAAACCAGCGCATGGAAATTCTGTAAGTTTTTTTGGCGGACAGGTAATAGGAAAACATGTTCGTGGAGGGAGCCCCCAGTCCCTTTGCGGCAAAGACATTGGTTTTGTTTATGTATATCCAGGCGTCACCGACGGAGGACACGGAAAAATCGTACAGGCCGGTTTTGGGGGGCCTAAGTTCGGCCGTCCAAAAGTTCCAATCGTTGTGCGGTCCCGGCACGCCAGGAGAATTCGCCGTCAACGCCGCCGGAGGCACTTTGCTGTAGCGCAGGTAACCGTCGGGAAAAACACTTTCGTTTTTGCCCACTCTTTTCGGCCAATACTTTACCGGCAGGGATTTACCCCCCAGATATTGGGACTTGATCAGGGGCAGCATGGCGTAATCCGGTCCCCCGCTGGAATAAGCAATACGCATGCGGTATTTTCCGTAGTACGAGCCCAAAGCCCGGAGCGGGGTGACCAGAAAGGGTGAGGTTACCCTGGCCCCCCCGTAGCCGGCCGTCATGGCCTGTCCGGCGGCGTCGGCTCCTATGACGGCCACCGCCGGGGGCGCCGCGCCTTTTGTTCTCCCGGTCTTTTTGGGGGACAGCCTTTTTATTTTTTTGATGTCTACGGGGAGCAAAGACCCGCTGTTTTTCAGCAGGACAGCCGAATTTGCTGCCAGACGATAGCTGAAGTGAGTGGCTTGGGCTGTTATCGTGTCCGTGCCGAAATTGTGCGGATCGGGGCCCGGAATCAAATGGTAGGAAAACATGTCGGTCAGTACTGTTTTGGCGGCTTTGGCCAACGTTTTGATGTGCAGGCGTCCCAGCAGCAGTCCGATAATTATTTGCGGCGCAAACAAGGGTTTTAACTGGTCAAGGCCGGCATTGAAGGCCTGTGTCGGCTGTTTCACTGCGGCAAGATCGGATCTGATAATTCCTTGAAATCCGAATTGCCGCAAAAGGCGGAAAGTATAGGCATCCGAGCAGGCGTTGACGCCGTTGATTTGGCCGTAGGCGCACATGATGGCGGCCACATTCGCCTGCTGAACAACGGCTTTAAAGGGCTTAATATAGATCTCGATGAGTGCCCTGTCGGATACTTTCTGGTTCAGGTTTATCCTGTCGGTTTCTTCTGTGTAAGCGGTAAAGTGTTTGGCCACCGCCATGATTCCTTTGGACTGGATTCCCTTTACGTCGGCGATGCCGAGGGCCGCCGCAAGGTACGGGTCTTCTCCGTAGGTCTCGTATGCCCGTCCCCATTCGGGGAGCCTGACCAAATTGAGATTCGGACCCTGAACGGCATCAATCTGCTGCTTTTTGGCTTCCGCCCCCACAATTTGGCCGTATTTGTAAGCGTCTTGCGGGTTGAACGTTGCGCCCAAGGCCAGAGATGCCGGCAATTGTGTCACGCCGCCGTCTCCGGCGGAGAGGCCGTTCGGTCCGTCTTGTAGGGTAAAGGCCGGAATGCAGAGTTGGGGGACGGCAATGGTCGAGTTTTCATATCCGCGGCGAACGTGTATCAAGCCGATGATATTCAAAATATCGGCAAGATTCATGTGAGAGACAACCTGTGAGGCCAGTCTGGACGGTGTGAAGTGACTCAGCTCATACGGGGAAGTCCACGGGCATTTTCCTCCGGCCTTCAAATCTTTTTGCTTTTTTGGCGCGGGGGTGGCCGCCAAAAGTTTTCCGCGATGCGGAAAAAGCGGAGCAGAGAGGCTTTTGATGCGGAGGGGTCTTGCGCCTTCCCCCAAAAGAAAAGAAGTGTTTTGTCTAAGCAAAAGTGAACCAGGAGGCAGTATGAGCAGCAGAATAGCAAAAAGAAATGTTTTTGAGACGAGTTTTGCCATTTTGCCGGCTTTTGCCGCGGGTTTTATTTCGGTGGAGTATGGGCGGGGCAACATGGGTTTGAGTTCTTCTGTTCTTATACTTTCGATAAAATTTTGATAAAACTTTCTTATTTGTTTGGTAACAATATCAGCGGAATTGAATTTCGTGTCTTCAGGTTCAAAATATTTTTTCAACGAGCCGACAGTCAGGAACCCGGATATCCGGAACCGGGCAGCACATTTTTTGGGAACCGGCATTTTCTTCCGCGTCCGAAAGGAGAAGATCTGCAAAATAAAACTGCATAATTATTCGTAAAAATGGTTTTATATGCAAAAAATATGCTAAAGTTATTACGGAGGTACGGATGATAAAAGTCGGAGTTGTGGGAGCATCGGGATATCTGGGCGCCGAACTGCTCAGATTATTGAGTAATCACCAGGATATGACGGTAAGCGCCCTGCAGGGACACGGTAGCGCCGGCAATGCCGTCGCCGACCTTTATCCCGGCCTCGAACCGGCGTACTCGGGAATGTCGATCGAAACCTTTGATCCGAAATCGCTGTCCGGTCTGGATCTCGTATTTCTTGCTCTTCCCTCCGGTGTGGCGGCCGCACAAGCGGAAGTTTTGATGGCCGCTGTCCCGCTCGTCGTGGATCTGAGTGCCGACTTTCGCTTGAAAAACGCCGGTTTGTATGACAGGTGGTACAGCTTCGCTCACCCGGCCCCCCATCTGCTCGAAAAAGCCGTCTACGGTTTGCCGGAGTTCTATCGTTCGGAAATTGCACAAGCTTCCCTGATCGCTTCTCCCGGTTGCTACGTGACGGCAGCGACACTTGCCGTAAAGCCGTTTGTCGAAGCAAATGTTTTGGAAAAAGACGACTGTCTGATAGTGGACGGGGCAAGCGGTACCTCGGGGGCCGGACGTCAACTCACGGAGACCACGCATCACGGCTACATAAACGAAAATTTTGTCGCCTACGGTCTTCTTGACCACAGACACACTCCGGAAATGGAACAGGTTATAGGTAAGCAGGTTCTTTTTACTCCCCACTTGTTGCCGATGACAAGGGGGATTTTGGTAACCTGCTATGCCAAAGCCGCACATAAGCTGACCTCAAAAGAACTTTTTGAGATGCAAAGAACTTTTTATAAAGACGAGCCGTTCGTTGCCGTAACGGAGAAACCGCCTGCCACAAGGGATTGCTACGGATCCAACACAGCCCGGCTGAGCGCCTATTATGACGACAGAACCGGCTATGTGGTGATGCTGGCGGCAATAGACAACTTGTGCAAAGGGGGGGCCGGTCAGGCTCTCCAGTCGGCTAATATTGCCCTTGGCATAGAAGAAACGTGCGGTCTTACACAGATTGGAGTTATTCCGTGAGCGTAACTTTTGCGCGGGGGTTTAAAGCTTCCGGGCTTTCTGTCGGGCTTAAAGAAAACGGCAACAGAGACCTTGCTTTGGTGGTCTCGGCCGAATTGCAAAAAATTCCGACGGCGGCCGTTTTCACTAAAAACAAATTCGCAGCCGCTCCCGTCCGCATTTCCCGAGCCAACCTGTCGGCTTCGGAGGGTTTTTTGGCGGGAGTGCTGTTGAACAGCGGTTGCGCCAACGCCGCGACAGGTATCGAAGGTGACCGGGCAGCGCTGGCAACGATAACGGCGCTGTCAAAAGAACTGAACGCGAAACCCGAGTCTTTTCTCCTCTGTTCCACCGGTTTGATAGGAAAACGCCTCGAATACGAAAAAATTGTGGCGGGGATCGGGGAGCTGGTATCCGGGCTTGGCGAAAGCGAAAGCCACGGTCTCCTTGCGGCACGGGCCATTATGACAACCGACACAAAGCCTAAGCAAGCCTCGGCGGAAGCCGGGGGAATCAGAGTGGGAGGCATGGCAAAAGGAGCCGGGATGATCAATCCCAACATGGCCACGATGCTTTCCGTAGTGACAACCGACGCCGTCGTGAGTCCGGATGTCCTGCGTGATTTGTTGACATCGGCCGTTGATAAGTCCTTCAACGCATTGAGTATCGACGGCTGTACTTCCACAAACGACACGGTATGTGTGCTGGCTTCGGGGGCAAGTGAAAAAGCTGACTCGGTTGTCTTGGGAGAGCTCCTGGATACGGTGTGTATGGACTTGGCCAAACAGATTGCCAAAGATGCCGAAGGGGCCACCAAGACCGTTTTGTTCAGGGTAAGGGGTGCCAAAGACGGCGCATCCGCTCAATTCGCGGCGAGATGCGTGGGTCAAAGTCTTTTGGTCAAAACTTCCGTTTACGGAAAAGACGTTTATCCGGGCAGGATAATTTCGGAATTGGGTGCTTCGCTCGTGGACTTTGATCCGGCGGCGGTAAAGGTTTTTTATGGCGGCCATTGTGTTTTTGCCGACGGCGCGCCGATCGCTGTCGATGCCCGGGTACGGGAGGAACTGAAGGCTTATATGGAACAAGGAGAAATAGAGATCTCCTGTGAACTGGGCGCGGGGGATGGGGAAGGCTGTTTGATCGGCACCGACCTGGGTCACGGATACATAGACGAGAATATGAAGACGTCATGACGGATCAAAGACCAATGGATTCGCAGCTTGTCGTCAAAGTCCTGACGGAAGCCCTGCCTTATATAAACCGTTTTCGGGACAAGACAATTGTGGTGAAATACGGAGGCAACGTTTTGGACCGCTCGGATGTCGAAACCGATGTGACTTCCGCCCTGCGGGACTTTGCCTCGGATATAGCTCTTATGACAGCCGTGGGTATAAAAGTGGTCGTCGTGCACGGGGGAGGACCCCAAATCGGAGAGTTTATGAGGAAGCTCGGCAAGGAGTCCGTTTTCGTGAACGGCCTGCGTGTAACGGATGCCGAAACTCTGGATATCGCCAGAATGGTTTTGATCGGCAAAGTCAATTTGGACATAGTGGGAGCCGTCAACAAGCACGGCCCTCTGGCCGTGGGGCTTTCCGGTGAAGACGCCGGTCTGATCGATGCGGCAGCCCTGGATCCGGCTCTCGGCTTTGTGGGTGACGTACAAAAAGTTGATACCTCGATCCTTCATCAATTGCTGAACCAGAATCTTGTTCCCGTCGTTGCCACCATCGCGAGCGACAAAGGCGGGCAGATGTACAATATCAATGCCGATTCGGTGGCCGGCGCTTTGGCAGGTGCCTTGGGCGCCGAGAAACTTGTTTTATTGACCGACGTTTCGGGGGTAAGAAGCGATCCCAAGGATCCCGGTTCGCTTATCCAAAAGCTGACCATATCGCAATTGAAGGTCCTGATGGCTTCAGGTAAGGTGGAAGGCGGGATGATCCCCAAAACAAAAGCCTGTATATCGTCCCTTGAAAACGGGGTAAAAGCCGCTCACATCCTTGACGGAAGGGTTCCCCATGTTCTGCTTGTGGAGTTGTTTACCGAACAGGGTGTCGGCACCATGATCACGGCCGCGGGCCATAACGAAGGGAGTACGGTATGAAAGAGACCGTTCCGGACCGGACCGTTTTGCCGGAAGACCGTTTTGTCGGGGATACTTCCCGACTGATGCATACCTATAAGCCGGCTCCGGTCATGTTCGTGCGGGGAGAAGGCCCCTATCTCTTTGACTCGGCCGGGAAAAAATATTTGGATTTTCTTTCCGGCATTGCCGTGACGTCACTCGGGCACGCTCACGAAAAAATAGCTTCAGCCGTGGCGGAGCAGGCACAGACTTTACTCCACGTATCCAATCTTTTTTACAATGACTTGGCCGGGGGCGTTGCGGCCGTTTTGAATTCTTTGATTGCCGACTCTGGGGATGGCGCCGAAAACGCGGTCGGAGGAAAAGTGTTTTTTTCCAACTCCGGAGCTGAGGCCGTGGAGTGTGCCCTGAAGCTCTCCAGAAAATGGGGACGGGGCGTTGCCTATAAGGTTATTTCTTTCGACGGTTCATTCCACGGCAGAACCTTCGGCGCTTTATCGGCGACCGGACAGCCAAAAAAGAAACAGGATTTTTTACCCATGTTGGACGGTTTCATTCACCTTCCTTACGTGGATATAACCTTGTTGGAACGCAGCCTGGAGGAAAATGCAATCCCGTCTTTAAACGGAAGAGATAACCTGGCGGCGGCTATTTTGATTGAACCGATACAGGGGGAAAACGGTATCGTGGCGCCGCCGGAAAACACCCTGAGAGACATCAGAGCTTTATGTGATAAGTATAACGTGCTGATGATCGCGGACGAAATACAGACCGGATTGGGACGTACCGGGAAATGGTTTGCCTTTCAGCACGACAAAATAATGCCGGACATCGTGACGACGGCCAAATCTTTGGGCAACGGCATGCCGATCGGGGCGTGCTGGGCCAAGTCGGCCGTTGCCGACTGCTTTGCCCCGGGTGATCACGGGACCACCTTCGGCGGGCAGCCGCTGGCGCTGTCGGCGGCCAAAGCCACCCTTGACGTCTTGACAGAAATAAACGCCCCCGAAAGGGCGGAGATCCTGGGTAAGAAGTTGAAAGAAGCTCTTTTGGAAATCAAAGGAGTCAAATCCGTGAGAGGAAAAGGGCTTCTTCTGGGGGTGGAACTTCCAGAAGGCATTGACGCTGCCGAGTTCGCGGCCAAAGCTTTGTCCTTCGGGCTGGTCGTCAATTCTCCCGTTCCCGGCATCGTCAGACTCGCGCCTCCCTATGTGATAACGGAAGCCCATATTGTCGAAGCGGCGGCGGTGTTCGCCAAAGTGCTGGGTATCTGATGGCAAAAGTTTGACAGGCCGGAGAGGACTTAGGAAGAGGTATAAAAAGCATGGACAGTTTCGTATCGGACAGACCGCAGCGCGTCTTGGAAGTATCGGATTTAACCAAGACGGACATAGAAAATATTCTCAATCTTTCTTTGCTCAAACAACCGTCTCAGGTTTTTGCAGGCAAAGGTGCCGCTCTTATTTTTGAGCACCCTTCGGCCAGAACCAGAAACGCCGCAGAAATGGCCGTGTTCCAACTCGGCGGTCACCCCGTTTCCATTGCGGGTGCGGAGATAGGAATAGACAAACGCGAGACCGCCGAAGACGTGGCCAGAGTTCTGGCGCGGTATCACTCCCTGATAGGAGCCAGAGTGGCGCGCCACGATACTTTGGTCAGGATGGCAGACGCTCTCTCATCCGCCGGAAGCAACGTTCCTGTCGTCAACCTGCTTTCCGACAAAGATCACGTGACACAGGCCTTGGCGGACGCGATAACCATAAAACAAAATTTCGGCGACCTATCGGCCGTTGAGGTTGCCTATATAGGCGATCCCAACAACGTCTGTCACTCGCTTTGCCAAATGGCCAAAAAATTGGGTTTTTCCCTGAGGGTTGCCGCCCCGGAAAAATATCTGGAAAAAGCCCATTTTTTGGACGCGTTCCTGCGGGAAGACACTTTGGAGAGGGTACCTGCTTCTCTCGGCACAGAAGAGCATGTCGCAGAATCGGCCGCGGGCGGCACCGTCTCTCTTTTTACGGATCCGGCGGAGGCTGCAGAAAATGCCGATGTGCTCTACACGGACGTTTTTGTTTCGATGGGGGAAGAAAATTCCGCCGAAAAAAAAAGTGATTACAGCGGATACGGGATAAGTCGGAACCTGTTGTCTCATGCCGCCGAACATGCCCTCGTGATGCACTGTCTGCCGGCCCACAGGGGAGAAGAAATTGAAGCGGAAGTCCTGGAAGGACCCAGGAGTGTTGTGTTTGATCAGGCGGAAAACAGAATGCACGCGATGAGGGGCCTTTTTGCCTATTTGCTGGGGGCCCCGGTTGCGGAGATCGGAGAGTCACAGAGGTGAGAGTGTCAAAGCAGAAACGGCAATACGAAATGGCAGAGATTTTATTGAACAACGTCGTTACCAGCCAGCCGCAGCTGGCCGAGTTGTTGAAAGAAAAGGGAATATTGGTAACCCAGCCGACTCTCTCAAGAGATCTGGAGGAACTGGGTGTCATCAAAGTAAGGTTGCCCAACGTGGAAGGACAGGCTTACGTCCTGCCGGAATTGCCCAAAGACAGGATTCTTCCGCTCGATCACCTGCGCAGGGTGTTGAGCGAGTGGGTGGTGGAGATCAACTTTTCCGCCAATCTGGTTGTCGTACGAACCCCTCCGGGATCCGCCCATGTGGTGGCCTCTGCCCTGGACCGTTCCAACTTGGCAAACGCAATCGGAACCGTGGCGGGCGATGATACCGTATTGGTGATAACGGCCAACCCCGACGGAGGAGAAGAAGTTGCCGAGCAGCTTCGAAGGTTGTCGTATGAAAAATGAAAAGCTGTTCTGATATGGAGATTTTCTAAAGCCGTAATTCAGATAAGTGCTTTCGAGAGTGTTTTATGTTTACTGAAGAAAGGAAGCAAAAGTGAAACAAAAAGTAGTTTTGGCTTATTCCGGCGGTCTCGATACTTCGGTGGCCGTGCACTGGTTGACGAAAGTAAAAGGCTATGACGTCATAGCTCTCTCCTTGGATGTGGGACAGGCCGACACCGATTTTGAAGCCATCAAAGAAAGAGCGTTGCAGGCCGGCGCCGTTGACGTGGTTATAGAAGACGCCAAAGAGGAAATGACGGGAGAATACGTACTTCCTTCTCTTATGTCCAACGCATTGTACGAAGGCAAGTATCCACTTGTTTCCGCTTTGTCGAGACCGCTGATCGTTGCGCATCTTATAAAGACCGCCAAAGAGTTTTCAGCCTCCGCCGTTGCCCACGGATGCACCGGCAAGGGTAACGATCAGGTCCGCTTTGAAGTGGGAGCCCTGGCTCTCGACCCCTATATCGATGTCATAGCTCCCGTCAGGGAATGGAATATGACAAGAGAGGATTCGATAAAGTATGCCCAAGAGAATGAACTGCCCGTCACTGCGACCAAAGACCGCATCTATTCGATAGACGAAAACCTTTGGGGAAGAGCCATAGAGTGCGGCATTCTTGAGGACCCCTGGGCCGAACCGCCGAGCGAAGTGTTCTCCTATACCGCGATCGACGGGAGTGAATCCGTCAAGGAAGTGGTGATCGGTTTTGAACAAGGGGTGCCAAAATCAATAAACGGCAAAGAAATGACGTTGGTGGATCTGATCAACGAATTAAATGTTCTTGCCGGCGGTTGCGGCTTTGGCCGTATCGACATGGTCGAAAGCAGAAGAGTGGGCATCAAGAGCAGGGAGGTCTATGAGTGCCCGGCTGCACTGGCGCTTACTATGGCTCATCAGGATTTAGAGGCTATGACCTTGGAGAGAGATGTATTGCATGAAAAACTGAGGTTGGAGCCGCGTTTTGCGGATTTGGTGTATGACGGGCTGTGGTTTTCGCCGCTCAGGGAAGCGCTGAGTGCTTTTATGTCTTCGACGCAAAAATACGTGACGGGGGAAGTAAGGATGCGTTTTGGTCCCGGTCCGATCGGCAAAGTGATCGGCAGGCGCAGCGACGTGGGATTGTATGATTACAACCTGGCCACTTATGACGAGGCTGATTCATTCAATCACGAGGACGCCAAAGGCTTTGTCCGGATCTTCGGTTTGGGCATTGCCACTTGGGCGAAAAGACAAACAGCCGCCAAAGGCAAGTAGAATTTATAAACAGAGTATTTTTGAAAATAACGGAGATTTAGGAAGTAGATAATGACATTGTGGTCGGGACGTATCAATGTGGAACCAGCCAAGGAGATGATGGATTTTTCCGTCAGTCTCAGCTATGACAAGCGACTTGCCAAAGACGACATCTGCGGTTCCAAAGCACACGTGCAGGGCTTGTTGTTTGCCGGAATTTTAGACAACGGCGAAGCGGCTGCATTGGCGGGGGCTTTGGAACAAGTCGAAAGGGAAATAGACGACCTAGCGTTTGTTTTTTTGCCGGGAGACGAGGATATTCACACGGCCGTTGAAAGACGCGTAACGGAGATATTGGGCGATGTCGGAGCCAAGCTTCACACCGGCAGAAGCAGAAACGACCAAGTGGCTACGGCACTGCGGCTTTATACCAAGCGCGAGGCCAAAGAGCTTGTCAGACTGCTGCTCTTGCTTCAGGAGTGTTTGCTCGAACGGGCAAAAGAGGCCGGAGCCGCTTATTTGCCCGGTTATACCCATCTGCAAAGAGCTCAGCCGATTCTTTTGTCTCATCAGTTGCTGGCTCACGGCTGGGCATTTGCCCGTGACGTGGACAGAATATTTCATGCCATAAGAAGAATGGATGTATCCCCCTTGGGCGCCGGGGCACTGGCGGGATCATCCCTTCCTCTCAACCCCGATCTTACGGCCAAAGAACTTGGCTTCAGGGCAATGTTCGACAATTCTCTCGATGCCGTCAGCGACAGAGACTTTGTGGCCGAAACCCTCTTTTGCTGTTCGATGGCGGCCGTGCATCTGTCCAGACTCGGAGAAGAAATCGTTCTCTTTTCCAGTGGAGAGTTTGGGTTCTATAAGCTGGATGATGCTTTTTCTACGGGCAGTTCGATGCTTCCGCAGAAAAAAAATCCGGACATAGCAGAATTGGCCAGGGGAAAAACAGGCAGATTGATAGGTAACCTGACCGGCTTTTTGGCAACGCTGAAAGGACTTCCCCTTGCGTATAACAGAGACCTCCAAGAAGACAAAGAGCCTTTGTTCGATACCGTCGACCAGCTGAAGACGGCTCTGCCGGCTATGACCGGTCTCCTTGCCGGCATGACCTTTGATTTCGACAGAATGGCCGCCGCCGCCGACTCCCCGGAGATGGCCGCCATAGACTTGGCGGAGTGGTTGGTTGAGAAAAAAATCCCTTTCAGACGGGCTCATAAAATTGTGGGAGAAATCGTCAGAGAATCCTTGGGAAGGGGGGTCGATATGGCGGAACTGGTGGCGGCGCATCCCGACCTCGGTCCGGAGGCAGTACATGTTTTGGAGCCGGGAGTTTCGATACAGCGCCGAATTACGCCCGGCGGAGCCGGAATCAAATCTGTCAAGAAGCAATTGGGTGACTTTGCGGAACGCTTGGCCGCCGATTTTAATTTGTTGGAAAAAATTGACATAAATGATTGACGCGTCTATCCCCCGAGGCAAATTTCGACAATTGGGCAAAAGCCGCTAAATTGGCTTTATGTCTGTGCATATTTTTACCCAAGAAGATATAGATGAGTTTCGTCGCCCGGCGACTCGGGTTGCCAGGTGGCTTTTGAATAAGCTCGTTATTTTTGACGGAGTGGTTTTGCGGATCGTGGAAACCGAAGCTTACGGTTATCTAAACGACAGGGCGTCTCACGCCTACGTTGGCAAAAAGCGTTTTAATGCCACGATGTTTGCACCCAAAGGGTATCTTTATGTATATAAAATATACGGTATTCATCATTGTATGAACATAGTTTGTGGGTCCGGTGAAGAACCGGCGGCCGTTTTATTGCGGGCCGCCGAAGTAAAGTCCGGCGTTGCCGCCATCGAAGAAAGGCGCGGCAAACGCGATTTGGGAAGCATTGCATCGGGCCCGGCCAATCTGTGTGCCTCTTTGGGTATAGATAAGGATTTCGACGGTCTCAATCTCTTGGGTGTTTCGCCCGTAAAAATAGGTTTTGACGGGGTTTTGCCCCCTGAGAATTGTCTTGAGGGGAAAAGAATAGGGTTGGGCAAGAGAGCGGGAGAAGCGGCGCTTTACGATTGGCGCTATGCCGTTCCCGACTCGTCGGCCCTGTCGAGAAAATTCCCGGTTTCTCTCAGAGGGAATGCGACGGCTGATTCCGGCATCACGGCCGAATCCGGGTAGAGTGACCGCCAATATCACGCTATCTGATATTTTGATGAAGATAATTTGTCGTCAGTGCCGTTAGGTAAATTGCCTGGTGAAAATCATGAAAATGTTTACCGGTAGCGGGAAAGAGAAGAAAAAGAAATATATTTCCCCTTTTTTTGGCGAAGTTTGTTATTTGGGGGAATTTATGCGCTATATTGACCAAGCCGCAAGTTTTACGAAACGAACGGAAGCAAAAAATTTGCAAAAGTTAGTTAAATCTAATCTCGAAGCAAATGTTTATGCTAGAATGATTTGCCGCTCAAGATTTGAGCTAAGCAAATCGCAAGAACTTTTATAGTACTTGCAAAAGTATGAAGCGATACCTCTGGCCGTAAGGCAAATGTATCTGCAATGTACCTTGACAACGGAATAGGAATAGCCAAAAGCTAGTGCGGGCGTTATCTTTTATAAAGGTAACGAACAAATAAAAAGTAATTGCACTAACAACGGACAATGTTGTTTTGTGCTAGGTGTGAGTATCTGCATTACAGGTATTCACTCTCTAAACAAGTTTCGTCTCTGCAAAGAGCGAAGTTTTGATGGAGAGTTTGATCCTGGCTCAGGACGAACGCTGGCGGCGTGCTTAATACATGCAAGTCGAACGGAATTTAGTTGGTGGTAACACCGGCTAAATTTAGTGGCGAACGGGTGCGTAACACGTGAGCAACCTGCCCAGAAGTCTGGAATAACAGCGGGAAACTGCTGCTAATACCGGATACTCTCGGAACTCCGCATGGAGTACCGAGGAAAGTTTTTTCGCTTCTGGAGGGGCTCGCGGCCTATCAGCTTGTTGGTGAGGTAACGGCTCACCAAGGCTACGACGGGTAGCTGGTCTGAGAGGACGATCAGCCACACTGGGACTGAGACACGGCCCAGACTCCTACGGGAGGCAGCA
>JAKABW010000030.1 GCA_021796535.1 Actinomycetes bacterium | reverse complement strand
CTGCAACAGGGTGAGAAGCTGGAAGAGCGCGTGACCCAACAACTCGCCGACATCGGCAACAATCCGGCGTTGGTGCGGTCGTTCTTCCGGCATCCGAAGGTCTCCTATATTACTGACTTGTGAGTAACTGCATTGCGGTAGCCTGCTTCCCGGTCTCAAGTCTACTCATCATACGAAAACTTACCGTTATGTGTACGCTTGAAAAAAACAAGCTGCCTTCGAGTCAAGCTCGTCGTTCAATCCTGCCACGTCAGGCTGAATCCATCCGGGGCATGCGGGAACATCCCGGCGTTCCATAGGACGGTCTCAAGCGACACGCAAATTTGACCCCCTGACGACATTGAGAGCTGACCCCCCGGGTTAATCAACTCTGCGGCGTGATCGGGGTGGGGGCAGCGGCCTTCTGCAGAAGGCCGGCTGCGGCGCTTCTTGCGCAGCCGATAAAAGCCTATTCCGATCATGCTTTCAGCAGCCTTATAGAATGGGGCAAACCTGACAGGGTTTTATGCTTTGGGCTGATGAAAGTCCACATCCTCAAGCGAATCACCCCAAAAGTCCAGAAGTGTACGGACGGAGGGCAGTAAACCTCGACGAGATGGAAAAACCGCATGAAAGACACCACCGCGAGGCCGCCAGTCCGGCAATACGCTGACCAGCTTTCCGTCAAAGAGATCTCGCCCGCCTACAATCATCGGAAGCCGAACTACACCTAATCCGGCAAGTGCCGCTTTATGCAGCGTAAACACGTCATCGGTCACGAGCCTTGGTTGATGATGCACGCGAGTCGAGGCGTCGTCGGGCCCATTCAGACACCAAACATGGCGCCCGTCCGGTTCTTCGAAATCGCGGGTTCAAGTTGGAAGTGCAACTGTGAGTGAAGTTCTGGTGTGGAAGAATACCTCATAGGGGGTTCGGAAGCCCAGTCGCTTCCGGGGGCGGTGATTGAGGCGCTCGGTGGCGTGATCCAGTTTCTTCCGGATGACGGTGCTCAGGTCCCGGTGCTTGGGGAAGTCTTGGCGGATCAGCCCATGGGTATTTTCGTTCGTGCCCCGCTCCCAGGAGCGGTAGGGATGGGAAAAGTAGACGACGGTGCCCAGGGACGAGGCGATCCGTTCGTGTTCGGCTCCCTCCGTGCCATTGTCTAGCGTGAGTGTATGCACCCGGTCCCGGAACGGACCGAGGAGCGTCACGGTCGCCTCGTGGGAGACGAGGACCCCCTGGTGCCGAGGCACGATCAGGGTATCGCCTTCCCCGTCCCCGATCCGGCGACGACGTTCCACGGGGGCCGGGCGGGCATCGATGCTGACCCTGTTTTTCAGGTGTCCCCGCCGCTCCGGCCGCGCATAGCGCTTACGCCGTTGTCGCCGACAGCGCAACGACCGGTACTGGGTCCCCCCGGTCTTGCCGGTCCCGCTTGAGGTACTGATCGATCCACTCGTGGCTGATCGGCCGCTGGCCTTCCCGGGCAAGGCGCTCCCGGATTTCTGCCGGGCTCCACTCCTGCCGGATCAGGGTCTCCACCCGTTGCCAGTCCGAAACCCCGATCCGGGATCCATGGCTCTCGGCCCGGCGGTCCAGACAGCGCTTTTGCGCCTGCTGGGCCCGGTCGCCCCGTTGGCCACGGTTGCGGCGAATCTCCCGCGAAATCGTCGATTTGTCCACCCGAAGTTTCTTCGCGGTCTCGGTCTGGTTCAGCCCGGCTTTACGGTAGGCGTCCATCGGGTATCGTTGCTCCTGGGTGAGCTGCGCGTCGTGCTTCATCGGTGCTCCTTCGACTGGCCGGTCGGGAAAACCACGATCCTACCGCCGCTCGCCCACTCGGCCCGTCAGCGAAGTTGCACTTAGAAGTTGAATTCACCTTTGCACATAAGTCCGTACACTACCCATAAGGGTTTAGGACGGACACGGGTGAAGATCCTGACCCGATAGGAGCGGAACCCAGAGCAAATCTGGGAGCTTTGGTTTCTATCCTCCGCACACTGAAGCTGAATATACTGTCGCAATGCAATCCCGACCTCTCACGCGGTCACTTGTAATCCTGTTTGAGTCCATATACAGCCCATACATAATCTTCTATTGGGACATTGGCGAAACCGCCAGCTCGCTAGCTTTTCTTTACCCATTTAAAACCATCGCCCTTTGAAATTACTGCGACATCAATAGGTCCACCAACCGATTCGATCTGTTCTGCAGTAGAAACACGCGCGCTTAATGCGGTCAGATTAACCAAGGCTTCAGCCAATTGTGCCAGCTCGAATAGAGGCAGGGCGGAGACCGCTTCCATTAAAGGTTGTCGATAATTCCTTATCTCGACTGCAAAGTTATACTTGGTTTCTTCAGGGATTTTATCGAACAGATCCGGATGGATTCCATGGAAAAACATGTCAATTATTTTTCCTTGTGCAAATGGAAAGACGTAGCCTAAGCCGGGCTGATCACACTGTGCTTCATCTAGCTTAACGACATGTAAATTTCCATCAATAATAATACCAGTAACCAAGTAATGAATCAGAACTGGGAAAAGCTCGGATTCACCTATACCCATTACCACAACCCCACTCTGTGTGCTTTCCACCGACCTCGCATACATATGCCTGCAAACGTTTTTGATTCTCTCTTTCACTCGCTCGGGTAAATAATCACGAGATCCAAAGAATTCTTGCTCTAACTCTTCTTCTAACTCATGCAAATATGAAGCAGACTGTGTTAAAAGCTGATCGCACTGAATTCTTATATTTTCGTCTTCAATGTTACCCCAATCTATTTCGTCAATTACCTCTGAGAGTATCGCCGCGATTTCCCGTTTTGTTGCGGTACGAAGAATTGTGGGGTTGGGGTCCTGGTTTATTCCTTTCCGTTCCGATATTTTTCCACAAATCTCTACTATAATGCCACAAAAGCAAGCCCTCGCTATTATTTGAACCTGTTCACGCTGTCTGGTTACTTGGGAAAGTAGATATGACTGTTCAATAAAGCGAAACAAGTCTTGTGCATATTGATCAACGTGATCAAATCGTTGATCACCTCGCTGCTGGGTAAAAGTCTTGATGACTGTTTCCCAAGGAACTCCCATCATATCGGCATTGCCATAAACCATAATTGCTATTGGTGCAGTTCCAAACTGAAATAATTTCTCTGCTCTGTTAAAGACTTTGCCAGGGGCTGACAGTGTTACAGCACTGTCTGCTGCTACGGCTACCCCACGATTATTCATTACTGCAACTTCGCATGTCATGTCGTATCAACTCCTATATGAATGTTTTTGAGGAATGCTGACTCTATAGACGCATATTCGCCTTGGTTTGTGTCCAGTGAAGTGCCCCCCTGGTTTAGATAGCCTGCCAGTGTGATTCAGCTCTGGACTGTTGCTATGGTAAGTCAGTCATCCGGGTTGTGTCTGTCAAGTTGTGCAAATTCCTTCCGGGCATGAGGGAGGATTTCATTAGGCCGCCGCCCGCAGCCGCTAGCGGCGCTGTTCTTTCAAGAGATCCATGTTGAGGTTCAGCCACGCCGCCAGGTCTCGTGGGGCCTCCGCGAGATCCCGCCGGTCGTACAGTCTGCGCAGCTCCTGGAGACAGTCATCATCAGCCTTGCGGGGGAGGTCATCCAGCGCATGGCGGAGGAAGTGGACAGAGCACCGCTGTCCGGCGGCATCGGTCAACACCTCGGTGAGGGCTTTTTTGAGCCCCGCGTGATCGTCGGAGTCGACGAACTCGACGCCGCGAAGACCCCGGTCCTTCAAGCGGACAAGGAAGTCTTTCCAGGACGACTGACTCTCACGCGGGGCGAGATCGACCGCCAGGACCTCCCGGCGTCCGCCCTCATGGATACCGATCGCGATCAAGACCGCCCGGGACCGAATGACACCCTCCTCACGGACCTTCTCGTAACGGGCATCGAGAATCAGGTAGGGATACGGCTCTTCCAGGCGCCGCTCGGCAAAGGCCGTGAGGGCCTCGTCGAGCCCCTTGTTGAGGACGCTGATGCCGAAGGCCGAGAAACTGTGCCCACAGAGCTCCTCGGTGATGGCCTTCACCTTCCGGGTGGAGACGCCTTGCACGGACATCTCCGCCAAGGCAGCCACGAAGGCCTTCTCCGAGCGCTGGTAGCGCTCAAAGAGAGCGGTCTGGAACTGACCGTGACGGTCCCGGGGGACCCGGAGCTCGAGCTTGCCGACACGGGTCACCAGGCCGCGTTCGTAATAGCCGGCCCGGTAGCCCTGGCGGCCTTCCTGGCGTTCGTGGGGGCCGGCCCCCAGGAGCTCGGTCATCTCGGCCTCCAGGACCTCCTGGACGGCCGCTTTGATCAAGGATTTCATCCGGTCACAGTCTTCCGCCACGAGGGCTTTGAGGTCGATCGTGTTGGTGCCAGGCTTCTTCACGGTCATGGTATGGTCCCTCCTCAGGACATGGGGTTGATCCAATCTCCCTCATACCATGACCTCTGAATTTGCACACAAGTCCGTACACTACCCATCAAGCCCGCACGGATCAGGCCCGGGGCCATTGTCCAGGTTGCTTTCACGTTCCGGCGGGCGTTTCAGCCGGCGCCCGAGAGAACAGGGTGGTTGAGAGCCTTCTTGTCCGCCATGATATCGGCGATACGCCGTGCCCGGCGTTTCCCGAATCCCGTGAGGGCCAGATAAATGACGGGTGTGGTGTACAACGTCATCGCCTGGCTCACCAGGAGGCCTCCGATGACCGCGATGCCGAGCGGGCGGCGGAGCTGGTAGCCCGTCCCCACCGCAAACGCGAGAGGCAGTGCGCCGAGGATAGCGGCCAGTGTCGTCATGAGAATGGGGCGGAATCGGATGAGGCAGGCCTTGCGGATCGCTTCCTTGGGGGAGAGGGCGTCGCGACGCTCGGCCTCGAGCGCAAAGTCCACGAGCATGATGCCGTTTTTCTTGACGATCCCCATCAAGAGGAAAATGCCGATCACGCCGATGACGGACATCGATGTCCCGGTCAGGAAAAAGGCGACGAGCGCACCCACCCCCGCCGAAGGGAGCGTCGAGAGAATCGTGAGCGGCTGGCTCAGGCTCTCGTACAGCACGCCGAGAACGATGTAGATCGCGAGCAGGGAAGCCAGAATGAGAAGCGGAATGTCCTCGACGGAGCGCAGGAAGTACTTCGCGTTGCCGCCGAAACGGATGCGAACCCCCGCCGGCAAGGTCAAGCCGGCGATCGCCTTGCGCACGTGGGCAATGGCTGTC
>JAKABW010000021.1 GCA_021796535.1 Actinomycetes bacterium | reverse complement strand
GGTCACAAAAGCCGTCATGCGGAATATGATGCGACCGGAGACTTCGGTGACGGCTCAAAAGAGGTATTTTTTGTAAAACGCCGCGTTCCCATCCGCCGGGCGTTGGTTTCAGAGGGCCGATTTTTTAAAGTATCTTCGGACTGATTGATATATCTCTTCTTTTCCGGAAAATATGTAGAAGATCGGAAATTTCCGGATGTAAATTGGATGCATGACCACTTTAGCTAAAGACAACAGTAACGAGCCTGCGGCATCGACCGGAACCATGATGGTAAAGACCGGTTTGGCTGAAATGTTGAAAGGCGGCGTCATCATGGACGTTGTCGACCCTGAGCAAGCCAGGATTGCCGAAGATGCCGGCGCCGTAGCCGTGATGGCGCTGGAAAGGGTTCCCGCCGACATCAGAAGGGACGGCGGAGTTGCCCGCATGAGCGATCCGGAGCTGATTCTTAAAATCAAAGCAGAAGTCACCATTCCCGTCATGGCAAAAGCCCGCATCGGTCATTTTGCGGAAGCTCAGGTACTGGAGGCGATCCAGGTCGACTACATAGACGAAAGCGAAGTACTGACGCCGGCCGACGAAGAAAATCATATCGACAAGTGGTGCTTTGCGGTTCCCTTCGTCTGCGGGGCAACAAATTTGGGCGAGGCCTTGCGCCGCATAGCGGAAGGTGCCGCCATGATCAGGTCGAAAGGGGAAGCCGGTACCGGCGATATAGTGGAAGCCGTCAGGCATTTGCGCAGTATCAACAAAGAGATCAAGATGCTTGCCAACGCCGATCCTTCCGAAAGGTTTTCTTTTGCCAAACATCTGGCTGCTCCCGTTGCCCTGGTGGAGGAAGTGGCCAGATTGCAAAAGTTGCCCGTGCCTCTTTTTTGTGCCGGCGGAATAGCGACTCCGGCGGATGCCTCTTTGGTGATGCAGTTGGGAGCCGAAGCCGTATTTGTCGGTTCCGGTATTTTCAAAAGCGAAGATCCGTCCAAGCGGGCCAAAGCGATTGTGGAAGCAACGGCACACTTTAACGATGCCGCTCTGGTGGCCGAAGTCTCCCGTTCTCTCGGTGTGTCAATGTTTGGCATACAGGCGAAAGCGGCCGATATCAAGTTGCAAGAGCGCGGATGGTAGTGGGTGTTTTAGGCCTGCAGGGGGATTTTGCAAAGCATATCGATATCTTGAATTCACTGGAGCAGACTGCCGTTGTCGTAAAGACGCATCGTGACTTGAAAGATATCTCCGGGCTGATAATACCCGGAGGGGAATCCACCACGCTGTCTCTTCTTCTGGAGGCACAGGGTCTGTACGAGGATATCAAGTCGTTGATATCAGATCAAAAATTGCCCGTATTCGGTACCTGTGCCGGCATGGTCATGCTTGCAAAGTCTCTTGTGGATGCCAAGGAAGGGCAAAAAACTTTTGGGACCATGGATATCTCCGTCAAAAGGAACGCTTTCGGTTCTCAGATATCTTCGTTTGAAAAATCCCTCTTTGTCGAGGGCATCGATTCCGGTCCCGTTCACGCCGTTTTTATCAGGGCTCCTTACGTGGTCAGGGTGGGAGAGTCGGTTTCGGTATTGGCTGACATAGAGCATTTGGGGACAAGATACCCCGTGGTCTGCCGCGAAGGAAGTACTTTGGTCTCTGCTTTTCATCCGGAAATCGTCGGTGACGCAAGATTGCATAGGCTATGGTTGGAGTACTGCGTTTATGACGGGTAGTACAAATCTTTCGGGACCGGTAAGGTATTTTACGGGGGCAATTACTTTATAAGGTTATTTTCAGCAAAATACTATTAATATAAAAAATGTATTTGAAGATAATTTTTCCGAAAATCGTGATTTGATTTGTGATACGACAAAGAGGACAGAATGAAGTTTTTCAAGAAAGCAACCTTGCGCCTGAGCGTTTCGACACTTGTTCTTTTGAGTGTCATATCCGGGATAACCGGTGTTGCCGGTGCCGTAAGAGTCGGGGCCACTCTCGGATCTGCCGCCGGGAGCCGCACCGTCACGGCGCCGAGCTGGCACAAATGCAACAAACAGTTTCTGTGCACTTTTCTTCCGGTGCCTTTATCGTATAAGACCCCGAGTCTCGGTAGCATCAAAATTGCGGTGGTGGAATCTCCGGCTCTAAGCGGTCCGGGTGCTCCCGATATCTTTATCAATCCGGGCGGGCCCGGCCTTTCCGGAGTGCAATTCTTGGAATCCGAATACAAAGGTTTTCCTCTTTCCGTGAGGAAAAGTTTCAATTTGATCAGCTGGGACCCCAGGGGGGTGGGGCAAAGCGACCCGGTAACGTGTCTGACGAACGCACAGCAGATGAGGTCTTATCTTGCCCTCAACCCCGACCCTTCCACAAAAAAAGAGATCAACGCCGATATTGCCGGTGTCAAAAATTTTGTCTCTCTCTGTCGCAAACATACTTCCAAAGTTCTTCTTGAGAACATATCCACGGCAAATGATGCCAGGGATTTGAATCTGCTCCGTATGGATTTGGGGCAGTCAAAATTGAATTATCTCGGTTTTTCTTACGGCACATATTTGGGAGAGACGTATGCCCAAATGTTTCCTCACACCGTCAGGGCCATGACTTTGGACGGAGTGGTCAATCCGGATATCACAACCCTACAGGCCGACGCGGCACAGTCGATGGGTTTCGAAAACGAACTGAACGGCTTTTTTAAATATTGTGATCACAACAGCACGTGTTCTCAAGGCTTGCCCGGCGGAGCCGCTTCCCAGTTCGGACAGATTATGAAGCAATTCAAAAACGGCAGTACCGTCGTGGGACAGCTTAAAGCACAATACGGAGGAAATGTGATCGTCAATTACGCGATAGCATTGCTCGGCACCATAGCAGCGCTGTATTCTCCCAAGACATGGCCTTTGCTGGGCGTCGGTCTGGCCGCCATTTTGTCCACAGGCGACGGCCAAGTACTGGCCGGGCTTGCTTACGGTTATGCCGGTCTGCAATTGAACGGAAAATTTACAAATCAGGATGCGGCAAATACGGCCATCAGCTGTGTGGACAGGCCGAGCTTGGGGTCTTTGTCACAGCTTGAAAAAGACGCGCGGCGATTGGATACCACATATCCAGATTTTGGCGGCAGTGTGGTTTGGAGCAATTTGCCGTGCCTGTTTTGGCCTGTCAAATCTCAGGGATCTCCGAAAGTCATTCATGCGCCCGGCGCACCCACTATTTTGCTTGTGGGCTCCACCGGGGATCCGGCCACCCCGTATCAGTGGGCCAAATCCGTGAAAGCTCAGCTCGGTAATGCCGTACTGCTGACCAGAGTCGGCAGCGGACATCTGGGTTATTTCGCTTCCGTGTGTGTGCAGGGTTACGTGGACAACTACTTTGCAAATCTTAGATTGCCCAAAGCAAACACTGTCTGTCATTGACGGATCCGGCCTCCCGACGGCCGTATTTTACCGGCCGAAGGCGTCCAAGAGACAAGGTTATTCAAAAACGGCAAATCAATGTTGCCGTCTGTTCCAGGAATCCGGGTCTTTGGCCAGATCATATACGCTTTGAGGCAGGTGACCTTCGGCAACGTCTGCCAGTGTGGTCGTTTCCAATATGGCGCGCATCCCGGCCCTAAGGGCTATCCATACCGTTTTTAAATGAAGGGCTGGGCCAAAGTAGTCCATGTCTTCCGGTCTGCGTCCGTTGATCTCCGCCAAAGGGCCGTCGACGGCTCTTATGACGTCGGCTATCGTTATTGCATTGCCGGGCCGCGCCAAGTGATATCCGCCGTTGTTGCCTCTGTGGCTGGTAACAATTTGGGACCGCTTGAGCGAAGACATGATCGCTTCCAGGTATTTTTGCGGAATTTGTTGGTTGTTGGCAAGAACAGCGCAGGGGAGGGATTCGTCGTTGTTTTCGTACAAAAACAGAAGGGCCCTTAGAGCGTAATCCACCTTAGCTGATATATGCATATGCCAATATATAATATCGCAAAACTATGTATATAACTTAATCGTCACTCGCCCAATAATTTGGTGCGTCAACCACGCCCATGAGACCGTGCGGATGGCTTTCCTGCATGGAACTCGGGCTTACTCTCACGAATTCGGCATTTTCCCGTAGCTGGCTAACCGTCCGTGTTCCGCAGTACCCCATGGCTTGGCGCAAGCCTCCGACGAGTTGGTGTACCACTTCTTGCAAAGGACCGCGGTAGGGGACGTGACCCTCGACTCCCTCGGGAACCACTTTTTCTTGTTCGTGGACGTTTTCTTGTGAATATCTGTCCTTGGAATAGGATCTGGAGGACATGGCCCCCAGGCTTCCCATGCCGCGGTAGCGCTTTACGGGGCGGCTTCCCACTATGGCAATTTCTCCCGGACTTTCCTCCACACCCGCCAGCAGACTGCCCAGCATCACGGCATGGGCCCCGGCTCCGATGGCCTTTGGAATATCTCCGGAAAAACGCACCCCGCCGTCGGCAAGAATCGTGACGTTATGGTTCTTGGCTTCGGCGGCACACATTTTGATGGCCGTCCACTGCGGTATGCCGATGCCGGTCACTATCCGCGTGGTGCATATGGAACCCGGCCCTATGCCTACTTTGATGACGTCTGCCCCGGCTTCCGCCAGATATTTTACGCCTTCTTTAGTGGCAACGTTTCCCGCAATAATTGCCCCGTTTTGCCAATTGGCACGCAATATAGAAACTGTTTCAATGACTCTTGAAGAAAGTCCGTGTGCCGTGTCCACGCATATTGTATCCACATCGGCATCGATCAGCTGCTTTGCCCTGGTAAGGCCCTGTTCTCCGACGCCTATGGCGGCTCCGACTCTCAGTCGTCCGTCGCCGTCTTTGCAGGCATTTGGAAATGCTTCCTGTTTGGTGATGTCTTTTACCGTTATCAGACCCCTCAGTTTGTTGTCGGCGTCCACTATCGGCAATTTTTCGACTCTGGCGTTTTGCAGGATTGCTTTTGCTTTTTCAATAGTCGTTCCGACCGGTGCCGTTATCAGATTTTCGCTCGTCATCACTTCACTGATCGGTCTGTCGAATTGATCCAGAAATCTGAGGTCCCTGTTGGTAATGATGCCGACCAAATGCCCGCTGTCGTCCACCACCGGGATTCCCGAAATATGAAAACGGCTCATCAGATTCTTGGCTTCCGATACCAGCTTATGCGGGGTTATCATGACCGGATTCAGAACCATGCCCGCTTCCGATCTTTTGACTTTGTCGACTTCTTCCGCTTGCTGTTCGCCGGAGATATTTCTATGGATAATGCCGAGTCCGCCAAGTCTGGCCAAAGCGATCGCCATGCGTGATTCGGTTACCGTATCCATTGCGGCTGATACCAGGGGGATATTTAGTATCAGATCGTCGGTAAGGAGTGCTTGGGTATCTGCTTCCTGTGGCAGGGTATCCGAGTATTGAGGTACCAGCATTACGTCGTCAAAAGTAAGGGCAATATCATCCGCCGGCAGCCGCGAGCTAAATTCCGTCAATTCATACGCCTTTCTCTATATAAAATATTTTATTACCAAACAGCAGAAAGGTTGACGATATTGACTTTGAAGTTGGAAATATATTTATAAACCCAATTCGGTATCTTTTTGGTCTATGGAGATTATAGCCGGAAAAGATACCTTGCTTTATTGCATGAAAATTGCTTTTCCGGACCGGGCTGCGTCGTTAGGACATCGGAACCCTGTCAGTTGAGAAGACCCAAATTTCCCGCACATTGGGGCCAGGCTATCCAGCCGGATATTTTTTGTAATGTGATTGCGGCCTTGTCCTGGATTGCCGGTGAGGCCTGATTCGGAAGACCGGTAAATCCTATCGCCCACCATGTGCTCAGTGCAAATTGGTAAGCTCCGTAATAGCCGTTGCCCGTGTTCAGAGAGTAGTTGTTGCCTGATTCACACATGCGCAATTTATACCACATACCGCCAATGGGATTATAAATTGATTTTGCAATGCTATGTTTTAAATCAAACTTTATTTTGTCATGAATAAAAATATTTATCGGACTGTTTTTAAAAAGTATACGTAAATGTGCCAATTGAATTGGCAAAATGTTTTTATTGTTGTAAAGAATAAAGTTTTTTCTGTCTAAATTATTGTGCTTATGATTCATATGATGAGATCTATGGTTAAAGATCCGGACTGAATCCTCTTCTGCCACCGGAGTAGTCAGCCTTTTATGGTATTGATTGCCGGTAAGTTCAATTATTTCATTGTCGGCGGGATGTCTTTTGCCGGAAAGTGAAAAATGTTTATAATGGTTATTGGTATTATTATTACATAATGAATGTACAGGTACGGCAGCTGCCAGCGTGACAAACATGCCGATAATGCCATCTTTTATTTTTTTGTTTGGTAGCGCGGATTTCCGCAAGCGATTCATCGCAGCCTCCTAAATTCGAGGTCACAGGGACCTGAAGATTTGGTGTTGGTTGCGGGTTGGCCGTCGTTACGCATTCATCTCGTGACCAAATATCAAAATTAGGCGCTAGCTTACGGTTTGCTAATGCGAGGTGCTGACGGCAAAAACCCTTATCTGGGTCGTATTTGCTACTCCTTGTGTCAATTATTTCACTCATTTGAGTGGGCGTCACATGCGAAGATAAATAACACTCTTTACGGGTCTTTTATCCTATTTTTGTTCGCGGTGAGCGTTTAATTTCTATATCCACTATACACTATTGAAAACAGCTTATGTCGTATTAATTACTTTACTATAATTCCACAATGACTCAATTGCCTTCCGGATCCCAGATAACAATCAGCTATGCCGATCAAACAGCAGTGATTACCGAATTGGGTGCCACTCTGCGTTCTTATCGCGTCGGAAGCAGGCCCGTCATCTTGGGTTTTGACGAATTTGAAATATGCCCGCAGAGTCGGGGTCAAATTTTGGCTCCTTGGCCAAACCGTCTGAGAGACGGCAGATACAGCTTCGACGGCCGGGTAATTGAAGTTCCCATAAACGAAAAAAAGAACAATAATGCCATTCACGGCTTCTTTTGCTGGCAAAAATTTACGACAGAATCCGTCACGGAAAGCAGTTGCCTGCTTTCCTTTGACTCTCTGCCGATTCCGCAATACCCCTTCCATCTGCTTTTTCGGGTGGAGTATACTCTTTCGGATCAAGGTCTGACGGTAAGGTCATATGCAGAAAATAGAGACGACAAAAAATTGCCGTTTGCTCTCGGCTTTCACCCTTACCTTCCAGCAGGGAAAGGGCTTGTCGACGATTGCCAACTGGTGATTCCGGCCAGAAAGCGGCTGGTGACTGATTCCCGACAAATACCGATTGACGAAATATGTGTAGCCGATACAGATTACGACTTCAGCAATGCGTTGAAGGGGCGTTACATAGAAGCTCTGATGCTTGACGACTGTTTTTTTGATCTGGAATCCGACAGTGAAGGCAGATGGAATGCAGTTATTACATCCGGCTTGGGGCAAAAGACCGTTTTGTGGGCAGACAGCGCGTTTGGTTACATCATGTGCTATACGGGCGACCACATAGGAACAGATTCGCGGCGTGCCGTGGCGATAGAACCCATGACGGCACCGCCCGATGCGTTTGCCACGGGGAAGAGCCTGATCGTTTTGGAGCCCCAAGCTTTCTGGCAGGGTGATTTCGGAATAAATCCGTTTGCGAATTGAACGGTTGTCGGCATAAAATGCTTATTTTATGTAAATTTTCTCTATCGAATCTTTAATCCGTTGACGGAGTTCTTCAAGTTTTGTGGCATCCGTAATTTTATTGCCGTGCCCATCTCGGATATAGAATGTATCGATCACCTCATTGCCCAGTGTATCGACAAGTGCAGATGCCACATCAATATTTTCTTCAGCCAGGCAAGAAGTTATTGTATAAAGAATGCCGGTATAGTCTGGTGATCTGACTTCCAAAATCGAGAATTGCTCAGAAGTCGTGTTATCAATATTGACTTTTGTCGTAGGGGTGTATGCAGATTGAGGTCTTATATAACTTTGATAAGATTTATTGCGCTCATTGAGTAACTTTTGTAAATCCTGCTTTTTGCTCAAAGCTTCATTGATGTCTTTTTGAATTGTCAGCCAGTCAATTTGCTTTTCAAATTCCTGATCCAGGTCAAATTCCTCCATGGCGATATCCGGATACGGGGCTGAGACTTTGGCTCTTTTGATCTGCAGGCCGTGCAGGGTAAGGCAGCCGGCCACCGTGGCCAACAGACCCGGTTTGTCGGGGGCCAGCACTTTGAGTTTTTTTCCTCTCGGCTGAAGGGTCAGATGCGTTATTTCCGGTACCGTCTGTCGTGAAATCCGGTCGTGATCGGCGGTCTTATGCACATATCTTTTATCGAGCATGTCCTCTGTTCTTTGAGCGAGCAGGCCGACAAGCTCTTTTTTCCATGTTCCCCATGCGGTTGTGCCGGTTGCCAATCCGTCTGCTTCCGCCAGTGCCGTCAATAGGTGCAACGTAAGTTTGGTTTCGACCAGTTGGGCGACGGATTGTATGGTGCCGATGTCATCCAAATCGCGTCTGGTGGCCACTTCCGGCAATACCAGGTGATATTTGACAAGTGCGGTAACCGTCGTTACATCTTGCGCGTCGAAGCCCATGCGCGCAACGGCGTCATGTGCCAGCGAGGCTCCCAATTCGCTGTGATCCGTGGTGCGGCCTTTCCCTATGTCGTGCAGCAGCGCGCTTATTACCAGCAAATCGGGACGTTCGCATTCCGATTGGAGGGGCTTTGTCTGGGCCACCGTTTCCAGCAGATGTCTGTCTACGGTAAATTTGTGATAGGCATTCCTTTGCGGCAAATTCCGTACGTATGTCCACTCGGGCAGCAAAACTTCAAAGAGGCGGTGCTGATCCAGGGATTCGGCCACTTTGACGAAGTTGTCGCCCTGGGAGCACAACTGTATGAACAGTGTTTTTTGCTTGCCGCTCCAGGTATCGGCCGGGGGCGTTGTTTCTTTTGTCAACCTGTCAAGCGTCGCAACACTGATCGGTATCTCGTTTTTTGCGGCAGCGACGGCTATTTCCAGGAGAAGATCCAGGCCAAATGGTCCTTTAACGTCATCGGATAGACATATCTCGTTGTCGGTAAGCACTATGTCGGTGTTGTCGTTTTCAAAGGTGATGACGGAGCTTTTTTTGTTGTAAAGCTTATTTATTCTCCGCCAGGCGTCATCTGATGTGGTTTGTATGGCCCGTCCGGCCTCCGCAATTCCTTTCATCAGGTTGTTTTCGTTGTCGTAACCGAGCAATGCGGCTATTTCCGGCTGATCCTGCAGCAAAAGGCGGTCGGTTTCGCGCATGGATATCGTATGCTGCAATACCCTGGCATCAAGAAGACGGTTCTCATAGACATTCAGCTCCCTTACTTCAAGCATATTTTTGACGGAGTCGTCCAGTCTGGCCAGTATTCGCAAAATTGCCATATCCCGCAGTCCTCCCGCGGATTGCTTCAGATCCGGTTCAAGAAGATATGCAAGTTCTCCGAACAGCTCGTAGCGCTTCTGGTTCTCTTTGGTGAGTCCTTCCAGAAATTTATATCCGTAGTGCTCCCAGTAAGAAGCCGCTTCCTCGATTATTTCGTTGCCCAGCTGAGCGTTGCCGGCTATCACGCGGGCATCAAGTATGCCCAGAATGACTTTGATGTCTTGTTTCATGAGCGCAATAACTTGCTTTTTGTGTCGGAGAGAATGGTCAAGGCTTAAGCCGCTGTCCCAAATGTGATACCAGAGCCTTGAAGCCGTTTCCGTTAAATTTCTGCGGTGATTGTCAATAAGCGTCAGGTCCAAATCGCTGTAGGGACACAGCTGTTTGCGACCGTAGCCACCCACGGCCAATAGGGATATTTTGTGTGTCTTGTGGTAGATGTCAAAGACGAAAGATTCAAGAGTCTGATCCAGCCTGCTTACATACAGCGCAACCGCCTCAGAGGGGGACAGTTTTTTGGCCAGCAGACTTGCCGTAATCTCGTCGCGTATTTGTTTTAGCGGCAACGCCGCCGGGTTCGTATCCATCGATATATCACAGTCTATTGCCTAATTGAATGTTAATTTTTATTTATGAAGAGCGATTTGTATGACAAAGTGCATACTTAAATATTGCCGGGTTATGTTAACGCAGGATTACCCACATTTAAAGTATGGATAAACAACAAAGGGGCTTTGGAGGTGCTCCAAGGATATGCTATGTCCGGTTTTTGGCATCGGTTGTATGTATAATATAGTCTTAAGGAAAGAAGGTAGTGTTATGACCACATCAGACAAGCGTGACATACAAACCGGGAATTACTCTGATTTGGGCTACAACCGCAAAAGCAAAGATTTAAAGCCGGCTCATGTGGTCGGGGTTGCCGCAGTGGGGGTTGTGGCTGTCATTGTAGCTTTTTACGTTTTATCTTCTTTGGCGGGCGTTATCATAACTGTTGTCAAACTGGCTGTCATTGCGGCAATTATTTATGCGATCGTTAAATTCCTGACCAGGAAAAAACCGGCTTAATATAATTCCCGCCCGTTTTTTGGGCCGCACGATGATGTATTTTATTGTTTTCACATTGCAGACTCACGTTCTGATTCGTCTGAGCCATGGGAGATGTTTTCCTGACAATATCATAGGGTCTGTATAAAAGCAGCACTTTTAATGAACCTGTTTGCTATTGGATGTGATTGAATTTATAATAGTTGGTAGTGCAATTGCAAGGAGGGTGCCTTTGTCGCTTGATCATAAAGATTCGTCTTATGATGCTCCTGGGCAAACCGATTCAGCTGATCCCAAACCGGGCAAAAAAAAGCTTATAGCCGATCAGCTGCTGCCTTTTATCAAAAAGATTTTCGGCGGCTTGCCAAAGGTCAGAATAGAATTTTGGGACGGAAGTTATATCGGTGACCAGGCTGGAAAAGAATGTATCCGGGTGACCTCACCGCGCGTTATGAGACAACTTTTGTGGTCGCCAAACGAACTGGGTCTCGGCAGAGCCTATGTAACCGGTGATTTGGCAGTTGAGGGCGATATTTTCCGGCTTTTGGAATTACTGGATGCCCAGTTGCCGAGATATGTGAGAATGACGCCCAAAGAAATATCCGAACTTTTTGTCGCAAGCTTAAAGATTGGGGCCGTGGGCACAAAGCCTAAGCCTCCCGAAGAGGAATTCAGACCTCACAGAAGAGGGTTGCATACCGAAAGACGCGACGCGAAAGTGATTCGTCATCACTATGACGTGAGCAATAATTTTTACCGCCTTATTCTCGGTGAGACGATGACATATTCTTGTGCGCGTTTTACTGACAACAATGTTACCTTGGATCAGGCTCAGGACTCAAAGTACGACATGATATGCGCCAAACTCGGTTTCCGGGAACGACCGGGCCTCAGGCTTTTGGACATAGGCTGCGGCTGGGGGAGTATGGTAATCTATGCCGCCAAAAGATATAAAGCTTTGGCAGTGGGGATTACTTTATCGGAAGAGCAGGCTTCGTATGCGAAGGAACGGGTAAAGAGATTGGGTTTGGAGGATAGGGTAGAGATAAGGATCCAAGATTACCGCTCCATCGCCAACGAGCGTTTCGATGCCGTATCTTCCATAGGCATGTTTGAACACGTCGGCAGTCTGCGGGCCGATGAGTACTTTGCGCGTATAAAGTCGCTTCTGTCGCCGGGCGGGAGGTTGTGCAACCATGCCATTTCCAAGCCTGGCAGATCAAAACTCGGCGATAAAACTTTTGCCAACAGGTATGTTTTCCCCGACGGAGAATTGCAAGACGTTGGGCATGTGGTTCTCATGATGGAAAAAGCGGGATTTGAAGTGAGGGATGTCGAATCCCTCAGGGAGCATTACAAGAGGACTCTGCGGTGCTGGGTGAACAATCTGGAAAGCAATTACGACGAAGCCGTCCGCTTGGTCGGAGAGCACAGGGCAAGAATATGGCGCCTCTATATGGCTGCTTCCGCAAACGGTTTTGAACACAATCACATGTCGGTACACCAAGTATTGGGTGTGGTGCCCACCGCCGATGGCAAAAGTTTGATGCCCCCAACGCGAAGCATCTGGGAATAACTCAACCTCTCATGAGGGTACCGTTTTATTCGTTGCCGACAGTGGAATTAATGGCATTCATTGCGCTGAGTTGAGACATCATGTTGGATAATTCTGCCGGTATGATGATCTTGCTTGCAGGTGTTGAGGCTATTTGCTTGAGGGTTTCAAAATATTGCAATAGAATTGTATTTTGATCAAGTTTTTCGGCGGTTGCAAAAATTGCTTGTAAAGCTTCGGCATAGCCGTTTGCACGCAGAACGGCACCCTGTCGTTCGCCTTCCGCTTTCAGTATTTCGGCTTTTTGCTGGCCTTCCGCCCTTGTGATGGAAGCCTGTCGTTCTCCTTCGGCGGTGAGGATACCCGCCGCCTTTTTGCCTTCCGCTTCGGTGACGGCGGCCCGCCGGGTACGCTCGGCCGACATTTGTCTGGTCATTGCCTCCTGTACGCCGGGCGGCGGGTTAATTTCTCTGACCTCTACATTGGTGATTTTTACTCCCCACCTTTCCGTTACGTCGTCAAGGCGGATTCTGAGCGATGAGTTCATTGTCTCTCTCTTTGACAAGATATCGTCAAGGGACATGTCTCCCACAACACTGCGCAAGGTGGTGGCGGCTATATTCAACGCCGCACCGGCAAAGTTTTCCACGGCGAGAACCGACAGTTGGGGGTCAACGACTTTATAAAAGATAATGAAGTCGATTGAAATGGGAGCATTGTCTTTGGTAATGGCCGTCTGTTGAGGTATTTCCAGGTATTGTTCCCGCAGATCCACTACTTTTGTTTTATCCGTAACGGGATTGATGAATGTAAGCCCCGGCCCCTTGGTGCCTATGGCCCTGCCCAGCCTGAACAGGACGATTCTTTGGTATTCGTTGATAATCCTGACAGAACGGGCGACGACGACCAAAGCCATCACCAGCACGACAACGATGACAATTTCAGATATAAGCATATCGGCTCCCAGTCTTGACCAACTTTATTGAAAGCAAAAAGAAATGCAAATCGGCGGGTATTCCGCGAGGTCTTGCCACTCTTACTCTTTTCCCTGTTCCCGCGGATCGCTGTTTCTTCCGTCGGATACTTTATCGGGCGGCAACTCCAGGTCTTGTATGCGGAATAACGATTTTGGCACGGGCCGAGCCGGGTCATCGTTTTCTCCCGCCGCCATAACTTCCAGTCTGACGGAACCCGACGAAATGATGTCCACTTTGGAACCGGCTTTTATTTCTCCGTAAGGGGATGTGGCCGACCACAATTCGCCCCCGGCTTGCACGACTCCGACGGGATTTAGGTCGCTTACGGCAATGCCGTCCCTCAAAAGCGGTTTTTTGTAATGTCCGTAAGAATTTTTTTGTCTATGGGCTTGTCTCAACAAAAATTCGGCGCAACCAATTACGGCAAAGTTGAGACCAAGGAGAAAGTATATTGTGCCGTCCCCTCCGCTTGTTATCAGCAAAGTTATCAAAAATCCGGTTGAAGCCATAACGGAAAGAAGGGAAACAAAGTGGGAGTGCGGACCGAAGTGCATACCGAGAAGAAGAGCCAATGCAGCTATTCCCAGCAAAATACCGCTCGCAAATAACATATACGCTCCTACTGATACTATATTATACTTCTGTGTTCTCCGGTCTGCGCGTGAGGATATTTTTATCTTTTTGTTTACTAAGTATTAAGTTTGGAATACTTTTGCATAACAAGGTACTGAAACTTATTCTGTTCAGTATAGTAATTTTCTATAACATATACACTTTTAATTATCGCAGGGCTGTTATCGATAGCTATATTTGCCGGACGTATCAGCCGCAGGCTGGTCCCGGAAGTGGTCGTTTTTATGGCCATGGGGATTTTGATAGGCCCCCACGGTCCCCTGCCGATCATGACAGATGCCATATCAAAAAAGCTTGCCGTGGTGACGAATTTAACCCTGGGTGCCGTCATGTTTCTCATCGGCGAAAGGCTGCTGCTGACGGATCTGAGACACTACGGTAAGCGGGTTTTTTACCTTCTTTTCGGACAGGTGCTGCTGACAAGCTTATTGGTCGGCTTTGCCGTAAGAGCCGTGGGGGCGAGTCCTTCGTTGGCGGTTCTTCTGGGCATCATAGCTACGGAAACCGGAGCTTTGACGGTTGCCGCCGTATGCAGCAAGGAGTATGCGGGGGCGGAGAGAAAAGCGGACTTTTTGATGTCGGCAGTAGGGGTTACCAATGTAGTGACAGCATTTATCTTTGGCTTGTCTTATCCGCTTCTGCTGGCGGCCACAGGCAGGATAACGGGATTCAGTCATATAGTGTTGGTATTTTTCAAAATGATGCCCGCATCTTTTGTCGTTGGAATTGTCGCCGGTATTTTATTGGTTTTTGTTGCCAGATATTTTGAAAGTTCGGGGGAACTCCTGATAATACAGGTAATAGCCTTATTGGCCGTGGTCGGTATTTCGGCACTCATAGGCAGTTCTGTGGTCATTTCCATGTTGACGGCAGGGTTGGTTGCCGTGAATACGGCTCCCAATAGTGCCAAGAGGTTGTTTTCTTCCATGAAACCGATGGAACCCATAATATATTTGATTTTTTTTCTGATCGCCGGCGTCGGATTCAATCCGCGTCTTTTGCTGAGCGCCGGAGAAATCGGCGGAGTATACGTGGCAGCCAGAGTTTTCGGTAAAGTCACGGGTGCCTTGCTGAGCGCGTTTACGCCGGATACCTCGGTAAAAGAAGCATTGGGATACGGAACGGCAATGTTGCCGCATGCCGGTCTGGCGGTGGGGTTGCTGGCGTTTATATTGCAAAATACCCCCGGTCTCGGTGCCAAAAGCGCAACTGTCGTTTTAGCTTCAATAATTTTATTTGAGACAGTAGGACCGATTTTTACCAGGAGATTACTCAGACCTGACAAAATTACGCATGAACCGCCGTTGTGACGCCGGCTCCGCTTGTGGCTGATGCGGCGTGACTCAGCGGTTTTTGCTCAGTAAAGCCCGCACGATGAGTTTGGCATAAAATCTGGATCCCGCCGGGTTGAGATGGATGTGGTCAGGGTAAAAATAGTTCGGATGCTTTTGACCTATTTTGTACCAGTCCACCACCGATACGTTGGGCAGTCTTGCGGCAACTGTGGCTATCGTGTCGTTTACCTCCGATTCCCATGGGTCGGGAACCAGGGTGTTGACCAAAACTATTTTTTCCATCGGTCCCAGCGAGGAGAGCAGGGTTAGCAGTTCCTGGGGGGTGTAGCCTCCGTTGGTTCCCAATTCTATAATGAGGCGATTCCCTATGGCACCCTCCCGCTTGAGTGCCGGAACCTGTGCCTGAACCTGCCAAATTTGTTGTCCGACAACGGCATCTACCGTAATGCCGGGGAGGAACCGTTTTAAATACGGAGCGGCGTCTATCATAATCGAATCGCCTATGGCGGTTACCCCGGCCCCGTTCGTGACGGGAACCGGCCGTGTCACATGCAGTCTGATGTCGTTTATATTGTAGGGCGGGAGGTTGAATGCCGAAATTGGTATGGGCGGCAGCCAAGACATGGCAAAGGGGTACGGGTCGCAGAAAAAGTTTTTTTCTATGCGGTCGATGTCATATGTTTCAGCATCGGCGTTCATAAATGGAACGCGTCTGATGGCTTCGATGGGACGTATCAGGTTGTCAAGGGTAATATCCGAAGTTGCGGCATAGGTCGTTACGCTTGAAACCGTTTTCGGCGGCGGAAAATGCCCTTTCGCTGTTTTATTTTTTGGCAATATTGAGGTCGGAGCGTTGTTTTGGCCGGAGTAGTCAACTGTTCCGGAGCTGATGGTGCCGGCGACCGCAAGCAGACATACGATTGTGTTGGTTGTCAGGACAAGCGAGATAAGAGAAGCCGTTAGACGTTGCCGCGGCGGTTTGTGTTTATATATATAAATTATTTGCCTGTATGTCGATAACCTGTAGAGCCTTTGGGGTTTTACGGATTGGCTTTTGGTTCCGATTTTTCCGTAGATACCTTTTTTAGCCGAGCCCTCCTTCTTGACTGCCGCGGCTGACATCAATTTTTCTTCCTGGGGGGTGATGAGCGGCTGCAGTCTCCATTGTTTGTATCGGTTCCAATAATTTGATATGGCGCCATGCCGTATCGGCTGTTCCAAGTATTTCCAGGATAAACCGGCACAGGTAAAACTGGCTGCCACCTGTAAAACGGAACGTGCCAAATCCGGTGGCGCGTTATAAGGCGTTGTCAGAACAATGATGGGGTAATGCCAGATATAGATGCCGTATGATCTTTGTCCGATCCATTTCAATACGGGAGTCGACAATAACTTGGCAATGGCGGTGGTGGGAAGTACGGCTATGGCGATGATCACAGCCGTAAGAAGGGAGGAAAGCAGCATACCGCCCCGGTAAAGGAATTGGGAGTACTCGTTGGTTTGCCAAAACATAGCCAAAAGACCCACAACGGCAAGCCCCCCTATCAGGTTGGCCAATCCGGTGACATTTTCGGAGAGAACCACTTTTTTGTCTCTGGGTCTGTAAATGGCAAGCAGGGCTCCGATAAGGAGTGCAAAAGCCCGTGTATCCGTGCCGTCGTACAGCCTTGTGGGATCTGCGTAAGGCTGGTACAAAACAGCCATTTCCGATACCGAAGCCGCAATTCCTATTGTGGTCACAAATCCCAAAACTTTTTTTGAACCTGATATTTTCATAATCAAAATAATGATCAGCGGCCAAATCAAATAAAATTGCTCCTCAATTGCCAGAGACCAAAGATGTCCCAGGGGAGTTGGGGGGCCGAATTGGGCAAAATAAGAAACGTGTTCAAAGATAAACCACCAGTTGCTGTAATAAAATATGGCCGGGAACAGGTCATTTTTTACTTGGGGCAATTGGGAGTTATTGAATATGGCACACCACCCAAGTATTATAAAAAGCATCAAAAAAAGGGCAGGCAGCAAACGCCGGGCTCGTCTCAGCCAAAATGTTCTCAATCTGACGAAGCCGTTTTTTCTGTATTCGCCGAGCAGCAAGTCCGTTATGAGGTATCCCGACAAGACGAAAAAAACATTTACGCCGAGCAAACCGCCTTGGGCCCATCCGTAGCCAAGATGGTACAAAATTACGGCCAAAACGGCCACGGCTCTTATGCCGTCGAGGGCTGGGATGTAAGACTTGGATCCTTCGACTGGCTCAGGCATCTATTTGTACATTGAATTTACAAATTGATGAAAAAGTATCTATGTGATATCTAGTTGTATTTACGGTGTAACTATCTGTAAATATAGATTTCATTATGCTGCCTCAATATTGTAGGAAAAGAAAATATTATTTATATATCAAATCCTAAATTGTATCCGAACAAACATAATTGTATATTTCAAGCGGATCAATTTCTATCAGAAATTGTCGGTTTGTTTCCCGGATCATCTTTCCGGAAATTTTTTCGTTGCCTGCTTTATGGAGTAAAGTTATAGCCTTATCGCGCGACAGATATGGAAGCAATCGGCGTAAGTCGTCGCTAAGGTTAACATAGAATAAAGACTATAGAATAAAACGTTATAACTTAGGAGGATGCATCTGTATGGATATCAAAATAGGGGTTGTCAATCATCCGAGAGAGTTGGATATCGAGATGGGTGATACGGTCAAAAAAGAGCAGGTTCTCAGCGCTATAGAGGCTGCAATGTCCGGCGACAGCGGCGTTCTCTGGCTGACCGACAAGAAAGGACGCCAGGTAGGGGTGCCAAACTCCAAAATAGCCTATATAGAAATCGGTGCCGTCTCGGAAGACCGGCGAGTGGGTTTTGGAGCTCAGTAGCTCCCGGTCGGCGTCCGGGATTTGACGGCATGAAAGCGGCTCAATTCTTAGATAAGCGTCTTATTTTTTTGACAGGCAAAGGCGGCGTCGGGAAAACTACCCTTACGGCGGCTTTGGGGTATCTTGCTTCCAGGTGCGGGAAAAAGGTGCTTGTATGCGAATTGGAGAAAAGAGGCAATCTGCCTTTGGCTCTTGGGTTGGATGGCAGCACATATTCTCAGCGGAAAGTCGACGATAATCTGTATGTCATGTCCATGGATACGGGCCGGGCTCTGGCCGAATATGCGCAGCTCACTTTGAAGCTTCCCTATTTTGCCCCTATCGGACCTTTGGGCAATATCGTTGAATTGTTTTCGATGGCCGCTCCCGGCGTCAGGGAGATCTTGAGTGTAGGCAAGCTTTGTTACGAAATACACGAAGATAATTATGATCTGGTGATAGCGGACGCCAGCGCCACAGGCCATGTGAGCGGCATTCTCGGTACGAGCAGAAATGTACACAATCTGACTTCGGCAGGCATTATCCGCGATCAAACCTCCTGGATGGACGACATACTTTACAATCCGGCACAAACATCGATTGCCATAGCCACGACAGCTCAGGAAACGCCCATAGCTGAGACTCTGGAATTGCTTGAAACACTTTCTCACTCTTCCGACCATCCCGGCAACAGTGTTTTTGTCAACAGGGTGCCAAGCGAACTGTTCAACAGGAGGGAAGAAAGTATTTTTCGGACTCTGACGGGAGAACTCGGCAAACCTGCCCGGGCAGAGAAAAAAACCGCCGATGAAATGCGTCGGCTTGACAGTCTGTTTTCTGCGGCGGATTTGGCAATCAAAATAAGACGCAGCGAAGAGGTTCAGCTGAAGTACTTTGAGTCAAGTTTGCAACTCCAAGCCGCCGCAAAGGAGGGCGATTCTCCCGAGACATATTACGTGCCGTACCTTTTCATGCAAGGCGATCCTTTTGATATGACCAAACAGATTGCCCTGCACCTTGCAGAAGAATTATCAATTGAATTGTCATAATGATAGGCTGCATTATGGACACTGTAAGTAAAAGAGAGTCGTATTCTTTGCCGTTGCGCAGGTCTGTGTTTATTCTTGGCGGCCTGGGCGGTGTCGGAAAAACAACCTCTGCCGCTGCACTCTCTCTTTCTCTTGCTTTAAAAGGAGCAAGAGTATTGGTTATCACCGTAGATCCCGCCAAAAGACTGACAGATACATTCGGTCTCAATACCGACGGTCTTTCAACGGATGATCCAATCAAAATTTCCTTGCCGGCATCAGTTTTGGCGGGGACAGCCGATTCGGCGGGCGAACTTTGGGTATCGATGCTTGACACCAAAGCTTCTTTTGACGATTTGATTGCCAGGCTCTGCGATCGGGAAGGAGAGCGGGAAGCGATTCTCGCCAACGCCGTTTATAAGAGCATTTCTTCGGGTTTTGCTTATGGCAGCGAGTACATCGCGATGGAAAGAGTATTGTATTTACACGAACAAAACAAATGGGACTACCTTGTTGTGGATACTCCGCCCGGCGAAAACTTCTTTACTCTGTTTTCCGCACCCAAACGCATGGCCCAATTTTTTTCCTCCAAAACTCTCAGGTTTTTGGTGGCACCGTATAGGTCAAAGTTTTTGAATCTTGCCTCGAAGCCGCTTTATGATATCGTCAACCGGCTTTTGGGTATTGAGATGCTCCTCCAGGTAAGCGAGTTTTTCAAGCTGTTTGAATCCGTCCGCCACAAGTTTAAAAAACGAGCCGAAGAAGTGGAAGAAATGTTGATCAGTCCGATCACAAAGCATGTTCTCATAACCACTTTGGACAGTCTCAGGAGTGAAGAAATACTGCATTTCATTGAAAGGTTTCTTGACTCGCGTTATCAACTCAGTGCGGTAATATGCAATTCTGCGCTGCCGGAGTTTTTGCTTGACGAAGAAAACATTGATTTTGCCAGGCGGTTGAGCGGGACTCCCGACCAGGCGGCCGACGCTTTGCCGACGGAGGAGCTGAGAGGAGCAATTGCATCTCTCGGTTTAAAAGGGGATAGCGGATACGATGCAGAAGAGCGGGATACGGCTCTGCCCGGACTTCTGAAAGCGTTGGGGGAAAATTTTCTGAATTACGCTTTGCTTGCCGCCGGACAAAATGCCGTTTACGAGCACATAGCTTCCGATCTTGGGAGAAAACTGCCTGTCGGAGGCCAAAAGCAAACCGCCGTCATAAAACTCCCTTATTTGGTGGATCCGGCCGGCGATATGGAACAAATAGCTTTTTTGGGTGACGCCGTCTCATCCGCTCTTTTTGAAAATTCAGACTGAAGTGCGTTTTCTCTGACGGTTCTTTTTTCTTTGATTCTCTCGGCTGCACGGATTATTTTTAATTTTTATACTTTCCGGCTTGATACAAGTTGCTGTCTTGTTTTAAAGCTCTACCATGATATAGATGCTCGATTATCACATCCATTTATTTTCCCATGATGATATGGCTTTTGATGACCAGGTCACCCTTTCCGGCGTGGCGCAGCTTTGTTCCGTGGCAAAAAAACGCAATTTGACGGAAATAGCCGTTACCGAGCATCTTTTTAGGTTTAAAGAGGCAAAGCATTTCTTTCTCCGGGCAGCGGAGGAAGCGGGTGACAGGGAAGCCGCCGACTTCATGCACGATTATTATAACTTCCATGCAACGCTGACTCTGGAACACTATGTCCGCATTTTGACGGAAGCAAAGCGGCGCGGTCTTCCCGTTGTTCTGGGTCTTGAAATGGACTGCCTGCCGGGGCAAATGGATCAGGTCAACTCGTTTTTGTCGACATTCCCCTTTGATGTTGTGCTGGGTTCCGTTCATTTTATAAAAGGTCATATGTTTGACGTCCTGGATTCTTATTTGCAGGTTTCCAGATGGAATACCAGAGGGGCAGAAAAAGTTTTCAGCGATTACTTGGTGAATTTGGAGGAATTGATACTTTCCGGCACTTCCGACGTATTGGCTCACATCGATCTCGTAAAAATTACCGGCAGAAAACCCTCGGATGCAGCATTCAATGATTTCGAAAGCGAACTGGTGAATTTCGTCGCAAAAAGTATTGAGAAAACCGTGACGGAGGACGGCACGGGAGAATCCTCCGCCGGACCTTTGCAGGTTGTGGAATTGTCGTCGGCCGGTTGGCGAAAACCTGTCGGAGAACCTTATCCCAGTCATTTTGTTCTGGAAAAATTATTTGATGCCGGGGTGGGAATAACTTTTGCCTCTGACGCCCATGAGCCAATGGGCATAGGATACAGATTTACCGATTTGCGGCGCTTGGCGGATAGGGTTGGTTACAAGAACGTATCTCGTTTTTCGGGGCGCAACAGTTTTTCTTTTGAGATTGACAAAGGGCAGACATGACTTATCCGGCAGATTTAGCGCGAGAGCTGACAGGTCTGGAATCCGGCGCCAGGGCTCACCTGGAGCGTCTGATGTCCACATGGTCTCTTCTTTCCGACCTGTCATTTTCCGATTTAATTTTGCATGTTCCGATAGATAATTTTTCTTTGGCATTAAACGAGTCTCCCGCGCCGGAGCGCGGGCACGTCGTTCCCGCAAAACGCGTTTCACCGGGAGGCGGTCTTCATTTCGTCGTGCTCGGACAGATACGTCCGGCCACCAGCCAGACTTTTTTTGAACACGATTTGGTGGGTCAAATTTATGTGGCTGATGAGTTGCCTCTTGTCTGCGAAGCATGGAAAAAGGGAGTTATCGTTTTCGGCGAATTGGACGAGGGACGAGAAGAGCTCACCCGGTATCAGTGCATTCCGGTGCGTTGGAACAATGAAGTAATCGCCGTCCTGTCAAGGGCATGGTCTCCGCTGGTCGGGAGAAAAACAGGCGGACTGGAACGTACCTATCTGACTTTATTTGCCAGGTTTGCTCAAATGATTTCGGACGGGGTGTTCCCCTTCGTCACGGACGAAGACACCTTTGAAGACGCTCCCCGCGTCGGAGACGGGGTAATAGTTCTCGATCATCTGAAACATATTATTTTTGCTTCCCCCAATGCCGTAAACGCTTTGCACCGCATGGGGATCACCTCTTCGGTGACCGGAAGCACTTTGTTGGAGCTCGGACTTCGCGTGGAAGCAATCGAGGTCGCCTACCTGAAACGGCTTCCGGTAATAGAGGAGTTTGAGCGGAAGCCGGATGTCATAGTTATTTTGCGGTGCATACCTTTGATTGAGGATGGCAATGTCGTTGGCGCGGTTCTTTTGATCCGGGACGTTACCGATCTGCGGCGCAGAGACAGGTTGCTGCTTTCGAAAGACGCGGCCATCCGAGAAGTACATCACCGCGTCAAAAATAACTTACAGACGATCTCGTCATTGTTGCGGCTCCAGTCTCGCAGGTTGAATGACAATGCGGCAAAGCAGGCTCTCAGTGAAGCTGAAAGGCGCATCGCGGCCATAGCTTTGGTGCATGAGATATTGGCCAGAGAGCCCGGCGACCAGGTGCCTTTCGGGGAGATTATGCCGGCTTTGATCCGCCTGGCCAGAGACGGCGAGTTTCACGGCCGGGAAGTAAATGTGGAGTGCGAAGGAAGCCTTGGGGAAGTTCCCGCCGAAGTGGCAACCCCTCTGGCTGTCGTTATCGCGGAGTTGACGCAAAATGCCGTAGAACACGCGTTTACGGAACACTTCAATGGCGCCGCTCATGTGAAAATAGACTTGGCGATTGACGAAAATACGCAATGTTTGCATATAGACGTTACCGACAACGGAGTGGGGTTTCCGGAAGATTTCAATATTGACGACACGAAAAGTCTGGGTTTGTCGATAGTGAGAGATTTGGTGCGTTCACAACTTTTTGGCGATCTGAATATTGTGAACGGAAAAGACGACAACGGAGGAGCAATTGTGTCTATAGTAATACCCAATAAAAGCTGAGTCAAATATTTTTATACGGCTCGGGAATCCTTGAGGGGGGAAAGACGGGGAGAACGCCTGATGTGTCTTCTTTCCTCTTCGGAAGTGCATCCCCAAACCCCGGATTCCTGGTTTGTCCTGATGGCGTAGTTGAGACACTCTCTTGCCACGGGGCATTCCTGACAGATTGCCTTTGCCCTTTGGATTTGGCGCAATGCCGGTCCGGTTCTTCCTATCGGGAAAAAGATGTCGGTCGGAAGGTTCTTGCAGGCAGCGAGGTCATACCAGTTTTTCTTCTCAAAAAGATCTGTTTCGCGGTAGTGAAGAGCCATTTTTCCCTCCCTTGCACTTTGTGATGAGATTCACAAAGTGCCTCACGAATATATCTGCCGTTTTTTATAATTTGTCCGCAATCTCAATTCTAACAACAATGACCAAAATTGGATGTTGTACCCGTAGGTATATGCACTAACGGGCAATACAGATTTTATTCTATCTGGCAAACAGATCCGGCACCGCCGCTTGATGCGCGGCGGCGCCGGATGGATCTTCAATCGGGGTTGACGCCGACTTGTTGCCGGAACAGAGAAGTATGTCCGGGTAAAAGTGCTTTCAGTCCGTGTGTTGTTGAAAGCGTTCAAATGAGGCATTTATTTCTTTTTCGGCGGCCTCTTTGTTTACCCAGGCAAATCCGAGAACTTTTTTGCCGGGTTCAAGCGCTTTGTATACTTCAAAAAAGTGCTGTATTTTTTGTCTCTCAAACTCGTCTATGTCGTTTATGTCTTGGTACTTGGCGTAACGGGGATCACCTGCCGGCACGCAAATAACTTTGTCGTCCGGTCCTTTTTCGTCGGTCATCTGCAACATTGCCACCGGTCTTGAGACTACCCGGCATCCCGGAAAAGTCGGACTGAGAAGTATAACCAAGGCATCCAGAGGATCTCCGTCACGGCCCAATGTATCGTCGACAAAACCGTAGTCGGTCGGATAATATGTGGCCGTAAATAAAGTACGGTCCAGGTATATCTTGCCCGTTTCGTGATCGACTTCATATTTATTTTTTTCATTGGCGGGTATCTCTACCACGACATCAAATTCCATGTATCCCTCTTCCGTTAGCGCGTACGGAGCCATTTTAGCCAAGTTTCTTTTCTGAGTTCTTGATTTTTGCACAATAGCGTTTTATGACTCACAGAGAAGATTTGACGGTTGTCAGCAGCTCCTCATAGACATTCGGAGCCGCCGCCAAAAGAAGAGGACCGTCTTCGGCGGTCATTATTTCGCTGCTTTTTGCCCCGGCCGCCCCGGCGATCAAAAGGCCGGCTGCCTGATCCCATGGTTTGAGTCCGACCTCGTAATAGGCGTCCAGTCTGCCGCAGGCAACCGAACACAAATCCAAAGACGCAGCCCCCATCCGTCTGATGTCTCTCACTCGCGGCAGGATTTTGGCAAGGGAGAGCGACTGGCGGTCGCGCCTTTCTCGGCTGTAGCCAAAACCGGTGCCCACTAAAGACGTCTCAAGACTCTTCGGGTTTGAGACATTGATTTCGGTGCCGTTGAGTAGGGGTTTTTGATCGACGGAAGCACTGAAAAGCTCGTCTTTGATGGGGTTGTATACGGCTCCGGCTATAACTCTTCCGTGTGCGGCATCTGGGTTCTCCGCGTTTTTCCTTTCGGCCACGGCAACGGATACGGCAAAGTCATCGATGCCGTATACGAAATTTACCGTACCGTCCAGCGGGTCGATAACCCAGATCAGGTCGGTTGTGCCGATTTGCGCGCCTTGTTCTTCACCCAAGACGGAGTCACCTGGACGCAGTTTCCGCAGAATTTGTCTGGCTCTTCCTTCGGCTTTTTCGTCTGCTTCGGTGGCATAGTCGGTGGGGGAGGTTTTGGTTGTGATGCTTTTCATGAGTTTTGCCTTATTTAGCGGTGAAAAGTAATCCGCCAGAACAGCCCCTACATCTGTTGCCACAGTTATGCAAATATTATAAAGTTCTGTTGTCGATCCGCTACTTGGGTCTTGGTGGCAGTTATCCATTTTCCTCACCGTCATAAGTTAAGAGTACAGTACTAAAATTACTCCGTTATTACCTATGCGGCGCCGGAGAAAGATTCAATAAATATATACTGGGTATCTGTTTTGGTTCGGGAAGAAGTCTGACAAAGGTCTTGGCCTCTTCCCGACGACGGACAAAAGACAAGTCAGCTGCTCAGGTATTTCGCCGGAGCGATTTTAGTTTGGGCAATTGGCTAAGCCTGAGAACCGCTATTTCCAGAATCAGTCTTCCTTCCAGACCCAGTGAACCTTTGACGGCCAAGTCCGCTTCTTTTAAGATTTGTACGGCACGCGCCAACTTTGCCGATCCCAGGGTCCGTGATTGTCTGAGGGCTTTGCCCGCGGGATAGGGAGCCAGCTTTGTTACCTTGGCGGCGGAGGCACCGTCGATGTCCGTCAGGCCGTCCAGGCGTATCATGGCCTGATAATGTCTCCACAGTATGGATAAGATTTGCAACGGATGTCTTTGGTTTTCCAGTAGTCTGAACAGCTGATGGAGGGCCTCTCCGCTTTTCCCGGCATCGATGGCATCCGTCAAATCCCACGGGGCAGAACTGCCTTCTGCGCCAAGAAACGGTTCCAGATCTCCAAGTCCGATTTTTGTGTTTGTGCCGTAAGCTTCGGTGAGAAGCGAAAGTATTTCCTCCACTTTTGTCAGGTCCTCGCCTACGTGTTCTTTCAATCTTTTGACGGCTGTCGGCTCCAAGCCGATGTGCGACTTTACCAAATGCGCCGCATACCATTCCTCCCGGCCTTTGGCCCCGGACTTTGGATCTGTATCGGTAGCGGTGCCCGCGTCGGTTACGGCTTTGATGAGTGCGGCGGCGGGTTTCTTGCCGGCCGAGACCAGAATCAAAGTGCAGTCCCGTTCGGCGGTGTCTTTGCTTTTTATGAATTCAATCAGCGGTTCCAGTTGCGACGCATTGGTCTGCTCCAGGCCCCGCAAGACAATGATCTTTTCCGGAGCAAGAAGAGACGGGGTCCTGCAGGCATCTATGGTCTGAGCCACGGGGTTTTCTTCCGTTCCGGAGAGAAAAGAGTACTCCTCGTAATTGAAGTTTTGTTCCCCGGTGTGTCCGAGTGTCCGCATAACGCGATCCAATTCATTGATCACGAGACTGTATTCCGTTCCGTAGAGCAACCTTACGGAAAATGGTTTCATTTTACCTACCCAAACATAAATTGTAGTCCTCTTTTATGCCGGTATCGGACAAAAAAGCTTTACTGTCGGATACCGTAAGAAAACCTCCCGCCGGTTTGATTATTTGGCGTCCGCTATTTTTTGTCGGCAACACTTTGCTGCTCTTTGTAAGAATTGAGAATAAATTCCATGGTCTGCGCCACGCGCTTTGTCCCTTTCACGTCGTGACATCTGATGATCCTGCACCCCTGTGCTATGCCGATTGCCGCAGCCGCCAGGGAGGCATTTTTTCTCTGTGAAATTTCCAAATTGAGCCTCTCGCCGAGAAACGTTTTATTGGATGCCGAGAGCAGCAACGGAAAGCCCGTTTCGGCCAATGCATACTGGTTGCGTAAAAGCTCCAGGGACTGCGGCGTGGTTTTTCCCAGGTCGAGTCCCGCGTCAATGATTATCTGTTCCTTTTTCAGACCCTCTTGAATCCCAAGCCGACAGATGCCGTCCAGTTTTTTAATCACGGCTGAGGTGACGTCGCCGTTTTCGTATACGGGGAGTTCGTCTCTCACTCTGGGGGCCAGCCGGATGTGCGTTACGACAACGGAAGCGTTGTGTCTGGCGATTGTTTTTAGATAGTTCGGATCCCGACAGCCGCTGATGTCGTTTCCCAAAACGGCTCCTTTGGCAAGGGCTTCATCCAAAACGTTTGCATTCCAGGTATCGACGGACAGCGAAACGTCAAAACGCTTCCTCAGCTCTTCCACAGCCGGTATGACACGGTCGAGCTCTTCTTGTTCCGTGACCGGGTCTCCCGGACCGGCTTTTACCCCTCCGATGTCCAAGATGTCGGCCCCGTCTTCCACAAGGGATTCCGCTTTTTTTAAGAACAGATCGAAATCGTAATAGGAGCCTTTGTCGTAAAAGGAATCGGGGGTTCTGTTGAGAATCCCCATGGTAAGGGAACGGTAACTGCAACAGTAATAAGTTTTGCCAAGGAGAATCAGAATGGGGTCTTTTGGTAAATATATTTTCATCGGATAAAATCAATGTAGCACACTGTTGCGGCATCCGGTCTCGGTGTTTTTGTGTCGTATTTT
>JAKABW010000002.1:88963-198576 GCA_021796535.1 Actinomycetes bacterium | reverse complement strand
TTACACCACAGGGCTGGCCGTTCAGGGTAAATGAGGTAGGCATGGTGTTAGCGCCTGACCAGGTACCCTCCAGACCGAATGTCTCAGATGAGCCAGCCGGTATGGGTTGTCCCACAAGGATGGGAGCATCTCCCGCAATGGTCACCGTCTGATTGGAAGCCGTCACAGATGAACCGGTTTGAGTAACGGCTGCATTCCATGAATCGGTTACCTGCTGACCGGAAGGCCATGTCCAAACTATTGACCAATTGTTCAAGGTTGAGCTTGAACCGTTGATAATTGTTGCGTTGGCGGTGAATCCTCCGGAGCTGGCGCCTGTGTTCCACTGACTCGTAACTCCCATTTTTATGGCACATGTGCCCGTTGTGACGGGAGCAGCCGTGGTGGTTGTAGGTGCAACTGTGGTTGTAGGTGCAGCTGTCGTTGTGGTAGGTGCAGCTGTGGTTGTAGGTGCAGCCGTCGTTGTGGTAGGTGCGGCTGTGGTTGTGGTAGGTGCGGCTGTCGTTGTGGTAGGTGCAGCCGTGGTCGTAGGAGCAACCGTGGTCGTAACAGGAGCAGCTGTGGTGGTTGTAGGAGCAGCTGTGGTCGTAGGAGCAACCGTGGTCGTGGTAGGAGTAACTGTTGTGGTCGAAGTTCCGGAGTTGGAAGTGCTTGAAGGGTTGACTGTTGTATACGTTGTCGCTGTATAGGCAGGTGAGCATTGTGAAGCACAGCTTGTTGGGAAATTGAAGAGGTATTCCCTTCCGTTGTTGACCCACTGGCCATTAACGTTTTTCACTTTTATTTCATAAGAACCGCCGCCTGCGACAGTAGGTTGGATAATATAATCATCACCCATGTCTGCATCCATAGTTGCCGATTTCCACTGACCCCCACTCATGTATTCAACACCGTGAATGCCGTTTCTTAGGTGACTGACAGCTATTGCCGACCAATAAGTTCCGGCACCCTGTATAAAGCCAATCTTGATGTCACCGCTATAATTCGGTGCAGATTCAAAATACCAGTGGACTTGTCGGTTGTTCCATTTATTCGAAAGAGTACCAACCGGTGATCCATTCAAAATAAATTGATTTAGTGAACTTTCCGCAAGGTCAACATGATACGGATCATCTCTACACCAAGCATTTGCGTCTTGGCAGCTGTCGGCAACCACAAAGTTTAATGTTGCCCCATTGTACTGGTCAGCTACCCAGGAGCCGTTACGGCAAAATGGCTCATTTGGAGCGCCATCATTGGTTCCGGTACAATAATCGCCGATGGTAACATGCACCCAGCGGTCACAATTGAGTCCGTTGTTGAACATACCTATTTCAGCGGCATCGGCAGCAGGAATTGGTCTTGGTAAAAATGTACTGTAATTACCGGGAGTATTTTGAACATTTAAAGCCAGGAAATGCTGCGAATCCAGATTTGCTTGCGGCAAACCGCAACCTCCGTAAGGTGATCCAAGACCAGAAAAATAGGTTGCATTTCCGGTATATGTCGAGCTTTGGGAGGCTCCGCTGCTCGCAGCCACGCCACTGGACGTTCCTGAACTTGCCACAGATGTTCCAGACGACGAAATAGTTGTCGATGTAGCGGCAACCGCGGTTGTCGTGGTGGTGCTTACCGGAGACCCGCACGGAGTTCCATTTAAAGTAAAAGATGTCGGCGGTGCAATACTGCCGGTTGAAGCGGCTTGGAATCCAAACGAGGTTGATTGACCGGGAGGCAACTGGCCGTTATATGATTCGTTTGCGGCCGTTACATTGTTCCCTGTTTGCGTTATGACTGCGTTCCATGATGTGGAAATCGTAGTTCCGCTGTTTGGCCATGTCCAACCAACGGACCAACTTGAAGTCTCTACGGTACCGCTGTTTGTCACGGTCACATTGGCAGTAAAGCCGCCTTGCCATTGGTCGGTAACGGCAATAGAAACAGCGCATGCAGAGGTCCCGGAATTGGCAGATGTTGCGGCTTGCGCTACCTGTAACGAAAACATCAGCGGAATAGCTCCTAGCGCCAAGGCAACAGTAAAAAATGCCGCAGATATAGCATATTTAATGCTGTGTTTCCGTGAACTATATTTACTACTTGGTAATTTCAAGTTTCCCCCCTTGAATTATATTATCGATTCAATAAAACGTCACCAAATAACTTTTTACCCAAGTATTATCCGGAGAGTTTAAGTTTATTTGGCAACATTATCGAAATATTTCGATTGCTAAGAAGGTTTCTTAGCAATACTATTTTATATATTTTCAACGTATTGTGTCAAATATTTCCTGAAAACAATGCACTATAATAGCTGCATAAAGTAGTTACTCAACCACTTTTCATGATATAAGCGATTGAAGTTTTTCGGTCCGAAAAAAATTGTTATATTTAGGTAATTTTTAGTAACTTTTCTGCCGTCAACCTTAGGGGGATACGATATTGACAACTAAAGCCAGTTGAGAGGGCTTTTGATAAACAAACAACCCAAAACCATGGAATGAAATGCCGGAAATCAAAGGTAAAACAGCAATGGCGGACCGATACCGACGTTTTGCTGAGACGGATCCCCCGTCCCTCTTACCGGCTCTTAGAAATCGTACGGTGAGATTCACGCTTTTGAAGGTTATCCGTCTATATCAATATACTCAAAGCAGGTTACAGGGCAACATAGTTATAGAAAGGAATAGATATGCAAGAGTCGGCTGCCGGATACTTATAGAGAGTCAAAAAGATACTTCAAACTGTGTCAATAATCCAAAGATTGCTGCGAAGAAAAGGTTGTACTTGATTTTATGGAATATTCCCGAAAAAGTGGACATATGAACTTGGTAGGGTATGGAGGGTATCAACCTCGTTCAGGAAGACATTGGCCGATCGTTGGAGATGGCAATCTATGCAAGATCACCGGTCCCAGGAGAACTCACGCATCACAGTGATATGGGAGTTCATCAAGATCTCTTCTTCTGCTACAGCACACGGCCCGAAGAAGAGGAATCGCTCTTAGGTTGGCTCTAAAGCAGATTCGTATGATAATGCCATGGCTGAAACGATAAATGGTCTGTACAAAGCCGAGATGCTATATCCTAACGGGTCATTTGAAACAATTGAAGAACTTGAATGATCCACACTTTTATGCGTGGACTGGTTCAACAACCGCCGACTGCGGAATCACTCGAATGAGTTCCGTAGCAGAATTCGAATCAACTACTACACTCGAATCAGCCTTGGGAACAATGGAGTTCCCAAGTAAACAGGTATCCAAGAAACCCGGGGGGATTCGGATTAGAGAGAAGATATTTTGTGAAAATACATTACAAGCTTTCTAGATATACTAAAGTGAGTTGGTCATATGTTGTCGTGAAATACCGGTATCGTGTAGTACGACAAAAATACAGTTTGAGTCGGAGTGGCGGAATAGGCAGACGCGCTAGCTTGAGGGGCTAGTGCCCGCAAGGGCGTGGGGGTTCAAGTCCCCCCTCCGACACGAAACAACCCCACGCGCAGGCAGGCCGTGATCTTCTCGCCCCTCTCGGTGCGCTGATACCGCAGGTGGACGCCGGCCGAGCGGTAGACGCGCTGGCGAATCTTGGTGTCTGCCTCGGCCAACAGGACGGTCAGCCCTCCGACGCTTTCGAGCAACCCGTACACCTGCTCGCCGGTTATCTCCTGTGGACCGGAGGACTCGTAGGCGTCGATCACCGCCTTGGCGGCGGCCAGCTCGGCTTGGCCGGTCCGGGTCCGCTCGGTGAGCAGGCTGGGGTCCATCCCGGCATCGAGCGTGGCGAAGTACTGGTCGAGCGCTTGCGGGTTTCGGCAGCCTCTTGGGCATGCATCAAAGTTTTTCTACCAAAGCCCAAACAACCCGATGTATTTATATTAAAGCACAGAGTACAAAAAAAAGAGATGAAAATATAATCTTGCTTTTCCCAGGGGGCATCACGATCGCGACTGGCGGCTATGTAGCCAAATCTGTAAAATAGTGAAGTAAGATTCTGCAGTAATAAATTTACGTTATATCATGTACCGTAGAGTCAGAAACAACCAAAGGAGACAGAATTCATATGCCAGAACTCAAAGGGTCAAAGACGGAAGAAAATCTAAAAGAGGCTTTTGCCGGCGAAAGTCAAGCCAACAGGAGATACTTGTACTTCGCCCAAAAAGCAGACGTGGAAGGTTATCCCGACGTAGCCGCACTATTCCGTTCTGTTGCCGAAGGAGAAACGGGGCATGCGTTCGGACACTTTGACTTTCTAAAAGAAGTCGGCGATCCGGTTACCGGAGAACCGGTGGGGGATACCAGCGAGAACTTAAAGTCTGCCATTGCAGGAGAAACTTATGAATACACGGAAATGTATCCGGGATTTGCAAAAGTGGCACGCGAGGAAGGATTCGAAGAAATAAGTGAGTGGATGGAGACTTTAGCCCGTGCCGAAAAAAGCCATGCCGGAAGATTTACACAAGGACTCTCGTCTCTGGAATAATTGGTATTAATAATGTGCCTCGACGCATGCAACTGCATGAGAACAGGGTAAGTTATTTTACTTAGACATAACTCTCGATTTGCTTAAGCAACGCCATTGTGAGTTTTAATCCAATTAAATAGTCGGAGAAAAAAATGACAACAACCTATGACCCTTTTCATCCTCGCTATCTGGATGAAAAGGACCTTCGCGAAGAACTGGAAAGAGTCTTTGATATATGTCATGGGTGCAGGCTCTGTTTTAATCTCTGCCCTTCTTTTCCGACCTTGTTTGATGCTGTTGATTCACATAATGGCGTTGTTTCAATGCTCACCAATAAAGAACAAAATCTAGTTATAGACCAGTGTTACCAGTGCAAACTTTGTTACATCAAATGTCCTTATGTACCCCCGCACGAATGGAAGTTAGACTTTCCAAGAATGATGGTAAGAGCGACGGCAGTGTTTGCGGCTCAAAAGAAGGGGAATCTGTCGGAAAAAATCGCCGATCAATTCCTCGGAAGAACAGATCTGCTGGGCCAAGTATCTACAGCCGCTTCTCCGCTTGTAAACAAAATATCCGGGGCAAGAGGGTCGTTTCCCAGAAAAGTGATGGAACAAACCGTCGGTATACATTCTGAAAGACTTTTGCCGGCTTATACGAAACAGCGCTTTTCTGTATGGTTTCGGAAAAGATCCGCTCCCGCTCTGGAATCACCCAAACAGCAAATCGTATTATTTCCAACCTGTTTTGTCGAATACATGGAGCCGCAAATAGGTAAAGATGCAATTGCCGTGCTTGAACACAATGATATAGCCTGCTCTCTTCCAGACAATGCAAAATGTTGTGGAGCTCCGTGGCTACACAACGGCAAAATAGAAGAATTTACCAAAAAAGCGCAAAACAATATAAAGCGTCTGGCAGGTGAAGTCCGCAACGGAAAGAAAATTTTGGTCACCCAGCCTACATGCGGCTATGTTATAAGGAAAGATTATCCGCTATACGTGCAGAATCAGGAAGCTGACCTTGTGGCCAATAATACTTTGGATTTGGCAGAGTTTCTGGTAGAGGAAAACAGAAAAAGCGAGGGCAAAAGTTTTCTCAAAACTGATTTCAAGGGCGAGATTCCCAAAAAAGTAATTTACCATTTGTCATGTCATTCGCGCGCTCAAAATATCGGTTACCGCGGCAGAGACCTATTGAAGATCACGGGAACGGAAGTAAAACTCGTTGAGCGTTGTGCCGGCATTGACGGCACGTGGGGTTACCGCAAAGAAAATTACGATTTGGCCAAAAAAGTAATTAAGCCATTGAAGTCAGCCATCGAAACAAGTGATGCGGACGTTTGTTGCGGGGATTGCCACTTGGCAAATACAGCCATATACGAGGAAACGAATAAGATGCCGACTCATCCCGTCAGCGTCTTAGCCAAAGCGTACGGAATAAAAGAGGAATAGCAATACAAATGAATATTTAACATAAGCCGATAAAGGGACTTTTTTCGTCGGCAAAACTATTATCAGAGGATAACGTGACAAAACTTTTTATTGATGACATTCTGGACCTCCGACAGTATGAAAAAATACGGGAAGAGAAAAGAAGGGGAATTATCGATCTGAAGCGGGTACGGCGGATCGGAGTAGGGCCCTTTATCTCGTTGGTGTTTGAAAATCGGGAAACCATGCAGTTCCAAGTTCAAGAAATGGCCCGGGCAGAACGCATCATCGACGAGAGTCTTCTTCAGGAAGAAATCGATATTTACAACAATCTCATTCCGGAACCTGGCGAGATATCGGTAACGTTATTGATAGAGCTCACAAGCAAAGAACAACTGTATTCCTGGCTGCCAAAATTGGTTGGCATTGAAGACAGTCTTTATCTGGATATGCATTTCGGCGAAATGAACGAAATACAAAACGGACTACGGTTGCCGGACGACGGCACACTGCCCGGACATGTATTAAATAACTCGGAGTCGATCCTGACGATTAAGGCAAGTGTTCAAGAAGAACACCAAGAGATGCTCACCAGGGAAAATATAACCGCTTCTGTCCATTATTTGAAATTTCAGCTCACCGAATCGGAGCGGCAACTATTTCAACTCAGCGAGACAGTCATAAGATTTGATCATGCCGCATACCGTCATGAAACACATATCTCCACAGAACTCAGGGCAGCCATTGCCGGTGACTGGTAGATAGTGGGCATATTACCACTTAAAGTAGCAAAAAAACATTTTTTGTACTAATTCCGGATTTTTTTTCGAAAATTTGCGTTAGGTACTTTACATATGCTTCAACGTAGTGCATAATAATACATCGGTTTAGTGAACGAGTTTATACAGCCTCACTGCCACAGCAAGACATGTAATACCTGTTTAAAAGTCTTTGACTGCTTCATCGGGTATTGACGGTTGCCCCCGCTTAGGGCTATGCTTGTGAATTGTTTTGCTATTGGATAGATGCCGCTGTAATAAAGACACAAAAATTGAGATTGGTCTCATGTGACCATAGGAGTTTTTAAAGTGAATATTGCAATGAGTGCCACGTGGCAAAAAGTAGCTGCATGTAGGGGATTGAGTACAGAAATTTTCTATCCCGCACCCGAAGAAAGTGCCGATCAGGCTAAGGCTGTTTGCGCTATTTGTCCCGTGCGCGAGACATGTTTAGAGTATGCCCTCGCCTACAGAGAGAGGGAAGGCATCTGGGGCGGTTGCACAGAACGCGAGAGACGAAGGATTTTGCGGCAAAGACGGAAGTCGGCTTAGTTTTACGCAGGCGCAAACAAAGATTTATTTTTTTGCATATGAAACGCCAGTCTTCTGTAAGCTTTAATTATGCATGAATCGGCGAATTTTGAAGACATAAGTTCGGCATACTTTGAAGAGTTGGGGGGCTGGTCCTACATTCTCAATTTGCTCTTCACGAAACAAAATCTTACAGAAGAACTGGCTAAATTGACTCTGTCAGAAATACTCCTCGGGAATGCAACGGAATCCCAGATAGCGGCTTTTGCCGCTGCACTGAGAGTCAAGGGCGAAACGGTCAACGAGATGTCGGGCTTTGTTGCCGCCATGCTGGAAAACGCAGAGACGATTCCCTTGACAGGCGACATGGTGGATACCTGCGGTACGGGAGGCGACCGCAGCGGTTCAATCAACGTCTCCACAATGGCTGCCTGTGTGGTGGCCGGCTCCGGTGCCAAAGTCTGTAAGCACGGGGGGCGGGCTGCTTCTTCAAAAGCGGGTTCGGCCGACGTCCTGGAAGAGTTGGGCGTCGCCATTGACGCCTCTCCGGAACGGGTAGCACAATGTATCCTTGAAGCAGGATTCGGATTTTGCTTTGCCCCCAGATTTCACCCGGCCATGCGTCATGCGGCTCCCGTCAGAAAATCGTTGGGTGCTCCCACAATTTTTAATTTGCTCGGACCCCTGGCAAATCCGGCGCGCACCAACAGACAAGTGATAGGCGTCGGCGACCGCACTATGGCTGAAACCATGCTGGGTGTTTTGGAAAAGCATCATACGGTTCATGCCATGGTTCTTTACGGACACGACGGCATGGATGAGATCTCCACTGTAGCACCCTCCACCATTCACGAATCCCGTTTGCTGGAAAACGGTAAATACAAAAGAGATACTTACCAAATCGCCGCCGGCGATTTTGGCTTTCCGCCGGCAACCAAAGAAGACCTGACCGGCGGGGACGTGAAAGAAAACAGCGTGCATGTTTTGGAAATTCTCTCCGGCAAAAGGGGGCCAAAACGCGATATCGTTGTACTGAATGCGGCAGCGGGACTGATTGTGGCAGGTAAAAGTGACGATTTTGCTTCAGGCATCCGCTACGCCGAGGAAATTATTGATTCCGGTGCGGCCATGACCGCGCTCAACAGATTGATAGAAGTTTCCAATTTGTAGGAATACATTGAGCCCAGCACCTTATGGATCAAGCCTTCAGCGGTTTTTGAACCATTCCGCATCTGTCAGCGTCCAGCGGACCGAGAGCTGAGGGGGAGCCCGGTCGACAATCCCCACGGCAGAGTACTTATTAAAGATTCATAAACCCATAATATTATAATAATTAATCCGCAATCTCATCTTGTCATAATTGGTCTTATAATAATTGCGACAAAAGTGAGTATATAAATCGCTTTTGCAAGAGACATAAATAAAGCCCGAGAGACAATAGCTAAAGCCGTTTGGATTTGTAGGATATGGAAAAGTCAAAGAAAAGAATATTTTTGAGTATTTTTTTATATGCATTTCTCTTGGTCGGCGGTACGGCCGGATCTCTTTTTGTCCTACCGACAGGCTATTCTTATGCCACAATTCCGCTGAAAACACATAAAAAAGGCATAATCAAGACCACGAATGCTCCTCTCTCTGTATCTCCCGGAAAACCTCTGGATATGACAAAGAGTCTTTTGGAAAAAGCCATCGCCATCCGGGAGTTGTCTTTAGAGCGATACAGCAATTCCCTGAGGAGTACCGAAATATTGAGTCGTCCCGCATATGCAAATCTCATGCGTGAAATCATAAATGCCCGCCAAGGTCTGGCGGCTTTGGAAATCGATGTCAACTCGGCAAAGACGGTCGACGATATTTTGGATGTTCCCGTTCAAATCCATGAATACGGCGTTTACGTCAGCATCAAAAAGCAAGTACGACTGTATGATTCCGCAGTGAGTATCCACAAAAATCTGTCTCGACTCATTAATTTGGAAAGCACGGTGGAAGCGGCAATAGCTGCTTTGGTCGTCAGCAAACCTGATCTTGCTTCGATCCAATCCACATATTTAAATTTCAGCAACAACCTCACAATCACGGAGCAAGATATAAACGGCATGCTCAATACCGTAGCCGGTATCAATACGACCCTTCTCACTGTCACCGTAAGCCAAATATCGCTTTCAAATCAGCTTATCGGTAGCGCAAGTACTCATCTGACGATTGCCAAAAAGGAAATTCACAGCATCCTGTCGGCCATTTCAACGGAAAGCATCAATTTAAATACCCATGTTGCCGACATTCACGCCAAGCAGTAAATTCCCCTAAAACAGGCGGCATGCAGAATAAAATACAATGCAGACAGAGGGTCAATTCCTAGCTTTGTTGAACTAATCTGCTTTTGGCAAAAACTGCTTTCCCAAAAACTCTGCTTGCGTCAAATATTGGCAATTGCCAAACTGTCTGTTATACGGTTTTTGACGGGATTTGTGTTTTCTTTTGACCTATCCCCAATACTTTTTTGACTGCCGGGAAACCGAGTGCCCGCTGAAGAGTAAAAAGACCCAATATGGCCGTGATGGCCCTTTTTAGGATATGAGATCTGGCCGGTCTCTGCTCGATCACCGTAGCCGGTATTTCTGTAAGCAGCAAGCCGGCATTGCCTGCCCGGATTACCAATTCCACATCAAAGAGACTTTCCGTGGTTACGCATTGTTCGCATATGGGTTGGACCGTCTCTCTGCGAAAAGCCTTCATGCCGTGGGCGTCCGTAACCTTCATGTCAAACAGTGAGCGCAGAATTGTGGTGAATACGGCGGTTACAAGCTTTCTGAGAGCCTCTCTTTGATCATCGGCTCCGGGGGCTCTTTTACTGGCAACCACTACGTCTGCTTCGCCGTCGCCGATTGCCGTAAAAGCATCTTCCAAAAATGACAGATCGTAGTAATCTACGTCAAAACTTACGACGACCTTACCGCGTGCTGCCAAAAACCCTGTTTTTAAGGCGGCTCCGTAATTTCCAACAGGCAAGGTGAAAACGCGTAACTGCGACAACTGGGCACCCAGCATTCGCGCCAAACGTAATGTGGCGTCACGGGACCCGTTTTCTACAATAATAATTTCATATTGATATTTTTTTTCGTCAAGCCCCGTTATAAGATTTGTAATAGTCGAGCCTAATATTTCCTCTTCGTTGTATGCCGGCAGGACAACCGTCAAATCTATATCTTGATCCGTTTTTTGACTATCGTTTTCAGCATCTGACATATATAACCTACTTTAGTCACTTATTTTGTTTTTCGTCTGAAGTGCTTGTTTTTATTTCCACTATTGTTTTCGTTATCTGACCCGTCAGTCAAATTTTCGCCTTTTACGACGACCGAATCGGCGGGAAGAGGGGCGGCAGGACCCCTTATGCTAAATACTACCACCATTATGATCCCGGCCAGTGTGGCGATACGGCCGATCCAATCCAAACCGGTTGTGCCGTAAGCCATTCGTACCGTGTGCGAAGTCGGTATCACAACCATAAGATTCGGGGTTACTTCGTATGGCCCGCCGGCGCCCGTCACTTGCCAGTTGGGGAAATAGGGCTCTTTTACAAGTACGGGAGAACCCAGCTTGGTGACATGGAACGTTATTGTGCTGGCTGTTGTGGCGATATCGCTCACGGATGTGGGGACAATTTGATCCGAGCGGTTGGGTGCCACCAGCGAACCGATCGCAACCCTTTCCCAATCTGCCGGTCCCGTTCTGGCAATGGGAACTTTCCAGTACTGCTCCTGCTGGTACCAGACAATGGATGTATTCAAAAATTGTGTTTTGGATATATTTGCTTCCACCACCGGTTTATAGGACAGAGGCACCACAAGTTTGGTATTTTTGATCAGATACAGATCCCAATGAAACCCGCCGGCCGGTGCAGTCGGTGTTCCGGTACCGGAAGAATCCACCGAATAGGCAGATGCGGGTGTGGTTCCCACTTCCACCAAACTGGGGTCTTTTGCCGCCTGAGCTTCCGCCTGAGGGGAATTGGCCAAGAAATACTTGACACCGTTCAGCTGTAGGTGCCGTACACCGTCGGCAATGTTGAAATTTTCATATGCCAGGCCCTGAACGGGTTTTGACGCGTCCATGGCCAACTCAGCTTGATCCAAAAAGTGAAAATCGGTTGTCGTCGAAGACTGATAATACAGCCCCCCTTGGATATCCATGCAACCGTTTGTCCAGTAAGGCAAGGACATTGTGTAATCTGTCGAACCAAACCATCCGGAAGTATTTTTGCCGTATTCATAATCAAGACGGCCACACCCAAATTTCTTTCCGGCGGAATCCAACATCTGTGTCAGTCTCTGCAATTCCGGCCAGCCGGGCTCTCCTTGGAACCCTTTATAATTGAAAGTGGTCCATCCGTCGGAAGCATTGAGTGTGCCGAAATTGCCCAACGGGGACACCCCGAGCCAAGACGCCATAAGGAGGATGGTTGTCAAAGCCACCAGCAAGGGGTACGCCGTACCCATAAACCACGAGTTCTTCTCCTGAGATGTGTCTTGCGCCGAGGTCTTTTTCCCCAAAATTTTCTGCGCTTCTTTGGTATTGCCGACGGCAAGAAGACGCGTTGCCACAAAGTATCTTTTTAGCAAAAAGCTGCTTTTTAAAAAGAGGCCTGCTTCTTTTACGCCGTAAGCAGCCAAGAGCGACGAGAGAAGGAACCAAAATGGAATCCAGCGTCCGTTGTAGATCAATGCGGAGGGCGCCCATTGGAACAGCGCCGCCGCAATCAACACAAGTATCAGCAGTGCAGTCGGGAAACGGTCTTTTCTGATTACGGCAGCCACTCCTCCAAGAAGGGCGAGCCCCAAGACTGCCGATTCCACATTGGGTGGGAACATGTTGTACCAAAAACTGTTCAGTACGCGACCGTTATTCAACGAAGAGGTCAGTCCGTCTTTAATTCCGTAAACACCGAACGGCAAAAGCCAAAAAAGGCAGACCAGCAGGCTGGCCACGCCGACCGTAATTAATATTCTGAAAGGCCTTCGGTAGGCAACAAAGACCCACGAAGTAAATTTTGACCTCAGAAACTTGAATTTATTTGCTGCGTATTTTTCGGCGGAACCTGCTTTGAGTTTGTCGGGGTGGAGGAGTGTTATGATAACGGCCGCGCCTCCCGCAAACATGGCCGGCACTATATGACATAAAGCCGTCAGTAAAAAAAGTATCACGGCCAGGTAGCGGCCGCGTCCGGTAGTGATGGATCTGACATAGGCTCCCACAAACAGCAGCATGAGCGTCATACCCAAAGTGAATGAGTATTCGCCGGCCATGGTAGACATGATATTTCCGCCGTCGATGGTGAACCAGTTATTGAATACAAACAAAACGGTTCCCACGCTCATGAGCGCCGGAATGGGCCTTGGTGCTTTTACCATCCTCCCCAAGGCATAAGCAGCCAAAGGCATTGCGATGATACCTACGGCGGTTCCCATCTTGAATGCCACCGCGTAAGGGGCAAACCAAGAGAAAAATGCTATTACAAGCGGGGGAAAGGGGAAATAAAAAGTATAAAGAGGGAAACCGTCAAACCATTGCGGATCCCATCCGGTAAGACGAAAAGAAGGCAAAATATGGTGTATAAAGTAATACACGACAACCACATGTCCGGCCGTGTCACCGCCGACATCCATGGTGGGCTCGAAAATCAGCCCTGGATACATTTGCGCAGTTACGAATGCCAAGACTCCGGCCACTATAAGGAAGGTGCTGAGGGCGGATAACTTTTCGCTTAGTGTAGAATTCTGGAAATTTTTATAGCGCGATACCTTTTGACGCGGCTCAACCCGGTCTCTCTTAATGAGAGTTCGCAAGCCTGACAATCGAGCACCGTGCTGCCCGGTTTTATTGGTACCTGTGTCTGTCATGTGTTATCTTAATCCCCCGATGTTTTCTACAAGTTTAGTTTGAACATAAATAAAGATGACCGCAAAAGTATTATTTATTTTGATTTAAAGATAAAATCAGGCAGCAATTTTATCCAAAAACGTTGTCTTTAACTTTCTCATAATATTTAATCCAGATTGACAAAATACTGCAGTGCCAACACGGGAAAACAGCGTAAAAAGTACTTTTATTTTATGCACGATAGACAGCCATGAAATTATTAGTTTCACTCATACGCTGTAATTTAGTATTTAAAAGTAATATTGTCCTCCGTAAGAAATCGGCCGCCAAAACATCGGCCGTATTCCGCAAAATCAAATGACAATTTTGCCAACCGACAAATACGCGATATTTTCTCTTTCGAGCGATCCGAATGCTATTGTAGTTGATACACACAAGGGCCGTTGGCGCAGTCTGGTAGCGCACTTGCATGACACGCAAGTGGTCACAGGTTCAAATCCTGTACGGCCCACTACTATGATAATACGGTGTTAATGCATTCAGTCCATTCGCACCCACAGGTTCGCCCAAGCGCTTATTTACGGAAAGAGCCTGTGAGAGGACACAGTCAATATTTGAAGACGATCCGGATGTCTGCGACGATAGGCGCAATCCCATGTCACCCACGGCGGCCCGTCGAAATTCCTGTCAAACGGGTTTTTGGCAACATGAGACGAAAGGCGAACCAATACCTGAGACTGACGCGTCAAACGTCGGTTGAGCGTAACCATGCGACCGGTTGGCCTGCCACCAGCCGCTCACCTTCCAAAACCAAAATGCCGTGTAAAATTCCGGAGAACGGCGTTCTGATTTCCTGTCCGCCGCTCCAACCTATCAGATCGCCGGCGCGTATTTCAATGAGCTGATTCGTAGTTTGGGTGAGTTTCGGCAAAGCTTCCAACAGATGTTCGGCGGCTTTGAAGCGCCCCACTCCCGGCGACACCACCAATCTCTCGGTCATGGTATAAAGAGATGATGACTCCGTATTTTTTTCGGTAATGTTCTGTCCGGAAAGCCGTTCCAGCAGGTTTTCAAGATCAGACGGCGTTGATACACTGAGGGCCAGTACCGGCGCATCGGCGTTTTGCAGAGTTTTTTTTGTAAGTCCGGTCAGCACGTTACCCGGACCTATTTCAATAAAAGTTCTCATGCCGTGATGATAAAGCTCGGTCAGGCTCTGATGCCATCTTACGGGAGAGCAAAGCTGAGCAGAAAGCAAAAGTGGCCATTCGTTCGCTTTGTGATGGGGCTTTGCGTCCACATTGGCAACCACTTCCGGAGATGAGTCACGAAAAGATACAGCGGAAAGCGCTTTGCGGAGCCTCTCTCTGGCTGGCTCCATGAAAGGGGAGTGAAAAGCTCCGCTCACAGGGAGGGGGACAACCTTTTTTGCCCCCATGGCTTTGGCGGTTTCCGCCACTTTTTCCAGTGCCTGGGTGTCACCGGACACCACTACCTGTCCCGGTGAATTCATATTGGCCAACCAGGCATTTCCCTCTGCCAGGTTGCATGCTATCTGGGCGTCTTCATCGCTTATCCCCAAAAGGGCTGTCATCGTGCCGGGTTGGTTGTAAGCGGCATCCCCCATGGCAGCGCCGCGTTCTCCGACGAGTCTCACTCCGTCTTCAAAAGAAAGAGCTCCGGTTGCCGTCAATGCGGTATATTCCCCGAGACTGTGGCCGGCCACCATCGTCGGTTCCAGTCCCAAACGCTCTATGGCATCCAGGGTAATCAGAGAAAGCACAAAAGTTGCTATTTGCGAGTTTTCCGTCTGCTTCAGTTCCGTTTCGTCGGCACTCAAAAGAAGGCCGGGTATGTCCCTGGATAATATATCTCCGGCCAAATGAGCCAATTCAAAAGAAGGATGGTCAACCCATGCGGACCCCATTGACGGTTTTTGCGAACCCTGTCCTGGAAAGGTAAAAGCTAGCAAAGGGTTGGACTCCTTCCAAAATCAACTGATAAAAGTTTTATAATTGCTATACATTTTACCCTCTGACCGAGAGCGCGTCAGTAATCTGAGCCACTAAATATAGCGGCTTTGCCGATCACGGCAACGCAATAATACCCTTTATTGACGGATCCAGTCTTTTTGGCGTGCGTTACGATAGTTGTAAGCCGCCGACTTCCGTGCCGCAAAACCTTATAATATTGCTCAGTCAGAGTAAAACAAAATCCCACATTTGCTACCCTTGACAACGTAAAATGATTTGAAAAGCTTTATACAAAGGGGACACTATTTCCGCTCAGGCACAAAACGGTCAGCACATGCTCCGTCTCCTTACAAGACGCAGCCTGCAAATTGCCTGGATTCTTCTGACGCAAACCGTCGTCTTTACCGCAGAAATCGGTTTTTGCTATTTGGCAAAGACATTCAAACAAAGAAATGCCTTATTTAAAAAAACTTTTCTCTCCATCAAGTCGGCATCGGCCGAAATCGCAAAAAACGCGGCGGATCCGTCATTGCAGTACAAAAATAAAAAATACGAAATATTGAATACAAGACTGATAACCGCGTTTTCTTTGCTGGGACCTACTTTTATCAAATTGGCTCAAGTGCTTTCCACAAGAGCGGACATATTGCCGGAGGCCGTCATATCGGCCCTGGCGCTCCTCCAGGATCATGCCTTGCCTGAAAACGCCGATACTATCAAAAAGATCGTTGAGCAAGAACTGGGGACAGACATTGAAAAGGTATTTTTATCTTTTGACGATGATCCTCTGGCAAGCGCGTCAATCGGACAGGTACATTCCGCACGCTTGAAAAGTGGGGAAGCGATTATTGTCAAGGTTATCAAGCCTAACGTAAAAAAACAGGTAAATATAGATTTGGCGATTCTGAAATATGCATCCAAATTCCGTATTTTGCACATAGGCATTCTGAAACGGCTTGAAATAAAGGGGTTTGTAAATGAATTCAGCGCCACTTTACTTAACGAAATCAATTACCTGAATGAGGCAGACAACTGTAAAAAATTTCTGCCGATACTGGGAGAGATGGGAATCATGGTTCCAAAAGTATATGACGGGTATCTTACTTCGCAGTTGATCATTCTGGAAAGATTCAACGGCACTCCTCTGGATAAACTAAAAACATTAAACCTCTCTTTGGATCAAAGCTATAGAATTGCCGCAACCTTTACAGAAAGCTATCTCCATATGGTATTTCTCCACGGCTTCTACCACGCCGACCCCCATCCCGGAAATGTTTTGGTATTGGAAAACAAGGAATTGGCTTTTGTCGATTTCGGCATGGTCGGCATGGTGAGCGAAAATATGCTGCAAAACTTGATTCAAATAGCAATTGCCATAGCGAGATTTGACATGAAAGCAAGCGCTTCGGCACTGGCTGCCCTGGGCGTATCATCCGAGGACCTCCCCGAAAGCTTCATAGACGAATTGGAACGCCTGACAAAAAGCTATATGATGACAGAATTGCGCAATATAAAACTCGGTCCGCTTTTTTTGGATGTTTTCAAAGTGGGGCACAAATATAAGTTGTGTTTCCCCTCCGAATTATTTCTCTTGGTGAAAACAATAGTTATGTGCGAAGGAGTGGCCGCCGTTGTCTATCCGTCTTTTTCACTGCCTGGAGTTCTTGTGCAGTTTGTCAGTAAGTATTTTCCGGCAGAAAAATAAAAATGCTTAGCGGATATTTCATCAAATAACAAAATTAATTTTATAAATAATTTCTTCTGAGTCACATATTAAAAACGACTTGCAATAAAAACTGGCGCACAAATACCAGTTAAGTGAATTTAGTGTCGATTAACCCAAAACTATGGCTTTCCCAGTGCTATCCATTCGTAAACGCGGGTATCTGATATATGTCTGGCATTCGGCATGTGCACCCAGTTCCGAAATCTATCTTTTTCCGAACCGGAAAGCGAAGAGAAGGCCGATTTATTCTTAATAACGCTTTGCGGCTGCCCTTTGGGCGCCGGACGCGCTTTTCCTTCAGCTGAGGCAAAAGCCAGAAGCTTGTTGAATTGCTCTACCATTTCTATGGTGTGTCTGTCACATGTTAATATGATATAGGGCTTTTTTTGCCATGTAAAATGAAGCTCGTTCGTTGCATCCACAAGTTTGTTCGGATGCTCTTTGTAACATACGTCACAAAAATTTTGTGTTACTGTTTTAATAGGCATTTATGATTCTCCCACTAAATCATTGATGTCGTTTGCTAAACACTCTATTTATTATTATAGTATTTTTAATAAAATAACTTATTAATTATTAGCATAAATTTACTTATTTAAATAGTTACAAAATTATGAAGTTTAGAACTTTACTTTATAAAATATGAGTCTTGAAAAGCTGGAATAAAAAGACTGTTAAAGATTTTTCGTCAGTGGCATTAGAAATATCCTGAATCTTTTATAACCGATATCTTTTGTTGAGAGTGCACGGGAAAGCATGGAAAATCACGAAGAAAGACAGAATATACTTTTTATATGTGCCCGGAGCGGGACTCGAACCCGCACGCCCTCTCGAACAACGGCTTTTGAGGCCGCCGCGTCTACCATTCCGCCATCCGGGCAATGTTTAGAGGTTACATGTTTTCTCTGAAGCAAAGAGGTAATTATTAATAATAATTATAGAGAATTGGCTAATTTACCTTTTGAGATTGGCAAAATATCGATGACACGCGTCGATTTGCGACTAAAAGATCCCATGAATACCGCTCACGGGATTATATCCGAACGGCCTATTCTGATTCTGCGCGCAGACACTTCGCTGGGGGAAGGCATCGGGGAATGCTCTGCCCTGGCTGACCCTTATTATTCTTCCGAATATTTGGCTGTTTCCGAATTTATTTTGAGAGATTTTATTCTGCCTCATATCATGAGGCTTTCCCCTCCGCTTACGCTGTCAGACATACTGGCATTTTTTGATAAAATCAAAGGATATCCGTATGCCAAAGCCGCCGTAGAAATGGCTTTTCTGGATCTTTTAACCAAATCTCAAAATATATCCCTGCTTTCTTTTCTTGCAAACGGTCGGCCTGTAAAAAACAGGGTTCCGGCAAGTATGTCGGTCGGAATATCACCCGATCTCAAAACGACGGTTTCTCTCGTGGGTACCGCACTGGAAAAAGGGTACAGACGAATCAAATGTAAGATAGCACCCGATCATGACATAAATCTTTTAAAAGCTATTTTTGCGGCTTACCCACATGAGACAGATTTGAGGTTATTCCTGGACGCAAACGAGTCATATTCCTGCGACAAAAAGGGTACGGATCTTCTTATACGAATTGGCAATTTTGACGAGCGGATAGCGGCCGTTGAAGAGCCGTTAAGACACGGCCAAATCCCGCAATTGGTAAAATTAAGAAACAACCTGGAATGCTGTCTGCTCTTGGATGAATCAGCGGGGGATCTATTCCGGATCGGGGTGGCGGGAGAATTGGGGCTTTGCGACGGGGTTGTAATCAAACCTTCCAGGCTTGGCGGTGTTTTGCCGAGTCTTGACGCCTTGAATCTGGCAACCAAACACGGTCTTCAAACCTCGTTGGGCGGCATGTACGAAGCCGGAATAGGCCGAGCGGTTTCGTTGGCGATGGAATCTTTGGAAATGATTACCCTGGGGGGAGATTTGGGGCCTTCCGACAACTACTATACCGAGGACGTAACGGCCCCTCACCTCTTAAACAACGGTTTTATCAAAGTTCCCGATACCGTAGGGCTGGGTGTCAAGCTCCTCAACGAGGGAATTTTCGATTCAAATAATACAAGCGGGATACCCGGGCGAAAAAAGTCGTTTGGAAGTATTTACCCTCCGCTTCATTTCTTTCCCATATAAGTTTTGCTAAAATGTAAAACTGCGATACACACAGTTAGGGGTTTATAATAAAGGACTTTTTTCATTCGACTTCACGCATTGAAAACAGTCTTTTTATTTTAAACGATCGCCTGATTAAAGAAAAATCTAATGTAGATTCACTTCAGGAACAGGCTGATACACTCTGCGAAATAGCAGAGGATGAAAGAGTCAGAGCGGTGGTATCCGGTTCTTTGTTTGACAAAGAGCAGGCCGACATAACGCGCAGACATGCTAATTTGGCATTAGGTAATTTGCAGAAAGCTGTCAGTGCTGTTTTACGACTGGAAAAAGAAAGAGAAAAGCTCCTCGCTAAACTGAGAGAGAAGGATACAGGATGACAAGGGTACTTATTGCAGAAGATGAAGCCATAGTTAGACTTGATTTGCGGGAAATGCTTACTGAAGAAGGTTATGACGTTGTCGGTGAAGCAGGCAGGGGTGACGAAGCCATACGGTTGGCGTCCGAGTTGAAGCCCGATTTAATCATTATGGACATCAAAATGCCAGGCCTAGACGGCCTCAGTGCGGCCAAACAAATTCAAGCCAACGAAAAGGCGGCCATTTTGATTCTCACTGCTTTCAGTCAAAGATCCCTGATAGACCGCGCCAGAGACGCCGGGGCGTTGGCCTATTTAGTCAAGCCGTTTCAAAAAGAAGAGCTTTTGCCGGCTATTGAAGTCGCCCTGGCAAGATTTCGTGAGATACAGGCACTTGAGGAAGAAAACGCCACTTTGGCGGCAGACAAAAGAGGCTTGGCCGAACAATTGGAAACGAGACGGTGGGTTGACAGAGCCAAAGGCCGCCTAATGGACGATCTGCAAATGAGCGAACAGGATGCTTTTTCCTTTATACAAAAAACCGCCATGGACAAGCGCCTGAGCATGAGAGAGGTTTCAAAAGAAGTAGTGGAATCGGGTTTAAGACCAAACGCCGTCTGATCGATTCACATGTTTTAGCATATTTATCCGGTAGTGGACGTTTTTTGCCATATTCGTTTTATATCACAACACAAAATATTTGATCCGCCAGACGGTTTTCGACAAGCACGGGGTCTTTTCTGTGGGGCTCCAAAACTGCAAGCATCAATGTGTTGTCTTGAGTTTTGGCACTGATTTTAACCCGACTGCCGGGCATTATTCCGTTTGCTTCAAGATAAATCAACATTTCGTGACTTACCTCAACCTGCTCCGTAATCCTTTTGACGACCACCTCGATATTTTCCGCCACTCCGGAAAGAGCATGCTGCTCGGTGGTTTGATAATTGGTTCCCGGTATCGGATTCCCATGAGGACAAGTCGTAGGGCTGCCGAGCAACTCCACAAAACGTTTCTCAACTTCCGGGGAAATAACGTGCTCCCAGCGTCCCGCTTCTAGGTGAGCTTGGCTCCAGGAGAGGCCGACTATCTCAACTATGAAACGTTCCGCCAGCCGGTGCCGCCTAACGATAGATTCGCTTAGTTTGCGGCCGATCGGCGTAAAATCTATCATTTTCTGTTTGTTGATTGTCAGATAACCTTCTTCAATAAGCTTATGAACCGTTTCCGAAACGGTTTGCGGAGTATGTCCCAATCTTTCGGCAATGCGCGCTTGGATGGTGGAGACGCCCTCTTCGCTAAGAGAATAGATAGCCTCCAGGTATTCTTCCAACGGAGGGTGGTAGCCATCTGCCATAAAGATATTTTACAGACATTTTTTACCGGCAAGAAAGCTCTTTTTAATTTTGTAGACAAAGACTGCGGTAGCCATGTAGGCTGCAAAAGTGAACAAATATTTAATATTGGATGGACATTCCCTGGCATACAGGGCATATTTTGCTTTGAGTAACTCCGGCCTCTCGGACAGCCTGGGTAACGAGACGCATGCCATACACGGATTTTACTCCATGTTCGCCAAATTGCTGGAAGACACAAATCCTGCGGGTGTTGCCGTGGCTTTCGATCGACCTGAACCGACTTTTCGAAACGGGTTGGACCCCCACTACAAAGAAGGAAGGCCCGAAACTCCGGAATCTCTCATCTTCCAAGTGGAGGCCATCAAAGAGATCGCCGCGGCATTTAATGTTTTAATTGTGGAACACCCCGCCTACGAAGCGGATGATTTGATCGCGACCATTTCGACAAGAGCGGCGGAAGAAGAAAATGAGGTATTGATCGTCACGGGAGACCGGGATTCTTTCCAACTGGTAAAAGACCCGTACATAAGAGTCTTATACCTCATGCACGGTGTCAAAGAATATGTTATCTACGACGAAGCCGGCATCGTAAACCGCACTGAAGTAACCTCGGAATGTTATCCCACCTTGGCCGCATTACGTGGTGATCCTTCCGACAACTTGCCGGGGGCACCGGGCATCGGTCCGAAAACGGCGGCAAAATTGATCAATATGCATCATGACCTCGACGGCATATACGAACACGTTGAAGAGTATCCGCCGAAACAAAGAGAGTCGCTGCTCGGCGCCAAAGACAGGGTATATCTGAACCTTCGGATGACTTTGGCAGTCAGAGACGTACCCATTGATTTCTCTTTCAATGATCTGACTCTGGGTCGCGAAAACCGTCAGTTGCTCAACACACTTTTTGGAAAATACCAGATTAAAAGCACAAAGGAAAGAATATTTAAAATCCTGGATGGCCGATCCGCTGAAGATGCCGATAAAAAAGACGGGGATACAAAGGAAACCCTATTTCTCCCGACACCGGATGAGGTTTTGTCAAAAGGTGACATCCCGGATTTGAGTGCCGCCCAAAACGAATCTTTGAACCGTTTGGCAACAAAACTGGAAATTATTGATTTTTTCGAAAATCAAAAAAATAAAAAAACAATATACACGCTGCTCTATAAAAAAGAGGGGCCGGGCGCCAAAACGATTATTTCAATGGCAACCCTTAGGGTGCCGGAAGAAGTTGTCGAAAATTTCCTCCGGACAAAAGAAGAATTTTTTAAAAAACACGTCCTCCAAATAAACAAAAATCATCCATGGGAATCAAACTACCTGGATGAAGTACTGAGCGCCGAACCCGGGATTTCTTCCGCCATAACTTTTGATCCGGAAAATTTGAATGACGCCGGGATATCGGAGAGATTCGGGTCATTTATCACCGCGGACAACTTATGTATTTCTTATGCTTTAAAAAATTTATTGCGTTACCTGCTGGAATACGGCCTTTGCGTAAAAAATATTTTATTTGACGTCTCGCTTGCCGGATACCTGGTCGATCCGGACATAGGCCAAATGGATTTATACGGTTTGGCGGACAAATTTTTGGATCGCGACACTTATGAGACATTTATACCCCCCGAAACCGAAAGCCAGCTGAAATTTCAAATTGCCGACGAAGCCGACGAAAAAAGTACTTTTTCTGATCAGTTAATACTTCTTATTTTACTGACCCGCAAATTGGCGCAAAATTTAAAAACCGTTCACGGGTTGATTCTTTTGCATGAGATAGAAATACCGTTGGAAACGGTACTGGCCAAAATGGAATTTCATGGCATAAAGGTTGATCGAGACAAACTTGAGACGATTCTGGCAGACCTCAAAAACGAACTTGATCAGATCGAGACAAAGGTATTTACTCTGACAAACGAGACATTCAATTTAAATTCACCCAAGCAGCTGGGCCAAATACTGTATGAGAAAGTCGGCTTGACACCGGTTAAAAAAACAAAAGGCAAAACTTCTTTTTCCACCGATGCGGCCAGCTTAGAAAAATTAAAACCTCAGCATGAAATTATACAATATATTGTGAGACACAGGGAACTGGAAAAACTCAGATCGACATATGCGGTGGGTCTCATCAAAGAAATCCAAAAAGACGGACGCATACATGCAACTTTTCATCAAACCGTTGCGCGCACGGGGAGGCTGTCTTCCGACAAGCCGAATTTGCATAATATCCCCTTGCGGACAAAAGACGGCAAAAGATTCCGCGAGGCTTTTGTACCCGAAGAAGGTTATATTTTGCTGGCGGCCGACTATAACCAAATCGAATTGAGAATCATCGCCCACCTCTCCAAAGACCCCGGTCTGATAAGGGCTTTTGCCAATAATCTGGATATACACACTGCAACGGCCGCCAGTGTTTACGGAATTCCTTTAGATCAGGTGACTCATGAAATGCGCCAAAAGGCAAAAATGGTCAGTTACGGCCTTGTCTACGGTATGGAGGCATACGGACTCGCTCAACGTCTCGGCATAGAAGTAAGTGAGGCGCAAAACATACTGGAAAGCTACTTTGCAGCTTTCCCCGGCGTCAAGAGCTATATGTCAGACACGATTAAAAATACCAGGATGAACGGTTACACCACAACCCTTTTAAACAGACGCCGTTATATAGGTGACCTAAACTCATCCAACCGCACTTTGCGCCAAGCGGGGGAGAGGCAAGCAATGAACGCAGGCATTCAGGGTCTCGCCGCCGATATTTTTAAAATAGCACTCATCAACATCGACAGAGCTCTCACGGAGCAGGGGCTAAAATCCAGAATTGTCTTGCAAGTACACGATGAGATTATCCTGGAAGTTCTCCTATCGGAAAAAGAGCATGTCACAGAACTTTGTCGGAGAGAAATGCAGCAGGCAATACTCCTTGACGTTCCACTCGAAGTCAATGTCGGCTCGGGGGCCAGTTGGGCTGAGGCAAAAGATGGTTAACTCGAACTGCCATATTGGATTCCGATTTTTGCGCTTTGGCTCAAAATCCATTTGCGTGAGACATGGCTGTAAACGCGCAAAAGGTTGCCCGCCGCGACAAAGGCCTGTAAAGGCGAATTGTTTGGCTGTACCACTGTTTGTGTACCGTCCGGCGGGTTACTGACTTGCACCCACCCGAATCGGAGAGATTTGTATAAAAACAACGACGTTTTTTTTCCGGTGCCCTTTACCAGAACAAAGTACCCGGAAGAGGTATACCTCCCCGCGGAAATAACTTGTGATCCGAGAGACAAGGGTAAGAAACTCTTCCGTCCGGTCAGCAGATCGATACCGCCGCCATGACTGTTTTTCGCCGGCACCGCGGTGAAAGCATATAACCCCACGGGGTGAGGCATGGATCCGGTTTTGTTCAGCAACGCAACCAGCCCGCCGGCAACCGCCGTGCTTTTACCGGAGAAGGATGCGGATAAACCCCGCAGTAAAATTGTGTCGCTGGTCATATTTTTATACGCCAAATACCGGTGCGGCAAAATATTTTTGAAAGAAAGGGAAACTTCTTTCAATGACAATTTTTCGGGAGCGGCCCACTTGCCGATACGGTAAAAAACATGAGACAGATCGCCGACAGCCATGCAGTCAGTTCCAAAAAGCAAAACGGAATTTGCATACAAAAGAGAGGATACGTTGTCGACACGGCAATTTGACCCGGTTGAAGACATAAGAAAAACATTGCGCCAACCGTTCAAAGAACCGGTCGCAATTTCGGGATGACTTCCCCGGGAAGTTCCGGCTATCGACATATAAGTGTTGCCCGTTACTTCGGCTGCATTTGACAAGGTATGCAATACGTTCACGGTCATGGGAGGCAGCGGTGTGTAAGTGTATGCAGCCCGCGTTCTGTCACTTAGCTTCAGGATGTCAACGGGAGAAAACCGCAGCAGAACGGAAGGAAAAACGGTAAGCACAAATTGACCGTTTTGACCGGGCACAATTGACAGACCTCCGTTGGTCGCCACCCCGATGCCGGAGATAATATTTTGCCATTTTTTTGTGGCTGTATCATATGTAAACAATTGCCAAAATCTATTCAATATATTGTTTTGACTGCCCATAGGAAAAAGAACGGCCGCATTGTTCCCGCTTACGATGCTTGTCGGCAAAGCCGCCGTAGGCCAAAGGGGTACGGATACATCTCTGCGGGATGAAGGGGAAACATTTAACCCATACACGTATTGTATTGATACGACAAAAGACAGCAGTATGGCTACCGATACAAAAAAGACGAGTGGTTTAATCCCGCGGAACATCTTCATAGACTAGTTGCTTTTCTTGGGTAAATATTTACTGATGGCGTCATAAAACATCGACACAAACGATCCTTTTACCGTGTTGTTCCCGTAAACGGGACTGTCGTTCAGTATTTCCTTTATCCTATCGTTTTGGTCTATCAAATAAGCCACTTCGGAATGAACGACCATCGCTCCGGCCACTGCATAAGAAACGCTTATGCCGTAATTGTTCCAAACATTGTTTAGGGCTTTTTTACCGCCCGTCAAATACTGCCAATTGACTAAAGTATTCAATTTTTCCGCCCGATCAAATGCGTTCAGGTAAGATGTCGAATAATACAGCGGGTTGGCGTCTACGGCAACGAATTCCACAAAGCGACTTTTTTTTCCCAGCAAAATATCCGTCTTTTTGATCTCTTGGGCTATCAACGGGCAGGCCGAGGTACACACCGGATCCAAAAAAACCAAAAAAACGATCTTTTTATGTCTGTAGTTATCAAGGCTTATGCTGCGCCCGTTTTGATCTGTCAAAGTAAAATTGTCGGCATGGCCGTTTGAAACGTAAGGCACCCCGACATAAGCTTCCGCCACCAACGGCGATACGCTTTGATTGCCCGTATCGATGGCCGCCGGGAGAGCTCCCATACCTATGACCGCCACAGCCTCGAAAGACATCAGGAGTCTCATTACGGTACCGAGCGGCTTTTCCGCCGTACGACGCCAAATATTTCGCGGATTGAATGCTTTGCGGACCGCGACGGGGCCGGTTTTTGGAACACGACCGGAGTTTTCCTTTGCCGTGTCCGTGACGCCGTTACCCTCCGGTCCGGATGCGAAAATGTCGACCGCCGTTCCCGGAATTGCCGCACTGCCGAGCATGCCCGTCGGCAAAACGGATTTTCTTTTTCCGGTCTTGACGGCGGCACGCAGGCGGTTTACTTTTGCCGACAATTCTGATTTGTCAAAACTTATCAGATTCCCGTAATCCAGAGTGTGCGCGGCGTAAACGATGATGAGCGTGGGCAGCATCGAATTGGTATCGGTACCCACTCCTCCGATAAATCCCAAGTCCTGAAAAAAAACCCATACAAAAACGGCCAAAGCTGATTGGCCGATCAAAACATAGAGCCTCAGTCGTTTGTACGGCAGGAAAAAAGCGAAGGCGGTAAGCCCCAAGGCGAGCGAAATAAGCAGATTCGTCAACAAAGATTCGTGATTGACGAAAGAGGCGAAAGAGAGCAGCGTCCGCTTCAGCCATTCAGGTTGGCTCATTTGCGACATCCGCGCCACATCATTTGCCAAGGGACCTCTTTTGTGCGACCCGGCAGAGGAAATCCAATAACCGTTGCCCGGCCAAATCTGTAAAATAAGCATGGCCAGAAAGTAGAGCCCGACGCTTCCGGCAACGCGTCTTTTGCGGCGCCCGATACCCAAGTATCCGTCCGGAAGGGCAAGGAATACCCCGGCGAAAAAATATATCAAAGCGGCTCCGGGTGTTCCGAACAACCAACTCGGACGGGGAGCAAAAATGCCTCCCAGTGACTCTCCGAAAACCCACACCAAAATTGCCCACAAAGCACTTGCCGTGCCCGCCATGCGCAACATAAAGCCGCTCGGGGCAATCAAAACAAAAAGGCCTATCCCGAGCTGAATCCAAGCCACGCCGGTGGCATAGGTGATCGGATGGCGTTGCCATGCTTCCAACGCGTAACGCACAATTTCTTTTACCCATTCAGGGGAACCGGATACACTCGGCGCAATTACCGAATTGGGCAACTCTATGGGCATGGAGGATTGCATCTGCAACAAACCGTCCAATACCCATAAAATCCCAAATCCCACCCTCAGGATCTTTTTGAAAGATGCCTCGGCAGAATTTGGTTTTCCCGGCTGATTCATGCGGTAAATTTCCGGTTGCGCCTCGCCGGATACGGACACATCGGGATTTTTCGGTACGGATCTTTTTAGTTGTTGTGCTTTTATGACATTAAAACAAACAGCGGTTATGGCCAGCAAAATCAACACGACGAATGCTTCTTGACTGAGCCTTGAATCAAAAGCCCGTGCCACCAAATTTAAGTTTAATTTATTTCCGGCCATAATATTCAGATTCGAAACAGCTTTGACAATACGGCAGAACCGTAACGGGCACAGTCATTTTAGCATCCAATCGGCGTTCACGTGTCCACGCGGATACGACAAAGCCGACACCCGAAGCGCCGGATGCCGGTTCGGGAAGCGTTGCCTCCGACACGGCACCGATGCGGCCCTTATATTTCTCCAAATAAGCATGAGTTGTGCTTTTAGGGCAAAGTCTTATTTCACAACATTGGCTTTGGTATATAATACCTACCACAGGGAAAAACCGTCTCGCAAGATACGGCCAAAATACCTGTGTGTAATGTCCGTTTGTCGTTGGTCTGATTGGTCAGTGCCGGCGACCCGAGTATATTTAAGGCAATCCACCCAAATGTCAGATTTGACTAAAGCAATCCCGGCAACACCCCGTATCGGCGATACCGCGCCGGCCGATACGGTGATACCCACGAGGCCTCACAGCCTCCTGCCCATGGGGCACTTTGACGAAAACGATCAATACGTTCCGAGGCAAATCACAGAAAACGACCTCAACAAAGACGAATTCGAAACGGCCATATCAAAAACCATCATTGATTTGGAAGAAGGCGATCTTGTTTCGGGAACTGTCGTAAAAGTAGACCGCGACGAAGTCCTCCTTGACATCGGCTTTAAATCCGAAGGGGTTATCCCAGCCAAAGAGCTTTCCATAAGGAATGACGTTCACCCGCATGAAATAGTTTCGCTTAACGACCATATCGAAGCGCTTGTGCTCCAAAAAGAAGACAAGGAAGGTCGGCTTATTCTTTCCAAGAAGCGCGCTCAATACGAAAAAGCCTGGGGGGAAATAGAAAAGATCAAAGACGCCAACGGGGTAGTCAGAGGACCGGTCATAGAAATAGTAAAAGGAGGCCTCATAGTCGACATAGGACTGAGAGGATTCCTGCCCGCCTCCCTGATAGAACTGCGGCGCGTACGCGATCTCCAGCCTTACATGGGACGCATTCTGGAATGCAAAGTTATCGAATTGGAAAAGACGCGCAACAATGTGGTACTTTCCCGACGTGCATTCCTGGAAGAAACCCAAAAAGAACAACGCGGCGAGTTTTTGGTAAACCTGAAGCCGGGCGAGGTACGCCAGGGCGTAATTTCTTCTGTCGTCAACTTCGGCGCATTTGTCGACTTGGGCGGCATGGACGGACTTATCCACGTATCGGAATTGTCCTGGAAGCACGTGGATCACCCTGCCGCCGTAGTGTCGGTGGGAGATCACGTCACGGTTAAGGTACTGGACGTAGATTTTTCCAAAGAAAGAATTAGCCTTTCCCTGAAAGCCACCCAGGTCGATCCTTGGCATGAATTTGCCATGGCGCACCAAGTCGGCGAGCTTGTTTACGGCAGAATTACAAAATTGGTGCCCTTCGGTGCATTTGTACAGGTGGGAGACGGCATAGAAGGGTTGGTGCACATATCAGAAATGGCAGTGCACCACGTCGATTTGCCGGAACAGGTAGTGATACCCGGCGAAGAGCTGTGGGTCAAAATTATCGACATTGACCTGCAACGCAGAAGAATAAGTCTCTCCATCAAGCAAGCCGCCGAAGGCGGAGTGGTGGCCGAAGAATACCGAGAGGCGTTTGGCGAACACGCCTACGATGAAGAGGGAAATTACATAGGTCCACTATACAGCTACACAAACATGGAATTTACCCCGGAGACGGAAGCACAGGCGGCATGGGCCGATTTTGTCAACGAAGAGCTCCAAGCTCACACCCTGCCTTCCGAAGCGGAAGGCGCTCAGCCCGAAGCGGAGTAAGACTTTGCCTCCGGGCAAATTCCGACACGCCAAATCAAAACACCGGAGCTTTTTTCAAAAAGGCTTCGGTGTTTTGCCGTCTTATAACCGTCAAACATTTTGGGTCAACTGCTCTTATATCTTGTGAAAATATTTGCGTTATGATGCTATTGTGATAAAAATTGGCTGCACGGGAGGCATTGCCGCCGGCAAATCCCTCTTTTGCTCTTATATGGCCGGCAACGGAGCCGCCGTAATCGACGCCGATGAGGTAACCCATTACCTGCTGAATTCGGATCTGGCTCTGAAAACCCAATTGGTAAACGCTTTTGGCGGACAGATTCTGGCTTCCGACTTCTCCGTCAGCCGTCCTGAGCTTGCGGCCGTTGCTTTTTCCTCGCCGGATCAAAAGAAAACGCTTGAGTCAATTGTCCACCCGTATCTCCGAAAAGAAATACTGCAAAGGATTGAACGCTTTGCCCTCCGAAAGCCCCCCATGCTCATTATCGAAGGCGCTTTGCTTATTGAGACCGGGGCCGCCGACTTTTATGGCTTGCGGGCATTGATCGTCGTGGAAGCGCCTCTGAGCGCGGCGGCCGCCCGACTGCGGGAAAGTAAAAAGATAGGGGAGAGCGATATCGAAAAAAGAATATCCGTTCAGTCCCCCGGCACAGAGAGACTCAAATCCGGCGATTTTATAATCATCAACTCCGGCGATAAAAACCTGTTGGAAAAAATGGCACGCAACGTCTTCGACGCCGTCATGAAAAACTGCGGCCTGATCCCGTCGGATCCGCCGACACATGGGCAAAGCTAGCGGTACCGGATGTTGATTCGGTTGCCGTCGGGGTCGTGCAGCGTAATTTCTGAAGCGGTTCCGGATTGATCCTCTTCTTTGGGGGTTCCCGAAGAAATACCGTCATCCCTGTTGAGCATCAGATAGACGATGGACCTCGGAGGGGTACCGTTGATATATTCGGACAGAAATACCCGTATTCCTCCCCTGATAAGAGAAGTAAGCACCGGAAAACCTTTACCGATGGAATGGCTCCACTCTTCCTCAAAGCCGAGATCTTGATACCATTTTAAAGATCTTTTGGTATTTGCCACAAGTATCACCGGGATAGCTTGCTCGGGCTGGGATTCCATCAGTATTCATCTTGCCACCTTTCAGGCCATCAGGCCGTAAATAGGCAAGACTTTGTCGGCAAAAAGCGCCATGAAAGCGGAGCGGGGTGTGCTAAGCAGTTTGCAAAGCAAAGTCGGTAGCGCTTTGAAGCGTTTGCGCGCTCTCCCGAGAAGAGGACTGCGCCGGTGCGGCTTTACTCTCCGAATAAGTATCGGAAAGGATGGCTCTTAATTTTTCCAATGCACTTCGTTGAATTTTGCATACCCGGGGTCCGCCTATGCCGAGTATCTTTCCGATCTCTCCCTGAGTCATTCCTCCGGAAAAAGAGAGGTGGATGATCTTTTGTTCTCTTTCGCCAAGCATGGCTATCGCTGCCGCCAGGGCCGCCGAATCCGCCAAAGACATGATGACCGTTTCCGGTTCGTTGCTATCGTCGACCACCAAATCCATCAGAGTCTCATCGGTCGTCGTCTGACTGCCGGATCTTCCTTCCAAGTGCAGCAACTGGGATGATCCGATCTGCGAAAGGAGACCTCTGGATTGTTTGTCATTCAGTCCCATGGTATTGCATACTTCGAGGGGTTTGGGAGTGCGGCCGAGTTCTGCCAGCATTTTGTCAAAAGTATTCCTGTAAGCCACCACTCTTTGTCTGGTGGAGCGCGGCATCCAGTCCAGTCTGCGCAATTCGTCAAAAATAGCCCCGCGGATACAACGTTTGGCATAGTTTTCAAACTTGTTGATATCCGGACCCTCCCAACGCGTGATTGCCCTGACCAAACCGTCCTGTCCAAAACTTTTCAGCTCTTCGCTTTCCCAATAAGAAAGCACATAATTGGGTAATCTCTTAACCGTTTCCACAATAAGATACTGGTAGTTGACGATGAGATCATTGCGCAGTTCTTGGACTCTACCCTCAAAGAATTTCGACCATACCGCAGCAACCTCATTCAAGTGAATGCTTCTTATATCACTCTTTGGGGCCATGTTGACTCCTTATATTCACGGGAACACAATTTCCTGACCGTCTAAATACATTTCATTTAAAGCGACTACAAGTAGACAGTATATCATCACTTTATGTAAGTCTGACACTACTTTTAGTGATATTTCAGAATATTTCTTAATTTTTTTTATTCGCTTGCAAAAAGCCCATTCTACCTGGATAAACAGATATTGAACGGTTAAGTTAATCTCCCGGATTCTTTCCCTGTTCCTATTTGTCTCAAAAGCAAGGAGCAAGACATGGCTCGGATTGACGATCCGAGAGTTCTCTCCCTCCCGACGATAAAGTCATTCATACCCCTTTGCGATGTGGGGATTGACCGGCGGCGACCGGCTGTATTTTTGCAACCTTTTTCAATAATGTCTGTACGGCCTGAACGCTTTCTTTTGAGTTATATAAGTTGTTGAGATTCTTTCTGGCGAGCCAGCTTTTTCTGTGAATACTGTCGGAATCCGACATAACCCTGCGCAGTGCCGCCACAGCGGTGCTTTTCTCCACTTCGGCAACGGCGGCTCCGATCGGAAGGGGGAATAGGGCTTCATCGAGCAGCGACTCTTTGTGAGCTGTCATTTCCGCTGTCTCGTGATTGACGATATCGGTTATGCCGCCGTAGTTGGTGCTCAATACCAAAACCCCGTTGGCAACAGCCGTCACCATATCGAGATCATACGCACAGGACTTATGGAAGGAAACGTAGCATCCCGAATTGGCTATTTCTGCCTTGATAAAATCGGGGTCATTGCTTTGTATAACCGAGATGTTTCCATATCCTTTGGTGATTTCCAGACATTTCGAAAACAGCTTTTTATTTTCTTCGCCGGTAAATATAATTTCCAAATTGACGGCCGCATCCTCTCCGAATGCCTCGATAAAGGCTTCGGCGGTCATTACCGTATTGCCGGTCACCTCTTCCGTATCCCAGCCTTCCCGCAACCTTGTGATATGTATAAATCCTGTCTTATCGGGGGTTTGGGAAGCATTGACGGGCCGTATAATGCGCTTGGAAAAAGGACGGACAATTTTAACGTCCCGCACCGAAAAGTCTTTTATCGATTTATAGGAAAATAGAGAAGGTGTCCATACCTCGGAAACCATTGCCATTTCGCTTCTGGCTTCATCGTTCGGCTGCGCAAGGGGCCAGTCCCAGTATAATACGTTATACCTTTCGGCGGCCATATCGATGCCAAATGTTCCCACCAGATCCACCAGCTTATAACCGGGAACGCATAAAAGATTGACGTAGTAGGGGAGCATGGGACCGTCCTGCAGCGTCTTAATGCCATTGTACGTAAAATCGACCCCCGCCACTTTAACGCCGCTTTCTTTCAGCAGAGAAAAAAGCGCTAGTGTGATGTCACGGGAAAAGTCTCCCACAAGGTTTACTCCGCCTTGGGACACATTTGGGCTGATCGTCAGCAGGTTTTGTGTCCGTTCCAAAATGGTGGTGGTGGGCAAAAGATGCGACGCGCTTATTTTATGCGTGCCGCTTTGTTCATTTTTTGGTACCCAGGCCCCCCATTCTTCGGCCAGCAAGTCCTTTGAGATATCTTTTGAATAGCAATGGGCTGCGGACGGGGACAAGTCGCCGTCGTCAATATTTTTTATTGTTATAGAGTGATCTTTGATTACTTTGTTTTGATACCCCAATTCCTTCAGGCGCAAAGAGATGTCCGTTACGGCATCGTCGGGTTGAAAGAAGGGAGAAAGCGGAGCAACGTCTTTATAGACTTCTTTTCGTACGGCAAAGCACCAATGACCGGCCATATCGACGGGAGTTTCTGTCACAAGGGCTTTTTTGGCATCGAGATAAGACTTGACGGTCTCTTTTTTCAAAGAACCTTCTTGTCCTGAAAATATTTTATAACCCGCGCTCACCACGATACCGGAGGGATCGGTTAAGGCAATTGAAAGCACTCCCGCCGTTTTGTCAGACAAAGCGCTCTTTAAGCCGTTCAGCCAACCTCCGGAGGGCAGAAGGCCGCTTTGCAAATAGACGATATTTTCCCCTCTGCTTTTTTGGATGCCCCAATCCAGAGAAGAGGAAAAATCCGTTTCCCGGCCAAAGAAGATTTTTACGATATCACCGCTCAGCCCCCCGATGGCTTGAATCAGGTCTTTGGCGGACTCGCATGCCGCAACGACAATTTCAACGCCGTCCAACTCTCCGTTTTCATTCAGTTGGCCAAGCCATTGCAGGAAATCGTTTCCTGAAGTTTTGCTGTCGGGAATCAGAATCAATGAAGTGTCGAAGTTTTCCGTGCGGCTTTCCGAAATAAGAGGAATGTTTTTCCGACAAACGATATTCAGGCCGTCTTCTTCCGTGCAGGACTCCACAGTCATATCAGAGGCCTGCAAGTACTCTGTGATCTCGTCTTTAGCCCATGCGTCATGAATATAAGCGTGCGTTCTCTGCGGAGAATATCTCTTGTGTCCGTATAGAACACGCCTGCTTGCGATCGGGTCGCCGCCTGTCATGTACTTCATGGCTTCAAACAAATTATTGACCCGGAATTTCAACAGGCCTCCCTCTCCCAAGAGAGATGCAATAATTTTAATTACCCGGCCCGCCTCCAGATGCGACAGGCCCGATAGGGCAGAGTCCAATTTGATTTCATGGAACCCGTTTTTTGGCCTCGCGACTTCATGACGGAGGAAGCCTTCCAGACCGTGCCGTTTGGGGGAATCCGCATTGCTTCCGGCGGAGACGGTTCCGTAAAAATAATGTTCATAGCCTTTACACTCACACGGTTCCGCGCTGATGTGAACGGAGGAAGCCTCCGAAGCTATGAGTACCGCATACTCTTTGCTGATGCCCGCTATTTCTTGCAGGAGAGCCACTTTTTGATCCTCTCCGATGCCGTTGTAAACAGCCACTCCTTCCTGGAGGGCCTGCTCGTCGGAAAATGCCAGATAAGCCGCGGCCCCCGCCGTCAGTCTGACATGAGGATCGAGACTGCCGTCGTTTAATGTGGCAATAAGGGGGCACTGGTTTTTAAGTCCGCGTATACGCAGTTCATTTGACCACCACATTTGCCTCGGTATGGGCAATTCCGGCAATCTTTTGGCGATGGCCGCCAAAGGTTCTTTTTTATCCGGGTACAGCAACAAAAACTTCGCCAGTATTTTATCGCTGTCTTCTATGTTGAGAGTACCGGCAAGCGCCGCTAAAATTCCCACCGATTCTTCCCGGGTATAGTCTGCAATTTCTTCGGCGTCACGACCCGCCTTATGGAGGTAATCAACCAAAACTCTTAGGTTTTCGTCCAGTTTCCCGTGTTGTTTTAAAACGTTGAGTAAAGTATCCGCCGCTTCGCCGTGTCTTCCGAGGGCGTTTTGGGCATTGGCCTTGATCCAGGCGACATTGAAACTGCCTATCTCGACTCCGTCATCGTCGGTGGCGGTATAGGGGATACGATTTGCGACCCTGATGCATTCTTCGTATGATTTTTTCTGCAACAATAACTTGACATAGAGAGAGTCGACGGTATAGCTGGTTTTGTATTCTTTTCTCAAGATCTCAATTATTTCTTCGGCTTTATCGAGCATGGAAACAGACAGATAAATCTCAAAGATGATCCTATAAGATGCCCTCAGTATCGTGGGCGAATCCGTTATTTCAGCTGCTTCTGTCAGAATGGGCACGGCAGCGAAGGGATCGTTCCCCTGCGTCATGGTACGGCCGTAATCAAACAGTGCACGTGCCTTCGGCACGGACGGATCATCAAGGGCTTTTTTGGCAATTGCCAGGTTTCTGTTGATTAAGTCTTTGGACTGCCATTTTAGATTGGTGTATCCGCGATGCAATATCCGCAAATGGGGCAAAAACATGGCCCCGGGGAAGTCGTCATTGGAACGCAAGGTAACCTGTTCGTGGAGTGGCCCCAGCCAGTGGCATTTCTCCCGTCTGAATAACCTGCTGGCATGAAAGGCCGACGCCGTTCCTATACCGTGCAATTCCACCGATTCTATGGGTATCAAAAATGCGTCAAGCTTTTTTTCTTCGGCGACTATTTTTCTGCTTATTTCAAAATTTCCGTGAATTGCCTCGTCGGCATCAAGCCACAGTATCCACTCACCTTTACAGGCTTCAAGAGCTTCGTTCCTGGCTCGAGAGAAGTCTTTGTCCCAGTAGCCCTCTATAACTTTTGCGCCGAACTGTCTGGCAATTGTTATCGAATTGTCTTCGGAGCCGGTATCGTATATTACTGTTTCGTCCACCAGGTCCTTTGCCGAAGAAAGCACCAAGGGAAGTTCCGACTCTTCGTTTTTTACTATCATGCAAAGACTGATAAGTGTCATGGCATCAAATTCCTTCAAATAACAATCATAATTCTGATAATTAAATTGCTTATCTTCATAACGGAACAAAGCTTGTATTTTTTCCTGTATGTGATGCTATTTGTTGAATTTGATCAAAAAATTTTTTATTAATTTGGAAAATTCCGACACCTAAGTGTCGTAAGCAGATTTAGGCCATGGAGGGCCTGTAATTATCGGCAAGGCAGCCGGTCATATTGTCAAGGAGGACAAGAAATGCTATTTATCAATACAAACCTTTCAGCGCTGGGTGCACAGAACAACCTGAACGCAACCGACTCGCAACTGCAAAACATTGTAAGCCAGTTGAGTTCCGGACTGCAAATCCAAACAGCCGCTGACAACCCTGCCGGGTATGCTATTTCCCAGTCGCTGCAATCTGAAATCAACGGCTACGGAGCGGCTATCAGCAACTCCCAAACGGCTGTTTCTGTTTTGCAGACGGCTCAGGGTGCCATGAACCAGCAAGAAGCTATTTTGCAGCAGGCCAACAGCATCGCCACTCAGGCAGCCAACACCACAACGGCAGCCAACACCACTGCGGCCAACGCTGACAACAACCAGTTTCAGGCTTTGATTACTCAGTTAGACCAGATTGCGCAATCCACCACGTTCGGCAGCGTCAGCCTGTTGAACGGAAGCAACGCCGTGCTTACTTTCCAAGTCGGCCCGCAAGACGTTTCCAACAACCAGGTAGCCGTGTCTTTGACCACCACCACGTCCTCGGCACTGGCTGTAACCAGTCTTTCGCTTCTCAGCGTGACATCCGCTCAGGCAGCCATGAGCGCCGTACAGTCCGCTATCGCAGCCCTCGCGTCGGCTGCGGCCTCCATCGGTTCTTCACAGAACCAGATACAGGCACTGTCGGCAAACGTAACGGTGGCTCAGCAAAACCTGACTGCCGCCAATGCCAACTTGGTGGACGTCAACGTGGCCAGCGCGACAAGCCAATTTACATCGTTGCAGATTTTGGAGCAATCCGGTGTAACGGTATTGTCACAGGCACAGCAGATTCCCCAACTGGCACTAAAACTTATCTAACGGATACGATGTCAGAAATTGGATATAAGAGCCGTGATAAATCGGCTCTTATATCCATACTTAAGGAGGAATTATGACGGGTCTGGGCTCCACTCCGCCGGTCTCTTTTACCGGCATTATGTCAGGACTGAATACGCAACAAATCATAAGCGCTTACTTGCAGATTGCGGAACAACCCCTGGTTGATCTGCAAAACCAACAGTCTACCCTCAACTCTCAGATAGGCAACTATCAAACCATACAATCACAACTGCAGGCATTGCAGACAGCCGCCAACAAACTCACCTCGGGAGCCGCTTTTACCGGCTCGGTGGCGGCTTCTTCTTCCAATACCCAAGTGGCGACGGCAACGGTCGGAAGCGGCGCTTCAACCGGGTCCGTCACGTTTTCTGTCAGTCAGCTGGCAACGGCCGATTCCATGATGTCAAGCGGAACCGTGGCTTCCACCGGCGACGTGGTGACATCGGGAAATCTGCTGCTGGCTTCCGGGGGATCCGGAATAGGAATTTCTGCCATGACCGGCACCGGTCTCACATTGGGCCAACACAGCATTTCGGTCACTCAGGCTTCGGCCGGGGCAACCGCCACCTCTTCTTCGACGCTGGCGGCTTCGACCACCATCGGCACCTCGAACAACCAATTGGCGGTCACCATAGACGGAACGGCTTACACTTTTACGATTGCCAGCGGCACATACACCGCCCAGCAACTCGCTTCGGCGGTGGCCGCTTCTTCCGGGGGCCTTTTGAACGCTTCTGTCAATTCTTCCGGCCAGCTGGCTTTGAGTACCGCCGAACAGGGGTCGGCCGCGACTTTGCAAGTGGGAAGCGGGTCCGCCGATACGGCGCTCGGCCTCTCGGCCATGACTTCCGCCGTAAGCGGCGTCAACGGAATTATAAACGTGGACGGCACCAGCAATACCATTACCGACATATCTGCCACGTCTCCCACACAGGTCACACTGACTTCGGGAACGGGCGGAACGATAGCCGCCACACTCTCGCCTTCCGGGCTCAGCATCGGCAGCATAACGGCGCAAAACGTTTCCACCGGAAACGGCTCTCTGGCAAGCGTGGTTTCGGCCATCAACAGTGCCAATGTGGGTATTTCCGCACAGGCTCTGCAGGTCGGCACCAACCAATACGCCCTGTCTCTTACTTCGAATTCCTCGGGTGCGGCAAACGATATTTCCGTCAACCCCGCCGCGTTTGCCTCCTCCGGACTCGGCACGCTGCAAACTATCACTCCGGGACAGAATGCGATCCTGTCTCTGGGGGGAACCGGGGGATACGTCGTACAGTCGGCTTCCAACAATGTGAGCACCCTTCTGCCGGGAGTGACCATCACCCTGAATCAGACCTCGTCTTCTCCCGTGACGGTTTCGGTGACTCCGAACGCCGCCCAGGTATCCAAACAGGTGGCGAGCTTTGTCAACGCCGCCAATACTTTGCTGCAGACAATAAACACCGACACCGCCTACAACCAACAAACGAACACGGCCGGCCCATTGAACGGGGACGTGCAATTGCAGAATTTGGGCCAGCAGATTCTGGCGATGGTCGGACAGGCCATAGGTTCTTCTTCCGTGCCTGATACCGGGACGACCGGCAGCGCCGCCGGTCTTTCCATAGACGGCAAAACACAGCAGATAAATTTCAATCAAACCACTTTTGCCGCCGACTTTCAAAACAACCCCACGGGAGTGGCGGCCATGTTTACCGAAGGAGGCACGTTTGCCCCCACTTATGCGGGGGCAACGGCGGGCGACGTCAGTTTGGTTTATGCGTCCAATTCCACGATGGCCGGAAGTTATAACGTCACGGTTTCCCAATCTGCATCCCAGGCGACGGACAACGGCACTGTCACTTTTGCCGCTCCGACATCAACCCTTTCCTCCGCCAACAATTACACTATCACCTCGGGGTCTCAGTCCGTCACTTACGGCGTCGCTTCCGGGGAGACTTTGTCGGAAGTCGCCAACGGTTTGAATACGGCATTTGCCCAAGGCGGCATGGGACTTTCCGCTCAGGTGGTGCAGTCGGGATCTTCGTATGCCTTGCAAATAACATCCGACAATTACGGTTCATCCAACAGTTTTTCCGTGACCTCTTCTTCAACAGACGTACTGGGGATTGCCGGCACCGCTTTTACAGGCACGAATGTCGCCGGCACCATTAACGGTGTAACGGCCACCGGAAACGGACAAATCCTTACCGCCCCGAGTTCCGATCCGACGCTGGCCGGCCTTGCCGTCCAGATAACGACTCCGGGGATAACGTCTTCGACTTCCCTCGGAACCTTTACCTACACCCCGGGTTTGAGCGGTTCCCTGGCAAACCTTGCCGAGACGGCCCTGAACCCGACCAACGGCGAAATACAAAGCAAGATCCAATCGCTGCAAAACAGTTCTACCCAGGTCGGCAGTCAGATAACCTTACAACAAAAATTGGTCGTGCAAGAACAGCAGCAACTTACCGCCGAATTTACCGCCATGGAAACCACCCTTGCCCAGCTGAAAAGCGAACAGTCATATCTGAGCGCCCTGGGCGGAGGCTCTTCAATCGGTTCTCTGACGGGGGCCATCTCAAACAGTACGGGCAGCACAACAGGAGGATAATTTTATGAGCATGACGGACAACGAAGTAGCCAAGGCATACGCCAAGACCAGAACGGAGACAATTATCTCCCAAACCGCTTTACTGCTTGCACTGTACGAAAAGCTGGCCCTGGATATCGAATTGGCCAAAGAGTACATTAACAACGTCGAGGTTGAGAAGTCTCACAATTGCTTACAGAACGCACAAAAAATTGTCATTGTCCTGCGTTCCAGTCTGCAAAAAGACAACTTTTCCGGAGGGAATGACCTGTGGCGTCTTTACAATACCCTTATCGATTTGCTGGCAAAGGCAAATCTGGAAAAAGATGCTTCCTATCTGGATGTCTGCGAAGAGATTGTGCTTCCCCTGAAGGATGCTTGGACAGAAGCGGTGGCCCGCGAACAAGCGAAAGAGACTTTGGCGCATGACGACTTGGTCTGAATACATTACGGCGCTCGAGTGTTATTTGGACAACGCCAATTTGGCGTTACGGCGCAAAACGGTTCTTTCCGTACCGAAAGAGTTTCTCTCAAGACCCAATGCCCCCATTCCGGAAGAGTATCAGGCAAGAGTCAAAAAATGTGAAGAGAAAATGGATGAGCTTATTTCCTTCGGCGAGAACCGTACAAAAGAAATTCAGGACATGCTGCGCAATATCTACTTTCTGGAAAACCAATTGCCCGTCATTAAGGGAAAAATTATTACAACCGTTATATAGACAAACCCGGGTCAGGGCGTAAATGAACGATGCTCTTTGAAGTCCCGCAGACTTTTTTGGGTATCTTCATCCAGGTGAACTTTTTCCAATTCCACTATCATTGAGTTGACGGCCCGCGGCGTTCTCGCAATGACGGCCAAGTCGGTACCTGACCCCTGCATTTCAATGCCTATCGGATGAAGGTCAAACAACAGGCTGTTAACCTTAAAATTGTCTTCAAACCATCCTATATACCAACACCACTCCGTGAAGTAACGCCAGCTTTCTTCGTTGAAAGCCCGGACGTGGGTGGGATCCTGCCAAGCGCCGTAAGAGAGATCATAAGGAACCTTGATTTTCATTTTGCCGCCGTGTTTCAGCAGATGTAAACAGGTTGTCATGGCGCTGATAAGATCTGGCAAGTGTTCCAGTACATCGTTGGCAATAATGGTATCGATGCTGTTTTCATGCAACTGTATTGCACCAAACCGCGTTGTTTGAAAAGACAAATTTTTTTCATCAAAAGGTTGCGTGATATCATAAACAATATCCGGGTATGTTTCTTCCAAGATATCCAAGTTCAGATAAAATTTATTAAAGTCTTTGCCGCTTCCGATGTTGATCACGGTAGGGAAATTGGTTGCCAAAGAAGAGTTGTGCGTCTCTTCGATGTAGGGGAGCAGGTCCTGCGACAGGAGCTCCCCCTGAGGCCGCCGCAGCATAAACGATCTGGCGGCTTCCCGCTGGGCTTTGATTTTCTCTTGGTCGGCCAGCGTGGCCAAAACAGTTTCCGCCAAATCGTCGTAGTCGGAAAATATCAGGGACTCCCCGTAGTCTTTCTCCATGGGGTCATCGCCGTTTTCCGATATTACGCACACGCCGTTAGAAAGAAGGTAATTTATTCTCACTATTTCAAAAAGTTTTGCGTCATAATAGTGAATATTGATGACCGTTTTCGCTCGCCTGATCAAAGCATCAAGGTCTTTGCCAAACATGTTTTGAGCTACGTGCACCGAGATGTCTTCCACGGACAGTAATTCCAGAAGCATTGTACGCCGCTGATTCAAAGAACCGTAAAAAAGAACGTCTATGTCTTTTTCCTCTTCCGGCGAAGATGCAAGCCTGAGATCTTCTTCCGGAACATAGCCTAATCTGACATGACGGGCTACAATGTCAAGTTCATTCAAATATTTGATATTTGTCGGCGAGTAATCCAAAACAAAGTGTTTTTTAAGCAACTCAATATAGTTTTCCCCAAACCAAGGGGAGTTATATTGCTCAGTGTTGAAAATAACGGCGTTCTCCGGTATGGCTGCCGTCTCGGGGATAATGTGTGCGCCAAAAATAATCGGAATCCTGTCCTTTGCAAAAGGGGAGGTTGTCAGTTGAACGTCGCAACCCAGATGCTGCAACCCATAATAGAAGAGATTGGCTATGTGGCCAAAATAAGGACTTGCCGATATGTTGTTGGCGGGAGAATCAGCCGTGACTATCGCAAACTTATATTGAGCCGCAGGAACTGGGGCATTCTCATCCGTCACACTGGTCTTCTTTCCCGATAGGACTTTTACAGAAACATATTTGCATATATTAAATATAAATTCAAGTATTTATGTAAAAAAATCAAAGATAAGCTTATGAATTAGTCAGCAGTATTGCTTTAAGTTTCACTTGTTATGGATTCTTTTGCGTCGCCCTCAAGAGTCACTGTGGCCGGTTCCCGCTTGATTTCATGCAACAAGCTCTCGTCACCGACAGTGAGTGTGACGGCAGCCTCTCTGTTGGCCTGCGATACGGCGGCAAAATGTTCGGCGCGATGTACGGGAATCTGTCGGGGAGCTTCTACGGCTATCCTTACGTGGGTGGAATCCACAACGGCTCTTACTTCAATGACTATGTCGTCGCCTATTAATATTTTTTCTCCGACTGCCCGTGTGAGTGTTAACATTATGTAATTGATATTACCTTATAAATTGTGGTAACGGTGTGTGGATGGTTGCAATTAAGTCCTCGGTGTGCCTTTGAGGCAAGATTTGGGCTCCGATATACTTCTTGGTGTTCAATACGATCGGAGCAAACAGATTGGCCGTGGATTCGGCCAAAGTTTCTTTGAGCGTCACAACCACCAAGGCAGCGGTCTCTTCAGCGCTTCCGATTTCCAGCAACTCCAATGTGTTGTCGTCCACTTCGACTTTATAGTCCGGCCACAACAGACCGGGGGCTGCCACAATAAGTCTCAGAGCCTCGGCATAAGATCCGTCGGCGAGAAGCACCGGCTCCAGCGCGATCAGTTTCCCGAACGGATTTACGGCATTTTCTTTCACTTCAGAACCCAAAGGCTCAAGCCTAAACTTCCTTACGCCGCGAAGCCCCGGTATGCCTATGGGAAAATCAATGTCTACTGCCGGGAGCACCCTGAGTTCTGTTGCCAGTGGCACATCCTGTCCTTTCCGGGTCATAGATGCCCTTACTAATTGATGAATTGCGCCAGCGTCTCAGGAACCGCCTTGGATACCGCATACAAGGCAGCCTGATATGACGTCAGATCCGCCTGCAAGGTGGTTGAAACATTTGCTATGTTGACCGATCCCAGGTTGGAAATTGCGGTTTGCAGTTCCGTGGAAGTGCTTTGATTGGCGGTGCTTGCGGCATTTACCTGTTGCAACGATTCCCCGATACGGTCCGCGGCAAGCCCGGCCTGGCTCAGATTGGCATTCAAAGCCGTCATGTCGGCCTGCAATCCGGCATACGAGGCGGCACCCGGCCCGGCCTGCAGGTTCGTAACAATATTTTGAATGGTCGTAAAAATACTTTGTACGCCGGAGGTTCCCCCTCCGAAAAGTTGGTCTCCGGGAACCGATGCCGACACCGGTGCTCCGGAACCCACGTCGATCGTAAAAGAGGTGGAATTGCCGTTATAGGTTCCCGAGGAAGAAAAAGCCTGATTTACCAAAGCCGTGCCGGCAAAAATCTGAGTCTGCCCGTAACTGCTGTTGGCCAGTCCCAGCAATTCTTTTACCGTTCCCTGAACCTGTTGGGCCATTGCGTTATAGGACTGTGCGTTATTGACTCCGGAGTTCAAGGCCTGCAGCAGGGTAGTCCGCAACTGTTGCATGGTCGATACGGTTTGCGACGCCGCCGAGTTCGCCAATCCCAGCCAGGACTGTGCGGTCGTCACGTTATTTTGTTGGGCGTTTACCTGCGAAAGCTGGTTTTGATAATTCAAAACGTTGGATACAGCTATCGGATTTGAAGAAGGAGTCAAAAGCGAGGTACCGGAACCGAGCTGGTTCTGCAAATTGTTGATGGTCTGCTCTTGGCTTTGCAGACTGCCGGAAAGTTGGTTTGTGAGTGTTAAATCGGTTATTCTCATTTTATACCGCCGCCAAAAGTGCATTCAGTGCCGTCGTCGTAGAATTTATCACAGCCGCGCTGGCTTGATAAGCCTGTTGGGCACTCAACATGTTGACCGTCTGTTCGTTTGTGCTTACCCCTTCGACGCTAAGGAGTTGTGCCGAAGTGGAACTTGCCATCGCCTGGGTCACGGATTGGGCGTTGTTGGCCTGAGCGGCGTTGTTGCCGACACCGGAAACAAGAGCTTGATAAATACTGTTGGGACCGGTTGACAACTGTCCGACATTTGCCATTGCCTGGGCCGTCGTGGGATCTATGGTTGCCACACCGGCCGTAGATGTCCCCGAGGCCGTGGCTATGAGAGTGGGGTTTGCCAGCAATTGCGGATTTATGGCTATCGTGGAAGCGGAAGTCGATCCGGCGGTGTAAGCGGCGGCAGAACCGTTGTCGACAAATATGCTCGGCAATGTCGCACCCGCATACGGGGGAGCGGCAGCGGCTGACGTCGGACCCGGCACGCCGGCGGAACTCACCCCCTGGGACTGCAGTGTATTCAAATTGGTTGCCAAAGAGTTTGCCACGTTCGACAACTGGGTAAGGTAGGAAGGAATCGTTACGTTTGCCGCCTGCAGCAGCGCCCCTATCTGTCCGCCGGAAGGCAGTACGTTGCCGGCGGCCGTCTCGACGGCCAGGTTGGCCGTGGCGGGCTGTCCGGTTGTGTTCAGCTGCACGGCATTGGTTCCGGAGACCAGCTGGATTCCTCCGGACAAAACCGTTATGCTTCCGTTGGCCTCCGCCACCGTTCTTACGCCGAGCAGCGTGCCGAGCGAATTGACGGCGGCACGCCTCTGATCGCTCAGTGCGTTTATGTCCTGACCGCCGTTGTGGGCGGCGATGATGGAACCGTTCAGGTTGGCGATCTCGGAGAGCAATTGGTTGGCCTGCTGCACGTATCCTCCGTTTGAGCTGCCCGTTCCCCCCAAGTTGGCGACCAACTGTTGGGAAACGCCGGAAAGCTGAGTATACGTGGTGTTCATGGTGGCGGCAACGTTTGCGGCATCCTGTACCACTTGCTGCTGGGCCGCCTGGGAATTCGGCTGTGTGGCCAAATTGGATAAGTCCGACCATAAAGTGCTGAGCTGAGATTGCAGGCCGGAAGAGCTGGGCTCGGGAAAGCTGTTTTGGGCCAGACCCATGATCTGTGAGCTTTCGTTCGCCGCTCCCAGCTGGCCTTGGGCAATCAAATTTTGCTGTTCATCCAAAGCCGAAGTAGTTTGCGTGACGGATACGATCTGCACGCCTTCTCCGACGCCCTGAGCGGTTGAGGGACTGAAATCCGACAAATTTACAACCTGTTGGGCATAGCCGGGCGTAGAGATATTGGCCAAGTTATTGGCCGCCGTGTCCAATTGGGCTTGATCGGCCGCTATTGCGGATGCCGATATTTGAAGACTCAGATCACTCATAATTTCAGTCCTTACAAGAGATTGCTAACGATATGCGGTATCGCCACCCTTCCCCTGCCATATATTGCTTCTCCCGGAGCATCCGGAGAATGCAAAGCCTCTTCGGCCAGTGCTATCCGCCGGCCCAGCACTTCTTCCGCACTGGCCTTCAGGATGGCTACCCGTTCTTTTGCCCTGATCAGATCGATTCTGGCATCGGAGAGTATTCCGCCAAAGGGCTGGGGAGCACATGCCGCTATCTCCCGCAAATCGGCTTTGTCATACAGACCCAGACTCTCCAAGACGGCCGGCATAACGGTAAGGCGTTTTGTCTCCGCCATATGAACTTTGTCCGAAGACGACTGGAGCTCAGAGGTCGCCCTGACGTTGTAACGGGAGCCGAAGTGCTCCGTCAGGGAAATCATGGCGGCTATCTGGAATTCCAAACCCAATACCGCCTGTAAAAGGTCCCTTGTGGCAGAAGTAAACCTTTCCAACCTGGAATCTTGATCATCCTGTTGGTTCTGTTTGGTCTGTTCTTCCCAGGGATTTATGGTCGGAAAAGGATTTCCCGGAAAATTACCTGAAGAAGTATCGGTTTTATCCAATAAGGCGATATTTTTTTCGTTCACGTTACCGCTAACGGCACGCTCATATATGTTGTTGCCTTCCATCTTTAACCTTTCTTACCTTTTTTGCTTTGTTGCTTAGTCTCCATGCGCACGGACGACATATTCGGATCTTTTGTATAGCTAAAAATAAGTTTTGTGAAGAGCTGAACCGCCAGCGTCGCCAGCAAAAAAGCAACGAAGTAACGCTCGACCATTGTCGGCAGGGTCACTTGCCCGGCCATAAACTCTCTTATACTCTCAAACGAAGCCAGTGTGGCCAAAAGCACCGTGGCGAATGGCCCGAATCTCACAAGGTCGTTCAGAAATAAATAATTCTTCATTTCCTCTCAGCGGCCTCCAGGAGCTTTGTCAAAACGGCCGCCCGGGAGGCCGTCCACCCGTCGACAAAGGCAACCGGCCATTTCCCGTCCAAAAAGCGGAGAGGGTTGTCGGCCAAAGCGATGTCGTAAAGCATCAGCGCGTCTATCCCGTTCACACAGAGGTCCAAGGCATTTATTTGATTTTGGTCGGTGGAAGAATCAACCGCGGCCCAAAGAGGATCCGGAACGGAAACCATGATGGATTTTTGCAGAGTATCCAGGTATGATTTTTGATCGAACACCACAACCGTTTTTTGCTGAGCAAGGCGCTTTTCCATCACGATCTCACCCAATTCGTGAGCGGACTTTGCCCTCAGCGCGACGGAGTTTTTGGCAGCGGTCCGGTCGCTCATGACAACCAGGTCGACATTTTCCCCATAAGAAGCACGGAAGATTTCATACGACTTCAAAGCCAGCTCCATCTCACCTATAATTCCCAGGATAAAAGAGCCCTTGATGGGCAGCGGGGGAGGAGTCTTGAGTTTGGCCAAAAGAGAGGTGACTTCCGTCCCGAATTTGTCATTCAGGCTATCCAGCCGCAAAAGTTCGTAAAGAGTGTCCCGTGAAAGAGGGGCGGTCTCTCTCAATAACGGGTTGAGAGAGACGGCGATTTCTTTTTGGACGGGACTCAGATTTTCCTCTGTCAATACCGCAGCGGGTGTAAAAGTATGCTCGGTATTTCTATATAATCCGTAGTCATTAAATTTATCTACCGTATCGGCAATTGGTGCCATTGCATATTCTCCTTTGTCATAGTTACTATTTTTTACCAGTATATTTGCATCTTGTAAAACCATTTGCAGCTCATGATCAAAATTAACCTCTACCGAATCTGAGGTTGTCTCCGCCATCTGATCCAGACTTTTTAGATTTGGGTTCTTCGGCTGAAGGGTATGGCCTCCGTCGACAACGGCATTGCCCGGTGCGGAATAAGCGTTAAGGGGGTTGGATATTCGGGATTTTTCTTCGTACGGCGACACTTCGATAACGTAACGCGTTTTCTGGAAAAAGCCGAACAGACCGCCGTAAAGTTCGCGGCCGTGTCGTTTTACTTCCAGTTCGTCTACGTCTTTGCCGGTAGCCGATACGACATTTTTCCTGGCTTCTTCCAGGGAGGAACCTTCAAACCTTAGCAGTTGCTGCATGATATACCACTCCTATCGTGTTAATTTTTGCTGTTGAAGCCACTTCTACGGCCGAAATAATTTTCAAATTCGGCAATCTTGTGTAAAGAAGTCTGCGAAGCGCGGGACGTATGTAACTGGAACAGATCAGCACCGGTGTTTTCCCGGAATTTTCCGCCGAAAGATAAGTACTTTGGATGAGATTTATCAACTGCTCCAACTCTTCCGCAGAGTTGCCCAAATATCTTCCGCGGTCTGTCACCTGCAGACGCGACAGCAACTCCTGTTCGATAACCGGCTCCAAGACAATGGCGTTAACGACGGAGTTGCGGGCGTACAGAGCCGTTATCTGAGGACCGAGAACCATTCTGGCGGCTTCGGTAAGGCTGTCCATGTCCCGCACCTGGGTAACGGCCTGATCGGTGACGGCTTCGATAATTCTTACCAGGTCTTTGACGGGAATCTGTTCGTCCAGAAGGTTCCGCAAAACGTTTTGAATGTGTCCGAGCGTTATGTTTGCCGCAGCCATCTCTTCAATGGCCACGGGATGTTCCGTCTTGACGGAGTCGAGAAGCAGTTTGACATCCTGTCGCGTGAGGAGTTCTCCGGCGTATTTCCTTATGACTTCCGCCAAATGGGTGGTGACGACCGCCGAGCGTTCGACGACCGTGGCTCCCGTCACGGTGGCCCTGTAGCGCAGTTCCGGGGATATCCACTTCGCCCTGCCGCCGTAGGCGGGATCGCGGGTTTCTATGCCGTCCAAGTGTTCCAAACCGTCTCCGACGGCAAGCAGCAAACCGGGGGGCGCTTCGCCCTCGGCCACCTGTACTCCGTGTATCCTAAAGGCATAATGGGTGGGGGCGAGTTGATCGTTGTCTTTGGCATGAATGGGCGGTATTACTATTCCCAATTCGTGCGCCAGGGCCCGCCGCAAACCTTTGACCCTTTCCAACAAATCGCCGCGCTTTCGCGGATCCACAAGATCGATAACGTCAAGTCCGAGCTCCAACTCAAGCGGCATGACTTTTGCCTCTTTTGCCAGCTGCGCCGGGGCATCCGGGGAAGGCGGCGGGGGAAGAAGGGTTTCCGTGACAACCTCTTCCGGCTCCGTGATGTCTCCGGGAAGTCTGGAAGCGAGCACAAACAAAACCGCACCCACCAACAAAAATGGCACTTTGGGGAGTCCCGGCAAAAGACCCAAAATAAAAATTACGGCGGCCGCCGTTCTCACGACCCGGCGGTAACGGGAGAGCTGCGACAAAACATTGCCGCCGAAATCATCTTCCCCGGCGGCTCTCGTAACTATGATGCCGGTTGACAAAGACAGCAGCAGAGCCGGAATCTGGCTGACCAACCCGTCTCCCACGGAAAGCGTGGAATAAGTGGAAACTGCCTTTGAAAAGGCGTCGTGGTGTTGCACCACCCCGACGGCAAATCCGCCGAGGAGATTGATCAGGGTAATGACTATGGCCGCTATGGCATCCCCGCGCACAAATTTTGAAGCTCCGTCCATGGCGCCGTAGAAATCGGCTTCCTCGGATATTTCCTGCCGGCGCTGCTTTGCCTGTTCCGCCGTAATCAGCTGGCTGGCCAGTTCACCGTCGACGGCCATTTGTTTGCCGGGCATGGCATCGAGAGTAAAGCGGGCCGCCACTTCCGCCACTCTTCCGGATCCGCTTGTGATGACAACAAATTGAATGATAATTAAAATCAGGAAAACAACCAGCCCGACGAGGACCGAACCGCCTATGACAAAATGTCCGAAACTTTGAATGACAACTCCGGCATACGCGTGCAGAAGCACCAGCCGGGTGGCACTTACGTTCAGGGCCAGGCGAAATACCGTAAGCATGAGCAACAGGGTGGGAAAAACAGAAAACTCCAAAGGCTTTTTTACGTTCATTGCCGTAAGCAAAACCAGCATTGCGGCAGTGATATTGATAGTAATAAGAATGTCAAGAATAAAACTCGGAAGGGGAACGACCAACATAACGACCACCAGAACAACTGCCAATGGTACGGCAAGAAGTTTGAAGGATGTCACATTCTTTGCCAGAGAAGAAGGTTTGGTAGCATCAGCCAACGGTCGCTCCTGTAAGTACATTCCAAGTCGATCCTTGACTTACAAACGCGCCATCCTGGCTCTTAGTATATAACGAACCGTTATTTCCAAAGTTTGCCGCAATGAAGGCAGATATCGGAAAAAATTTTCCTCTTCACTGCGAATAGGCCATTTTGTGTATGTCTATCAATTGCCTTGCCGTGGGGGAGAGGGAGTAGACAAAAGCAAACAGTTTGGCCACCCTTTGATAAAGCTCCACTGTCACTTCGTCATTTATCTCACAGGTATCATAAAGTATCCTGGCCAAAGGCGGATTTTCAACAATAGGTATGTGAAGTCTGATGGCTTCGTAACGTATGGCCAGAGCATCTTCGTCTTCCCCTTTGCTCAATACTTTCGGGGCTTTGTCTTTTGCTTTATCGTAGCGAAGGGCAACCGCAAAGTGAGTGGGGTTCACCACCACCACATTTGTTTCTTTTAGCGCCGCCAACAACTGCAACCTGGACACGCGCCGTCTCCGTTTGCGGAGGGCTCTTTTTACCTCTGGGGAACCTTCCTGTTCGCGCATTTCCCTTCTTACTTCTTCTTTTGTCATTTTCATTGACTGGTTGTGACGCCGGCGCTGAAACATGTAGTCAAATGCCGCCAAAAGAAAGGCGGTAAGGGACAACGCCCTCAGCGCGCCGAGAAGCATCCCGGAAGTATGGTCGAGAGTGGATGCCAAGTTGGAGTTGTTTGGCGTCAAGATCTGCACCGCAATAACGTGCATGGTCTCGTAACCGATCCCCAAAAGGAGCATCAGTCTGATCACGTTTTTTACCAACTCCCAGAGTCCGGAAGGAGAAAATATTTTTTTGATTCCGGCAAGTGGGGAAACTTTTCTCCACTTAAATCCGAGGGCACCCGGAGACAATTTCATTTTTGTCTGCGCCAGGGAAGAAACGATGCCCACCACACCTATCAGGGAAACCGGCAGAATGACGGCCTCCAAAACAGTATAAAGCCCCTTGCCCAAAATCCCCACTGTCTGCATCGGCGCTGCATTTCCCATGGTAGAAAAAGCGGATGTCAAAAAATCTATAATCCGGGCGGCTGCTCTCCCGGCAAGAGTCGGCAAAAGAAAAATCAGTATCGTAAGACTCAGCCACGAACCCAAGTCCGGTGATTTGGCAAATCTGCCTTCTTTGTGGGCTTCTTTGAGGCGCTTTGGGGTAGGCTGTTCTGTTTTCTGCCCTTTGTCGGCCATTACGGACCTCCCCCGAACAACTGTGAAGCAACCTTTTGCGTAAGAGATATGACATCGTTTGGCAGAGCCAAAACGGCCAAAGAGAGTGTAAACACCACCACCAGCAGCTGCAAAGGAAAGCCGAGGGCGTACACATTTGCCTGAGGGGCAGATTTGGCCAACAAGCCGAGCAGCACCTGAGCCGCAAATACTACGGCAACCAAAGGAGCCGCTATCTCTATGCTGGCGGCAAAAAACCTGACCATGTCGGAAACAAAAAGCGACGAGATATTCCTGAAATAGGAAAGGGGCAAGGTGGCCCCAAAGACGGAAAAGCTTCTTTCAAACCCCTGGAACACCAAAACATACGCACCGGTGGAAAAGAAAAGTACCGTGACGACCCACTCGTATGTTTTTGATATCAAAGGGGCCTGATCCATACTCAGGGGATCGATGGAGGGCGGAAGATTCAGGCCGGAAAATTGATCGATGACCGCCCCGGCAGCTTGAATCGCCCCTATAAAAAGTTGTACGACAAAGCCTATCAAAAATCCCAGTAAAGCCTGCAGGGCCAAAGATCCCACCAATGCCGGCGTCGAGGTAATTAATGATTCGTGACTTATTCCTGGCAGAGCCGCCAAAGAAAGACCTGAGGCAATGCCGACTTTTGCCTGGAAAGGAATGGCTGAGGTCGTAAAAGGCGGACACGCAAACAAAAAAGCCGTGGCCCGCACAAAGCCCAAAAAATATGCTATTACGTCGACAAGCGGAATATGGATCATTATCCCGATATCAATTTTGGTATCAGGGAAAATAACTGAGTGGTGTAGTCCGTAATTTCTGTTATCATCCAATGTCCCGACAATGCCAGTATCAGCGCCACCACGAGCAGCTTCGGAAGAAAAGTAAGCGTAAACTCCTGAATGGATGTGACGGCTTGAAAAAGGGATATGACAAGACCGACCACCAGAGTGCCGATCAGAATCGGTCCCGACAACTCGGCAATGAGTACTATGGCCTGTCCTACCAGGGTAACGGTGGTGGCGGAAGTCATGACTTAATGAAAACTCACCAACAGAGAATGGACGACGAGGGACCAGCCGTCTACCAATACAAATAATAAGATCTTAAAAGGCAAAGACACCAAGGTGGGTGGCAGCATAAACATACCCATCGACATCAGTACGGAAGCAACCACCAGGTCTATTATCATAAACGGCAGGAAAATGACAAAGCCTATAATAAAAGCCGTTTGCACTTCGGAGAGCACAAAAGCCGGAATCACCACTGTCATGGGCAGGCTCATCGGGTGCCTGATGGACTCGTGATTCGAGTTGGCAAACATGGACAGTTCCGTATCCCTGGTTTGCTTGAGCATCCAGGTCTTCAAGGGGACCTCTCCCTTGTCAATGGCTTGCGTCGCATTTATTTTGCCGTGCAAATACGGCTGAACGGCCACCGAGTTTATCTGGCTCAGAACCGGCGACATGATTGCCAAAGCTATAAAAAGAGCAAGACCGGCTATTACCTGGTTGGGGGGAGTATTTTGCAGGCCCAATGCGTTTCGTGTCAGGCCGAGAACGATAAAAATTCTGGTAAAACCCGTCAGCAGTATCAGGAGAGAAGGCGCTATCGATAAAAGCGTCAGGGCAATCAGAATGACAAGGGCACTGGAAGGGGAACGGAGCCCGTTGAGATTTATATTTACGCTGGGGGAAGCGGATGCCAAAAGATGAGCACTCATTTTGTCGGGCTTCCGGCAAAATCAGAGCAGAAAACAAAAAAGAATTTTTTTCCGTCTTGCTTTATAATAAATTGATCAGCTGTGCAGCAGAAGAGGCGAATTTGTTTCTGCAACGAAGTCTCCAAGAATTTTTTTGCGCAGCGACTGCTTTTCTCCTAGTGTCGCACAGTCATTTCACGCAATCTCTCTATAAAGGCATCCCATGCCACCGGCGTTTGCCTGGGTGTTGCCTTCCATGGCGACCCATAAGTTCTGTCAGTATCGGTACTTCCAAATAAATCCGATAATTCTTTTCCGTTAAAACTGCTTACGGCTGTTTGCTCTTCGAGATTGCCTTCCAGAGCGGAAATCAGATTGACTGACTGTTGGGTGACGGAAAGTAAAAATGATTTCCCGTCTATTTGTATGACAAGTAAATAGCTGTGCCGTGTAATATTTTTTCTGTTAATAATTTCTATGGAAAATGGCTTTGACACAGCCTTAGAAGTTTTATATCTGATCTTGCTGCCTTTTTTCATAAATCTAGAAAAAAGAGCAATGGCAAGTAAAACGATTGCCAAAGCAAAAAATGTGTGCAGAAAAAGATTGAATGTAGACATCAGCTTACCGCGGAGTTCACTACTTCCGTAATACGCACCCCGTATTCACCGTTTACTTCCACTACCTCGCCTTTGGCGATAATAATCTCATTGTTGGCCACTATATCGATGGGCGAGCCCACCTGCCGGTCAAGTTCGATGACTTGTCCGACCGCCAAATCCAAAACAGACCTGATGGGAAGTTTGGTACGGCCAATTTGGGCACTTATCATAAGATGCACGTCTTTTAGCCGAGCAGATCTGGCACTCCAGATATCATCCTGATCATTCAGGATCTTTGCCTCCTCGACAGCATCAGTCGTCATTGTTATTTACCTCCTCAGAGACGGAACACACTATTTTCGATCCGATCGCGTATTGTTTGCCTTTTCCCACCAACACGCCTTCCGCCATGATGTCAAGCGGTGCCGATACCGGGTAGAAAAAAGGTATGACGTCACCGGGGGACAGTTGCGCTATGGCTTCCGGCGTAATCGGAATTGGCGGAATTTCCAACCATACATCGATCGGGGTCTTTAAAATAACTTCTTTGTCGAGCAGTTTTACAGCGTCTTCTTTCTCGTCGACCCCGAGTTGCAGATCGCGGATAATCCCCCTTATCAAAACGATCGGAAAAATCAGATAGAGGGGCACGGTTGTTTCATCCAAAATGTTTATTTCAATTTCGATCTTTAAGAACAGCTCGAACTGACCGGCAATTTGCAAATACTGTCTGCTTGCTTCCTGAGACAACAGAACGATTTTGACAAGTCCCTGTTTGGAAAAAGCGATACCCAATTCCCCGATCAGAGATTCCATGACGCTTGCCAAAATTGCCAAATCAGTATCGGTCGGATCGCTGTGACGCTCAAACGGCGGAAGTGTGCCGCCGCCCAGGCGAAAGTCGATGATCCGGACGGCGTCTTGCAGCGGCATGGCCGCAAAAAGTCTTCCCTGTAAAGGCTCGACGCCAAAAGTCGCCATGTACGGCTTTTCCCCGAGTTTGTTGGTGATGTCTTTCCAAGTCATCTCCGTTACGTCGACAAGGGTAATCTGACAGGCTTTGCGCAAAGATGAGGAAATGCTCACAGAACCGTGACGAATAAAGAAATCAATGGCGGCATTCAGAGCGCGCCTTTGATGCCTGTCCAGAGTTTCATTCCGTCTAAAATCATACGGTACAACCGTTATCATGGCAGCACTACCTTTTTTCCCGGCGGCGATACAACTATTTCCACTCTTCTGTTTTTAGCCTGATTGGCCGGAGAAATATTCGGCACAATCGGATGGTACTGTCCAAAACCAACGGCATAAAGTCTCGTCGGATTGACATGCGCTTCATTTTGCAGTGCCAAAACCACCACAACGGCCCGTTGGGCACTGAGTTGCCAATTGCTCGTATACGGCCCGCCCAATATCGGTTCATTATCCGTATACCCGTCCACGTTGACCAGATTCGTGTGCTTGGCTATCACGGATCCGGCCACATTCACGACTCTTTCGCCGACCGGAGAAAGCGCCGCGGAGTCTTTTGAATAAAATGTCTTTCCCGTCACCAAAGAAACTATCAAGCCGCGTGCCTGGATGGAAATATTCACATCATGGATGAGTCCTGCCTTTTTTAAAGCCTGCTGTATTTGTTTCTCGAGTTGAGAAAGGGAAGCAGCCCCTTTGGTTATCTTGAGTTTTCCCAATTTCTTGCTGGTAACGGTCCTTGAAGAAGAGGGCTGGCTGGGGCCGTTGTTGAAACTTGTTTTGAGGCCTTTGGCAAATTCGGCATATTTGACCTTATTCAAACTGGAAAGAGCGTAAAGCACGATAAAAAGGGCCAGCAAAAGGGTGATCATATCGGAATAGGTAAGAAGCCACCTTTCCATGCCGCCTTCATGTTCTTCCTCAACATCTCCGCCGGCGTCTTTCCTGGCTCTTCCGGCATGGGGCCCGCTCATGCCGCCGCCTCATCCTGCTTTACCGCTTTTTTATCCTTTTTCCCTTTGCCCCCGTCTCTTTCGCGCGGAGCGAGGAACGGATCCAACCTGTCTTTCAACTGCGGACCCGTCAGACCTTCCTGGATCGCCAGAAGGCCTTCGATGACGAGTTCTTTCCTTCTCACTTCGTCGTCGGTAAGGGTTTTCAGCTTATTGGAAATGGGGATCCAAAATATATTGGCACTCATGACTCCCCACAGGGTGGCGGTGAACGCACTGGCAATGGCCGCACCCAGGCTGGACGGCTGACTGAGGTTGCCCAACACCCGGACAAGACCCATGACGGTACCGATAATGCCGATGGTCGGGGCAAAACCGCCCATGTCCTGAAAGTATTTGATGCCGACCTTATGGCGGGCCCTCATACCGTTGATTTCGGCTCCCAAGACGGAGCGAACGCGTTCCGGATCGCTGGTGGTGGTGATGAGTTCCACGCCCGTTTTGAGAAAAGGGTCTTTTTTTGCTTCCGGCAAACCGTTTTCGAGCGCCAACAAACCGGCCGTTCTTGCCTCACGGGAGACCTCCATCAGGTGTTGGGCGAACTCGGGAGCGTTCCAGGTCTTTTTCTTCTTTTGCCGCAAAGCCGCTTTAAATGCACCCCGGATGGGTTTGAAATCTTTTTTTCTGACTCCGGCTATCGATACGCCCACCGTGCCTCCGAAAACAAGGAGCATGGCCGGAATGTTGATCAAAGAAGTGGGCTTGCCGTGATCCATGATCATCGACATCATAATCGAACCGAGTGCTACGAATATTCCGACAGGCGTCATGGAGTTGGTTCCTCAGGGTGAAAAACGTGAAGTTTTGGTATGTCGACTAAATTTGTATTTTTGTCCAAATAGGTGGACATGGAAAGAGAGAGGGCAATGGTCTGGGCTTTGCTCTCCATGATCTCTTCCACTATTTTTTCCGGAGGTTCCGCAACCGTCAAACGCCCTCCTCCCACAAAAAAAATATTGGATTCTTTCGTCGGAGATATCGGGTTCAATTCCACGCGTTCGATCCGGTCGATATTCAATGCCAGCCGTGAACCGTCTTTAGTAGTTACCCAAATCACAGACCGATCTCCCGTCGCTTCCGAGAACCGCGATTCCCGGTTGATGCTGGAGCAAGAAGAAAACGGCCGTTCCTTGCGGATCAGATGTCTTGTTTTGCTCCGGCATCGTATGCTCTAACGACAGGAGTCGGTTTGGATTTGCCCTTCCATGTATCGTGTTTTGCCTTATTTACAATGAAAATTACACAAACAAACAACCGCTAAAACAGATCAGGCGTTGGTTACCAGCGCCTGAAGGACCGTCTGCGTGGTCGAAATTACCTTCGTGTCGGCTTCATAATTTGTTTGCGCCTCCACCAAATTTGTCAGCTGGCTGGCCAGGTCCACGTTTGACTGCTCCAGTGCTCCGCCCAATAAAGTCCCGCTCCCGTTGGTCCCCGGAACGCCCACCTGGGGCTGTCCGGATGCGGCAGTTGACTGGTAATCCAAATTCCCCATGTTTTCCAGGCCGCCCGGATTGGTGAAATTGGCCAGAGAAATCGTGCCCAATTGTTGGGACTGGCCGTTGGTAAACGTTCCAGTAATAATGCCGTTTTGACCTATCGACCAAGACTGCAAAGCGCCTTGGGTATACCCGTCCTGATTCGTAACCCCGACGGTTTGGCTGGTGGTGTACTGAGTTACCGCCTGAGAAGTACTCGGGGCCGGGAAAACAAAGTTTAATTTTGTTTCGTTCCACTGAAATCCGGTCGGCATCGGCTGCGTTGTGGCAATGCTCGACTGGCCGGTCACCGTGGTCGTCGCCCCTCCGTCGACTGCATAGCTGGTAAGCTGGCCGGAGGCATTAAAGTTTAACGTTATGCCGGAGGCAAACAGCTTCTGTCCGTTTACGGTGGCCTGCATCGTCCATTGGTTGGCGGTTCCCGTGGGTGTGTAGGTAAGAGTCAGGGGAACCTGGTTGCCTTGGGCGTCATACAGCGTCGCAGTGGTGGTAAAGGCCGTACCGCCCGAAGGAATATTGCCGCCCATGTCCACATTGGCTGTTTCCTGAGGAGCGATGGTCAAATTGGATGGGATGGTGATGGGTCCGGTGGGTCCGGTCGTCGGGGTGGTGCCGGACCAACCCTGCACTATGCCGCCGTTCAAAGTCGACAACACCCCGTTGACGTCCAATTGGAATGAACCGTTTCGGGTATAATAAGTGTTGCCGCCCTGTTTTACTATGTAAAACCCGTTTCCCTGGATGGCAGAGTCGGTCGGCACTCCGGTCTGAACTATCGCCCCTTCGGCAAAATTCGTTTCCATCCCGGCCAGCTGTGCACCGGCTCCGATGGTTGATGGATTCGTGCTTGCCAGCGTGGATGAGGCTGAGCTGGCGGGAGTCAATTGCTCCGTCAACACATCCTCAAACTGGGCCGTGGTTGATTTGTAACCGTTTGTACTGGCGTTTGCCACATTGTTTCCTATCGTGTCAATAGCCGTCTGCATGGTGGAGATACCCGAGTCTGCGGCAGCGAGTGAACGTATTGTCATATATATGTTCCTTTCTTTCTAAATGTCGTAGTTGTCTTATAGTCTCTGTTTTCTGCTGTTTAAAATTTGCACTTCCTTTCATAAAAATTTAGGCCGCGGTGCCGGCGGCGGCCGAGGATGAGCTCTGCGAAGCGGTGCCGGCGGGAACCGGCCCCACGGAATCTATCGAACCGAGCGAGATGGTATTGGAACCCACGTTGATGGTCGGCCCGTTTGGGGTTATCGAAAAACCGGTGGCAGTTCCGGAAACGGGGGCTCCGCTCAGGTCGGATCCGCTTACCACCTGTCCTATCAAAGAAGTGGCGGCCGCCACCTGCTGGGTCTGGGCTATTTGCTGCTCCGATTGGACCTGACTCAAAGCGGCCAGCTGGCTGAGAAATTGCGCGCTGCTGGTGGGATTGAGCGGGTTCTGATACTTTAAGCTGTCCACCAACAACGATAAAAATTGATTTGGATTCAGCAAACCGTTGGTCGCCGAAGCGATCGAAGCTGTGTTTCCGGAACCGCCGGCGGAGCCGGTTGACTGGGAAGCGTTTGTAAGGGGAGTGACAGATTGAATCATTTCTTTCCTTTCTTTTTCTGTCTAGAGAACCACATGGAGGGAATTTGCACCCAAATAAAGGCTGTGCAAAATCATTTCTTCACCCTGCGCCGGCGTTTGTTCGCCGCCGGGGGGAGGGGAGCTTTGCTGATTTTTCCCGCCGCCAAAACTTTGACCTTTGTCTTGCTGCAAAGAAAAACTCACATTGCCCAAATCGCTCTGCAGGGTTTCGGCTATCTCCCGTCCGTGTTGCAGCAAGAGATTGTGGGTTTGTGGACTGTGCGAAGTGATGGCAACGGAGATTATGCCGTTTGAAAGTTTTACCTCCGCTTCAACTTTCCCCAATTCCGGCGGAGTCAGTACCGCGCTCATATTGTATGTACCGTTCGAAAGCAGACGGACCTGGGACAACTGCATAAAAAACACCGAATTTCCGGACATGAATTCAGCAGGGGCATTTTGCTGCGACGAGACGGGGACACTCACGGAAGATACCTCCTTCGGGGCGGAAGGCACAACCACAGTCGCATCGCTTGCCGCATAAGAAGGCTTCGCTTCCGCTGCAGCTTTTGGCGCGGGATGCGGCGCATCAATAAAGGCAGCGGTTTTGCTGTTTTTTGTCGCCGCCGAAAAGCCCGGAGCATTTGTCATAACGGTATTTTTCGCTTCCACACTCGGGGTTACCTCGGAACCGGCGACGGGAATACTTTGAAAAGACTGAGCGGCATTACCCGCCGCAAAGACAGCTTTCGTCTCCGTAGCCCCAAAATTGCTCCCGACGGACACGGAGGCATGGCCGCTTTTGGCTCCGTTGCCCGGCACAACGCTTTCGTTCTTTGCCGTACCGGAAGAGTTCTGTCCATTTTTCCCCTCCGACGACACGGAAGCTGTTTGCAAATTCGGTTCGGCAACAAGGTTTGACTGTTTGGCCGCACCGGCACTGGCGTTCTTTCCCGCCGATATGGTCGGAACAGAAACTGAGGTATTTTGTTGTTCCGGGACAGCGGTATTTCTGGCCTGGTACTGTGTCGGGAGATTTTTGTCGTGCGGCAAAGGATTCGCATTGTTCTGTTCGGCGACGTGTGGCAAAGGATTCGCGTTGTTCTGTTCGGCGGCGGGGGGCACATGCAATTTTGCCGACGGTCCTTCCGCCGCCTGCGTTTTTTGTACCGCCGCGTCGACGGGGTTATTTTGAACCGGCTGCTTGTCGCTTGCTCCCTGCGATGCCGCCGTTACAACGACGGAAACGGGGCAGACGACGGACGGAAAAACTTCCTGCTTTGCCGGAACGGGCTTTGCCTCCTTTCCGCTTTGGTGCGCTTGTCCTTCCGTGGCGGCGGTGCCGCCCGGATGAGCGCCCGCCTCCGTCGGCACGGCTGCTTTTAACCCGCTTCCGGCGGTGGTGTTATGTTCTGCCGGTATCTGTCCGGCATGAACTGCGGCTTTTTCTCCTTTTGTCTCTGCCGCTTGAAAATAATTTGCGACAAAGGCCATAAATCCGGCGTTTTCTTCGCTTTGGCCGTGTCCCGACGAGGTACCGGAACCGCCTTTTTCCTGTTGCGTTTTTACGCCTGCGGTCCGTCCGGAGGAAAGAGCGGCCGACAATTGCGAAGACAAAGCAACTTTGCTCATGATCCAACTCCCATCTGTGCCAGTGACAATACACTTTGAACATATTGACCGGTGTTGCCGGTCTGTGGAATTCCACCGGCCTGCTGAACGGCGGAACCTCCCGCCGCATAGGCGGCTATGGCGTCGCTCCAGTTTCCGAATGCGCTGTGAAAACCGGCCAGCAACTGTGCTTCTCCCTGGATTGCCGAAGCGGGATTCCAGGGATTGACATTATTGGCGGCCGCTGTTCCCGGCATAAACTGGGCTATGCCTTCGGCTCCGGCCACGGAGACGACGGAGGGATTAAATCGCGATTCGTTGTAAAGAATTGCCGAGATGAGAGGCGCCGGCACCCCGGTGGATGCGGAGGCGTTTTCGATCTGGGATACGTACTGCAACGGCACGGGAACGTTTCCGATCATCTGCACCCCGGCATTGCCTCCGAATACCGCCGAAGAAGTGGGAACGGAACCGGAATAATTGATCTGGGGAGTGACTCCCGAAGAACCGGAATAATTGATCTGAGAACCAGCTAGGGAAGAACCGGCATTTTGCGCCTGGGAATTGCCTGTTGTCGGAACAGTGATCCTGCGTATGGCAAGCGGGGCGGAGGGAACGGGCTGCACCTGAACATCCTGTCCCGTTTGCGGGGCCGCAATCATCTGGCCGTTTCCGATGTAAATGGCGACGTGACCGGCCTGGCCCGGCGGTGCGCCGTTTTGTCCCGGTTCGAAAAAGAGCAAATCCCCCGGTTGAGCGGAAGCCAAATTTGCCACGGGCATACCGACTTGCTCTTGTTGCGCCGCCGTACGGGGCAACGATACCCCCAGAGTGGAAAAAACATACTGCACGAGCCCGGAACAGTCAAAGCCGGAGCTCGGATTGGAACCTCCCCAAACATAAGGGACGCCGAGTTGGTTCGTGGCGGCCTGTACTATCGCCACCCCCGACGCGTCGGCTCCGGAGTTGATGGCCGTCTGCAGGGTTGCGGGAAGGGTTGCCGTGCCCCCGGTTTGCGACAAAAGATTTGTGCTCTGAGCGGCAGAAGAAGGCGCAACAGACGAAGCCGAGCCCGATTCGCCGGCCAACAAAACTTCAAAAGGATTGGTGACGCCAGAAGACGAGGAAAGACCGCCCGTGCCCGACAACGGCTTCATGGTATTGAAAAAAGATTGGATCTGATTTAATTGCGACAGCGCGGGGATGGAAGCCGTGTCAATTGTCATAATGGCCCCCCCTTCCGAGTTTCTCGCGCTCGCGAATGCGTTTTGCCGTTTTTTGCATTGCGATCAGAGATTTTGTCGAGCCTATCTCGTCCAGAAGTATCGATTCCTCTCTGTCGCACTCGTGCAGCCAGGCAAGTTTTCTTTCGCGGTCGATATTTTCCAGAACTTCTACTTTCCGTTCCCTCTCAATCCCCAAAAGCTTTTCCCGGTTCAAAAGCTCCTGCAGTTTCGCCAAATCTTTTTTGCGCGCCACAATATCGTTATATATGCGGGAAGCCTGTTCCAGGTAAAGCAGCGTCGGTTGCTCGCCGCTGTTTTCCGCGCTTTGCATGGCGGAGTCGTAACGCTCTTCCAGACGCAATATATCCTGCCCCACGGCAAAGTATTTTTGCGAAACGGCAGCGATACTTTGCCTGGATAAGGCCAGCTCCACTTTGCGTACCCTCAAAACGGCGGACAGATTGAAAACGTAGCGTTTCACGCTTCACCGCCCGCCAACAATTGCTGAAGTCTTTCCGCCGTTTCTCTCAGAGAGTACAATTCGACGGTTTTTTGAGCGGTAAACTCATCAATCAACGGCTTTTTCTTAATGGCGGCATCCACGTCCGGATCGGTTCCCGGAACATAAGCGTTTATTTCTATCAAATCTTTTGAATCCCTGTACGCGGCCAACAGGCGACGGACCGAAATTTGGTGCTCCTGCATTGTTTCGCTCGTGATCGCCGGCGCCACGCGGGATATGGAACCCAATACGTCCACCGCCGGATAATGCCCTTTTTCCGCTATCTGACGGGAAAGCTGGATGTGACCGTCCAGAATCGAACGGGCCGAGTCGGCTATCGGCTCATTCATGTCGTCACCCTCCACCAAAACGGTGTAAAGACCGGTTATGGAACCGCTTTCGGCCGTGCCGGCGCGTTCAAGAAGCTTCGGCAACAGACCAAAAACCGAAGGGGGATACCCACGCGTTGCGGGAGGCTCACCTGCGGCAAGCCCCACCTCTCTTTGCGCCATGGCAAAGCGTGTCAGAGAATCCATGAATAAAAGCACGTCTTTCCCTTGGTCTCTGAACCATTCCGCGATCCGCGTGGCAGTAAAGGCGGCTCTTATCCTCACCAACGCCGGGGCGTCCGAAGTTGCCACCACCACCACGGAATTTTTTAAACCTTCTTTTCCTATGTCGCGTTCGATAAGCTCGGAAACCTCACGGCCTCTTTCCCCGATAAGCGCCACCACCGACACGTCCGCTTTCGTCCCCCTGATAATCATGGACATGAGGGAAGATTTTCCGACCCCGGATCCGGCAAAAATACCGAGCCTCTGGCCTTTGCCGCAGGGAATGAAAGCGTCCAGCACTTTGACGCCGAGCTCCAATTGCTCGGTCACCAGCTTCCGCTTCAGAGGATGGGGGGGAACGGCATCCACGCTGACCTGAGCAAGCTTGAACAAACCGGCACCGCCGTCCATCGGCATGCCCAATCCGTCCACGACCCGACCCAGCAAATCCTGCCCGACATGAATCGGCAACGGCCTGTACAGCGGTTCCACCAGTGCGCCTATTTTTAAGCCGTTGGTGCTGCCGTAGGGGAGACACACCAAACTGGCTTCGTTCAAAGCCACCACTTCGGCCATGACGGGGCCTTCTTTGTCGCGGTAGATCAGACAACCGTCGCCGATCGCCGAGTCCACGCCGGACACCTCTATCGACATGCCCACCATGCGGATTACTTTTCCGTAACGCTTAATCTTGGCAGCCGCCAGCAGATCTTCGCGCAGATCTTCCAGCAGAGTGCTCATTTGATGTCGGCTTTCATTGCCAGTTCCTTTTTGATTCTTTGAATCGCCATGTCCAGTCTGGCATCCACCATCGCCGAGCCCATCTCCAAAATGCAGCCGGCCGGCTGAACCGACTGATCGGAAACGAGACGCAAGGGCAAAACGATGTCAGCGGATTGAATGAACTCCAGGTCCCCTGGGTTTACTCTGGCGATTATTTCTCCGGTCGCCGGCAACATGGAAAGAGCGTGTCGGATCGTATCCAGCACGCTTATTTGGCCGGTTGCTATTTCGTGGTCCAAAACCGATTCCGCCATTTCCACGGACAACCTGGCGGCATATTGCTCCAAATTTTGCTGCTCGGCCTCCAGCAGGTTTTTTGAACTCTCCAAGGCTTCTTCGAGCACGGTGATAATCTGCCGGGCTTTTGCCTGAAAGTTTTCCAGATTCCTTGCGGCTTCTTCCGCGGCTTTTTCCTGACCTTCCCGGTAGCCTTCCGCATATCCGTCATAGCGGGCTTTGTCACGCAAATCAATCAAAGATTGACTCGTTTCCAGTACCTCCGGGGTGACCGGCAAAATCTGATCTTCGGACAGGCGTATGATTTGGGCGTCGATCATATCAAAACCTCGTCGTTCTTGCGGGCTATCGTAATGGCACCCTCGGCTTCCAATTCCCTGGCAATTTTGACGATGCCAGATTGGGCCGAATCCACCTGAGAAGTTCTGACCGGACCCATGATCTCTATTTCCTCGGCCAGCTCTGTCCGCGCCCTGTCGGAAAGATTTCTGTTGATTTTTTCGGCAATTTCGCCTTCCGCCTCGGTGCCTTTGGTGGCCATGGCAAGATCGGTAATTTGGACTTTCCTGAAAATAACCTGCAGGGTCTTGTCGTCGAGCGCCATGACATCTTCGAATGTCAGCATCTTCGCTTTTACGGACTCCGCCAATTCCGGATCCCTGGTTTCCAAAGCCGCCAATACCTGCTTTTCCGTCGATCCGTCAACCCTGTTGAGTAACTCGACCAAAGTGGGGATTCCGCCGGGAGCCGAACCGGAAGCCGAACCGACTCCTTTCAGCTTATCCGCCAGTTGCTGCGCCGCCACACTGATTGCCTCGGGAGGAACTTTTTCCATGGTGGCTATCCTGAGGGCGACTTCCGCCCGGAATTCGGGGGGCATGGCATCCAGCAACAGCGAACCGTCATTCGGCGGCATGTGGGCCAATATTACCGCCACGGTCTGCGGATGCTCGTCGATCAAAAATGGCACCACGTGCTTGGGGTCGGCCTGCGAAAGAAAGGCAAGAGGTCCGACGGCGACTTTGCCCTGCAGCTGCGACATAATTTCCGTCGCTTTTTCTTCTCCCACGACGGCCGCCAGCAGTTGCTTGGCCTGCCCCATGCCTCCCTGCCCGATGGCTCTGGTCGCATTGACTTTTTCGACGAATTCCGTCAGAACCCTGGTCACGATGTCCCGATCGAGCTGTGGCAAACGTACCATTTCCGTGGCAAGCACCACCGCCTGCTCTTCGCCGACAGCCTGCATCAGTTTTGCCGAAGTATCCGGTCTCAACTGAGCAAGCACTATGGCGACCTTTTGAATTCCGGTCAATTCCTCGTACTTTGTCTTGACAGTCTTGCCTTGCTTTTTCTTATCGTCCGAGTCTTCCGCTGAGGTTTCCGCCGTCACAGTGCTCTTTTCGGTTGCTCCGCTCATTTTTATCGCCCTTTACCGCGCTCTTCGGACCAATTGCGCATCAATCGTGCCACTTCATCCGGACTGCTTTGAATATAAGATTCCACATCGGAAGTTACGGGAAAATCGGCCTGATTCAACATGGAATTGCCACTTGTCGGCACTGCCGGCAATTCGATGGTCGGATTGTCGCCCACACCCAGAGAGGCCAGGGGGGTCATGGGAATTTCCTGAAAAACCGGCTTCCTTTTTTTTGCGGCGCGCAGGGTGAAGAAGAACATGAGAAGGATAAAAATGAGAAGGGCAAGGGTGGGAAGGTGTCCGAACAGAGAAGCCGTCATGGAAGTCTTTGCCAATACCAGTTGTTTCGGCGGAGGGGCAAAGGGGAGAGCCGTGACCACAATGGTGTCCCCCGTTTTCAGATTAAGACCGGCGGCGGTGGTGATGAGAGATTTGATGGCGGGTATCTGCGCTTTTTTTACTTTGGCCGAATTTACCAACACCGCCACCGAAGTTTTTACGACCTGCCCCGGTGCCTGCTTAAGAATTTGCGTAATGCTCCCCACCGCATTCTGAGTTTGCGACTGGGTAGAAAGATACTTGCCGTTTTGATTGGTCGCCGTCGGTATCTGACCGGAGCCCAAGACGCCGGCAGCCTGAGAACCGGTACCGGTAAAAGTTTGCTTGGTATTGTTGACCGAAGTGGGAGCCGTAATGGGTTTCCCGTTTTTTCCCACTTGAAATCCGTTTGTCTTCGTGGAAAGCTGATTGAAATTCATGACGGCATGCACCTGCACGGAAGCATTGTTTGTGCCGACGACAAGCGAAAGAAGATTGTTGAGGGTTGCCCCCAGGGCACTGTCATAAGTATTTTCTTCCGACAAATCCGTGCTTGCCGAAATCGAACCGCTGGAGGCGGACAATACGTTACCGTTGTTGTTCACCACAGTGACGTTGTTGGCGGACAGATTGGGAACCGCCGAAGATACCAAATGCACTATGCCCTGCACCTGTCCCGAGGTAAGGGAAGTGCCGCTGTTCAGGTCGACAAGAACAGACGCCGTGGGGGTTTGCGTATTGCCGATCGCAAATGTGGAATTGGAAGGCATGACCAAAGAAACCTGGGCGTTTTGCACGCCCTGTATGGATTCGATGACACTGTCCAATTGTCCTTCCAGGGCCTGCTGGTAATCGACGTTTTGGACAAATTGCGAAGAAGTAATGCCGGTTGCGGCAAGAGTTTGGAAAGTTATGGTGCCTCCCGAAGGAAGTCCGGCTTCAGCCAGTGCAATTCTTTCCTGGTTTACGTACTGGGCGGGCACCAAAACCGTCGTGCCGCCGCTGCCCAGCTGATACGGCACGCCGGCGGCACTCAATTTTTGCGTCACCTGACCGGCCTGAGACGGTTGCAGATTCGCGTAAAGAGTCTCGTAGCTGGGGGAGGAGGAGTGGGTGGAAAAAAAGTAAATTATCAACAACAGGATCATGCCAAACAGCGCCGCCACGGTTTTTTGACCGCTGCTGAACCCGGAGAGCAGCTGCCTGCCTTGTTTCAGGGCGTCTCCGGCTCTGTTGTTGGAGTCGAAAGGTTGGACCGCCATATGCTTAACCCGCCACCATAGACATGACCGAATTGAAAGAGGTCACGGCATTGTTTCTCACATTGGCCACCAGTTCTATCGCCAGTTGCGCTTCGGACGCCGCCACGGTGACGTTTGCCACGCTGGCCTGTCCTGTGGCGCCCTGCAACTCCAAGTTGCTGGCCGTAGACATGGTCTGGTTCACCTGGTTAATTGCCGCCCCCAAAACATTGGAAAATTCGCCGCCCCCGGCTGAGGGGGTTGCCGAAACGGCGGAGGTTGCTTGTGCGGGAGCGGTAAAACTCGTTCCGCTTATCGGAGGAATGGGAGGTATCATGCCTTAAGCCTTAATCGAAAGAACGTTCTTGTAAGCCGTATCGGAGTTTTGCAACACGGTGGCATCGGCTTCGTAATTGACTTGGGCTTCCACCAAAGTGGTGAGTTCGTGTCCCATGTTGATATTGGGGGAGAGGACGTAACCCTGCTTGTTGGCTATCGGATTGGTGGGGTCATATGTCAGAATCCCTTTGCCGGCACTCAGATTGATCGCCTGCACCTGAACCCCGTTCCCGGCGCCGACCTGTCCGGTGACGGAAAGGTTTGCCTGCGGGACAGCCACCACCGACTGCTCCCTGTAAACGGGCTTGCCGGGAGTCACCTGGTCTTGGGCGTTTGCTATATTCCCGCCGATCGCGTCTATCCATGTCTGATCCACGGAAAGACCGCTCCCGGCAATCGAAATTGATGGAAACATTGACATATCTCTATCGATCCTCCTATCCGTTTATCGCTGTTGACAAAATTGAGAATTCCGTATTGATGGAATTGGCCACCGACTGGTTTTCCAAATTGGTTTTCACTTCCAGTGCCATTTCACCGGGTAAATTGACGTTATTCCCGTTTGTGCCGGAAGCAAGACCTTCCGGGACTACGCTGGCCGAGGCCGTACCGCCGTTTTGCAGGGCACTTGCCAAAGAGTTTTCAAAAGTCACAACGTTTGCCTGATAACCGGGAGTATTTTCGTTGGCAATATTATTTGCTATGGCCTGGTTGCGTTGATTGATGGCGTTCAGGGCAAAGCCCAAAACATTGATTGTCTGAATAGCATTTGCCATAGTTCACCTAAACATTTTTGTTAGGGCCTTCCATGGCCAAAGATCGGGCTGTCCTTGCCCAAATGCTTTTCATGGTGACTAACGGAGCAGATTTTGATCTATTGCCCCAAATTTCACAAAAAAATTATAAAAACAAAAAAATTGGAAAGTGATTTGGCAAAAACCGCGCACTTTCCTTGCGTCTTACGCCAAATCATGCGGAGCAAAAAGAGCGGGGCGGGCGGTTTACGTATAAAATAATTCGCGTGACCGACATCAAGGTAAAAGCGCCTTACGCTCCGGCGGGCGACCAGCCGCGCGCCATAGCCAAACTTTCCGAAAACATCAACAAAAACGTCCGTTATCAGACGCTTCTCGGCATAACCGGTTCCGGAAAAAGTGCCACCGTCGCCTGGACCATTGAACGGGTACAAAAACCGACGTTGATTTTGGCTCCGAACAAATCCCTTGCCGCACAGTTGGCCGGCGAAATGAGGGGGTTTTTCCCGGACAACAGAGTGGAGTATTTCGTTTCTTACTACGATTACTACCAACCTGAAGCATATATTGCCTCCAGCGATACATACATAGAAAAGGACTCCGCGATCAACGACGAGATCGACCGTCTGCGCCATTCCACCACTTCCGCCCTTCTTACAAGACGCGACGTCGTGGTCGTGGCGTCCGTCTCCTGCATCTACGGGCTCGGTTCGCCGTTTGAATACCGGGGTCAGATCATTTCCGTCAAAAAAGGGGAACGCCTTGCCCAAAGGACAATTCTTTCCAGACTGGTCGACATCAACTACGAACGCAACGACACCGATTTCGGACGCGGGAAATTCAGAGTGAGAGGCGACACCCTGGAAATTCATCCCGCTTACGACGAAACTGCCGTCAGGATCACCCTTTTTGGGGACGAAATAGAAGAAATAACACGCTTTGACGCATTGACCGGTGAAATAGGAGAGGAGATGGAAGAAATTACCCTGTTCCCCGCCACACATTACGTTGCCAGCGAAGAGCGCGTCCGGGCCGCCGTCAAATCGATCGAAGAAGAGCTGGCGCTGCGGCTGGCGGAGTTGAAATCTCAGGACAAACTCTTGGAAGCCCAAAGACTGAAAATGCGCACGGAGCACGACTTGGAAATGTTGACGGAGGTCGGTTATTGCAACGGAATCGAAAACTACTCCAGACACCTCGACGGCCGGGCCCCGGGAGAAGCCCCCTACACGTTGCTGGATTACTTTCCGGACGACTGGTTGCTCGTCATCGACGAGAGTCACGTGACGATCCCTCAGCTGCACGGCCAATACGCCGGCGACAAGTCCCGCAAAGACTCACTGGTGGAGCACGGTTTCCGCCTTCCCTCTGCCCTCGACAACAGACCGTTGCGCTTTGAAGAGGTGGAAAAGAAAATTGTCCAAGCCGTTTTTGTCTCGGCCACTCCCGGAGCATACGAAACACGGGATTCCATACCCATCGTCGAACAAATAGTAAGGCCGACCGGTTTGCTGGATCCGGAAGTCGTCATCAAACCGACCCTGAAACAAATCGACGATTTGATAGGCGAAATAGAAAAAGTCACGGAGCGCGGCGAAAGGGTTTTGGTGACGACTCTTACCAAGAAAATGGCCGAAGACCTGACCGATTATCTTCTGGAAGCCGGACTGAAGGTCAGGTATCTTCACTCGGCTATCGACACGATAGAACGCATAGAAATTTTGCGGGATTTGCGACTGGGGGCATTCGACGTCTTGGTGGGCATCAACCTCTTGCGTGAGGGTCTGGATCTGCCGGAGGTCTCCCTTGTGGCCATCCTGGATGCCGACAAAGAGGGTTTCTTGCGTTCCGTCACGTCGCTTATTCAAATTATGGGCAGGGCTGCCAGAAACCTGTCCGGCAGGGTCATCCTCTACGCCGACACCATTACCGACTCGATGCGCAAAGCGATCTCCGAAACAGAACGCCGGCGGGAATTGCAACAGCGCTACAACGAAGAAAACGGAATAGATCCCCAAGGGATCAAGAAACAGGTCAACGACCTCGTGGCTCAGTTCAGGGCCGAATCCGGAATTGATGCCTCCACGCCGATGGGACGGGTCAGAACGGCGGCCGGCAAAACAAAGAGATCCCTGCGCCTGCAAGCCCGGCTGGGATCTCAACTCGGCGAAAGCCACGGAATCCAAAACAACGGAACAAGTTCGAAAGCCGACTTGGAAAAACTTGCGCAAATTATCCAAGACGAAATGACGCAGGCCGCCGCCGAACTCAGATTCGAATATGCCGCTTTGTTGCGCGACGAATTGCATAAATTGCAAAAGGACCTCCGCGACTTGGCAGAAATACAAATCATATAAGATTTGTGTTTGTTTTTCGGAGAAAATCTTTCATATTGACATCGATTAAAAACACGGTTACCATAAACGCATGGAAGAAAACGAATGGGAAGCTGTTGACAATTATCTGAACGCGTTCGTGCTCGGCGAAGACGAAATGCTGCAATCCGTTCTTGATGCCAATGCCGCGGCGGAACTTCCGTCCATTGACGTCACACCGACCCAGGGCCGTTTCCTCACGGTTATCTGTCTGGCCGCCGGAGTCCGGTCCGTCTTGGAAATCGGAACTCTCGGCGGATACAGCACGATCTGTCTGGCAAGGGGAGTGGGGCCGGAGGGAAAAGTCCTCACTTTGGAAAGAAGCGAACGTCACGCCGGGGTGGCAACAGCCAACCTGGAGCGCTCCGGCTTGAGGGACAGAGTGGAAATACGGACCGGACCGGCTTTAGAAAGCCTGGCGGCAATGGAAGAAGCCGCGACAAAAGAAACGTTCGACCTTTTCTTTATCGATGCCGACAAGGAAAATAATCCCGCCTACTTCGAAGCCGCCTTAAAATTTGCACACCCGGGCAGTATAATCATTGTCGACAACGTCGTACGGGGAGGGTCCGTCCTGAAAGACTCCGACGATTTGAACGATATCGGAACCAAGCGTCTGCTGGAAACCGTGGGAGGTCGTCAAAATTTAAAGGCGACGGTGATACAAACCGTGGGGGCAAAAGGCTGGGACGGCTTTTTGCTGGCAACCGTACTCTGATCCTCTTCCGGCATCGGTAACCGGCGGAACAAAAACGGACATTTGTTGTCCGGTCCGCTCACCCGTGATCAGCCCTGCGGGGCAGTTCCCACAAATCCCATTTCCCCCCGGGGCGACGTATGTGCCAAGCGTCGTTTTCGCCGTCCCTGGCCGCCAAATGAATCCATTCCCCGTCAAACAATTCCCCCAGTGTCGCGTTGCGGGAAATGATCTCTTCAAGGAGATTTTTTTTGGCTTGGACAACCGTCAGGAGCCGCATGGGTTCATGGCGGGCTTTTCCGGCATAAAAAAGGGACTGGCGGGGCAGACCGATTTTCAAATCCAAGCCGGTGCCTTCGGTCACGCCGATGCCGGAAATGATGTTGTGCACCGTTTTGTCCCCGGCAGACAATTTTTCCGGATCGACGGCGGAAAAATAATACTGGGCATTGATCCAATGACCCACCGTCACCGGCCCGCTCAGAATCGCCTCCAGCACGGTTCCGGCGGCATCGGCATCCGCGTCATAAGAGTGCAAAAAGCAACGTCCCCCCAAGTCGAGTCCGACGGTCGCTTTTCGCGGCGCTATTATGAAAGCGGCGTTCCCCGCCGCTCCCCATTCCGGGCGGACCTGAGCCCAATCCGAAGAACGAAAAACAGTTTCGGATCCGGGGTCTTTTTTGCTGTGGCCCGGCAAATCCGCCGCTCTTTCCGCAGCCGATTTCCGACCGGCGGCCTCCAGATCGCGCTGCAGTGCCGTCGCCGCGTCGCGGTGTTCAGCCGGAACGAGATGAGTGTCCAGAACGCCCACTTGATCCGTTGCCGTGTCGTGCTCGGCGGCCATAAAAAAGGTGTTCCCGGGAATGGGGATGCCTTTCTCTTCGAGAAGAGAACGTATGCGGGCTCTGTTCAAAACCGCCGCCGCCGCCCTGGCGCTTACCCCGCCCCTGTTGGCGCCGCAGGCGCCGCAGTCGAGCATCGACGCATAGGGATTATTTTCGGTGGTGCTTCCATGTCCGCACAGCAGTACGATTTTGGCAAAATTGGAGGTGATGCCGATGCTCAGCAAAAGGCTTTCGGCAAACAATGCCTGCTCTTCGTCACTCATCCCCGTCTCATCCGGACTCATATCGATCACAGTTTCGGCCTTGGGGGCAAGCCTTTGATGTAGACGCTGCCTGAGAGTGGCGTAGCGGGCGGGAAACACCGTTTTCACAGCCGCCGCCGGACCGAGAAAAAAACCCCCTATCTCGGCGGTAAAAAATGAGGACACGCCCCCTTTGCGGATGACATTGAACGAATTCGCGGCGGCTTCCAAAGCGCGGCTGCCCGCCAATTGCCGAATGGCGCTTTGATATGCGTCCCGGGCGGGTTTTTCCGTCACCAAGGCGGCCGGTTTGGCAAAAACAGGGCACAAACTTATCGTTTCTTCGGAGCCCAAAGCCCTAAAGCTGATGGGCAAACCAAAAAATCCGGCAAAACCGAACGTCTCGTAAGGACCCGCCTCCTCGAGATGCCGACGGATCCGTTCCGAACGGACGTCTATGCAAAAAACAGCCTGAACGGCCGGAGGGGTATCGCTTTTTGCCCCGCCGGCCGACAAGAGAGAAAGGAGGGAATCTCTGTAATGGTTCTCGTAAGAGCGCAGCCAAACTTCGTCCGCTTCCGCTTTTGACAGAAGGGAAATCTTTTTTTGCAATCCGGAAGGAAGGGAATCGGTCCGCGATGTGTCCGCATGCTTTGCTTCTTTTGCCGCCGCCGTTTTGCCGGAAAGTTGGTGGGGCAACTGACCCGGCGATGAGCCGGAGAAAAATACCCCGAGCAGCTCCGCGTCATAGGCCAAGCGCACGGCCAGATAATCGGTGAGCAGGGGAGCCGGTGCGGAGGGATTTTCCCCGCCCCATACGGAACCCCATTTGGCATATCCGGCCCAGCCGGGCATCCTTGCCAACTGGCGCGACAGCTCCGGTATGACCCCTTCTTCGCTGACACCCAGTTTTTCCAAAGATTGGGCCACGGCATCGATGGCCCGGCGGGGCAAAGCGCCCAGACGTTTGCGCCCGGATTTGCCCAGCAGCCTGCGAGAAGCGGGGTCCGAGACGATTACCTGGCGCCAAAAAGAGTAAAAGTCGCGCCCCGGCGGAAGAGGCAAAAGATTTGCGGTATAAGCGGCACACCATTTGGCAACTTCTCTGTCCGTTGCCGCCGCCATGCCGGTGCCGTAAAGCAAATCATGGCGTTCGACCGTCGTCCGGACCGGAGTGTCTCCGGCATGCCCGTGCCCGGGCGGTACAGGCGCGACTGCACGCTCCCCGTAAGCGGCTTCCAAATCGGCGTCGGTGATGCGCCCGTCGGCGTAAGCTTCCTGCAGCATCTCCCGTGAAGGATACCCGGAAATTTCCAGGATGCTTTGGGCGTAAAAAACGGCTTCGCCAAATCCCATGGGCAAAAGATCCCAAAAGGGATTTACCGTGACCGCAGCGGAAAGGGGCCAGAGCGGCGCTATGACTTTGGACGCCTCTTCTATCTGCCGGGCGAGAAGCTCTTCTCGAGTGAAAATATCGGGGCTCACGGCGCATCACCCGCATATGCGGAAACAGGTTCCCGAATGTCTTGTTTGCCGATATATGAAATCTCTTTCTTTTTTCCCGCTCCTTTTCGCCGTCCGAGAGACGGCGTGGCCATGTCCAGCAAAAGAGCCGCCGCCCGTATTCTGACGGGAGAGATCCGCAGAAGAACGGCCACCGCAAATCCGGCCACCGCCAGCGACAAAAGCCATCGGGCGTCGAGGGTGCCGCTGCCGGCGGCGGGCAACGCCGGAGCGATCCAACGGCCCAGTCCGCCGACCATCAAACCGTAACAGGCACCGAGAAGCACAAAAAGAGCCGTTCCCAAAAGAGCGATCCGAAAGGAAGCGGGCCTGCGGCTCCACCAGCTCCAAGCCGCCGAGGCCGCCGTAACGGCCACGAACAAAATAAGCGGAAGTCCCCGTTGGTCCGCAAGTCCCCCCATGAGAGTCGCGACGCCCGCCGTCGCTGCCGCGGTAAGCGCCGCGGAGGGAACCCGTACGAACAAGGGGGCAGAGGTCGCTGAAATTCCTTTTGCGGCAGATATTTGAGAACCGGAGCCGAAAAACAGTGTGGCCTTATACATCGCATGGCCGATCAAGTGAATGACCGCCGCCAAGTAAAGACCCACGCTGCATTCGGCAATCATGAAGCCCATCTGCCCCATGGTGGAAAATGCCAGACTGCCTTTTACATCGGCTTTTTTCCCCATAAGGGCATTTGCGACGGTTGCCGTGGCCATGGCAACCGCAAAAGCCAAAGACATGGCAAAAAGAGAATTTCCCGTGACGACGCTCAGACGTATCAACAGTATCCCGCCTCCGTTGACCACCCCGGCATGCAACAGCGCCGATACGGGAGTCGGTGCGGCTATGCTGTCGGGCAGCCAGCGGCCCAGAAAACCCTGTGCCGAACGGGTCAAAGCCGCCACTACAATCAAAACGGCAATCAGGTCGGCAAAAAAACCCGTATTCGCAGCCGAAATGTGCCGAGGCACGGCGGCAAGATCGACGTTTCCCATCCGCATGAAAACGATGACCGAAGCGACCAAAAGTGCCGTATCGCCGAAAACAAAGGCTTTCATTGTCCGACGGGCGGATTCTTTTACGCCCGGAAGATCGGGACGGTAGCGGATAACGGCAACAAATGCCGCCCCGGCGAGTATCCATGCCGCCGACAAAACCGTAACCGTTATCGAAGTTGCGACTATCGCCATGGAGATGGTGACGGCATCGGCCCCGGCAAAAAAACGCGCCGCATTCTGTTCCGCCTGCAGATAGCGGACCGAGAAGGTCTGTATGACAGCGCCAACAACGCTGATGAGCAGCAAAAGAGTAACGGTGAATCTGTTTGCCAAAAGACCGATCGCGGGATGGGCGTGCGTGCCGACCACGATAAGAGAAAAGGGACCACGCCATGCCACAAACACCGCGCTCAGGAGGGAAAACAGCGCCGACAACCAGGACAGACGTGTCGAAATTTTAGACTTTATCGCATCTCCGGGGAATGGCAGCATAAAGACCGCGAGACCGACCGCAAGCGCCAAAACCACACCGGAAAGACAAAGTTCTCTCAGCATATTCATTTCCGCTTCACACTTTGCCTGCCGATACAGTTTTGCATCGAACGACTCCTTCACCCAACAACGAATATTAAGATATGAAATCTATATCATGAACTATACTACATATATTGTTGCCATTGTCGCTTTTTTGCTTTAAATTTTTCAATACGGCGGTTTTTTGAGGCATGCCGGAATTGCCGCCGGGCGGCGGTCCCAAAACCGGAATTAATAAAGACGGAAATTACTTTTTGTTATAAGGGGGAAGAAGGGGGGATTGTGGCAAAGACACAAATCCTGTTTTGTACTAAAAGGAATTCAGCTTGCTTGCCAGCACGCTCAACAATTCTCCCACCTGATGATCGTGCTCCACGGGGTGGCGCAACGGCAGGGCAGGGTTCAGGGAATATCTGTTCCGTCTTCCTTCCCGGGACTTCGTGATGTAGCCTGCCGCTATCAGGTCGGCGACGATGCTTTGGGCCGCACGCTCCGTAATGCCGACTTGGATTGCAATGTCGCGACTTCTGATTACCGGGTCGCGCACAATACAGAGAAGCACATGTCCGTGATTGGTTAGGAACGTCCATGTCGGCTTCTTGTCGGTTGCCATATTATTATGTTAGCGGATTCATGAAAACTAAGTTATATACTTGCCTCATAATTGATAATTTCCCGATTCCTTTTCAACACAAACCTGATGCCGCATGTAAAGAGTCACACAAAATGAGAAGATGTCTGTCACTATTTCCGGAGAATTAAATGCCGCACCCGGAGCGCTAATATCCGTGAGAAGGTTTCCGGCCGTCATCTGACAAACAGATAGCGGATAAAATAGATTTGACATACCCGACATATTCGGCACAAAATGACCCGGGAGTCCTGTATCACAGACCGTCAAACCCGTCAAAATTTATATAAAGCAATACTTTATGCTACTCTACTTACCGAACCGTGCTCCCTGTGTGCCAGGGAACGCTTACAGGTTGCAAGGAGACCCCAATGCAGGAATTTGATACGCCAGCCGACAAGTCCTCCGCTCCCGTTTCCGTCACGGTGGCCCGCGGAGACGGCATCGGGCCCGAAATCATGGATGCCACCCTCAAAATCATCGCCGCCGGCGGCGCAAACTTGGTGCCGGAAGAGATCAAGATAGGCGAAAAAGTTTACGAAAAAGGCATTACCTCCGGCATAGAACCGGGGGCGTGGGACTCTCTCCGAAAGACAAGAGTACTGTTGAAGGCCCCGATCACCACTCCGCAGGGCAAAGGATACAAGAGCCTCAACGTCACCATCCGCAAGGCATTCGGCATGTTCGCCAACATCAGACCGTGCCCGTCTTACGCTCCTTTCGTCGCCACCAAACACCCGGACACGGACATCGTCATCGTCCGCGAAAACGAAGAAGACCTTTACGGCGGAATCGAACACCGCCAGACCGAAGACGTCACCCAATGTCTGAAATTGATTACCCGTCCGGGAACCGAAAAAATCGTAAGATACGCTTTTGAATACGCCCGCCGCGCCAACCGCTCCAAAGTGAGCTGTTTCACCAAAGACAACATCATGAAGCAAACGGACGGCCTTTTCCACAGAGTCTTCGACGAAGTGGCCGCCGAGTACCCCGACATAGAGGCGGAACACCTCATTATCGACATAGGCACCGCCAGACTGGCCAACACGCCGGAACGCTTTGACGTACTGGTATTGCCGAACCTCTACGGAGACATCCTCTCCGACGTCGCCGCGGAACTCGTCGGCTCCGTGGGCATGGCGGGGAGCGCCAACATCGGCGACAACATCGCCATGTTTGAAGCAATTCACGGATCGGCGCCGGACATAGCCGGCAAAAACTTGGCCAACCCTTCCGGGCTGTTGCTCGGAGCCATCCAGATGCTGACACACGTGGGCCAATTCGAAGCGGCTGAACGCGTTCACAACGCATGGCTGAAAACCGTCGAAGACGGCATACACACCGCCGACATTTACAACCCTTCGGTTTCCAAAGAAAAAGTCGGCACCGACCGGTTCAGCGATGCCGTGATAGAAAGGCTCGGCGAAAGCCCGGCACATTTAAAACACGTCACCTACCGGTCATTCGGAAAGCCGATCAAGATAGATCTTCCTACCCGAAGTTTGGCCAAAAAGGAATTGGTGGGAATAGACGTTTTCTTTGACTGGCGGGGATCGACGGAAGAGCTCGCCGAAGCCATGGAAAAAAACTCCGGCAACGGTCTTTCGTTGGTGATGATCACCAACCGCGGGCAAAAAGTCTATCCGGACGGGATACCGGAAACATTCTGCGTCGACCATTGGCGTTGCCGTTTTCAAAACGAAAATACAACCGACCCGGTCAGCCAAAACCAAACAATCGCTTTGCTGGCCAAACTCTCGGACGCCGGATTTCCCTTCATCAAGACGGAATGCCTTTACACATTTGACGGCCAACCCGGGTTCTCTCTGGGACAGGGGCAGTAGCGCCCCAAAGCGGATCTTCCCGGGAAAGCGTTGTCTCGGAGCGAAAGACCGCCTCCCTAAAAAAGTTACATAATATTCATTATCGGCACTTTATTGCGATGCGGAATTGCCGTTTTCCTCGGGCACGGAACGTATAAAAGCCTCTGCTATTTCCGGTGACGCGGCCAGATGCTGATGCAGGTAGCCGGCAAAGACGTTGTTCTTGATGTAGCCCTGTCGGCCGCTTTGAAACCTGCCTTCGAGAAACAAATCTTCGCCGGGCGGGCCGACTTGACTGTAATGATATTCGTGTCCTTTCAAACGCGTGCCTTCGGGACCCAACACGCTTGCGGCAAGCGTGTGTCCTTGACGGTATCCGAGGGTCGGCCGGTCCGTCATAAACGCTTTTGCCTCTCGGATGACTCCGGCCATCCGGTGTTCGCCGATGGCTTGGCAGAGCAACAAATACCCGCCGCATTCCGCCCATACCGACACTCCCGCTGATGCCTTCCGGAAGAGATTCTCCAAGAATTTTTTGTTGGCCGAAATTTCTTCGGCGTACACTTCGGGAAAACCTCCGCCCATATAGATCCCTTGCACGTCAGGTATTTTTTCGTCAACCAAAGGGTCAAAGTAAAACAGTTCGCCGCCGGCTGCTTCCAGGGAGGCCAGATTTTCAGGATAGTAAAAACTGAAGGCTTTGCCGGCGCATATGCCTATTTTCGTCTTCTTCACGAAAGAAGGCCCGACAAGCGGCTGTACTCTCAGGACCGGCGCAGCGGCAGCCGCTTGCCACAGTGCGTCGAGATCCAGACACTCCGCGGCCGCATGAGCCAGTCTGTCTATGCCGGCCAAAACGTTTTCTTTGTGTTCGACGGCGGGGATGAGCCCGAGATGACGTTCGCGCAATTCAAAATCGGAGTTTTTCATCACCGTCCCCAACACTTTTACGCCGATCTCTTCCAAAGCTTCCTTCAACAGGATCTCATGTCCCTCGCTTGCCACTTTATTCAAAATAACACCGGCAAATTTTAAGTCCTTATCCAGAGTGGAAAAACCGTGTGCGACGGCTTTGACGGAACTGCTCATGGCCGAGCAGTCGACGATCAGCACCACGGGGGCATCCAAGAGTTTGGCCACTTCGGCTGTGGAGCCGGACGAGGGGGCGAACCCGCTGTCATCAAAGAGCCCCATAACCCCTTCCGTCACCAGCAAGTCACTGCCTTCGGCGGCAGCCGCCGCCAAAGGCAGTATCGCTTCTTTACCCTGAATGAAAACGTCCAGATTCACGGAACGCTTCCCGGCGGCCAGCTCGTGATAAGAAGGGTCTATAAAGTCGGGGCCGACCTTTGCCGGCGTCACCTTCAAGCCTTTTTTGACAAAAGCCGCCATAATCGCTATGGAAAGAGTGGTTTTGCCCACTCCCGAATGGGTTCCGGCAATTACGACCCTGCTGGTAAGTTCTGCCATCCGATTACCTTATACAATAAATGCCCGCTTTGCTTACCGATACAACAATATGATTTTCAAAAGTCGGGACCGGCAAAGCGGTTCAAAAACGCTCCGACTGTTATGATAAACGTTCGATAAAAAATTTTTAAATTATTTGAACGAAAGCATAAACATGACCAAGACAATACTGTCCCTGCTACCGTCGGCCACAGAAATATGTTACCTGCTTGGCTTGGAGGACTCTCTGGTGGGTTTGACGCATGAGTGCAACTGGCCGCCGCAAACTCAGGAAAAGCCCAAAGTGACCTCTTCCGTCATCCCGAAGAACTCCACACCCCTGGAAATCGACAATATAGTCAAAGCAGCAGCGGCAAGCGGCACCCTCACCCAGCGGATTGACTTGGAGAAAATAAGGGAATTGCGCCCGGAGATCGTCCTGACTCAGGATATCTGCAAAGTATGCGCCGTACCAAAGGGCCATCTTTCTTTGGCCTTAGACGTTCTCGGCATCGACGCAGAAGTAATCTCCCTGGATCCGTTTTCCCTGGAAGACGTTTTTGAAAACATCATCACCATAGGAGCCGCCACCGGCACCCTGTCAAAAGCACAGCGGATAACAGACGCTCTTAGGAAGTCTTTGTCGGAGTTAAAAGCCTCACCCCCGCCAAAGCGCAAAAAAGTATTTCCGCTGGAATGGGCAAATCCTCCCTACAGCGCCGGACACTGGGTTCCCGAAATGATAGAAACAGCCGGCGCCGAAGCGGTGGGCTGCATCAAAAATGCCAATTCCACGAAGCTTGACTTACAAGACATCGCCGCCTTGGAGTTCGACACCGTACTTTTCATGCCATGCGGATTCAGTATCGGCCAAGCCCTTGAACAGGCAAGGGCAATAGAAAACCTGCCGGTCTTTGCCGGAGCAAGCGAGTTTTACGTGGCCGATGCCGGCTGGTATTTTTCCAGACCCGGACCAAGACTGGTGGACGGCACCGTGGCGTTGCATGCCCTCCTGCAAAACAAAGAGTGTGATCCGACAGTCCTGAGACGCATCAGATGACCGCAGACAAAACACTTTTGCCGGAAGAAAATTTTTTGCTCCTGCGATCCGCCCTGGACAAAGTCGCCGAATATCTTCCCTATCTGAAAGCCGACACAACAAAGAGTCCCGGCGAAAACTTTACCTCCTGTTCGGCACTGTTGGAGGATCCAAAAATACTAAAGACAGTAGTAACGGATTCGGGAACAAAGATAGGCGCCCCGTCAGAACAGGTTGCGGCCTCTCTTTTTTTGCTCAGTTACTCCTTCAGAGTCTTGGCGATGGGAATCGCCCCCCTGCTCGTATCGGGGTTGATGCCTTCCTCGGATCCCAAAAACATGTATTTTGACATTGCCTCGGGACGCGTCTCAAAACTTTGTTACCTGTCGGAAAAAATTCACAAAAGCACCGGCAAAGAACAAGACCTGCAAACCGCCGTCGACGACATCATAGAAAATCACTTGCGCCTGCTCACGGAATGCCTGAGATCAGAATTTGCAATAGGTTCCCGCTTACTGTGGGGAAATGTAGCTTCCGCCTCGGCATCCGTGTTCAGAACCTTGGAGGGTCTTTTTGGCCGGGATTTGATTGGGGACGGCGAACTGTTTTTTACCCTTGTCCCAAAGGAAATGCAGAATCAGGGAAACTTCTATCTTTTGTCGGTCGGCGATAAGCACGGGTGGTATTGGGAAAGAAAAAACTGCTGCCTGTATTACAAGCTATCAAAAAAAGAAAAGTGCAGCGATTGCAGTTTGCTGTCGGTGGAACAAAGGCGGGAAAAGTATAAAAAAATGTTGGAAAGCAGCTAGACATGCCGCTTTTTCTTCCGGCAAGTTTTCCGACAGGCAACCTCAACCGGGGTTTTCATACCGGCGCGTCCCGAAAGTAGCCGACAAAAGGTATTATATAAATAAAACTTTGTAGGTTGCCGGATGAAAAAAAGAAGCTTGTCACAGAAAATACTTTTAATGACGGGGGTTGTCATATTGGCTTTTGTGGCGGGCGTCAAGATCTATATCTGGAGATGGGACACGCATTCTGCTTCCGTAGGCCATCATTTGATAACCAATTTTACTGCCGGGCAAAACAAAGCCTCCCGGACGACCGCGGCAAAACACTACGAGACCTCGGCTTGCCGGGCCAAGCCCTCTTCCGCTCCCGACACCGCCGCCGGACTTCTTTTGGCGCCTTCCATCTCCCTGCAGGCACCGGTTATGCAGGGCAACAGTGACGCCGTTCTGGCGGTTGCCGTGGGGCACGACCCTTCTTCGGTATGGCCGGGAAATACCGGAAGGGCCGTCTTACAGGCGCACGACGTAAGCTACTTTGTCAATATAGACCGGCTAAAAATCGGATCGGAAATTACCTATGAAACTTTTTGTCAGAAATATGTTTTCCGCGTCGTCAGTCACCGAGTGGTAAAACAAGGGAGCCCCGTTTACAATTCGTCTTCCCCCACCATGACATTGGTGACTTGCTGGCCGACGAATGCCCTTTGGTTTACCCCGGACAGATATTTGGTCAATTTACGGGAAGTAAAAGTCTCCCCCGTCGCAAAGCGTCCCGCGTCCGCAAAAGTAAGTCCCCTGCTCGCTGCCGTCCGCCAACAAAACATTTCCGTGCCGGCTCCCCCGGCGCTCGCGGCCCAGGGTCTGACCCTGAATCAAAATTCCGTCCCCATGGGCAAGATGACAGTCGCCGGCACCCCCGACCCCGCTTGGGTTGCTTCGCCCGCCGCTCTTGACGTGGAAGCAAAAGCTTTGGAATCCTACATAGGTGCCGTAAAGTCGCTCAGCGAGGGTCAGATCGGCTGGTGGAACTTGCTCGCACCCAAAACGGCGAGACCGGCGGCACTTGCCAAGAATACTTCCCTTTCTTACCTGAGCGGTTTGGGGGTAACCATTTACGTTCACAAAGACAAGGCATACGCCGTCATGCTGCAGGCCGAAGTCGGTGTTTCCCCGCCTTCCGGTTCCGGTCCGCTCTCGGAAACCGTTCTCATGGATATCCGGAACAATATGCTGCTTATCCGTTCTTTCAATTTAATGCCCGCCGGCAATTGATGTTATTGCATATATTGCTATTTATATAGAGCCGTGTTAGATTGACAGAGGCAGTCAATGCCAAACGCGAAAGGAAGGCTTGTATGCTTGGCAAAAAAGAATTGCACTTTCAGGGAAAAGGCACCGACTTGCAAAATTTGGCTTCTCAAATTGAGCAACACTTAAATAATGACAAATTCCACACCCAAACAGGCACGGTGGGAGACGGCGATATCGTGATCCAAGCCCAAAAAGGCGGCTTTTTGGATAAAGTCATAGACGCCGACAGAGCTCTCACCATCTCCATATCGGGTACCGGGGACGACTTTACGGTAACTTTCGGAATCGGAAAATGGCTGAAACATTTGGGAATTGCCGTTATCGAGACGCTGCTCCTCTCCGACATATTTTTGGTGGTTGACTTGGCGGAGTCGGCATGGACAATAGAGGTGGAAGATAAGCTGGCAAAAGCCGTTGAAGCAATGGTGTGAAAGGTTTTTGGCGCCGCCGGAAACCGCCGGCGGCCGTTGCAAAAATGAATGACGCAAACCCCTAAGGGGCAACCCAGATCAGCAAAGCTGCCATCGAGACAACCGGATTGCCGTTGACGTCTGACTTGATCGATACCGCATTGATGTACAACGTTGCCCCAGGCATGGGAGGAGCCGACAAAACGGCTCTTCTGTGTCCGTTGCACCCCGGTGCTGTCGGCGACGTGCAATCCAGGTTTTCGGTGGCCGAACCCATCCATCCGTCTTTGTAGACCCAGGCGTTCACCACGGCGTTGGTCGCTTCAACGGAAGGCGCCGCTACCCCGCTTACGGCTCCCCAGATGCTGTATTCTTCCGGGATGGAGTTGCCCACTCTCAACATGTTGGGGTCATTGCCGCTTCTGGCACCCTGCATGACCAAGCCACGTCCCGCCGTCGTGGGAAGTCCGGGAGCCAGTCCGAACTTTTTCCTGACCGCGTTGATGGCATTGAAGACTTGTATTCCGGCGGGACTCAGGTGATTTTGAGCCCGGTCTTCGATTCTCGACACCAATTGCACCATTGATGCATTCGAAATCAAGAATCTGCGTCCAGTTTTTTCGGCTGTGATATTTTTCTTTACAAGTTTTTTCCCTTCGGCCAATGCCTTGTGTGTCCCCTTGCCTGCGGCATAAAAATGTGTGGATGCCGTCATGGCGTAAGCATCGTGGAGCGTCGATGCCGAGGCGGCGTTCACATAGACCGCAGAACTCATGAATAAAATAACAATGAGCCCACAGAGTATGGCAAATTGTCTGTAGACTATCCTAAATAAGTTTCTAAGATGATTTATAAAGTTTGCTACACTGGTCATAAAAGCCCTCCTTGGCAAGAGATGAGTGTTGCCAAAAGCACAATTGAGAAAATGAGAGGAAATCGGTTGCATAAACACTCAAAGTGATATTCATAGTAAAAATCATCACATATAGTATTATAACTACTCATTGTGTTTAAGTGACTACAATTAGTGATATTTATAGATTCGGAGTGTTTTTTTGAAATTCCATAAAAAAACTTTGCTAAACATGCATATGCCCAAAATAAAGTCAAGATATTTGTGTAGGTTGTAAAATATGTCTCGTCGTATTGATATTGAAATAACAAGTTGTCGTTCCGACGGAAGTTGGACATGGCGTGCGGCAGGTGCGCTTCAACCAAAAGGCGTGGTAAACGAAATGCCTCTGCCCGGTGACGCAAAAGTCGGCACCGTGCTGCGCGCGGAAGTTGACACCGACTTGGACGGGGTCTGGGTAAGACAGTTGATGCCCGCAAAAACCTCTTCCCCCAAAGCGGCAACCCTGGAAATAACCGGCACAAAACAGGACGGGAAAGTAACTGTTCAGCTGGCGCCCAAAGGACGGGACAGAAGCAAACCGCGTCGCGACAGAGACGACCGAAGACCTCCCGTCGGTAACGGCGGACCGAGAAGGACGTCCCCCGGCGGTCCGACTTTACCGGAAAACGAATCCGGCAGGCCGAAAAGACCCCACAGAGAAGCAGCTCTGAAAAATATCACCCAAGATGCCTCTCCCGATGCGACATTGCAGGAAATCGAAGGAACGGAGTCGCTTCACGCCAGAGAAAGAAAACCGTTCCGCAAAGCTCCGCAGACAACAAAGCCGAGAGCGGTACGGCTTGTCCCTCAGCATAAGCACCTGGACGCTTTATACCAAAAACTTTCCGCAGAAGAAATACCGGTTGCCGAGAAATTGGCCGCAGGCGGCATGCCGACTTTGCGCCGTGCCCTTCAGCAGGAAAAGGATCTCGCCAAACAAGAGGGTCGGCTCGGGCTGTCGGAAGACGGAATTTTGCAGATAGCGGAAAGAATCCTTTCCGACGTCAAAGAAGCCGTGTGGCGGGACAGGGCCGACGCGGCAATCCTTATTTTGGACCGCATCTCGCTTCGCGACCTCAGAGCCGTCGTCTCACAGGCCGTTCCCCGCGACGACGAAGGACGCGGACTGCTCCAGCAACTCAGGACATCTCTTTCGGAGAGACTTGAAAAGCTGAGAAACAAATGGGAAGCAGACATTACCCACTCGCTGGAAACCAATAAAATATTGCAAGCGTTGCGGTTGTCGGCCAAACCCCCGGAACCGACGGCAAGACTCACCGCTGTTTTGGCAACCAGGCTTGCCGAAAGCGTAAGCAATGCCATGACATCCGAAGTATCCCCGGAACGCTGGGTGGCATTGGTGGAAGCAGCGGCAGCGTCTCCCGTTAAAAGACTCATCAAGCCGATTGGAATTCCCGATCACGCCGATGTCAAAAAAGAGGCGGTGAAAGAACTGGGCAGGATTCCGTCGTTGGCACATTTGCTCGGCGTGGCAATGCCACCCCCGCCCGGTCCCCCGAATGCCCATCACGGCGACCAACACCACAAACACGGCGAAGAGAACGGCCACCGGCATAAAGACACCGGGGCAAGCGCCGTCGCAAACGACACGGCAGACAGCACGGAAAGCGAAGAAAAGCGGGCATCTGTCTCCGAATAAAAAGATATCCGGGATATGCGCCGGAGAAAAAACTTTATTTTTCTCCGGAAAGGAACCCCGTCAGACTGGATCAACTTCTTTAAACATCGCTATGGATCTTGCTTTGTATCCGTTTGCTTCCAAAAAAACTTTCGTTTCCCTTTTTCCCGGTAAAGCCGGTATGTCTATACCCACACAGGATTTCCGGGTCGCCCACTTGGTTAAAAGTTGCAGAATGGCACTGCCTATACCGTGTCCCCGCGAACTTTTTTCCACGTAAAGCAACTCTACCTGGGCGATGCTGAGATGATGCAGCTTGACGACTCTGATAAATGCCGCTCCCACCGGAGTATCGTTTACGACCCCGACAAACCAATGATAATTTAATTCATAATTGTCGTTTTCCAATTGCCCGCTTGAAAGCGCCGTCAGCTCCGCGTCAAGCCCCATACAGCCGCTGTCCGAAGCGCCCACCAACAAAACTCCGCCGCGCTCGGAAGAGAGCTCATCGATGGCCATCCTGCAAAGCGTGGAAATCGCCAGTACGTCTTTTGGCTTTGCCCGTCTCGCTATTATGTTTGAAGAGTTACCGGAATTGGTCATAACCCGCCTTTGCCGAAGGACTGAATAAGATGGTCAATCTTAGCCAAAATTGTTCTCCGCGATCTTTTTCCCGACTCGTACTGCCGGATAACCCGCAATTCATTTCCGTCCAAGGAATCCAGTTTCTTTATAATTTGACTGGCAGCCAAGGTATCGTATCCGCGTATCGGCAAATCCGACTCCCCGACGGCGTCGCCTCCGGTTTTGCTGACTTGGCTTTCCCGCTCATCGATTACCTGCGCCGCATCGGGAGAAGTGTACGAAGCGGAATGCGCGACCGCCGGTTCCCCGGTCTTGTCGGCGGTCGGCGCGGCATTTTCGTTCTCTGCCGGGAAAGAGACGGCGGAAGAGAGGAGTCTGGCTGTTTTTTGCTTTGCCGTTGCCATCGCAAACCGACCGATCAGTTTGGCAGAATTGCCGGACACCGCAATTTCTTGCGACCTTTTGGAGATTTTCAAAGAAACGGCGCCCGCCCGTTTTGCCGCAAACCCGAGTGGGGCGTAAAACATTAAGTCAACAAGAAGTGTTCCCAGATCCTGATACCCGTTCTCGGGTCTGTCATTCATATGCAATCCCTGCAAATCATGCGCTTTTTGTCAGCCAACTGAATTTGTTTTTTCACCAAAAAACACGATTGACAGACAAATTCGTCGGGCTGCTTAGGCAGTACCTGATCCAGTTCGTCTATTCTGTCGTCATCGCGGGATTCCAGTTCATCTTCATCCGCATCATCCACTACCAAACGCTCTTTTAAGATTTCGTCCAGGCTGGCTTCTTCCTCCTCGTCTTCTTCTTCGTCGTCGTCATCGGAAAAATCCTGCGAAGCCGTTTCCCCGTCTTGGATATCGGAAGCAACGGATCTTTTCTTTGAAGAAGATTTTCTTTTTACGGACTCAAGTTGGGACTCGTCTTCGTCCAGCAAGTCAACATCGTCGGCCAAATCCAGATCATCCACTTCATCGATTTCGGTCAGATCATCTATTTCATCCAAACCTACCAACTCGTCATCGAGATCCAGAGTATCGATATCCTCCAAATCCTCCAAGTCGTCCAAATCCTCCAAGGCGTCCAAGCCGTCCTCTAAATCAAGGTTATCGATGTCGTCTGAATCGTGATTAAGATCGTCATCAAATACACTCATTAATCGGTCCTCAATTTCTTTCTGCCAAAAACTGTTCCCTGCTGCCGTAAGTTTTCATACGCCAAACACTCATCCCTATTACAATACGGCAAATATTAGCCTCTCAATCATATCCGTTATAATACAGAGTCATTATTTATTGCCCAGTTTCAACACTTTCCCAAACATTTTGCCGAAATAGGTTCGGAACAAATCGTTCGGAACAAAACAGTGCCCCTATTTCAAAAAAAGGCACTATTTATCTGTTCTGTCAATTTTGTTTTCGATTCTTTTTTCCGCTTCGAGTCTGCCTATTTGCACTTCGGAAAAGTCCGTGTATTTCATTGCCGATGCAATTAGACCGTGTCCCGCTTCGTTCTTGATAAGCCGATACATCTCCTGAGCGATATAGCGGTAATTCGGATGGCCTTGCGGGGAGGAGCGCAACTCGATCAGGTGCATGGCTTCTCTGGCATTCAACTCGAGTTTATAACGAATATTTGTCGCCATCGGCAGAGCGTAAAGTGCCTGAAACGGGAAATTTTGCCGCAGGGCATGATAAAGCTCAACAGAAATTTGCACTGATTCCAGATATAAAACGTCAAGCCCAGCTTTGACAATTTCTGTCGGGACATAAAAACCCAAATCCGGATTGGGGTCTTGCCACTCTACCGTCAGCATCCTGTGACGTTGCAAATCCCTGAAAGCCCCGTAATCCGAAATAATTTCAAAGTTGTATACGGTGCTTTCAAATGCCCTTCCCGGCTTGTGGCGACGATTCAGTCTCTCTCCCACGTAAGCATCAAATATTGCCCCGGCTTTATCTTTGTCCAGGGGCAGCATGGCTTTGATTTCGTCGTGACTCAAATCGGTGCAGGCAAAGAGAATGGCCTCCAACACTTTTGTTTCTCCGTCGACGTCATGGCTTACCAGTTTGATGCTTGTCGGAGTCGGAGTCGGGAGTGAGGCTGAAACCGGGGTATTCCCGGACTTGCCGGAGTACAAAACGGCGCCTACTGCCTTTTGCGTACCGTGACGGCAGTCGGCAATGTAGTCCGCCCAGACCCCGCCTCTTTCTCTTCTGTCGATTCTGGACAAAAAATCAGGTATGACTTTCATCAGTTCTGTTTTCATCATCTCGCCGTAAGAACGGGCTTCGGGGAGGTCACTGGCCATCATCCGGAGAAGCAATTGTTCAAAAGCCTGTCCGCTTGCGTAAATGCCCATATTGGAAACCGTCCCTATCGGCAAAATACCCCTCAGCAAATCCAGAGACAAAGCCTTAAGGGCACGCAATTCCGGTTTTGTAGCGGTATCTCCCCCTTCGGGAAAATAGGTATCCAGCAAATACGCGTTTGTCTGTTCGTACAGCTGACCGTATATGGCAAAAATACGGTCCATGTCATTTATGTACCTGTCGGACAGAGAAGAATTTAAAACACCGGGATCTCTGTGGTATCTGTAACCACCGGAAGGAAGAGGCAGGTCATACTGGATATACCTAGTGGATTGCTCCAAGTACGACATGAGCCTTCCCCGTTCCAAAATTTTTGTCAGCAGATTGGAGACCTGTTCGCATGCCAGGTGAACTCCGCCCAGTTGGGCCACCGAATCATCGCCGTATTCCAAAAATACGGTTTCATAAAGTTTTTCCGCTCTTTTTACCCCAATCGTTTTGTCCGAAGCTTCGGAAATATAAAGATCCCAATTGTCGGCAAACTCATCCAAAAAAAGTCTTCTCAAACTCTTTCCGGAACGCGAATAGCGGGCAAAAAGCGCTCCTTTGACAACCTCCGGCAAATTTACAAGAGCAAAAACGGGACCTTCAAGGTTTGTAAAGTACGGCCTGAGTTTATTCTTTTCCTCTTCTGTGAAATTTTCCGATGCATAGATGGACATAGCTCTAGATTAGAACAAAAATAACAAATATGTTATTATCATGCTTTATAAATAGACTCACTGGCAGAAATATCGTTTTTTGTATGGTTTTTTTTCCTGTGCCAGACGATCTTACCCACCACGATCGACACCTCGTAAAATACCAACAGAGGGATCGCCATGGCAAACATGGAAAACGGATCAGAGCTTGGAGTGACGATGGCGGCAACCAAGACAATCAAGACAATTGCCGGTCTTCTCCAGGCGGAAAGCCTCTGCGGTGAAACCGCCCCGGCCATCTCCAAGGCCACCAAAAAGACCGGAAATTCAAACGTCACCCCAAAAATGGCCATAAGCGCCAAAATCAAAGAGATATATTTCTGTGGGGTATACAAATCTTTGATGCCGGGGCCGCTGGCCGAATTTAAAAATCCCAACGCATGGGGAAAGGTAAGCCACGCCACATAAACCCCGAAGGTAAACAGCACAACAGCCGAAGCCGAAAACATAACCGCGATATGCCGCTCATTCGATTTCAAACCGGGCGTTACAAAGCGCCACATTTGGTAACAAACCACGGGAAGCGACAACAGAAAAGCCGCGTACGCGGAAGTGTTCAGTCTGATCGTGAAACCGTCCAGAGGACCCTGCACGTAAAGTCCGCACTGCTTGTAGGAATGAACTACAGACCTGCAATAAGGTCCTTCCAAAAAGGAAAGTATATGGGGATACAAAAAGTATGCCAGAACAGACATGAAGGCATAGACCGCCACCGAAGCGATTAAACGCCACCTCAGCTCCGCCAGATGTTCTCTTAGGGTCATGGAGTCCGGATTTTTGAACTTAGACGGAAATCGGGAAGTTGTCCGGCGCGCCAAGTGGTCCGAGACCGGTTGTCCAAAAGTATTCTCTTTACTTGCGGCAGTCCCGGAATCAGTCATGAGTCACGGTTCCAAATTTTAAAGAAAAAAACATAAAATACTTCTTCTCTCAATTGAAACTCGGGTCATAAAAGCCCGTGCCCATGCCAAAGCCGTCTGTCGGAACTTCTTCCGCTCCCTCTTCTCCGCAAACCCCGCTCTCATCTCCTTCTCCGGGATTTTGACTTGTAAAATCCGGAGAAGCGACAGGCCCGGAGAGGGAAACACCCGCGCCGGTGATTTGCACAACGACCCCGTCTTGTTCCGACAAATCGGAACCCAAAGCACCTTTGCCGGGAGTTTCGCCACCCGGATCTTTGCTTGCGCCCGGTTCTCCGCCGTCGCGGGGACTTTTTGTGTCCCCGAGTAAAAAGGAGCTGATCGAAGCAGTCTTATAAGAAGGCATTTCGGTACCCGTAAATTCTTTGAACCCCGACTTCAGCTCCCCCATTGTGTTGTCGCGCAACTCATGCCATTTTTTTACGAGATATGCCAGTTGTTTTGCTATTTGCGGCAGCTTATCGGGACCGAAGACTATGACAGCCACCACAAATACAAAAAGTAACTTTTCCGGATCCAAGCTGCCAAACACCGGACTCAGTATAGCAAAAGATCCGCCGACACCGGCCTCCCCCGACCTTTACGCTCTGTTTGCAAAAAGGTCGGGGCCTTGACGCCATATGTTACCTTCGCATCGCCAACCTTAAAAGACAGACGCTGCCCGCTTCCCCGGCGGTGATGCCGATGCAAGAGACCTGTTCTCGAAGCGGAATAGGGACAAAAGAAACTGTCACGGGATTCAAACCCGCGACCTCTGTAAACGGAGCACGAGATTAACGGAAAAATGGGGTGACCGACGGGATTCGAACCCGCGACCTCTAGGGCCACAACCTAGCGCTCTAACCAGCTGAGCTACGACCACCATCTTGCGCTTATTATACTATCAACACTTTTATCAAATATTCGACCTATTTATCTTTATCACAGAATTTAGCGATGCCGAAGTGCCCGGCAATTGTCATTGGTTTTCGAGGCATACACAAAATTCGTTGCCTTCTACGTCGGTCATTATTTGCCACAGACCGCCTTCGGCGCCCGTTTGCGGTCCCCCTTTCAATCCTGCACCCATTTCCGACAGCTCACGAATTTTTTCTTCAAAATTGTTTGTATAAATATCTATATGGAAAGAATTTTTTTCTTTTGATTTTTCCGATACTTTTTGCACGAAGACCACAGGCATGGCGGGCATCGGCGGAACGAGATCCAAATAGATACCGTCCCCGTCCAAGTCGCCTATTTGATAACCGAGAGCCTTCGACCAAAAAAAGGCCATTTTATAAATATCGAGCGCATCAATACCTATTTCGACCCTACACAAAGAATTGTTTTCCATGCTTCCCATAAATTGCCCAGCGATATTCCCAATCGGATCTCATATACAATTGTAACGCGAAGGTAGAATTGTAGTATAGAGTCAGAAATATTATTCTCGGTAGGCTGTTTATGCGGATCCCGGATCTTAAAATGATTTTAATAAATAAAATAATCGGAGAACTTCTTGACAGGACCTGATCTGCCCATATCGCAGCAACCTAATTTACCCGACTATCCGACAAGAAAAACCGTCAATATATCGGTGCTGGCTTCCTGGACGCACCGTCAATTGGAAAACGTTTTGGGAGGCAAAGAGCGGACCCGCATTATAGTGGTTTTGGCGTGCGTACTCGGCTTGGCCAGCGCCGACACCGCAACCGTCGGAGCTTCGGCCTCCCAGCTTATCGCCCAGCTCCACATCACCAACACGGACATAGGTCTGCTTGTAACCGTTCCTTCCCTCCTGGCAGCCGTGGGAAGCCTTCCTTTCGGGGTTGCGGCAGACAGGCTCAGAAGAACCACCATATTGGCTCTGGCCGTACTCTTATGGGGCATCACCATGGTCTGGAGCGCCACGGTCAGCACCTTTGACGGGCTCCTCATGACAAGGGTGTTTTTGGGTTTTATCACCGCGGCAGCCGGGCCCATTACCGCCTCTCTGGTGGGCGATTACTTCCCAGGCACAGAAAGAGGCCGCATTTACGGTTATATCCTGACGGGAGAACTTCTGGGTGCCGGCGTGGGTTTTGAGGTAACGGGCGACGTCTCCGTCATCAGCTGGAGAGCAGCTTTTTTTATTCTTTCAATTCCCGGTTTTATTTTGGCCAGATTTCTCTTTAAGCTGCCCGAGCCAAAACGCGGCAGAAGAATACGATCCGGGAACGCACAAAACGATCAGCAACAACAAGACCGAGAGAATGTTCCCTTTGATTACACCAGATCAGACGGCGGGCAAGCACCGGATACCAATGCACGGCCGGAAACATACGTCTACTCCAACGTCACTCAAAACATCGAACAAGACGCCGGAAATACGGATGCCCAGAGGCTGGCTTCCGATTTAAATATCCGACCCGATTACAAACGTATTTTGCGCAGAGATCCGCGCAAATTGAATATCGTCACTGCCACAAAGTACGTCATGGGCATACCCACAAATATGATCCTGATAGCGGCCGGAGCAAGCGGCTATTTTTTCCTTGCAGGCGTGGCCACCTTCGGAATGGAATTCGTGACCAAATGGTATAAAATCAACCAATTTTTCGCCGGGTTGCTGATGTTGATCATCGGAGCGGGAGCCATCGCCGGAGTGTTGCTGGCCGGACGCATCAGCGATGCCTTGATAAAGCGCGGAGTGTTGCGCGGCCGCATTTACATAGCCATAGGGGCGGCTTCCCTAACCACAATTTGTTTTATCCCCGCTCTTATCACAAACTCCCCTCTCGCCGCCGTGCCATATCTGACGGTGGCAGCCTTCGGACTCGCCGCACAGAACCCTCCCATCGACGCGGCCAGGCTGGATATAGTTCCCCCTCTCCTTTGGGGAAGAGCAGAGGGGGCGCGAACTTTCGTGAGGACAGCCGCACAGGCGGTGGCTCCGACCCTGTTCGGATTTGTTTCAGAATATATTTTTGCGGGAGGAAGTTCTCATACCGCGGATTCTTTACGCTGGACTTTTTTGATTATGATAATTCCTCTGGCGGCAAATGCCCTGATCATGATCAAAGCCATCAAATCTTATCCGATAGACGTCGCCACGGCTTCTGCGTCGTCAAACATCACCCATAACCGGCACAGAAATCCTACATAGACAGAAGCCGTTTACTTTCTTCTACGTCGTTTTCGATTGCCGATATCAACTCGATCATGGAAGAAAACTTACGCTGAGCTCTTATGAAATATTTGACGTGCAGACAAAGCAGCCGGTCATAAAGATCCAGTTCCACACCTATCAGATGAGCCTCTGTGATTCTTATTCCCCGGTCATAGAACTGTTCCCTTGTACCGACAGACACGGCCGCCGGGAGTATTTCGGCGCTCACCCCTCCGGCCACGGCGGCATATACGCCGTCGGACATAACAGACAATTCGGGAATGCCGGACGCCGGCGCTTCCTTCGCAAGAACAACGCTCTTGCCTTTAAAATAATTTAAAATCTCTTCGGCCAGGAATTGATCTGTGAGCTCTTCTTTTTGAAAAGCAGACGGACCGTCGGCGGCAAATATCTCCCTCAGGAGAGCATGAACAAACAAAAACACTTTATCGGAAGACAAAGGATCGGCCAACGAGAGGTTTTCTTGCGTCAAAGTTCTCCGTATCGCGTCTTTTAGGAGTTTTCCGGTTTGCAGACCTGATTCGCAGTGTGTATTTTCTTCTTTACCAAAAGCAACTGCAGACAAGAGGGCACCGCTTATCACTACGGTATGAGAGGGATCAAGATTGGCCGTGGGAAAACCCAATTGTCTTCCCCTTCTGTCTCCTTTGACAACCTGTCCCAACAATATCTTGTCTTTGATCTCAGGCATTTGTTTCTCCGAAACGTCGAGCTTTCCCAAAAGACTACAACAAGAACAATTGGAAAAGTGCAATTAATACGAGCAGGGCAGTCAACACAAAAAAAGGCAAACCGTATGATACCGAAAACAAAGCGCCTCCGAGAAGTGCTCCCACACCGGCAAATAAGGTCCAGAGGGTAGCGGCCATCCCCTGTGCTCTCCCCTGCCAAGAAGCATGCACGGAGTCCGATATCAAAAGCGTTGCCGTCGGTGAAGCCAATACGGCCCCCATCGCCTCAAAAACAGCCAATCCTATGATCAGCGGCACCAAGTGCAGTTCCGGATAGAGAGAGGCAAAAGCCCCCGACCAAACGAGGGTAATCACCATAAGCAACTTCTTGTTTTTATGTTCGGCCAAATGACCCGCAGGCACGGCCAAAAGCGCATAAGGCAACGCAAACAACGTCCAGGAAAGTCCTATTTCCGGCGAACTCGCATGGCGCATGTGCAGATAAAGAGCCCAAAATGCTTCGTAAGAACCGGGAAGATACCCCAACACGGAAAAGGCCAGCAAACCTGCCGCAAAACGGGATTTGGATTTCTTATCCAAGAACGGAATCTTATTGTATCCTCGGAAAAAAATGTTTTTTGCTTCTCCCGCCGCAGCCTCCGTGCCAAGCAAAGCCGGAATCGGTTCGGGAGCCTTTGCCGCCCGATCGGCACCGTTGCCGGGGTAAAGTCCATGCCGGAAAAAAATAGATTTTGCCGTTGTGTCCATGAAAAAATAAAATCCGGAAAAAACAGCCGTCAGTATTCCGAGCAGACCCGCCGACACAAACAGCAGCCGCAAAGAGGCAGTTCCCACAATGCTGCCTATAACCGGGCCGAGTGCGGTAGCCATCATTTGCGACCCGTAGATCATGCCCAGAGAAGCACCTTTTCGTCCCCTCTCCACAGTCGCCGAAACTGCCCCCAAACAGGCAACAGTCACGGCGCCGGCACCTATGCCCTGCAGGGAACGAAAAATAACGGCCAAAACAATGCCGTGAATCAAAGCAAACGACACGCTTGCCAGTCCAAACACACACAAACCGGACACGATAACGGGAGCGGGACCTATTGCGTCCACCAATTTGCCTGCGGGGATCTGCGTCAGGACGGCTCCGATATAGTATGCGGACATCACGACACCCACTCCCAAGCTGCCCGAACCGGACTTGGTCAGATAGAGCGGAAGCATGGGCAGTATGGCACTGGCACCCAACCAAAGAGCAAAAGTCAGCAATGCCAGTGCAAGCACAAAGCGGTTTTCCATCCCGCGCCAATGGGCAATGGGGTGAAAAACTGATAATTTTTTAACTGCAACCATCGATACACCGTCTCTGATAGATCTTCTGCAAACGGTTATTCACAGCCTACAGGCACCGGCGCTTCGCACGCCGCATAACGTAAACAAAAGAACGGAGATGTCGCTGCCGCCGGAAAAGGATTACTCCAGCACGCAGCTTTTATGTTCGACAATCAGTCCCGACATCAAAACGATGCAACTCCAACCATGACATTAAAACGATGCGGCAAACACTTTTGACAGGTTTGCCGCCGTTTATATTCAAACCCGTCGGCATCCGACGCGAACGTCCGCTTCCGACGCACCAGACGTTTTGGTCAAGAGCATCCGCTCGTGGCACCGCAGCTGGGACAGGCATAGCAAGACCCGGCTCTTTGCATCACATTTCCGCAAGCGTAGCAAAACGGGGCGTCTTTGCTTTTTTCTGAGACAGCACCGGCAGATGCGGGGGCATTCTGAGGCTTTTCGGCGCTTTTTTCCCTGTCGCCGCCTTCTCCGAACCTGTCCCGCTCTTGTTTCACGGCATTGCTGATCTCTATATACTCCATGCCGGGAAGAGGCTGTTGCGTTCTTTCCCCCGTGGAGAGGATGCCGAGATCGATTCTCTCGTCTTCGGGAAGGTAGTCCAGGGCAAGGCGTCTGAAGATATAGTCAACCAGACTCGATGCGATACGCAAATCTTGGTCATCCGTCATTCCCGCGGGATCAAAACGCATATTGGTGTACTTTTTGACAAAAGTAGAGAGCGGCACGCCGTGTTGCAGACCGAGGCTGACGGCTATGGAAAAAGCGTCCATGATTCCGGATAACGTCGAACCCTGTTTGGAAACCTTCATGAACACTTCGCCGGGGCGGCCGTCGTCATATTCACCCACTGTTACATAACCCTCGCAATCGGAAACCCGGAAGGCAAAAGTGCTGGAACGCCTCTTCCTGGGAAGCCTTTCACGCGAAGTCCCGGGGTGGTGAAGAACGGCTCCCTTCAGCTTTGCCTCAAGTTCTTTGACGTATGCATCTTTTTCGGAAACAGAACGGCCCGCGGCCTCTTCCGGACTGTCAACTTTTCCTTCTTCCTTTTTGGTCGTCGACAAGGGCTGTCCTACTTTGCAATTGTCGCGATAAATCGCAACCGCTTTCAGACCGAGCTGCCACGCATCAATATGGAGCTGCTCCACGTCTTCCACGCTGACGTCTTCCGGCATGTTGACGGTTTTGGAAATTGCACCCGATATAAACGGCTGCGCGGCTGCCATCATTTTGACGTGGCCCGAATAGTGGATGGTGTTGTCGCCCATGGAGCACGCAAATACTTTGAAATGTTCCGGCTTCAGGAACGGCGCTCCCGTAATGGTTTTTTGCCTGTCAATCCAGGCAACTATGGACTCCACTTCTTCGGGAGAGTAACCCAACTTTGCCAAAGCACGCGGCACGGTCTGATTGACGATGGACATCGTACCGCCTCCGACCAGTTTCTTGGTTTTGACAAGCGCCAAGTCCGGCTCAATTCCGGTTGTGTCGCAGTCCATCAAAAAGGAGATCGTGCCGGTCGGGGCCAGCACCGTGGCCTGAGAGTTTCTTACCCCGACTACCTCGGCCAGTTCAACGGCATTGTCAAAAGATTCCGCGGCCGCCCGGAAAAGGTAGGAGGGAACCATTTTTTCATCGATCTCGGACACTTTTTCTCTGTGCATTTTCAATACGTTGAGCATCGGTTCTTTATTTGCAGCGTACCCCTCGAAGGATCCTTTCCTGGAAGCAATCCTGGCGGAAGTGTAGTACGCCTGACCGGTCATAAGCGCCGTAACGGCAGAGGTGATGGCTCTTGCCTCGTCCGAATCGTAGGGGAGGCCGAGAGCCATCAGCATGGCTCCCAGGTTGGCGTAGCCCAGACCGAGCTGCCTAAACTTCTTGGTGGTGTCGGTAATTTTTTCCGTGGGATAATCGGCGTTCCCCACCAAAATTTCCTGTGCCGTAAACACCACTCCGACTGAGGCGGCAAAGGCTTTTACGTCGAATACTCCGTCGCCGTTCAGGTAAGAAAGCAGATTCAGACTTGCCAGGTTGCAGGCACTGTTATCCAAATGCACGTACTCACTGCAAGGATTGCTGGCGCTGATGCGTCCGGTGTTGGGAGCCGTATGCCATTTGTTGATTGTGGTGTCGAACTGCAACCCCGGATCGGCACACTCCCAAGCGGCTTCCGCTATCTGACGGAAAAGATCCCTCGCTTTTAGGTTCACCACGGGCTTCCCGTCGGTTCTGGCAAGAAGATCCCAATGGCCGTCTGCCAAAACCTGCTTCATGAAATCGTCGCTCAGCCTTACGGAGTTGTTGGCGTTTTGGTACTGGACGGAAAAACTGTCTTTGCCGTCCAAGTCCATATCGAAACCGGCTTCTTTCAAAGCCCTTATTTTTCTTTCCTCGATGGCCTTGCACCAGATGAATTCCTGGACATCCGGATGATCCACATCGAGAACAACCATCTTGGCGGCACGTCTTGTTTTACCGCCGGACTTGATGGTGCCGGCCGAAGCATCCGCCCCGCGCATAAAACTCACCGGTCCGGAAGCGGTTCCGCCGCCTTTCAGGTGTTCTTTCGAGCTCCTGATTTTTGAAAGGTTGACGCCGGCACCGGAGCCGCCTTTGAAAATAATTCCCTCTTCCGTGTACCAGTTCAAGATGTCCTTCATGGAATCTTCGACCGCCAAAATAAAACAGGCCGAAGCTTGTTGAGGCACGCCTTTTACTCCTATGTTGAACCATACGGGAGAGTTGAAAGCGGCTTTTTGGGTAACGATAAGGTATTTCAGCTCATCGGAAAAAGCCTTGGCTTCGGCATCGCCGGTAAAGTAGCCGTCTTTCAGGCCCCATGCCGTTATGGTATCGGCAACGCGGTCGACGACTTGACGCAAAGACGTTTCGCGCTCAGGCGTCCCGAGATTGCCTCTGAAATACTTTTGCGCCAAAATATTGGTGGCGTTCATGCTCCAAAACTTGGGCACCTCCACGTCGAGCTGTTCAAATGCGACTTCTCCGGTACGGTAATCCGTAATCCTGGAATCGCGTTTTTCCCACTCCACCATGTCATATGGGTGAACACCGGCGGTCGTAAAATGTCTGTGAATGCCTATTTCGTTGCGGTCTGCGGTAAGTGCCATTTGCTCCCCTTCTCTTGCCCGTCTCGGACAACCTGTTTCAATTGCGACTGTTGCCCAATCTCTATATTGTCTATATAACCTGATACCGAATCAAATAACGCGGACTAAATTACATGCTTGTAATTATCTGTAGACAATTAGTCTAAACTCGATAAAATCGGGTGTCAACACAAATTGTACAAAAAATTTAATTAATTATTGTTGCTAAATTTATTTCATTATTGTTACTGAAGTGTAATAAAATAACACAAAACGACCGTTCCGATTTTGACGTGATCAGAAAACAAAACTCGGGCAAATCACGATATTTGAATTGCTATGTTCCGAGTTCCGGCAAAGCTTTCTTGATATTTCTGATCGCCTGGCCTATCCGCTGCTCGTTTTCTATCAATGCAAAACGGACGTATCCGTCGCCGCCCGGACCGAAACCCACTCCCGGCGAAACGGCAACCTTTGCTTTGGAAACCAAGAGTTTGGAAAACTCCAATGAACCCATTTTGTCGTAAGGTTCGGGAATCCCGGCCCATACGAACATCGTCGCTTTCGGTTTCGGAACGTGCCACCCTATTCGCGTCATGCCGTCACACAATGCGTCGCGTCTGGCCAGATATATTTCGTTGACGGCTTTGGGATAGTCCGGAACTTCGTTCATGGCCACGATCGAAGCTATTTGTATCGGCTGAAATGTTCCGTAATCCAAATAACTCTTAAGTTTGGTAAGGGCCTGCACAACTTGCTTGTTCCCCACCAAAAAAGCCACACGCCAACCGGCCATTGAAAATGATTTTGTCAGTGAATAAAGCTCTACGGCCACATCCTTTGCTCCCGGAACCTGCAAGATTGAAGGCGGCGTGAAACCGTCAAAAGAGGTATCAGCATAAGCGAAATCGTGAACCAAAATGACTTCGTGTTCTTTGGCGAATTCCACCAAACGGGTCATGGTGCCGAGATCCACACAAGCGGTGGTGGGGTTGTGGGGAAAAGATATCACCACGACCTTGGGCTTTGGCCATGCCGACTCCCAAGCCTGCATTAAATTGGCAAAAAATGCTTCGCCGGCGTCGCTTTCGTCCGTGCCGAGTCCCTCAAGTGGAATCATTCTCACGTCGGCTCCGGCGAACAAGGGCGCGTAGATGTGTATGGGATACGAAGGGGCCGGGACCAGTGCCGTGTCGCCGGGAGCCACCAATACCCACATCAAATGGGAAAATCCCTCCTTGGCACCTATGGTTGCCACAACTTCTTGATCAGGATCAAGTTCCACATTGAATCTGCGCAAATACAGATCGGAGATGGCAAGTCTCAATTTGGGTATGCCGCGCGAAGAGGAATACCTGTGATTGCGCGGATTCCTGGCCGCTTCTATCAATTTCTCCACGGCAACATCGGGGGAGGGTATGTCCGGATTGCCGAACGCCAAATCCACGACGTCGTCACCTGCCCGCCGTGCCTGCAATTTAAGCGAATCTATTTGAGCAAACACGTAAGGCGGCAAACCGTTAATTCTGCGAAACTCCATGCTTAATACGTTACCCGCAAACCCAGTATATGCGCAGGAAAATGCGTGACAATTTAGCCTCTCATATATTTTTTAGATATAATGCAAATTCATTTTGAACTTGCCCTGCGGGAGTTTCCAAAAGATTGAATACGCGACCCTTTGACTTACATAAAGATTGTCCTGAGGTAAAGGCACCTTGGAAAACAGTTTATTCTTTGGGCAACTCGGCCAGAAAAGAAACGGCGTCTGTCAGTTCCTTTTTTTGGTTCGAACCCAAGTGAAAAACCGCCCAAGAGATGCCCAAACTTTGCAAAGCCCCGTGGAGGGAAAGTCTTTCACGATTTGCACGGGGCAACTGCCCGGCCCAGGTAAAGTCTTCGGCCTTTATCGCCGGATCCTCCCGCAACACGGAAGCGCCGTCTTCAAAACCGGCTGTTGCCGCGCCTAAGGCATCGCCGGGAGAAAGACTCTTCGTGCAAAAGGATATTTTTTTTTCCAAGGCCTCAGGGGTCAAGTTCCAAAAATTCAGCTTCGCTCCGACACTGAAGGCAACGCGGTTGGTGGAGTCCAAACCCGCCCCTATCCAGGTTTCCATTCCGGAATCCGCCAGCGCAGCTGCTACTTTGCTCAGTGATTCCTGACGTTTCTTGACAGATACTTCCGGCACATGCAGAACCGTGTTCTCCAATATGCTTTTTTTGTCGCCTGTCCCGATCCCGGCAATCATCCTGTTCCCGCTCAGAGAATTCAGCGTTTTCATCTCTGCCATCAACAAATTGTCGGGCAGAAGACCAACCCTGGCAACAAGAGTGCCGAGTCGGATTATTTTTGTGGTCTGCGTTAAAATTCCCAAAACCGCCGCCGCCGAAACGGCCGGTCTGTCGGGGTAACCTATGGGCCAAATATGGTCATATGTAAAAATGCCGTCCAAGGCCGCTTCTTCTGCCGCCAATGCCGTTTCAAACGGTAAATCGGCTTCTTCGGTGAAGGTGGGGAGAATGATGCCTATTTTCATTTCAGCCCAAGCGAGCGTAACGACAAAAAGTTCTCAATTCCAAAGAGGACTAGTGCGCCCGTGACTCAACCATATCCTTCAAATCCCATACGGCCGCATGGAGAATATGACTTTCTATTCTTCGCTTGACGAAACCCGGGATGGGAACTTTTAAATCAACTTCCAGAGAGTACTTGACAAGAGTGGTATCGATATCGGTGGCTTCGAATTCGTAACTGCCGTTTAATTTGTTTGTGATGTCGCCTTCCGTCTGGTACCACGACAATACATTCGGGGCTTTGGAGTAATCGTAGCTCAAGACATAATTGGCGCTCCTGCCAAAAGCACCGGCGCGAAAACGTGCCGTCAGCGCCAGATCGTCTTCGTTACGCTCCAACACTTCCACCTCGCGGATATCTGCGACCCAAAGCGGATAGCGCTCTACGTCTACGACGATTGAAAAACAACGTTCGAGGCTTCCGGCGATCACAAGCTCCTCAGAGGCATGCTCCACGAATGCTCCTTTCTTTTACAATCGCACTCAATCAAAAGGCCGTATAAATAAACCCGGAAAACCGACGGGAAGAAATTACCGCATACTTCTCGATAGCAATAAAGTAGCACAAGAAGAACAACTCGGTCGCGCTAAAATTTGACTATTCTCAAACATCTGCAACCCGAAAAATCGAATCACCCGCCTTGTTCAATTTTTTTAATGGCATCGCCCAGCCGCGACGCCAAAATCGGAGTATCAAGTTCGGTCTCAACACGCCGACGTGCCGCTTTGGCAAAAGAAAGTCGCAAGTCCTCGTTATCCATCAAAGCAACTATGGCCTGTTTGGCCACGGCAACGTCACCGGGCCTGTCAAGCACCAAGCCGGTTTTCATATCCAAAACCGCCTCCCCACTGCCGCCACTTCGCCCGGCAATTGAAGTAAGTCCGGCCGCCGAGGCTTCGTTGAATACTATCCCATACCCTTCTTGCTCCAAGCCGAACCATCTGTTCCTGCAAAGCATGGCAAACACATCGGAGGATTCCAACAAAAGTTTTAATTTTTCTTCCGGTATTTCGCCCAAAAACTCAACCGGCAAATTTCTGGCAGAGGCCAGCTTTTTCAGTCTCTTCTCGTCTCTGCCTTTACCGGCGATGACAAGACAAATATCTCTGTCTTCGGCAACAAGATCCGCCGTAGCCTCTATCAAAACATCCATGCCCTTTCTGGGCACCAAGCGGCTGACGCTCGCGATATGAAAGCCGCTTTCGGGAAGTCCCAACAGCCGACGGGCCGTTTTTTTGCCGACCTCGTCGACAGGCCGAAAACGCTTTATGTCGATACCCGGCAAAACAACAACGGCATCACGGCGTTCGCAGTCAAGGGCCGATTTGATTTCACGCAATGCGTAATGTCCCGCGGAAATGACGAGAGAGGCCTCTTTGACAACTTTTTTCAGTAAAATATTGACGACGGGCAAACGCGCCGGAACGGTTATTTCCGCCCCGTGCAACACCACCCCGTAAGGTATGCCGAGTTGCGGACCCAAAAGACCTACCGGCAACGCCGGATCCAAAATAACCAAAGAGGCTTCTTTGTCGCGGGCAACCTTTTCGATGGCTTTCCTTATCTTCGGGGTCGGCAACAACATCTTTTCCTCAAGGCGGTGCACCACAAATTTTTGCTTTGCATCAAAATCCCTGTCCCCGGGATGGGCTATCGTAACCACTTCAAAAGACTCCGGATCCAACTCATTCCACAGATCATATAAATAGGACTGAATCCCTCCGCGCTTTGGAGGAAAATCGTTGGTAACAAGTATGTGAGACATCCACGACTCCCGCGACAATCAATATACAACAACTCTAAACAAGTTATTCAAAGCCTGTTTCAGATTACGGCGTTTAGCCGACTCCGGTTTTGTTTTTAAAGAAAAAACCCGGCTGTCCGCAAGAAGCCGGGCCTTTGTATAAATTAAACCGCAGATAATGCCCTTTATCCGGCTTTTTGTTCGTATTTTACTTCGGGGATAAGTCCGACTCCCTGCAAAAGAGTCAGTACTCTGCCCTCTTCCCTTGTAAAACTGACCCTACCGGAGGAAGAGTCCATAACAAAACTCACCAGACAGTCGGCACATGCCGTTTCCTTGTCCTGTTGACAATCGTTGCAATCGAAAACCAAATCCGCAGACATTCACTTCCGCCTTTCTTCCGTGTATATCTACAGCAAAGCAGACGGGTGTATCGCGGATTAGACCGACGTATCTTTTAATCCGACGATTCGGTTAAAGAGAGCGATAAAAGCTCTTTTTCTGTGAGAAATACTGTCTTTTAAATCGGGCTTCATTTCCGCGAAAGTCATAGCGTAACCGTCCGGTTTAAATACCGGATCATAGCCGAACCCATTTTGCCCCACCGGAAAACCGAGGATTTCCCCTCTGATTTCACCGGTTGCGGACAACTCATCTCCGTTCGGGAAAACCAGCAAAGCCTGGGTTACAAAACCGGCTTTTCTGTCGGTCATTCCCTCCATTTCAGACAACAGCTTTTCCAGATTCGCCCGATCCGAGGCATGCTCACCGGCATAGCAGGAAGAATTCACACCCGGCAAACCGTCCAGTACGTCCACCAAAAGACCGGAATCGTCAGCCAGCGCCGGCAGGTTGGTCGCCCGCGCTATCCTCGAAGCCTTGATCCGGGCATTGGCCAAAAAGGTGTCTCCCGTTTCCGGTATCTCTCCCACATCTTTCGGTCGGGGGAGGATGTCGATATCCAAATCTTTTGCGTAATAAGTTTTGATGATGTTCCGGATTTCTGTTGTCTTGTGGGGATTGGCGGTGGCAAGTACTATTTTATTCGGATAGAACATAGCGACACGGTCTTCCTCCCTCAAAACACAGCTTTCCCATTAACCCAAAAATGACAGATCCTTTGATGACGGCGGAACCAAAAGGGATTCCGCCTGGATATTGATCAGCCGTTGGATCCCGACGGTGGCCATGTCCAACATCTCATCCAATTCCTTTTTTACAAAAGGCGCTCCTTCCGCGGTCCCCTGCAACTCCACAAAGGCTTCTTCGCCCGTCATGACCACATTCAAATCCACTTCGGCGTTGCTGTCTTCGGAATAATCGAGATCTAACAGAATTTGGCCTTCAATGACCCCCACCGATACGGCGGCCAGAGCCGTCTTCAGGGGATGAGTCTTTAGTTTTCCCCCCATAACCAGCCGGGTGCAGATATCATATAAAGCCACATAGGAACCCGTGATGGCTGCAGTCCTGGTGCCTCCGTCCGCCTGCAAAACGTCACAGTCGGCAATAATTTGGACTTCCCCCAAAAGATCCAGATCGGTAACGGCCCTCAAACTTCTGCCGATCAGTCTCTGAATCTCCTGCGTGCGTCCGGATTGTTTTCCTCCGACGGCTTCGCGTCCTATTCTTTCCCGGGAGGCACCGGGAAGCATGGAATATTCGGCACTGACCCAACCGCGTCCTGTTCCTTTCATCCAACGCGGCACGTCTTTTTGTATCGAGCAGGTACAAAGAACCTTCGTATTCCCCATGACAATCAACACGGAGGAAAGGGGGTTTTCTGTGAAGTCACGCATTATTTCTACGTTTCGAAGGGACGTATTTGCCCTGCCTTCCGAACGTGCCATTTCTTCTCCTTTACATGTTTGGAAATACCCTCACAATCCTACCCCGCCTTTCGGAAAAAAGCCCACAGAAAAGTTTTTTAGAAAAGCCAGAAGGGCAAAATACGCATTGCCTTCCGAACGTGCCATGAAAGTTTTCGCACTTTGGCAAGCACAAAACCCCTCTCCGCGAGAAATCCGGTCGCGCCAAACCCAATGCCCAAAATTATAAAATGGGTCGGCATGAAGATATTGTGATGCCGTTTTAGTCTTTTGTCGTCCGTCCAAAAGTCAAATCATTGAGATATCCGAATTACACATACAGGATCGGGGTACCTGACGATACTAAAAGTATATTGTTTTCTTGGCTCTTTCGGTGACGACGTCAATGTCGTCGGTCCAAGCGCCTGTGGAAAGGTATTTCCAACCGCCGTCGGGGGATATGACCATGATGACACCTTCTTCAATTTTACTTGCGCACTTTACGGCCCCGGCCAAAGCCGCACCGGTGGAAATTCCGGCAAAAATACCTATTTCAGCCAACTTCCTGGACCACTCGATAGAGTCTTTCGGACCCACGACTGTTTTTCTGTCCAGTAACTTCTCCCCGCCGAACTCTGTGAATATGGGAGGTATGTAGCCGTCGTCTAAGTTGCGCAAACCGTCTACCATTTCCCCGGAAGGAGGCTCAACCGCCCATACTTCTATATCGGGGTTCTTTTCTTTCAGATAACTGCCCACGCCGATCAAAGTACCGCTGGTACCCAGGCCGGCTATAAAGTGGGTGACATCGGGGCAGTCTCTCCAAATTTCAGGGCCCGTAGTCAAAATATGCGCCCTGGGATTGGCCGGATTGGCGTACTGGTACAAAAACACCCATTCCGGATGCTCATTGGCCAACCGGTTTGCCATACGCACGGCACCGTTTGAGCCTTCCGATCCGGGTGACTCGATAATTTCTGCTCCGTATATCAAAAGCAACTGGCGCCTTTCGGGAGAAACATTGCCGGGCAAAACGACTTTTAGATGATAGCCCTTTACTTTTGCCACCAAAGCAAGCCCTATTCCAGTATTTCCCGAAGAAGGTTCCAGTAAAGTGGCGCCCGGTTGCAGTATACCTTGTTCCTCGGCGTCTTCGATAAGAGAAAGAGCCACTCTGTCTTTGATGGAACCGCCGGGATTGCCGCCCTCCAACTTGAGCATAATTTTTACCCTGGGATTTGGACTCAAAACGGATATATCCACCACCGGAGTGTTGCCGATTAAATCAAGGACGCTTTTGGCTACTGACATTTTCCTTATCCCCCCGCTACTGCCGGAAGTATGGATATTACGCTACCCTCCTGAACTTTTGTATCCAATTTATCCAGATAACGGACATCGTCATCGTCCAGATAGACATTGACGAATTTATGGAGACTTCCGTCGGCCGTCAGAATTTGGCCTTCGAGACCGGGGTGGGAAAGAGCCATATTTCTCAAGACATCTCCGACGGTATCGCCGTCCGCAACAACAATCGCTTGACCGCCGGCGGCACTCCTGAGCAAAGTAGGTAACCTAACTTCTACAGACACTGTTCCTCCGCTTTCTCACTGACATCGTTTTACAATTCCTGACTAACTTAGTCATATTATACCTCAAAGCATCCCCTTCCGTGCATAGGAGACACAACAAGATCAATAAAACAGTTACAGATAGTTTTGAAAAACGGCAAAAGGAGGAACACCGTCAAGCGGTCATTTTGCAAACATCACAATACCGCTTGAGCGCAAAGGTAAAGGGTTTAGAGTCGACAAACCCAAATTTTCTTGTCTCTCAACGTTATTTGCGAAGACTAAATACTAAGCAATACTATATGCCATGTTCCTGCAATAATACCTGCTGTATTGGCTACCAAAACCATTGTCAATGCCGATAAAATAAGAATGATGTCGCGTCTTTGAATTGCTTGCTCCCTGGCGGAAGTTCTTGCCACTTTTAGGTTGAATGCCCTCGCATCCATCGCCAGAGCCAACCTGGTGGCTTTTCTGATCGCTGACACAAAAAGAGCAAACACAGATGTCAAAAACAGAGGAAACTTTGCAATAAACCCTCTCCCATAGTCAATCCCCCGCGAACGTCTGGCCCGCATAATAAGAGAAAACTCTTCACTCAACAAAGGCAACAGCCTGAAAGAGGCCAGTGCCGCGTATGCATATCTGGGTGAAACATGACATTGCTGTACCAATGAGTCCGCCAGATCAACCGGATCGGTAGAACTGAAAAGCAAAATGCCGGGCAGCGAAATTGCGATCAGCCGGAGAGATATGCCGGCTATGACAAGGGCGGGAGCTTTGGAAGCCACAATATTTGCTATGGCAACGCTCACCGCCGCCAAAAATAAAGGATATGTTTTTCTCAAAACGGGTTTATAAGGAATCGCGAATACGCTCAGCGAAATTAATTCAATCGTCAGAGCAACCAAGGCACTTGTTATATCGTCGCTTACCAAAAGACCCAATGCTATCAACAGCGCTGCCAATAACTTCGCTGCCGGATTATACCTGCTCAGCTTTCCCTCAAGAAAAAACAAACCTGACGGGGCCATCAATGTAACCCTTGACTGAACTTTCGGTTGATATTTTCAGCCAAAAATAAATCCGAACGCTTTGAACTGAATAAATCCGAATAGCTTTCTCCGACAATTGAACCTTGTGACAGATTGACGACCCTGTCCGCCAAAATATTGGTCAACTCTATGTCGTGAGTAATGACCACCACGGCTTGCCCGGCATCGACATTCTCCTCCAAAAACGAAATAAGCTGGTAAAAGGTATTGGCATCCTGCCCAAATGTCGGTTCGTCTAAGATCAATACGTTCGGATCGGCCATCAGTGCAGCCGCCACCGAAAGCCTTCTCTTCTCTCCGCCCGAAAGCGTAAAAGGATTACAGTGAGCCAGAGTCGCCAGCTTAAACCTCTCCAGGAGCTCATCTGCCTTTTGTTTGGCATCTTCCTGCTTCATTTTTAATCGCTTCGGCAAAATAAGAAGTTCTTTCAGTACCTGTGATGTCAAAAATTGATGTTCGGGCTCTTGAAATACCATTCCCACGTATTGAACAAGCTCTTTTGCCCTCCAGGAAAAATAACTTTCTCCGTTTTTTACGCCGATAAATTCGACTCGGCCTTGCGTCGGTTTCAGTAAAGACGCCAAAATAAGAGCCAAGGTTGTCTTTCCGGAACCGTTCGCTCCCATAACAGCCAGCACCTGTTGAGATTTTATTTCAAGGGAAACGTCTCTGACCGCCAAATGAGATTGACCGGGGTGTTTGGCGCTGACCCCACTTGCCTGAAGGCAGAGATCTTTGCCGAAAGATACGGGCCTTTTCCGCTCTATAATCTCATCCGGTAAAAAAATGCCGGACTTTTTCAAGAAGTCACCATGCTTATAAAAGATTTCATCCGGAGGACCCTGGAGAACCGACTCTCCCCCGTCGACCAAAACGATTACTTTATTGACAAGCTTTATCAACTCGGTAAGTCTGTGTTCAATCAATACAACTGTGGTATCTGTTTTTTCATGCAACTGAAAAAAAGTTTCTATGACAGATTTTGCTCCCAACGGATCCAAATTTGCCGTAGGCTCATCCAAGAGCCAAATACCTGGCATAAATGCCAGCAGGTCGGCTATGACAAGTCTCTGCTGTTCGCCGCCCGACAGGGCACTCGTATACTGTGAAAGAGGATAAGAAAGTCCGACTTCGGCCAAAGCCGCATTGACTCTCGACCAAATGACGTCTTTGGGTATTCCGACATTTTCCAAGCCGAAAGCCACTTCATCGCCGATACGGCTCATCACCAATGAGGTAACAGGATCCTGAAACACTATCCCCACGTTGCCTTGCATGTTCAAAGGATGGTCGCCGTTGACAAGCAATCTGCCTTCCTCTGTGCCAAGAGAGTTTGAACTCAAGAGCCCTGCCAGGGCATGTAAAAAAGTGCTCTTACCGGAACCGGAGGGCCCCAACAACAAGACTTTGTCTTTCTTTTCAATTTCTAAATTTAAATGTCTTAAGGCGTACTTTTCCCTATCAAAATAGCGGAAACCCCAGTCGACGGCTTGTATCAGCGGGGTTGACACTTAAATATTTGTTTTTGCGTGTCTCGAAAAAGTATTCAATGCCCCTGTTTTTTCCAGACCCTTAACAAGAAACCATCCAAATATACCCGCAATTATGGCAGAGCTTGCCATAACAATGACGACATACGTTACCTTCCAGTCGCCATGCCAAGCCGAATAGTAATAGTAAAGATCAAGACACGAGGCCGCCAAACCTGCGGCTGCACCGGCCATAACAGAAACAGGTAAACGAAATACTCTATAGAAAAACAGAGCAAAAATAATCTCGGGTGCCAATCCCTGTGCCAAACCGTAGAGTACGACTGAGAGACCCCATTGGCTTCCCAAAAGTGCCTCCACTATAGAAGCCAGCAATTCGGTATAAAAAGCCGCCATCGGTTTTTTGATGATTAGCCCGCCTATAACACCGGGGGCAAGCCACACTCCGTACATAACGGCCTGAGCCGGAGGAAAACCGGCAAAAGCGGCGGATGTGGTACTCCAAAGCTGATCCCAGCCCCAAAATATAGCCCCACCCGCAACTGCTATAACAGAGGCAACCACTATATCGATGGTTCTCCATCTGTAACGGGATAAAATATTTTTGTTGCCCGATGCTTTACCTGCAGTATTTGTAGATTTTGCATCCGTCGATAAAATTTCTATGTTGCTTGCCATTTCGACTCCCTTCGCTGGCATTATCCAGATCAGGTTCAAGGGTCTGCAGAAAACTGCACTCTCAGCTGAACGCTCCCCTGTCCTTATTTATTTTTTACAGCCAATACTATATACCTTAAAAATAAAGACGCACTGAAAAATAAAAGAAATGTGATAACGGTAAGTACTGTTTTCAACACAACTGCCGGTCTCTAAGTGCTTTCCTCGGACAATATAGGTTCTTCTGTTATTTGAAAATCAATGATCCTGTATGAACGCATCACCGGAACTTCATGACACAGCGAAACAAGCACATAATGCCAACCGGGGTCGGGGGCAAGCTCCACATCGGTGGAGGAAGGATAAGGATCGGTGTGGGTGTGGGAATGGAAAACGCCTATTATTTCACATCCGCTTTCCTCGGCCTGTCTGTCGGCGCGAAGATAGTCTCTACCCTCTATTGAATATAACTTGGCCGATTTGGCGGCATTTTTCGCCAAATACGCATCCGTAACGGTATGCCTGTCGGCTGGTCCCAAAAGCAAACCGCAACCCTCCTCCGGCAACGCAGAAAGGCACCACGCCATCATCTGTTTTTGGATATGGACAGGGATTGTCAAATATTGTTCACCGCTGTCGTTTAGCACCATAAACCGCCTTTCAATTGCTTGTTCCCCGTCATTTTAAACTATTTGCACAAAAAACTTATACTTGGATGCCGGAATAAATCCATATTTTTAGAAACGACAAATTGCAAATTTAAAACTTTACGCAGAGTTCGACCTATACTTTTGATAAGTTCTAAGAGCTCTTTCGGCTTCCCTGTTCGCCTCTCTTTCGGCTAGAGTTTTCCGTTTATCGTAAATTCTTTTGCCCTTTGCCAAAGCCAGATCCACTTTGACAATCCCGTCTTTGAAATAAAGTGACAGCGGAATCAGAGTAAGCGATTGTTGGGTAACCTTCCCAGCCAATTCGTCAATCTGTTTCCTGTGAAGAAGCAATTTTCTCTTACGATCAGCGCTTACGTGGCCAAAACCTGTCGCGTATACATATTCGGATATATGCGCACCCAAGAGCCAGACTTCTCCGCCCTCAATCCTGGCATAGGCATCCTGAAGATTCGCCCTTCCTTCCCTTAGGGATTTGACTTCTCCGCCGCGTAAAGCAATACCGCATTCAAATGACTGCAGTATTTCGTATTCATGCCTTGCCCGTTTATTTTGGCAAATGGTCCTGTTATTTGGATCATTCTTTCCTTTTTTGGCCGCCTTGGAGTTTTTAACTGCCGCTGCAATCCCAGCATCTGTCAAATAGTTTGATTGCCTTGGCGTCATATACACAATTTAGCTGTTGAATCAAACAGAATTACCTAAACCTGTAAAGAGTCATGACACATGTTCTCTTTCATGCCCATTCATCAAATGAAGCACGGGTCTGGGCTTTAGGAAGCAGTGTCTTTTTTTCGCCAACCCACAGACAATAAAATGAACGAAAGTGCTGCCAAATATAGCAGATAGATATTAGCTCCGGACCAAGGCTCACCTGTATGTATTGTGGTGACGCTCTTAATTGTCTTTTCTGTCGGCTTTTTATCAATTGCCGTCTTTGACTTGATCTGCACCTTTTTCTTGGGAGGAGATTCTTTCCTCATTTTAACTTTACTGAGCAGGAGGGTGGTCGTGGTTGGAGCAATCGTGGTCGTGGTAGTCGAAGTGGTCGTAGTGGTAGAAGTCGAAGTGGTCGAAGTCGTGGTTGGAGCAATCGTGGTCGTGGTAGTCGAAGTGGTCGTAGTGGTAGAAGTCGAAGTGGTCGAAGTCGTGGTTGGAGCAATCGTGGTCGTGGTAGTCGAAGTGGTCGTAGTTGGCGGTGGAGAGAGAATGATACGCACGGCATCAATAATTCCAAATATTTCCCCAGAAAGAGTTATATACAAAACATCTGGATTTTGTCCCACAGTTATATAACGTGGCATCATATAAAAAATAGGATGAGCAAAATCGGGCACAAAATCGGAAATTATGTTTGGGGAGATAATCGGCAAATTCATAATGAAATCAAATATACTGCCGTTACCGGAACTTGAATTCAGCCCATACAGCGCATCCTGAGATGTTACGGCATAGACTTCTTGGGACATCGGATCATATACCATCACATCTATAGAAACTCCGCTGTTTTCCACACCAGAACTTGTTACACCGGAACCGCTGGGTGTATTGGGGAGTAGTGCCGTTAACGTCACTCTATTCGTAGCACAATCAACCACAGTGACAATTCCATTACTGCTACCGGTAGAAGCAGCCAAATACAAAGTGTTATTTGTCGGGTCAAATACCGCTGAGGTGAGTCCACTCGAAGTAGCGATGGGTGTTTCCGGCTTATTTGTCAAAGTGTTGATTGGCGTAATCGTGCCCGAGTATGCAATGGCATACAAAGTGTTATTTGTCGGGTCAAATACCGCTGAGGTGAGTCCACTCGAAGTAGCGATGGGTGTTTCCGGCTTATTTGTCAAAGTGTTGATTGGCGTAATCGTGCCCGAGTATGCAATGGCATAC
>JAKABW010000002.1:0-88953 GCA_021796535.1 Actinomycetes bacterium | reverse complement strand
ATACAAAGTGTTATTTGTCGGGTCAAATACCGCTGAGGTGAGTCCACTCGAAGTAGCGATGGGTGTTTCCGGCTTATTTGTCAAAGTGTTGATTGGCGTAATCGTGCCCGAGTATGCAATGGCATACAAAGTGTTATTTGTCGGGTCAAATACCGCTGAGGTGAGTCCACTCGAAGTAGCGATGGGTGTTTCCAAGGATTTGGTCGCTGCATTCCATGCATCGACACTGCTACTTCCTGTTACGACATATAAGGTATTATTACCGGAATTGTAAAAAGATTCTAACGGTGACAGAAAAGGCAGACGGGCGTACAATGAATAGGTTACGCCGGTTGACGCTTGAGCCGATACCGGAAACAAAATCGTTACCAACGGCATCAACAATAAGATTATCGCCGCCAAAGACATTTTCTTATTCATTGCTTTTACCATACCCTAACCTATGATGGTGTTTATAATTTAGATTACCAACAAGGTCTTATATCCTGCTATTTCGGTATATTTTGTTAAAAATACTATAGATGATGCAGTACCGCAATTCCATATAATTGAAATAGTTTTTTACAATGTGGCTTATCGAATAGCAGAAACATCGTGATCTGTCATCAAATGATTTCAGCACATCTCCGACAAAGATCATTGGTCTAGATTGCGATTTTAGACCTAGCGTACTATTGGTAATCACGTTTTCGTGGTAGAATACTAGACAAAGGGGGGTGATAGGTCTCGACTCTGAATATCAAGGTAGTGGAAGCGAGTCGTGGTCCCGGAGCCACGTTAAAGAGCCGGAAAATAAAATAAACGCCGAGCAACCGCTCGCACTTGCTGCTTAATTAACAGCAACGCTTAACCGTTCTCAGCCCTACGGAGCGTGTTTGAGTGTCATAAAGTAGGACTCACGCTACTTGCCTATGTCGTAAGTAAATAGCGGAAATTAAAGCGACTAGAAGGATGCTATGAAGTCAAAGGCAAGGCATCTTTTGAAAATATACCTTTGACTGCACTCGGAGAATAACTATCAAGGTGTCAGAGGACGCGGGTTCAATTCCCGCCACCTCCACCAAAAAAATATGCGGCAAATGCTCATTATGAAAATATTTATTGAATCCATACATTGTTGATTAGAACCCGAATTTATATTTCCGGTTTCTACGAATATACCCTAAGGTCTTCTATCTGTAAAAATGAAAAGTATCTGTGGCGTTATATTAAGAGCAATATAACTAAAGATTGCATAAATAATCAAATACTTAATTAGTGAGTACATAAGCCTTGAATAGTAAAAAGTATTTTGGATAGCGCAGCGATAAAAAGCAAGATGCCCGCAATACAAAAAGAAGTCGCTTACCTTTTAAAGGTACTTAACTGATAGTCCTGAAACTTCAACTGACCTAACCCAGATTAGTCAGAATCCAATATAATTTTCACAGCATCCAGTAGCGTCTGAGATCTTCTACCAACCCTCTCATGGTGTCAGACAGTGCCTTCTCCCCGCCGCTTACGGCCCAATTTCTCATCGCAATTTTAAAAATCGTCATTCCCACTTCCGCCGTAACGGTGGCGACTTGTTCGACAACTCCGCGGTTTATTAAAGTGTCGGCCATACTTGCCGAAATGCCGTCCAACTTCAATAACTCACGTTCCAAAAGTTCCGGATTGGAAGCTATAACGGTTTGTCTTTTTTTGACAAAGTCGCGACGCTCGTCAAATATCCGGCCTGCTTTTTCAAGCGCACCCACTACCGCTTCCAGGGGTGCGACATCAAGAGGAGCATCCAAAAGTAGGGTCTTGATGTGCTCTTTCAACTCGTCTGCCCCATAAAAAAGTACTTCACGTTTATCGGAAAAGTACCTAAAGAATGTACGTTCTGTCAAGCCGGCTTCTTTTGCTATGTCCTCCGCCGTCGTTTGATCAAAACCGTTCCTGCCAAAGAGCTCAATAGCCGCTTCCACAAGTCTCTCCGCGCTCCCAGACTGCCAACGTCCCATAAAACCGATTGTAGTCAGGAAATAAATGCAGACCGTGCTTATCACATGAAAAGATATTTCCCAATAGTGTTGACAGTAGCTGACATCATCTGTATAGTGATATCAGTTACTGTCATAGTGAGAGGAAACAGTTTATGCGCATTTTTATCACAGGAGCATCGGGGTGGATAGGATCTGCTCTTATCCCGGAACTCATCGGTGCCGGTCATACCCCCATAGGATTGGCACGGTCCGAAGAATCTGCCGTGTTAATCAGAAATATGGGAGCTGAAGTGTGCCGCGGGGATTTGGACGACGCCGATATTTTGCGCTCCGCTGCCATGAACTCAGACGGGGTGGTCCATCTGGCATTCCGTCACGAACTTGCTTTTCGCGGCAGGTTACAGGAGGCTCTCTCTTCCAACCTAAACGCGATAACGGTATTTGGGCAGGCTTTGAAAAACACGGGAAAGCCTTTTGTGGTGGCCTCGGGTGTTTTTGGTCTTGCCAAAGGACGCACTGCCACCGAGGAAGACAGCGGACCGCTGCCGGAAATGACAAACAATTTATTGCTGGCGGAAAGATCCCGAGCGGAACGGACAGTACTTTCTTTGGCCGACGTTGGAATCAGGAGTTCGGCCGTGCGCATCTCCCCCACCTGTCACGGCAAAGGCGACAAAGGTTTTATCGCTGCTCTTGTCAATATCGCCAAAACCAATAAGATTTCCGGTTACCTGGGAAACGGTCAAACCCGTTGGCCGGCGGTTCACCGTTTTGATACCGCTTTGCTGTTTCGCTTGGCACTTGAGAAAGGAACGCCGGGATCCGTATTTCATGCGGTTGCCGAAGAAGGAATCCCTTTTCATGACATAGCTTCGGCAATCGGCAATAAATTGAATCTTGCCGTATCTGCCATATCGGAGGAAGAGGCCGAATCTCACTTCGGATTTTTGGCGGACCTTATCGGAGCGGACATTCCGACCTCAAGCCGCATAACGCAAGAAAAGTTGAAATGGCTTCCGTCGCACCCTAAACTGATTGAAGATATCAACGCCGGTTTTTATTTTGAAAGCGGGGCCGGAAATGAGTAGAGCCGTTATTTTTGAATCTTTTGGCGAACCGGAAGTACTTGAGCTCAAAGAAGTGTCCGAACCGCATCCGGGGCCGGGAGAAGTAAGGGTACGCGTCATGGCGGCTTCCCTTAATCCGATGGACTGGAAAATTCTTTCTTCGGCGGACCTGGCGGCGGCATTCAAAGTCACACTGCCGTCTGGATTCGGCCATGACCTTGCCGGCCTCGTAGACGAGGTGGGAGAAAATGTGACGGCCTTCAATGTCGGCGAACGCGTTGCCGGCGGGGCACTTTGTGGGGCCGTTTCCGATTACGCCATAGTAAAAGCAGAAAATCTGCACCGGATACCCGATGTGCTCGACTACGACACCGCTAGCTCCGTCCCGATAGCCGGCATGACGGCATATGCCGTCATGGATACCATTAAAGTAAAACCGGGAGAAACAGTGCTTATCGGAGGAGCCGGAGGCGGAGTCGGTGTTTTTTCCGTACAACTGGCGGTACTCGCCGGAGCCGAGGTAATCGGCACATGCTCAAAAACTACATTTGACTTCGTGAGCGGCCTCGGAGCAGAACCCGTTGCATACGGTCCGGGGCTTGCGGAAAGAATTCGAGAAACCTACCCCCGTCCCATCGATGCCGCCGCCGATCTGGTCGGAACAGAAACGGTGTCTGCCGCTTTGGAGCTGGGAGTCGCTCCGGACAGGATTGTCACAATTGCGGCCGGGACGAATCCACCCGGCGGTGTGCGCGCGACAGGAGGAGGCAATGCCCCCAAAGAGGCCGTCGGTCATCTCATCGATTTAATTGCCTCCGGCAAACTGAAGGTTCCCATTGCCGCAAAGTTTCCCGTCGAAAAAATTCAAGAAGCCGTCGCCATGCAAAAAAGCGGACACGTCCATGGAAAAATTGTGGTTTTACTGTGATACCCTTCTCTTTGTCCGACACGCCATAAGTTGTTCTCCGATCTTTGGATAAAAAGCACGGCGGCAAATCTGATAAATGCCTTTGACGGTTATCCCTTGATCTTCACGGAGGAATCTTATAGAACACCGATTATGTCTTCTTCCGATGTCCGCTCTTCCTTTGATGCCGCCGCAAAAGCTTTTCTCGAGATAGCAGACAATTTGGACACAAGCCAATTTGATATTGTCGCCTTGGGAAAATTTAACATTCGGGATCTTCTGGGACACACCGGCCGGGCTCTTTCCACAATCGAAAATTATATGTTACCTGCGGCACAATCCTCCTCTCAGATTACGGCCGCAGACTACTTTGCGGCACTGTGGAAACCGGCGGGGACCGAAGAGAGGAGGCTCCGTGACGAAAACATCTACGAACGCGGGAAGAGCGAGGCTTTGAGATTCGGCCAAGACATACGACAGGCTCTGCATACTTTGGCGGAACGTATCACGGCATTGGTAAGAAGCGCGGCAGACAACACTGCACTCGATACACCGGTCGGACAAATGCAATTGATCGAGTACCTGCCGACGCGTACATTCGAACTGTGTGTCCACAGTCTGGATTTAGCCAAAGCATCCAATCAGGCCGTGCCGGTCTGTCTCGAACCCGTCATCGAAGCGACGCTCATACTCGCCGCACGGATGGCAGTCAGAAACAACGACGGACCGGGGTTGCTTCTTGCCCTGTGCGGACGCCAAAAACTTCCCGACGGATACAGCATCATCTGAGAAGGCACGAAGCCGGAGATGTCGCATTGAGCCGGGAGATCCCCGAACTCTGCCGGAAAATTTTTCCGACGTATAAAAACCGACGTATAAAAATATTTACACAATAAGACAATAGATCTTTGAAGAAGCGCCGCCGAGCCGGTTTTGGAACGACAAACCCGATTTTTTGGCTTTCGGACCGGTGAAAACTTATCTTTTTATTTGTCCGGACCGGCAAGTATTTAAGGATATTTTGCTTGTTGCACGGCACGGTAAGGGTTTCTTATTTGTCGCTTTTATGCCTTTATATATTTTAAACGGCTAATGTCTAATGCGGAGGTACAAATGGGTGCACGCATAACCGGCTGGGGATATAAACTGCCGGAAAAAGTCATAACCAACGATGATCTGGCCCAAAAAATGGATACCAGCGACGCATGGATCAGAGAACGAACCGGCATCGCCAAAAGACATATCGGAGGCACGACTTCGGAACTGGCGACGGAGGCGGGGAAAGCCGCTTTGAAAGCATCCGGTACAGACGCAAAAGATATCGGTCTTGTCATATTGGCAACCGCCAGCCCCGACCGCCTTATGCCTGCCACATCCGCCAAAGTTCACGAGCAACTCGGAATACAGGGCGGAGCGTTTGACTGCAATGCCGCCTGTGCGGGTTTTATATACGCGCTTCTGAGTGCTTACGGCATTGCTGATAAGTTTGACACCAAAGTACTGCTTATAGGATCCGACACTCTGTCGCGTTTTGTGGACGAACAAGACCGACAAACGGCGGTATTGTTCGGAGACGGAGCCGGAGCCCTGGTCATCGAGCCGGACGCGGAAGAACTGATACTCGGGTTTGAAGCCGGCACAAACGGGGGCGGTGACAACCTCTTATACATTGACCATGGCGATAAGCTTAAAATGAACGGGAAAGAAGTTTTTAAACAAGCCGTCAGAAGCGATTCCGAATCCATCAAAACCCTTTTTAGAAAAACTTCCGTTTCCCCAAAAGATATTAAATTATTCGTTCCCCATCAGGCAAACATAAGAATTATAGAAGCGGTAACATCCAGGATCGATATTCCCATGGAGAACACCATGGTGACCATATCCGAGACCGGCAACACCACCGCCGCCTCAATTCCCCTTGCCTTAGCTAAAGCGGCTGACGAGAACAGACTGACGAGAGGCGATTTGATTCTTCTGTCCGGTTTCGGAGCGGGAATGACATGGGCCAGCGTCATATTGAAATGGTAAAAATACCGATAGGAAGATAATGGACACGACACAAGACAACGATCTCAAAAAACCCAGGACGGTAGTGATAACCGGAGGCTCCAGGGGCATAGGACTTGCAACTGCTAAAAAATTTCAACTTCTCGGAGACAGGGTCATCATTACATATCACAATACCGAACCCTCGGACATCGACAAAACCCCGCTCGGAGACAGCGAAGATCTTTACGAACTGACAGCCATCCGTTGCGACATAGCTTCCACGGAGGACATCGACAACCTTTTTAGCAGAACAGAAAAAGAGTTCGGAGCCTGTGACGTATTGGTGCTGGCCGCCGGAATAAATGACGACAGTCTGTTGATAAGGATGTCGGAAGAGAAATGGTCCAAAGTAATAGATACAAATTTAACTTCCTGCTACAAAGCCACAAAAAGAGCTCTGCCGGCAATGTTGAAAAAAAGATCGGGACGAATCATACTTATCAGTTCGGCCGTCGCCATGACGGGCAATCCCGGTCAAACGAATTACGCCGCCACCAAAGCCGCAATGATAGGATTCGGCCGCTCTTTGGCAAGAGAAGTGGCATCGAGATCGATAACGGTAAACGTCATAGCCCCCGGGCTTGTCGACACAGACATGCTGTCTGCTTTGTCCAGAGAACAGCTGGACGCACTGCTCACCCAAGTCCCGCTGGCCAGGGTGGGAGCGAAAGAAGAAATAGCGGCGGCCGTCTGCTTTTTAGCCTCTGCTGAGGCTTCCTATATCACGGGAAGCGTCATGGCAGTCGACGGCGGACTCGGAATGGGTTACTAAACAAATGCCGCGGCGCCTCCGCACTTGATTTTCCCGAAAGACAAAGGGAATCAAAATAAGTTGCGTTCTTTCCGTAACACCCTTAATACCATCCGAAAAAAGTGTCTTTAAAAAGACAAAAACCGCTTTGGGGCTACTTTTTATTTCTCCATCGGCGCTTGCTTTTACAAGAAAGATAATTGCCAACATTAGATATAAAAAAGATATTTGCCCGTCGAGTCTTATAGTAATATAATCTACGCATTGCAAAAGAGGGCTTTTCCGCCGTAACCGGAAGCCGCATGACGACAAAATATCGATTTGTTTCCATAAAGGGATCGGATTGAAATTTTCCGGCTATATGCCGATAAAGAACGAACTGAAGGAGATGCCAAAGTGGACAACAACGAAGCTTTTGAAAAATTTCGGGCCTGTGCGGTAGAAGTACTGCAAGTACCGCCTGAAAAAATAGTTCTGGAAGCTCGTTTTGGCGAAGACTTAGACGCTGACAGCCTTGACTTGGTGGAGTTTGTAATGGCTCTCGAAGAAACTTTTGACATAACTGTTGAGGAATCAGAAATAGACGGAGTGGAAACAGTCGGCCAAGCTTACGAGCTGGTAACCGCCAAACTGTAATGGCGAGTAACGCCAGCAACCATCCGGACCGGAACCGCATCCCAAGAAGAAGGGTCGCGATAACCGGCATTGCCGCCATCTCTTCATGCGGAATCGGCAAAGATACATTTTTCGACGGATTGTGCCTGCAGGCACCGGTCGGACCCAGACGCGTGACGGGCTTTGACCCCACCGGCTGGCTGGAACCCAAAGAAGCAAAAAGAACGGACAGGTTCGCCCAATTTTCCATAGCGGCGGCCGATATGGCTCTGGAAGACGCCGGTCGGATCGGTTTGCCCAAAGACAGAATAGGCGTTATTTTTGCCACCGGCATCGGCGGTCTGGCAACGTTACAGGAACAGCTGTCCAACCTCATTCAAAAGGGACCCAGACGCGTTTCGCCTTTCCTGGTTCCCATGATGATGTGCAACGCCGGAGCTGCCGGCATCTCCATGCGGCACGGTTTTTCCGGTCCGTGTCAAACCATAGTAACGGCCTGCGCCTCATCCAACCACGCTATTTCGGACGCGTACAGACAAATAGCGTTCGGCTTTGCCGACGCCGTAATAACCGGCGGCGCCGAAGCAGCGATAGAACCGGTGGGTGAAATACCGCCTATAGGCGAAGTGGCCTTTACGCAAATGACGGCTCTTTCTTCCACCGGCGTTTCCAGACCTTTCGACCGCGACAGAGACGGTTTTGTAATAGCCGAAGGCGCCGCTGCCCTGGTGTTGGAAGAAATGTCGTCGGCGGTCGAAAGAGACGCTCACATTTACGGCGAGATACTGGGTACTGCGGCCAATGCCGACGCTTACCACATCACGGCACCGTCTCCGTCGGGAGAAGGCGCCAGACTGTGCATGGAATTGGCTTTGAAGGACGCCGGGTTGCACGCCGGCGACATAGCCCACATCAACGCCCACGGCACCTCCACACCCCTCAACGACCTGGCCGAGGCCCAGGCCCTCAACAAACTGTTCGGCTCCGCTTCCCCGCCTGTTTCCTCAATCAAAGGCGTATTGGGACACTCTCTGGGGGCAGCCGGCGCTTTGGAAGCCGTAGCCGTGTGTATGACGATGGAAAAAGGTTTGATACCTCCGACCGTCGGTCTCGACACACAGGATCCGCAAATAGAAATTTCTATTGTAAAAGATAAAGCCATGCCTTTTACCCCCGGCCCGGTGCTTTCCAATAGCTTCGGCTTCGGAGGCCACAACGGCTGCCTTGTTATCGGTCCGTATTCCCTGTAAGATAAGTCGGCAGGAATAAAACACCTTTTAATGTGTTGAAGTTTTAAAAGTAAAAAATAAATCTTTGTTTTCGACTTACAACAGATTCCCAAAGTGGCTAATATGACCAAAACTTCTACGTATCATAACGAAAAATCAGTCATAGCCTTATGACTTCGCCCGACAACGAATTTGGGTCTTTTTCGGACTGTGGGCCCTGGATTCTTCCCGAAACCGCCCCCGAATGGGCGGCGGGATTGCAAAACGAGCGTGAAAAACTCAAAAACGACTACAACCGGATCCTTGCCGCCGGCAAAATAAGGGCTTTTGCCAGGTTGTTGCAATTGGCCTGGCGGGTCGGACCGCCTTTGGCGATCTGGTACTTCTTGGATAAGAAAAAACCCAAGAACGTATCCAGAGCCCTCTTGGCCCGCAGACTCCGAAAAGCATTCCAAAAGCTCGGCCCAACCTATATCAAACTCGGACAAATTATCTCATCGGGCGAAGGTATTTTCCCAAAAGAATTGGTCTCCGAATTCAAACTGCTCAGAGACAGGGTGCCCCCGGAAAAGTTCAAAACCGTCAAAAAGGTCATCGGAGAAGAGCTGGGGTCACAAACCTCAAACGTCTTTTCTTTTATCGACAAAACCCCCATCGCCGCCGCCTCCATAGCTCAAGTCCATCTGGCCAGACTAAAAACCGGAGAAGAAGTGGCAGTAAAGGTGAGAAGACCCAAGCTGGAATTCCTCGTACGAAACGACTTGTCTGTTATGGAGACAGTCGCTCCGTATCTGGTGGGCAAAATACCCATAGCAGCCCTTGCCAATCCTCCGGCTTTGGTCGAACTGTTTGCCGAAACGGTTCTGGAAGAACTCGACTTCAGGTTGGAAGCCGAAAACATGCTCGACATAGCAAAGGCCCTGGCAAAATCGGAACACCGCGCCATCATAGTGCCAAGACCTCATCCTGTTTTCGTCACGAAACGCCTCCTGGTCATGGAAAAACTGGAGGGTTTTTATTTTGAAGAAGGCGAAAAAATGCGGTCCGCCGGAATAGACACGGAAAAGGTCCTGCACGAAGGAGTCGTGTCTTTTCTGGAAGGGGTCATGCTCCACGGAGTATTTCACGGAGATCTGCACGGCGGCAACCTGTTTGTTCAACAAGACGGCCGCATAGCGCTTTTGGATTTTGGAATAACCGGCAGACTCGATCCGGCAAAGCGCCAGGCGTTCTTGCGGCTCATCATATCCGCCACAATCAACAACGTCACAAATCAGGTGACGGCCTTACAGGAACTCGGGGCCTTCCCGGGCGATATTCCCACCGATCAAATTGTCAAAGATCTCAGACTGGACGAACCGTCGGCGGACGTAACGCAGATGTCCGCCGCAGAGCTTACCGACCAGCTGAAAGAACTCACCAAACATCTCCTCGATTACGGCGCCCACATTCCCAAAGAACTCATGTTGTTCGTAAAAAACATGCTTTTCCTTGATTCGGCCGTAGGCAACCTGGCTCCGGAAATCGATATTTTCCAAGAGTTCACTTCCATAGCAATGTACTTTGCCACGCGCTACAGCAGCTATATAGTCGAACAGACGGGAATCAATTTAAAAGAAAACCCCATTACCACAGAAGGATTCAAATCTTCCCTGGGAGTCTCCCAAGACACAGAAAAACTTACCTATCAAGATATCCGACAACGACGCGACATCATGAGAAAGAAGTTTCAATCCAAAGCGGAACAATAGCTTAAAGTAAAGAAAATGCAGAACAGCCCGACAAGAAATATTCTTTTTGTAACAGGTGAAAATACCGAAGTGGGGAAAACTTTTGTAACATCCGCCATGATAAATGCCCTGCGGGAAAGAGGCCACGACGTGGCCGCACGAAAACCTCTGCAATCTTACTCCCCCGGAGAAACAACCGACGCCGAATTGCTGGCCGAGGCAAGCGGAGAACCCGCTGGTGCGGTAAACAAATGGAGCTATCAAATTCCCATGGCTCCTCCCATGGCCGGATCCCTTCTCGGAGAAGCGGTTCCGACGACGGAAACGGTTGCGGACTTTTTACAAGGGTGCGAAAATGACAGATGTTTTGCCGCGGTGGAAGGGGTGGGCGGACCTTATTCGCCGCTGGCAATAGACGGCGACAGCCTGTCCCTGATCGGGTCTCTCAACCCAAAAACCGTTCTGGCAGTCATACGATCCGGTTTGGGTGCGATCAATGCCGCCCTGCTCTGTCTGAATGCGCTGTCTGCCCCAAATATCATTTTGCATTTCAACCGCTTTGACCAAACCGATCTTGTGCAAAAAATGAATTTAGAATTCATGAGCAATGCCATCTCCGCCGACAACGGCTCCTTTCCCCGCCGCAATTCGGAGGAAAGAAACGTCTATTTGACAACCGATATCAGGCAGCTGGTTGTTGCCTGCGAAAACATTTTCCCCGGATGCCACAAAATTAATTAGCACAGATATTTTGTTTTTGCCGGTTGGCGTCTCTCCCGCTTTGTCGCTGTGCGGATGACATCCTAAGACACTCGGGATCCGACCAAGACACCTCTGCCGCATACGCGGGACGCGCGCAATGCCAGAAAGGAGAAGGAAAGAGACATTGCCCGGGCTCCTCACGTATACGGCAAATCCATACTACCTCACGGATGTGACAAGGCCCGGCCACATCCGACATGAATACTCTCCGAATCAGTATCAAAAAAGCCGAAGGGCGCCCATCGGAATTATCTTCCAAGATTTACCGGCCATCAATAAGGAACCCATCCAGAAAACGGCCTTCTGCAACAACGGATGTCTTGTGCGGCGTCCGCCCCGTCTTGCTGTCAATGTCGACGCATAATATTGCAGTATCATGCCTCAAAGCGGTAACTTTAGCTTTCTTGAGACAATTTTTTATATGTATTTTAAGAAATAATAGTGTCGTGTGCAAAATTTTTTTGCGTCACATGGGTACTGTATATCATATGTGTGATATGTGTGGATAAAGACAGAGCCGGCAGATGATCAATAGATGCCGTGGTGTTCATGGCTGAAACTTTCTTTGTTTTCGCCGCTAAAGTCATTGCTTTCTTGCACATGATCTGTCTCGGTATGATGCACACCGTTCCCTTCTTCCGTCCCGACATTATGCACGGCAGAGACAGTACTCAAATTTCTGTTTATCAAATAAATCTGATTTGAGTAGGGAACGGTGGGGTCAACCGGTCCAAGAAAGTCTTCCGGTCGGAAGTCTTCTATCGACAAAACCCGCATCCGCGGCAAAGTAACGTTCCCCAAAAATGCCTGGGCATCGTATTCGAGATCGAGTTTTTCCACCCATTCCAGTTCTCCGTACTCATGACTCATGTGTTCGATAAACCCCAACACCCCGACGTGACGCAAAGTGCCGGATTCGGCCTCCCTAAGACCTTCCAGCGCTCCCCGAAAGTCCGCGTCGTGCGACAGCAACAAAACGTTCCCCTCTCTTCCCCGGAGGGTGAGCAAAGTCCTCATGATGGCATCGTCCACGACCTTATCGGGACCGCTGATCAAAATCGGTCTGAATTCCGCATTGCGCAACGCCTGAATGAAAGGCCAAGGAATATCTCCGTTGGTGGCATTTATAAAAAACAGTGCTATAACGTCGTCATGTTGCCACTCCTTGGCAAAGCGGATGATTTTGTCCCATCTGGGCCTGTCCTCGGGACCGGGTCGCCTGTTTAGAATACCCCCCAGTACTCCGTCAATATTTTCTCCGTCTACAAGTACATATGTTGTCATTATTCCTCCGACAGACTTAAATTATTAAAATCTACTCAAGTAATCCAACGTCTTATTTTCAAATAAAAACTATTATTAAAAGCATAAAGGCATTAATTTTGAATTAAATCAAAATATCCAATATGACGCCATTAATTTATCCCCTCGGGAGAAACCCCCGGAGACTCTTTCGTGACGTCCGGAAAGTACGCTTTTGCACCGGGGTCAAGTAAAAAATATCCGGCAAAGCACAACTAGTTCTTACAAACTCAGATATCGTATTCTGACTTCATCTAACATTAATAAAGCCATGACAGATTTACTGACAAAAGCTCTTTCCAACCTAACCGACGCGGCTTTGGCCCTTGAGATGCCCGACCAAACCGATGCCCTGATACTTTTGACGGGTGAAGACGCCCGTATCCTGGAAGTAGTCTCTTCCGCTTCCTACTTCAGAAAAAAATACTTTTCCAACCTGGTAAAACTGAATTACTTGGTAAACATCAAAAGCGGTTTTTGCCAAGAAGATTGCTCTTACTGTTCTCAGGCAAAGCACTCCGAAGCCGACATACTGCGTTACCCGTTCATCGATACCGAACTGCTCATGAAAGAGGTCGAAAGGGGGATAACGAGCGGAGCGGCACGCATATGCCTGGTTGCTTCGGGAAGAGGACCGACGGAACGCGACATCACCAAAATATCTGCCATGGTAAAGGAGGTAAAAGCTGCCTATCCTGCCGTAGAAATATGTACAAGTCTGGGAATATTGGCAGAAGAGCACGCCCGGCAATTGAAATCGGCCGGTGTGTTTGCCTATAATCACAATCTGAATACGAGTTCCGAACACTATTCAAAAATTTGCAGCACCCACACTTACCAAGACAGACAGGAAACGGTACAAAAAGCAAAAACGTCGGGGCTTTCTCCGTGTTCGGGGGCTCTGTTCGGAATGGGCGAGTCGGACAACGACATCGTCAGTCTGGCCGAAGGCCTGTACGCCGCGGATCCGGAATCGGTGCCAGTAAACTTTTTGCTCCCCTTCGACGGAACCCCTCTCTCCGGCTTTACCGCCCTTACGCCGGGAAGATGCCTCAGGATATTGTCCCTTATGCGTTTTTACTTTCCGAACAAAGAAATCAGAGCCGGAGCGGGAAGGGAAACCCATCTGAGAAGCATGCAGGTCCTCAGTCTTCACGTTGTCAATTCCCTTTTTGTGGGAGACTATCTGACGAGCACCGGCCAACCGGGAGAAGCCGATATAGAGATGATCCGCGACGCCGGATTTATTCCCATAACGCCGGGCGGAACAGAAAACGGGACCGCCGGGCGGCCCGGGATCAAAAGCGTCAAAGTCGAATCCAGGAAACGCGGTCCGGGTTCAAAACAAATTCCGAATAAATAGCACCGCTTGCCGGAGCCGGTTATTTTCCCAAACCGCGCGCATCCCGGTCTTGACGCCGCCCGTGTGTGCTCTCTCGGTGCCACACCTCCAAATCCGCGTACGCCGCCCGTATTTTTGCCGCGTAAAGGATAAATTTCCGTTGCGGCAGATACCGATCAAGAATAAAAAGCATGCGGGTAAATTGCAGACCGGAAAATGCAATTGAATCAGGCGCTCGGCAAAAAATCACCTTCCTCCAAAACCGCCCGGCCTCGGCGTTGCGATGCGCAGATCCGACGGGAAAGAGCAACAAAAATTTTATGTTTTCTGAAACGGTAGGTAAAAAGTTAAGGCTTTTTGCTAGAACAGCCGGGGGACAACATGACAAAAGACGTTTTACACACAGAACATGCCGAGGCTTTGAGTATCCTTTTTTCTTTGCCGGATTTTTGTATGCTTTACGAAAAGCTTCTTGATCTTTACGGCGACGAACTTTCAATGCAGGCAATTTTTGACTGCATGGCAGAAAAAGTAGAGGAAACGGCCGCCCAGGGAGACTTGGCGACCGTAAAAGACTATCTGGTTACCGTTGATTTTCTGCTGGATTCAAAATTCAACCTATACGAAGAAATAATGTACTGTTTTATTGAAAATATAAGTTCCGTAAAACAAGATTATTTTATCGATCTGTTGCCGCCGCTCCTGGCTGATGCATGCCGGGAAGAGGGTTATATCTAGACCGGCTTATGCCGTGCGCAAACCGATATTCAACCTGTCCGCAACCGTATCCACGCACTCCTGCCAGATGTGGCCGATCTGCTTATCGTCCAAAGTGCCGCCGATATCGGCCAGCCTGAGTCGAAAAGTAAGACTTCTGCTTTGCCCGTTTTGTTCCGCGTAAGAATCTATCAGCTGCAGCGATTCCAGATAATCAGAGCCGGCTTCCCGCAAGACTTTTTCGATATCCCTTGCGCTCACATGATAACCTGCCACAAAACAGAGATCGATATCGGAAGAAGGATAGACACTGACAGGTCTGGAGTCGGCGGGTTTCTTGTTCAAAGAAAACAGTTTTTCTAGATCAACCGTCAGCACCCCGATTCTTCTGCCCGTTATGTTGAGCGAATGCAAAAAATCGGGACTGAGCTCTCCCACCATTCCGATAAAATCACGGCCCGCCTGTCCACCGCCGGATAAAGTTATGCCCCGTGAGCGCGAGATGTGCATAAAATTGCTGTCGATATCACCGGACAAATCTTCCAACGCGGACAGCTCAAAGGAAAAGTCGTCAATTCTCAGACGGTTGAGCAATACTTCGAAGACCCTGTAGGCCTGACGGCTGTCGTCGTCAGCCAACGCCAAAATACAGCACAGTTCTTCCCTTTCCGATGCGTAATCTTCCACTCTTATGCTTTTGGCAGGATTGGTCTTCTTTGCCTCACCCGTTGCGCCGGCGCCTGGAGGCGTCTTGGCGAATACCCTTCCCACTTCAAAAAGTCTCAGATGGGGATTTCTGTAAGAGACGTTGCGTTTTACGGCATTGACAAGACCGGGCAGCATACTCGTACGCAGAGAATTTTCTTCGCTCGTAAGCGGGTTGGCCAACAAAATAAGCCTGTCTTTGGACAAAGGGTAAGAGTTTTTGTCCACCAAAGGATTTGTCCAAGCTTCGCTTATTCCCAAACCTGTCAGAACCTGCTTAGCCAAACGCACGTTTGCCTGGTAAGGCCGGAGCCTCCCGACGCCTTTTGACCTGGGAAGACTTTTGCCAAAATTCTCATAGCCAAAGTGACGCGCTATCTCTTCTGCGATGTCTGCTTCTATTTTCACATCGGGACGAAAGGTCGGAATTTCGATCAGTAACTTTTTGCCGTCCTGACTTGGCGACACCACAAAACCGACCGGAGAAAGCAGGGATTCCACTTCGGCGGAAGTAAACTTCTTCCCCAGTATTTTCGAAAGGGCATCGAGGGAAACGCTCAGAGTTTTCTTTTCTCGGTGAATATCGTCGCCGGCCACTCCCGCCGATCCGGCGAGCGGCAATGCCAGATTGTATTGCAGGGCGGTTTCTCGCAGTAAAGAATAAATTCTTTCAGCGACAAGAGAAGTGACGGCGGGGTCGATGCCGCGTTCAAAGCGGAGGGAGGCTTCCGAACGCAGCTGATGAAATCTGGAGGTGCGCAAAACTGCTTTGGGATCAAAATCGGCTATTTCCAGCAAAACGGACCCGGTTGCTTCGGTGACTTCGGAGGCTTTCCCTCCCATCACTCCGGCCAGCGCCAACACTTCCCCGTCCTGTTTGGCAATCACCAAATTGCAGGGGTCCTGAGCCTGACCTTGAGACTCAAAACGTCTCGTATTGCCGTCCAGGGTTACAAGGGATTCCCCGTCACGCGCCAACCTGACAACAAGACTTACTTCGTCGGAGTCATTAAAAGCCGGGCTTTTTGCGATATCGGCACGGGCGCTTGACAAATACGACATGTCGTAGGCATGAGAAGGCCGCCCCAATTCCAGCATTGCATAATTTGTGGCGTCCACCACGGAATTGATGGATCTCATCCCCAACAGGGAAAGCCGATAGGCTACTTTTCTGGCCGAAGGGGAAACGGTCACGTTCTCTATCGCCCAAAAGGCAAAATGGTCGCACATTTTATCGTCCGCTATGGCAACGGATATCCGCCGCCGCACGGGAGACTCCTCCAAACCTTCGAAGACCGGCAAAGGAAGAAGTTGCGCCCCGATATGGGGAGCGATATCGCGGGCTATCCCATACACGCAAAGGGCATCCGGTCGGTTTGGTTCAACAGCCACGTCAAAAAGAACGTCTTTTTCTATACCAAAATATTTGCCGTAACCCATGCCCAATTCCATGCCGACAGGCAACTCTCTTCTTTCGGCGGAAAAAACCACGTCTATGCCCAGATGGTCGTCGCCCAAAGCCAATTCGCGCTTGGAACACAGCATACCGTTGGATACGACCCCTCCCAGACGCCTTGTCTCTATCCAGAAGTCGCCGGGCAGACGGGTCCCCACTGTTGCCAAAGGCACAATGTCTCCTGCCGTAAAGTTCCAAGCCCCGCAGACAACCTCCACGCGCTCCATACCGGGGCCGGCGTTGAGAAAGACTTGTCTTATTTTGTCTTTTTTTTCTATGGGGTGTATTTCGTCCACCCTGGCCAGTACAACGCCTTCCAGGCTGTTGCCCGCCTCCTCTACACTTTCCACGACAAGGCCGAGATTGTCCATGACGTTGACAAGATTTTTTACTTCTTTCTCGTCTCTTATATCAACTTTTTTGTCCAGGTATTCGTTCAGCCAGGAGAGTAAAACCAGCATATGTTCCCCTTATAGGTAAGTCTTTGCAGTTAAAGATCAGAATTGCGACAAAAACCGGATGTCGTTTTCGATCAAAGATCTGATATCAAAAATATTGTGCCGCATAATGGCCAGCCTGTCTATCCCAAAACCAAAGGCAAAGCCGCTGTAGCGGCCGGTATCCACATCGGAAGCCGCCAATACGTTGGGGTGTACCAGTCCGCAGCCTCCCAACTCTATCCAGCCCTGGCCGCCGCAGGTTCTGCATCCTTGGCCCTTACAGATAACACAAGTTATATCGAACTCGGCGGAAGGTTCGGTAAAAGGAAAATACCCGGGTCGCAGCCGTGTCTTTGTCTCGCTGCCAAAAATGGCCTGCATGGAGACTTCGACTGTTCCCCTCAAATCCGCAAAGCCGATCCCCTCATCCACCACCAGACCCTCTATCTGATGAAAAACAGGCAGGTGTCTGGGATCCGCCGTATCGCGCCGATAGACGCGGCCGGGACAGATCGCATAAATGGGGAATTCCCCTCTTTCCAGTAAATGTACCTGTACGGGGGAAGTATGGGTGCGCAACAGGATCGAACTGCCGTCAACCGTATCGAGATAAAAGCTGTCCTGCATGGTGCGGGCAGGGTGATCGGGATCCACGTTCAGCGCTGTAAAATTGTACCAGTCGGATTCAATTTCGTTTCCCTCGGCTATTTCATAGCCCAAGCCAAGAAAAATATCCTCAAGCTCCTGGCGTATCTGGCTGACCAAATGCAGGTGCCCATAAAGTCCGGCGATATTGACTTCCGTTATGTCACAGATATCTTCTTCGATTTGTCTTTTCAGTTGGGCCGCTTCCAGCAGTTCTTTTTTATGTCGCGCCTTCTTCTCCAAAGTTTCCCTGGCCGCATTGAGCTTTTCCCCCACCGATCTTCTTTCTTCTGGATCGAGTGAAGACATTTCTTTTTTGACCCCACCCAGGACAGACTTTTTCCCGAGATATAAAGACTCCAAAGCGGACAAGGCCGCCAATTCGCCGACTTCTTCAAAAGCCGATATTCCTTCTGCGACAAGAGAATCCAGAGTCGCGATGATGGTCTTTATTTTTTCTTCCATGTCTTGAGCCTTCACACTCGCATAAACGCATTTGCCGGCTGCGGCCGGCATAGCTTTATGATACTAGTCAAACGTCTCGGCGGCGCTTGATTTCAAAACAGATTACCGCCGCCGATATCGCCACATTGAGGGACTCCGCGCCGCCCCCCATAAAAATTTTCACCGATGCGTCACAGGTGTCCAGCACCTGACTGTTCAGACCGTGCGACTCGTTGCCAAAAAAGAGAGCCAGAGGATATTTGTAATCGTACCCGACATAATTCGCGCCGTCTCTGGCATCGGCTGCCAGCAGAAAAAATCCGCGTTCTTTCAAAAAAGAGACCAGCTCCGCGGTTTCCGCTTCCGTCACCAAAGGAATGTTGAAAACCGATCCGGCGGAAGAACGTACCGTTTTGGGTGAAAAAGGATCGGCACACCCTTTTGTCGTTACCACAGCCGCGGCGGAGGAGGCATCGGCTATCCTGTACAGCGTACCCAAATTGCCGGGATCTCTGATGTCTGCCGCCACCAAAACAACCGCCGTGTCCGCGTTCTCCGAAGACAGTACGGTATCCAGAAAAGAAATTGAATTTTCTTTCATCTCCACAATGGCACAGATGGGCTGCGGCGTGACGGCATCGGCCACCTTATCCATTACGCCCGGTTTCAACTCATAACAACGGATACCCTGCGCTTGCAGGGCAAGCAGAAGCGAAAAAGACTCTTCGTTATTTTGAACACCGGGATCGTAAAAAACAGATTCGATATCTGCTTTGGCGGCGACGGCGGCTTTCAAAGAATTGACGCCTTCGACAACGAATTTGCGCTCAGTCTTTCTGTAAGATTTATTTTGAACAAGGCGCTTCAGACGCTGGACTTTATAATGGCGTTGCGCCAAAACAATTTCGCTCACTTATATCACGCAAACCCTCGACACACAATGAGTATCGGCCATGTCCAATTCGACAAGGCCGATACTCGGATGAAACATATTTTTGGCCGGTCAGACGAAGAGCCCGGCTTCCGATTTCGGATACCGATGCGTATCAGTTTTCGGAAGAAGATTGACCGCCGCCATCGAGATGTTCTTTGGCAATCTTTACAAAAGAAGCAAAGGTCTCTCTGTCATTGACGGCTATGTCGGCCAACACTTTTCTGTCGACTGCCACTTCCGCCTGATGCAGGCCGGCAATCAGTTTGGAGTAAGAAATTCCTTCCAACCTGGCGGCTGCGTTTATTCTCTGAATCCAAAGTCTGCGAAAATCTCCCTTTTTGGCTCTCCTGTCGCGGTAAGCGTAGGCGAGCGAGTGCATTACCTGTTCGTTGGCGGAACGAAATGTCCTTGATTTGTTGCCATAATACCCTTTGGCCTGATCCAGTATCGCCCTGCGATGCTTCTTGCCGTTTACAGATCTTTTTACCCTGGCCACTTTAGAATCCCTTTCTTATAATCAACGTGTTGTCTGTTTGTAAAATCCAGGTACGGATAAATTTTTATATACCGAGAAGACGTCTTACTTGCTTTTTGTCACCCTGCGAAACTTCCGTTGTTCCGGAAAGTCTTCTTGTCCTGACAGAAGACTTTTTCTCAAGCAAGTGAGACTTGTTGGCTTTTTGTCTGAGTATTTTACCCGTGGAGGTAACCTTAAACCTTGCCGCTGCCCCTCTGTCCGTTTTCATCTTAGGCATTTTATCCTCTTCCTCTTATGTACTCAATACTTTGAAATTCTGTTTGGTTTGTCTTGGTTTGTCGCAACAACTTGATGTTGTTACTAGGCGTTTTCAGCCTCTGATAATGCCATCGCTTTTTCTTCTGTCTGACCGGAAGTGTTTTCCTCGACGGTCAGCACTTGCGACTCCTCCGGGGGATTCTTGGACCCGGGCGGTTTTGGTGACGATTTTGCCGATACAGAACGCATGGCTCGCTTATCCGGGGCAAGGACCATCACCATATTGCGTCCGTCAAGCCTGGCTTCGCTTTCAATCTTGGCGATGCTTTGCGCCTGTTCGGCAATGCGGTCAACGATTTGTTGTCCGAGTTCCGGATAATATACTTCCCTGCCTTTGAACATGATTGTGACCTTGACTTTATGGCCCTCGGCAAGGAATTTCAAAACCTGTCTGGTTTTTGTTTCAAAATCGCCTTGTCCGATCTTGGGCCTATATTTCATTTCCTTGATCGCAACATTCGTAGACTTGCGTCTTGTTTCTTTGGCTCTTTGTGCTTCGTCAAACTTATATTTTCCGTAGTCCAAAATTCTGCAAACAGGCGGACTTGCCATGGGGGCAACTTCCACAAGATCCAGATCCATACTGCGGGCAATAGAAATAGCCTCGGCGATCGGTTTGATGCCGAGTTGATTTCCGTCCGGTCCGACTAGGCGTACCTCACGAGCTCGGATGCGGTCATTCATTTTGAGCTCGTTGGCAGAAGATGCGGTGGTTATCGGGCCTCACTCCTTTCAAAACGTCGCAATACTTTTACGACATAAACCAAGGGTCAGCAAAACCGATAAAACCATGACCCAGCCACACGCAAAAATTACGGTGAAAAGGTGGGGGTTAGGCCCCGCTTTCCCATTTACTTTTATTTATATTTTTATATAATAGCATACATGAGTAGCATCTGGACACCAAACGGCGAACATGAAATCAGAAGGCCGGCAAAGGCCCCGGCACAGGATAACACGCAACGGCAACCCGCCGAGGACTCCGTCACCGATCCTGTCAAAGAAATTCAAGACATCGAACAAAGGTTGAGATCGATGCCGGCCGAAGAGATCGTGGCAAACCATTGCTACGGACTGTTTCAGCTGGCGGCCATTCACCTTTCCTCCGACCCGCCCGGGATAAAAGAGGCTTCTCTGGCCATAGATGCCATGGGGGCCGTCACGGAAAAACTCGCCGGCAGATTGGGAGAGGCAGAACACAGCTTGCGGGAAGGACTTGCGCAGCTCCAGTTGGTCTACGTCCAAATTGCCAAAGCCGCCGGCACGGACAACGGGACGAAAGACGACCGGGAGCCTACAGCTTAACTATATTGCAGGCCTCGGGGGCTCCGGCCTTTCCGGGTCTGATTCCGGCAAGGACTTTCCTCCCGACATCTATGCTCCGCGTTCCGTCCGTCAATTGTGTGCAGTGAAAAAAAATATCCTCTTCGTGTCCCTCCCGGTGCAGACACCCTGTTCCCCTTGCCTCATCAAAACCCTTTACTGAGGCCGGAAAAACCGGAGTTGTCAACAACGAAATGTCTTCTTCCTTAAGCATTCAAAACCCACCCTAACGGACTATTTTAGACAGCTTCAACTCCAAAATATCGGTTGCCCCGTTGTCGCAAAGCGCGGGAATCAAAATATTGATGGAAGACTTCGGCACAACGGTCTCCACGGCAAAACCTTCGCCGCTGTAAAGTTCGGAAACCGTGGGGGCCTTCATGGAAGGCAGAACCCCTATCACCTTTTGGAGGTTTTCTTTCGCCACATTCATTTTTACCAGTACCTGTTGCCTGGCCTCCAGGGTTCCCAACAGTAAAGTGCGCAGTTGGGACATGGCATGAGCTTTTGCGTCGTCGGCAAAAGAGTCTTTATTGGCAATCAGCTCCGTGTAGGACTCCAGCAAAACCGCCACTATTTTTAGTCCGGCGGCGCGCAAGGCCTTCCCCGTTTCGGTAATTTCCACGACGGCATCGGCAATTTCCGGAATTTTTGCTTCGGTGGCGCCGTAAGAGGGCTTCACTTCCACCCTTACGCCGAGTTTTTCAAAAAAACGTCTTGTCAGATTGGGGTATTCGGTGGCTATCCGGGTGCCGTCTTTGATGTCGGCAAGCTTTTCTATCCCGGAAGTCCCGCCCACCGCCAAAACAACTTTAATGGGATTGGTGGTGCGCTTGGAGTACGGCAAAACGGCCAAAGACTCCACGTCCGCTTCCGTCTCGTTGATCCAGTCCCTTCCGGTGAGGCCGAGATCAAAAATACCTTCGGCGACATAGAGAGGGATTTCCTGCGGTCTCAGTATTCTGACTTCACTCACCCTCGGATCATCGACGGAGGCCCGGTAATCGACATCCGAACCCCTGATCACCGCCAAGTCGGCTTCGGCAAAAAGGTCGAGTGTGGGACTTTCCAGTGATCCTTTTGGCAATGCTATTTTTAACATCCGTCCTCTTCGGTTTCGTGTTTTCTCCGGAGTCGTACCGGCATATCATAACATCAAAACAACTCGGGCATACCTGCTTTTTGTGCGGAGGAGTATATCGCCTCGATCGCCGCGGCCCGGTTCGGTGCAGAAAAAACAGCCGAGCCGGCCACAAAAATTCGTGCCCCGGCGGCCGCAGCCAAAGCGGCCGTTTCTGCGTTGATCCCCCCGTCCACCTGCAAAAATACTTTCAGACCCTGCCTGTCGATATCAAGGCGTGCCGCCCTTATTTTATCCAGCACATCGGCTATGAAAGACTGTCCGCCGAAACCTGGAAAGACGCTCATGACAAGCAAAAGATCGACGGAGGCAAGGTAGGGACGGACGGCGTCATAAGCCGTGTCCGGGTTGAGGGCCAATCCGACTTTTAAGCCTTTTTCTCTGGCCGCCGCGATTCTGTTCCCGGTATCGCCTGTCTCAACGTGAAAAGTGACCGAGTCCGCCCCGGCGGAAGCGAAAGCGGAAAAATATTCTTCAGGATTGGTCATCATCAGATGAGCATCAAAGAATGCTTTGCTGTGTGGCCGGATGGCTTTTACCACCGGCGGACCTATTGTCAGGTTGGGCACGAAATGACCGTCCATGACGTCTATGTGCAGCCAGTCCACGAAGGGCTCCACGGAAGCCATTTCCTCGGCCAACACTGAAAAATCCGCCGATAAAATGGACGGCGCTATTCTTATTTTTTGAAATCCGTCGTTTTCCACTATTCCCCCAATCTCTCGCCGTTTTGCAGATGGACGCCTTTTACCCAAGCCGCAAAGTCAAGGGGCGCCCTGCCCGCCGACTGCACCTTGATCAGTCTGACGGCACCGTCCGAGGTGGCCACGACACCGTCTTGTGCAATTGAACCGGGAACAAGAGACTCATCCGACGGCAAGTCGGCGCGCTCCGCCGAGTGGACAATCAGCCTTTCCCCTCGGAACAGAGTCCAGGCTTTCCCCACCCTGATGCGCCGCAAGGTCAGCGTCGAAGGATCCGGCCAGCCGATTTTTAAATCTGCGGGGGTTATCTTGGCCGCATAAGTGGGTTCTCCGCTTTGCGGAACGGAGTCCTTGAAATAAGCGGAAACTCCCAGCGGAGAATCTTTTGCGACCACAGCGTCTGCGGGAAGACTCAGCCTTTCCAAAAGCAACTCTATACCGATTTCGGTAAGGCGGAGACGCAATTCTCCGGCCGTTGCCTCATCGTCTATTTCGATTTCTTGCATGGCAAAGACTCCCCCGGTGTCGAGTCCTTTATCTACTGCCATCAGAGATACACCGGTTTTTCCGTCGCCAGCCAGGAGGGCTCTTTCCACGGGGGCGGCTCCGCGCCATCGCGGCAACAGAGAAAAGTGGATATTTACCATGGCAATTTTTTCCAAAATTTCCGGTTTGATGATGCGCCCGAAAGCCACCACGATTCCGCAGTCGACTTCTTGGGCAAAACTGAGCAAATCATTGACGTCATCGCTCACGAAAAGTCCGTTTTCCAGAGCGGTCTGCTTTACTTTTGTCGGTTGAAGCCCTCCGCGTGCGCCCCTTGAGTCTTTTTGCGTGATTACCGCTTTGACTTCATGGCCGGCTCCGAGCAAGGCCTTCAGACAAAGTGCCGCTTCTTCCGGAGAACCCAAAAAAACTAAATTTGCCAGCTTCGCCTAACCTTGCGTCGCGACCATGTCGCGCTTTCTGATAATCTTCATGGCTTCTTTTCTTTGGTCGTCGTTCAGTCTTTCCACCACGAGCACGCCGTCCAGATGATCCACTTCGTGTTGGAAACACCGGGCCAGAAGTTCATCGGCTTCCATATCTATGTCGTTGCCGTCCAGATCGATTCCGGCAAGACGGACAGTCTTGGGTCTGACCAAATCCCACGCCATATCGGGTATGGAAAGGCAACCTTCCTTGTAAACCCATTCGCCGTCCGACTCCAAGATCGTGGGGTTGATGACTACTCCCGGACCGTCTCCTATGTCGTAAACAAAGATCCTTCTGCCCACACCGACCTGAGGCGCGGCTAAACCGACTCCCGGCGCTTCGTACATTGTCTCCAACATGTCCTGAGCCAATTTCACAAGAGCCGGAGTGATGTTTGTGATTTCGGAAGAGCGTTGCCGCAGTACGGGATCGCCTATGATACGTATCGGATAACTTGAAGCCATACTATAAGTTTAGCCCAAGTAAACTTTTTTATAACTAAAAATTTTTCAACCGTTACAAATTTTTTGATAAAAGCCGCCGGCCGCTACCGCCTCGCCGTTTCGGCCCGGGGATGGGTTTCCAGGTAAACCTCTCTCAGCTTCTTCACCGATACTTTTGTATATATCTGAGTCGTGACCAAAGAAGCGTGCCCCAGCAATTCCTGAATGACCCTGATATCGGCCCCGTTGTCGATCATGTGACTGGCAAAACTGTGACGCAAAGTATGGGGGGTGACTTTGGAAGAAAGTCCCGCCGCCGCCGCTCTCGTCTTGACCGCCCGCCAAATTGTCTGTCTGGTCATGGGTTTTGCCTTGGAAGAAAGCCAAAGCAGATCCCGTACTTTTTGACCGGTGCCGTATTTTCTGAGAACAGCTTCCCTGCCCCCCTCGCCAAGCCAGGCGGTCAAAGCGCCCTGAGCCGGTCTGCCTATGGGGACAATGCGTTCCTTGGAACCCTTTCCCAGAACGACGATGACCCAAAGCCCCATGTCGGTCACTTTTATGTCGGCAAGACACAGAGCCGTCACTTCCGAAATCCGCAAACCCGCCGCATACATGACTTCGAGTATTGCTCTGTCCCGCAGAGAAGTGGGATCGGTGCCGGAAACCGAAGAAAGCAACAGTTCGACTTCTTCCACGGATATCGGTTTGGGCAAAAGACGGGCACGGCGCACGGAAAAAAGATCCGAAGTCGGATCGGTTTCGATTTTCTTTTCCTGCAGGGAGAAGCGGTAAAATCCTTTTAATGCCGAGAGCATCTGGGCTGTCGAAGAGCGGGAATAGTTCTTTTCGGTGAGAAAAGCGGCAAATCCTTCTATATCGCCGACCGAAACTTCCCCGTGAGAATGCCGACCGTGAAGATCCAGAAAATTTTCATATACGGTAAGGGTATTCCTGTATGAAGCCAGGGTGTTTTTGGATCTGCCCTTCTCTACCGCCAGGTACCCCAGGAATTCTTCTGCTTCACGGGAAATCTCGGCGGGCGGCATTCAGTTGCGAAAAAGAAGAACTCGCGGCATCAGAAAACCTTGCCTTTGTTTTCGGCCAAGTATCTCCTGACCCAACCGAGGGCTATCAGGGTTTTGGCGTCCGTCAATTCTTTGGCGTCTGTCAATTGGTCGCATTCGGCCAAATTGATCTTTTCCACGGTCATATAGCTTTCTTCCACGCCTTCCGTCGATCTGTCGATTTTTGTCAGATCTTCGGCCAAATAGATGACTGTCTTTTCGTCATTAAACCCGGGGGAATTGTAAAAATAACCGAGCTCGGTCCATTTTTCCGCCAAATAACCGGTTTCTTCGATAAGTTCCCTTTGCGCGCACAAAAGATGCGGCTCTTCCGGTTTGTCCATTTTCCCGGCGGGGAGTTCCAGCAAAGGCCGATCGACCGCCGATCTGTACTGCCTGACGGCCACCACGGATTCGTTGTCGGCATGCAGGGCCGCTATGCATACGGCACCGGGGTGACGCACTATGCTCCGCTCAAAGCTGAAACCGTCCGGTGCCACAAAAGTGCCCGTTACAAGATTAAAAAAACCCGCATCATATCTCAGACGTTCGCCTATATGGCGAAATACGGGGAAATCTGTCACTGTCAAAATCCTTTGCGAATCAAAAGCGCTGACTACTCAATATAGCAGAGGCGCCGCGTATGGTGATCTGTAACGTCAAGTCTTGCTTTCTCAAAAAGTGTCTTCGGCCAAAAATCTGACGGAGGCTCTTCCTTCGCTCTCGATCCCGTCAAAAGCCGGCGCTTCCACTTCATAAGACAGGGGCTCTTCTTCCGCGAATACCTGTTCGGAGCGCAACACAAAATCTTTCCCGGGAAATTGATTTTGCTGAGCGGCAATATCTTTGAGGGCCCTGTCTTTTGCCCTTTCCAAAGCGGCCCGGATCAAACCCCTGAACAAAGGATGCGGAGAGATGGGGCGGCTCTTGAACTCGGGGTGGGCCTGGGTACCCACGTAAAAAGGATGGTCCGCCAATTCCACGAATTCGACCAATTTGTTGTCCGGTGAAGTCCCGCTGCAAACCATGCCCTTGTCTTCCAAAATATGACGGAAAGTATTGTTTACTTCGTAGCGGTGTCTGTGTCTTTCGTTGATCACCTGTGCCGCATAAACGGCCGCCACTTTGGTGCCCTCTTTCAGCAAAGCCGGATAAGACCCGAGCCTCATCGTGCCGCCCAGATCGGTAATATCGGCTTGGTCGTCCATAATGTCGATGACGGGGTGAGGGGTCGAGGGGTCAAACTCGGAAGAGGCCGCGTCGGCCCAGCCCACAACGGATCTGGCAAACTCCACCACCATCACCTGTAATCCCAGACATATGCCGAGCGTGGGTACTGAGTTTTCCCTTGTAAACGCACAGGCGGCTATTTTGCCTTCCACTCCTCTTTCCCCGAAACCTCCGGGAATCACCACTCCATCCAAGGCTTCCAGCCTGGACTTTGAGAGCATGCCAGTCACTTCTTCCGCGTCGATCCAGTCTATTTCCACGTTCACGTTGTGGAAATATCCGGCATGGCGCAAAGCTTCCGCCACAGACAGATACGCGTCCGGCAAAGTTACGTATTTTCCTATGATGCCGATTTTGACGCTGTTGGAAGCAGACTTAACTTTTGAGACAAAACTTTGCCAAGAAGATAGGTTCAGCTTGTCATCCATGCCCGTCAGAGAGAGGTAGCGACATACTATATTGTCCAAGCCTTCTTCGTGCAACAAAAGAGGAATCTCATAGATACTGTCCGCATCCACGCCGGAAATAACCGCTTCTTCGTTTACGTCGCAGAGCAGGGAAATCTTTCGTTTCAAAGTATCGGAAATCGGGTGGTCACTGCGACAGACGATGACGTCAGGCTGGATACCGCGGCTTCTCAATTCGGTGACGGAGTGCTGTGTCGGTTTTGTCTTTTGTTCACCCGAAGTGGCAAGATAAGGGACAAGCGTAAGGTGCACGTAACACACGTTGTCTCTGCCGACATCCCTTCTGAATTGTCTGAGAGCCTCAAGGAAGGGAACTATCTCGATGTCTCCCACCGTACCCCCGACTTCCACGATCACGACGTCCACCAAATCCGAAGCCAATTTGTTGATGCGTTTTTTAATTTCGTCGGTAATATGCGGAATTACCTGAACCGTTTTGCCAAGGTAATCCCCCCTGCGCTCTTTGCGCATGACAGCCGAATATATCTGACCCGTCGTGGCATTGGAGTATCTGTAAAGATTTTCGTTGATAAAACGCTCGTAATGGCCCAGATCCAGGTCGGTTTCACCGCCGTCTTCCGTCACAAACACCTCACCGTGCTCAAACGGATTCATCGTTCCCGGATCAAAATTCAGGTACGGGTCCAATTTGCACATGGTAACCCGTAGTCCTCTGGATTTCAGCAAGAGGCCGAGAGCGGAAGCAGTCAGACCTTTGCCCAAAGAACTGGAAACCCCCCCGGTCACAAAGACAAACTTTGCCATATCAACCTTCCTAAAATTTTTCTCATAGCCAAAAGGTCTATCTATCAACTATACCCGCATAAATTTATCACGACAAAATATTTGGACCCGTTATGACATTTCGGTAAAATACGCGCAACAAACCGGACGCTTCATAAAAACCCGATTATGACACCGCCGCTTTGCTTGGGCACTATATAATGTAGCGATACAAAAATGCGAACTTCGACACAGCGCAGCTTGTGAAACACGGGAACATCAAAAGCTAGTTCATGGGGAATCGAAATGGCAAAAAAAACTTATAAGAATTCACGACCCAAAAAACAGGTTGCCGTCTCGGGTCCGGCCCGTCCAAGGCCGGCTGAAGCGCCTGTAAAAGAAGGGGCAGGCAAGTCCTCCGGGCGCAGGCGCACGTACATTGCGGCGGGAATAGCGGCCGTTATAATCGTCATAGCGGCGATAGCCGTCGTTGTTGCGGGAACCGGAGGGCAAAACACCGCAAACTCCGGCGCCATCGTCATGCCGACGGCATACGACAATACCATCCAAGACGTTACGCCAAGATCCATGTTTATCAGCTCCCAGCAGGCAAGCAATCTAACACCGCCGGCCGAATTGCCACCCAAACAAGCAAAATTGCTGGTGACCAACGGAAAGCTCGACATATACTACTTCGGAGGCGAATACTGCGGCGGCTGTGCCGGACTCAGCTGGCCGATAGTGGAGGCTCTGGCCAAATTCGGCACCTTCCGCAACCTGGCGGCAGTCATCTCCTCCCCGAAAGACGCCATGCCCAATGTGGCGGGGGCCTCTTTTGTGGGAACGACCTATACGAGCAAATACATCAACTTCTTTCCGGTGGAGCTGTACTCGACCCAACAAATCGCTCCGGGAAAATGGCAGCCCCTCCAAAGCCCGACTCCGGAAGAAGCAAAGCTGATGAACGAATGGGACAAACCCCCCTACGCCGGTGTCAAAGATTCCCTTCCTTTTCTTTTGGTGGGAGGCAAATACTTTCTGGCCACACCGGGTTATGACCCACAATGGCTGGCCAAACAAGGCATAAAACAAACCGTTGTCCAAGCCGCAGCCGGAGCTTTCCCAACCACCATGAATTTGCAGGCCCAGGCCGGTCACATCATAGGGGCGGTATGCGACTCCATCAAAAACAGCGCTCCGGTATGCAAAGGCATTCCGAAGAGTTTGGAAAAATTCGTAATTCCGGTGGCCTTCAACAAAGAAACTCCGCCGGCCTAAGACGTCAGCGCATCTGAGAAGCTTTTTCTTTCAGCTCTCTGGCGTGCCGTAAAGCTATTTCGCTGCCGGGCTGACCGGAAAGCATCCGCGCCAGTTCGGCAAGCAGAGCGTCCGCCGTCACCTCTCTCACAAAAGTCGAGGTGTCCCCCCCTTCGTTGGATTTTTCCACCACGAAATGTCTGTCGGCAAAAGCGGCCACCTGCGCCAGATGGGTAACCACCACCACTTGGCGGTCTCGGGCCAACCCTGACAAGAGCCTTCCCACAGCCAATGCCGTGGCTCCGCCTATTCCGGCGTCCACCTCGTCAAAGACATATGTCAGGGCACCGTCCGTCAAGACGACTTTCAGAGCCAGCATCACTCGCGACAACTCCCCTCCGGAAGCGGCCTTGGCCACAGAAACGGCTTCCCGCCCCGGATTTGGCGCCATAAAAAACTCCACATTGTCGGCAAAAGGGGCGTCGTCCAGCCTTACTTCAAAAGAGGCTCCGGCAAGATTCAATTCGCTCAGACGGCGTTCTATCTCTTCTGCCAATTCGGGGGCGGCTTTTCGTCTGGCGTCCCCCACCGCTTTTTCCGCCGCCCGCATCTCCAGTTCCAATTCCCTCTTTTGCCCAAGCAGACGGGCCCTGGTTTCTTCGTAACCGGCAATATTTTCCAATTTTTCTTTCAGCTCCTGCCGCTTTTCCAACACGCCGGCCAAGCTTTGCCCGTATTTGCGCATGACGCGGTGCAACTCGTTGCGTCTCATCCTCACAGACTCCAGTGCAGCCGGATCGTCTTCCAAACCGTCAAGCGATGCTCTCAACTCACTGGTCAAGTCCACCAATTCCGTCAGGCAGTTGTTCAAACGCCCGACGACAGCCTCAAAGTAGTTTTTCCCGTCAAGCATCCTCAGGGCGTTGGCGAGTTTATCGTCGGCTCCTTCCCCGGGACCGGATTCCGACCCTTTCAAAAACCGCAAAGCCCCGAGCGCGGACTCTTTGAGCTCACCCACGGAAGCAAGCAGTTCTTCGGCGGACTTCAAATCGTCGTCTTCGCTCTCGGAAGCGATCCGCAAAGCGTCTATCTCGGCCAGCTGAAACTCCAAAAACTCTTTTTCTCTTTCCAAAGATTCCTTGTCTCCGCCGAAACCCCGGAGTTCTTTGTCAAGCTTGCGCAACGCCGAATTGAGCGCCTGCAATTCTTCCAAAGAGATACCGGCATAGCGGTCCAAAGCCGCTCTCTGGGCAGAAGTTTTCATCAGACGCATCTGTTCGTGCTGACCGAATATCTCTATGGCGACTTCTCCGATCTCCGCCGCCTCTTTGGCCGTTGCCATGGAGCCGTTGATGTAGAATCTTGACTTTTTTCCCTCGGTGATCTGACGCCTGAGGATATATTCGTGCTCCGAGTCCCCGAAAAGATCGGGGTCGCCCCGTTCTTCCTCAGGCTCTTCCGGAGAAGGTTCTCTGAGTCCGGACAAAGCGGCAACGGCCTCTTTGTCCAAACGGAAACGTCCTTCTATCACGGTTTCGCGACCGTCGGAACTTTTGTAGTCCTGCTTGGATCCGAACAGCAATTGCAGGGCGCCGATGATCAAGGTTTTTCCGGCGCCTGTTTCTCCCGTCAACACGTTCAGCCCGGAAGACAGCTCGAGTGCCGTATCCGCAATGATGCCAAACGACTTGACCCTCAATTCTTCAAGCATGCCCTACCTGTCATTCGTATAGAACTTTTCCCGCACCACTTCATAAAAATCCGGCCCCGGAAAGCGCACGATGCGCACCCTGTGCCCGCCTGAACGCACGGATACTCTGTCTCCGGCTCCGAGGGGAGCGAGAAGGTTTCCGTCCGCCACAAGGAGTGCTTTGGAGTCGTCTCTCAGTATGGCTTCCACGATTTCGTCTTCGCCCAAAATAATCGATCTGTCAAAAAGGGTATGGGGAGCTATGGGGGTAAGCAACATGGCTTTCAGCGTGGGAACGAGGATGGGACCGCCCAAAGACAGATTATAGGCCGTGGAACCGGTTGGCGTCGCAATCAGAACGCCGTCGCCGCGATAAGCAATAAATTCCGACTTTGAAATTTCCAAAACCAGAGAAACTGTATGACCGGGAACGGCTTTTTCTATGGTGACTTCATTCAGACAAAAAAAGGTTTTGTTGCCGGCGGTAATTTCCAAAGTTGCTTTTTCTTCGATGCTGTAATCGCGCACGAGCAACTTTTCAAAATAGCCGTGGATGCCGTCCGGTTCCATCTGAGTGAGGTAGCCGAGTCTTCCGAAATTGATGCCGACCAAAGCTATGTCCGTTCCCATCACCAGCTGGGCCGCCCGCAACATCGTGCCGTCGCCCCCCAAACTCAAAACAAACTCCACTCCTGAATTTTTTGGTATTCGATAGTCAATCCCGCGATCAGAAACGTCCGTTACGTCATATCCGTTGGCATCCCACCACTTGAAGATCTGTGAAACCACTTCGGTATCTTTTGTATATCCGGGGTGTGCCAGCAATAAGATGGTTTTCGCCATAAACTTTACCTTAGTTTCCAAAAGCTGTGCCGTGTTCAAATATCTGATTAAACAGGCATAAAGCCACACGAAACACGGTTTTTCAAGCCGACTTTACGAAAAAGACGCCTCTTTGAATCATATATTCTTTTGTCTTGTTTTGCTTTCGTCGGCGGGCAAAGTTTTTTTGGCTCTCGGTTTTTCCGCAGCAGTTTTCAAAGCGGTCTTTGGAGCGGTCTTTGCGGCCGACTTTGGAGCGGTCTTTGCGGTCTCAGCTTTGGGCAACTCTGCCTGCGGCTGATCGACTGCGGGAACCGCATCTGCGGGACTGTTCTTGGAATCGTTGAAAACTTGGTGCGCGATGCCCGAAATAGCTTTTTGGACCTGAGCGGCATAAGAGACAACAGCCTGCGACAAATGCTCACGCCGGCGCTTGATATACGACTCCACCTGTCTTTGGACTTCCTGCCGGATAAGTTCTTCAAAACGTTCGCCGGTCAACTTGGCCTTGGCACCGAAGTGTTGGGCAAGTTCTTCCAAATCCAACTTGGTTTCGGCTACTTTTTCTCTTCCGACGTCGGCTTCTTTTTGTACGTCCGACAACAAATGTTCCATGAAGTCTTTACCCGTTTTGATATTGGGCTCAATCAGCTTCATGCCGTTTTGTAAACGCTCTTTTAGGTCTTCATTCCAGCTCATATATACAGATTACCGCTGTTTGTGCCAAAAGCAACACACCCCCGGCATTCCCTTCAAAAAGTAACGTTACAAATATGGGCGCTGCCCGTGTTACTTCAGAAAAGAGGGAACGTCAAAATCGTCGTCTAAGTCGTCTTTGTCGTCCAAAATGGCAAATACGTCTATTTTTTTCTTTTCCGGGGTTGTTCCGTTTTGCTGCGGGCGGGAAGACAAGCTCTGCTTTGCATGATCAGCTTTATCGGCGGCGGCGAATTTCGGCTCCGATCCGGCCAAAGCGCCGTCCGTGTAGTCGCTGAACCCGGCGGCGATGACCGTTACCCTCACCGAGTCGGAAAGAGAACTGTCGATGACGTTTCCAAAAATGATGTTGGCATCCGGGTGCGCCACTTCCTGCACTATGGAAGCCGCTTCGCTTACCTCGAGAAGGCCGAGTCCCGGTCCGCCGGCTATGTTCAAAAGTATGCCCCTGGCTCCGTCGATCGAAGACTCCAGAAGCGGACTCTTGATGGCATGGCGGGCCGCATTGGCCGCCCTGCCTTCCCCTGTTGCGGTGCCGATTCCCATGATGGCGGTACCGGCATCCGCCATAATCATTTTTACGTCGGCAAAGTCTATGTTTATGACGCCCGGAACGTTGATCAGATCGGTAATGCCGCCCACGCCCTGCAGTAAGACCTCGTCCGCCATTCTGAAAGCGTCCACCATCGAAGTTTTGGCATCGGCCAGAGTGAGAAGTCTTTGGTTCGGAATGACTATCAGAGTATCGACTTTGTCTTTCAGTTTTTTGATGCCCTCTTCGGCTTGAAGGGCTCTTCTTCTCCCTTCAAAATCGAACGGTCTGGTGACAACGCCTATGGTCAAAGCCCCCAGACTCTTGGCCACTTCCGCCACGACGGGAGCACCTCCCGTCCCGGTGCCGCCGCCTTCGCCGGCCGTAATAAAGACCATGTCGGCGCCTTTTAAAAGCTCTTCTATTTCTTCTTTGTGTTCTTCGGCCGCTGCTCTGCCGACCTCGGGATCGCTTCCCGCTCCGAGGCCGCGCGTCGTCTGGCGTCCTATATCCAACTTGATGTCGGCATCGCTCATCAAAAGTGCCTGGGCGTCTGTATTTACGCCTATAAATTCGACGCCCCGCAGACCGGCGTCAATCATACGGTTGACCGCATTTACACCGGCGCCGCCCACTCCCACTACTTTTATAACTGCGATAAAGCCTTGTGATGAACTATCCATAAGTCATCGCCTTCCTGTCAATTTTGGTTTCAAAGTGCAACTTATTGAAACCTGTGCAAACTCTCACTGGGTCACAACCGGCAAGTTGGGATCCCTTAAATCTATTTCCCGATCCTTATTAATATTCGTTTTGGTTATCATAGTCGCTAAAGCAATCCACTTTTCCCTCAGATTAAAAGAATTCCCAAAAACGACATCCGTCCCGTTTTGCAAGACCAACTCTGCACCCAGGGCGTTCAGGTAATGGATATTTTTTACGTAGCCGGTCAAAGAGTTGGGCATAGCGGTCATGATCTCGTCTTCCGTCAGAAGAGAAGACGGCAAACGCTCGGCAGAGGCTTTTTGGGGAGAAAGTCCGGAGGGCAAAACGAACCGGGGCAACCCGGATGCGGCGGGCGGGGAAGACAGGACCTTGCCGTTCGAACCGACGATGACATCAGACCCGTTGGTCAGTTGCAAAAATCCCACAGGTTTTGCTTCCCGCACGCGTATTAGAATCTTCGAAGGCCAAAGCACGCTGACCGTTGCTTTTTCTATCCAGGGGTCCCGCTCTAGCAAAGCCGAGACGTGTCCGGGATTTACGTCAAACAGGGGGGTTGCCTCCGACACCTGGGCGACGGAAAGTACCTGTTGTTTGGAAAGATAAGGAGAACCCTGCACCCAAATTGTCCGCGCCGAAAAAAATGGGGAGTAGAGCAAAAAAAGTATCGCCACCGCAAGCGCCATAACGCAAAGGGTAACGAGCGTCACAATTTTGCCTCTCTTGCTCCTGAGGGCTGAGTTTTGGAAGGTCGCAGGTGAAAATGCATCGGTTACCTTTGGTAAAGTTTTAGAACCCATTTATCCTTACCATATTAGTACCAACCGCAAAAATTATCCACTGTGGAAAGACAATAATTTTTGTGCACAGTTTTTGCATAGAACTAAGCTTATATTTCAGTCAGTAATTGTCTATTTTGTGACAATTGACTACCGCAAGCTCTCAAAACCGACGAGTTTTACTTCCGGCTCCAGGACTATGCCTGTTTCTTTCAACACTTTGCCGCGGACCATTTCGATGAGCACAAAAACATCGTCACTCTTCCCGCCGGGATCCAGCTGAAAAAAGTTGGCGTGTTTTTCCGAAATACAGGCCGAATTGTATCGGAATCCTTTGAAGCCCAGATCGTCGAGCAATTTCCCGACCGACAGCCCCTGCGGATTTTTAAACACCGAACCGGCATTTTTCCCGCCGGGCTGATTTACTCTTCTCCAGGCCACAATTTCTTGAATAACCGCAAGTGATTTTTGCACGTCTCCCGGCGTGACATTAAAAACCGCTTCCAAAACTATCTCCCGGCCTGATAGCGGGGAGTGTCTGTAAGAAAAAACCATCTCTTCACTTTTGCTGTGCAAAATCTCTTGTCTCTCGATATCAAAAACGCTTGCCTGCTTGATGACGGAAGCGACATCGGAGCCGTGTCCCCCGGCATTCATAAAGACGGCACCCCCGCAAGAGCCGGGTATCCCGACGGCCCATTCCAATCCGGACAGTCCCGCCGCGGTGCTTTGTCTGGCGATCTGGGGCAGCGCGGCGGCGGCCCCGCATGTGACTGTGAGATTTTTCTTATCCGTTTTTACATAAGAAAAACTGTCCGACAGCGCACAGCAAATGCCGACAAAGCCGCTCTCGGATACCAACGTATTGGAGCCCTTGCCAAGACAAAGCATGGCAAGGGAAGACTCCCGCAGGGCGGCAGCCAGCGGATAAAGGTCACCCGGATTGTCGATCAGTAAAAAGAGGGCGGCGCTGCCTCCCGCTCTGTAAGTTGTCTTTTGACCGATGGGAAAGTCAAAAAAAACGTTTTCTTTCTTTTCCGCAGTCAGAATACCGGCGGCAATTGCCAGCCTGTCGCTCAGTTCGCTGTCTTTTTCGAATCTTTCCATATCTACACCGGCCGCATATCCCCAAATCGTGATCCCATCAGGCCATTGTATACTCCGGAAACGCTTTCAACCGAAATTGGCAGACCACTCCCCCATAATCTCCTCCGGCAAACTTGACAAATCGCCCGCCGACAGGCTGAGACAGAGGTCGCCTTCCCGCAAAGTTTCTTTCAGCAATTCCACCAGTTCTTTTCTGCCGGGGCAGTAATACACGGATGCCGGTTCCGTGTTGCGGCGCACGGCCGAAGATACAAGTTCGCCGGTTACGCCCGGCAACGGTTTTTCACCGGCCGGATAAACGTCGGTTACGACAACCAAATCCGCGTCATGGAAAGCAGAACCGAAATCATTGGCCAGAGAGGCGATTCTCGAATAGCGGTGGGGCTGAAATACCGCCACGACGCGTCCGGCTTCAAGTTGTTTGGCGGCCGCCAGGGTCGCTTTAATTTCTCCCGGCAGATGGGCGTAATCATCCACAAAAGTCACGCCTCTGGCTTCCCCGCGGAACTCAAAGCGCCTGGCTACTCCGGCAAAACGGGACAACGCGGAAACGGCGGAGTCAAAAGACGCTCCCGCCAGTAACGACGCCGCTATGGCAGCCGCGGCATTTCTGGCGTTGTGTTCGCCGAACACCGGCATATCCACGTGACCGAGGAGCTCCGAATCAAACACGATATCGAAAGCCACTCCGTTTCTCGAAGGACTGAAATTGCAAATCCGATAATCGGCCTTTTCCGAAGTGCCGTAGTAATGCAGGTTATTGCCCCTTATATTCATGCCGGAAATGACATTGTCGTCAGCACAAAGAACGGCCCCCGATTCGGCATTGTCAACGAAGCGCCTGTAAGCTTCGGTCAAAGCGTCAAAAGAACCGTAAAAATCGAGATGATCTGCCTCTATGCTGGTTACCACGGCGATATCCGTGGCAAGTTTCAAGAAAGTTCCGTCGCTTTCGTCGGCTTCCAGAACCAAAAATTCTCCTTCGCCCCAAATCGCATTGCTCCCGATTTCGTTGACGTCCCCGCCCACGATCAGAGAAGGCGAAAGTCCCGCTTCGGCCAGTATCATTCCGAGCATGGTTGTGGTGGTAGTTTTTCCGTGTGTGCCGGCCACGCAAAGAGATCTTTTCATGGCCGAGATGGCCGCCAGGATTTCACTGCGGGGAACGACCGGTATTCCTCTGGCCGCAGCAGCCAGAAGCTCCGGATTGGAAATCGGAACGGCCGAAGAATAGGTAAGCAGATCGCCCGACAAACCGTTTTCTTCGCTGTGTCCCAGGTAGATCCGGATGCCCTGTGCCTCCAATCTGTCCAAAGCGTGACTGCGGCGGACATCGCTGCCGCTGACGTCAAATCCTATGGATTTCAGCACGGCGGCGATGGCGCTCATTCCGGCGCCGCCTATCCCCACGATGTGTATCTTGCGACAATTGTTCAGGTCAAACAAATTCATCTGAGTTCTTCTCCCGTAAAATAAAAATCTTTTTTGCAGACAAATGGGACGGTCGGAGAAAAATTTTTTGCCGTCTCATGCGCCCTCCCCCGCCAGGCGGCTCAACAAACCGGCCACGGTTGCGGCGGCCTCCCGTTCTCCGAATTCGTAAAGACGAAGAGCCATTTCTCTCCGCCTTTCCCCGTCTCCGAGGAGGGATGGGATGAGACCGAAAAGATTGTCCCAAGTGAGGTCGGCGTCGTCAATCCCGATCAAAGCGCCCTTTTTTGCCATTTCGTCGATGTTTTCCCTCTGATGGTCCCTCGGGGCCTTCGGCAAAGGCACCAGGACGGAGGGCACCCCTATGGCGGCAATTTCGGCCACCGTGGAAGCTCCCGCCCTGCCCAGAAAAAGATCGGACGCCTCCATCAATTCCGGTATCCGGTCTTCGTAGGCGGCAAGGCAGTACTCGGCCAAAAGCCGGGAACCGTCCGCGCTCAGCAAAGAAAAAACGGTTTTCCTCTCCCCTTCTTTGCGGAGCTCTGTTTTGTACGCTTTTTTGGCCCCCGAACCGTTTTTCTCACCCGTTTCCGCCGTAAACGTTTTCCCGCAATCGGCAACGGTCAGGTCAAAATCCCTTTCGCCGGTGACGTGATAAACGAACAACGGCCGGCTTCCGAAAATGCTTTTTTCCGCCATGGCCCCAACCAGGCGCGGCAAGACTTTATTGATGCTGTAAGCCCCCAGGGAACCCGACATCACCGTGAAAAAAAGCGGATCCCGGGTCCCGGGCGTCCCGTCCGGCCCTTGGTCGGACCCGGGAGTGCTGGCGGTACCGAAAAAAACTTTTATTGCCGACGAGCGGATCCCGTTGTCGTTTTGCAACAGAAAATTTTTTCTCGACGCCGCATCGGTTCTGATCGGAGTTCCGGTCACCACGGCGCGCTTTACGCCGGGGACAGCCTGCGGCAGCGTATTGACCGCGGCAAATCTGCCCACGATTCTGTTCGAAAGTCCCGGAACGGAGTCGACGTTAACCACCGCCACCTTGGCCCCCAGAACCAGCCCCGCCAAAGCGGGAATCAAACCGGCATAGCCCCCCAGCATGACAATAAGGTCGGGTTTGATGCGCCGCAAATCCTTCAAAGCCCGAAGAAAAGACCTGGAATTGTCGGCCGACATTTCGAGAACTTTGAAGAAATTTTCCAAAGAGAGCCGGCGGACGAGACCTTTGGTGTCGTAAAGCCTTATGTCATAACCGGCTTTTGGAATAAGAAATTTTTCCATTCCTTTAGTCGAACCCATAAACAGGATATCGTCTTTTTTGTATCCGGTATCGACGAGCGCCGCGGCCACCGCAAGGCCCGGGACGATGTGTCCCGCCGTACCGCCGCCGGCAAAGACAAATTTATAAGTCTTATCTTTTCCGTTCGCAGACGCTTCAACTTTCGCGGCCGTCATAAATACCGCTTGCGTAAATCGATAGGTTCTCCGTATTCGTAAACACCGGAACGATTTCCGCCCCGTCTCACATTGGGACCGGGGTATCCGGAAACAGCGTTGCGCCCTTCCCCCCGTCCGGCGCTTGAGTCGGCATAACTTACATTCTCATTTTGCCTGCGGTAAGCTGTTATCTCCGTTCTTCTCGAAACCCGCTTTTGTTGCGCAAAATAAGCATACTTTGTACCGTTTTCCCCAAAACGGCTTCTCTTGGGACGCGTGACACCGAGAGGATGTCTTGCTATGTTGGTCAACAAACCGCAAGCGGTAAGGACCACGATCAGAGAAGATCCGCCGGAGGAGAAAAACGGAAGCGGTATGCCTGTCTCGGGCATAATTCCTATCACGCCGGCTATGTTCAAAAACGCCTGACCGCATATCAACACCATCAAACCTATTGCCAGATACGACGAAAAAATATCTTTGGCGGAAAGAGCCGTTTTTATTCCGAGAATAAACAAAACGGAAAAAGCCGCCAGAATTGCCAGGGTCCCCAAAATGCCCATATCGTTGCCGACAACGGAAAAAATAAAATCTGTTTGTGCATTCGGCAAAAGCCCCCAAGCCATGGGCGACGAGGCCAGACCCGCACCGGTGATGTGACCCTGTCCCAGGGCCAGCATTGATTGGGCAAGCTGATATCCCGACCCGCTGGCATGGGCAAAGGGGTTGACAAACGACAACAGCCTCTTAAATCTGTAGGGCTCAATCAGAGAAAGCACCGTCACGACGGCTATGGCGACGGAGAGAGTGGTGATAAAGATTTTCTTCGGCAAATGGGACACGCCCATCTCCATCAAACCTATGCCCAGGATAATAATGGTGGTACCCAGGTCCGGCTGGCGCATAATCATGATTCCCAGTATTGCCGCCATGGCTCCGACCGGAAATACCAAATCCTTTACGTAATTTTTGCTGTGCTTCCTTCTGTCGATCAGATCTGCGACAAAAACGGCAAAGGCCAACTTGGCAAGTTCCGACGGCTGAATATCAAAGGGTCCTACTCCTATCCAGCGGCTGGCTCCCCCCGAATGCTTGGAAATACCGGGCAGCAGAACGAGAAAAAGCAGAGCGGCGGAAATAGCCAAAAGCGGTTTGGACAAATCGCGTACCTTCTGCAAAGACATTTTGCTGGCAAGCAAATAACCCACCCCGCCGCAGAATACCCACAGAACCTGACGGAGGGCCAAAGAAAAAGGCGATCTGCCGCCGATGGCGGAGGTGACTGCGGAAGCGGCAAAAATTATGACTACCCCGAATATCGACAAAACCGAAACCAGCACCGCTATCTTTTTTGCTCTTCTCGCACCGATTTGGCGTAAATAGTAGTCTTTTTGCTGGGAACGCAAAGGGCCGGTTTTGTCCGCGACGGATTTTTTCTTCCCGCCTGCAGGCTTGGGGACCGAAACGGAAGTCCTGCCGCCGGCCGGAGGGGTTTCGGATGGCCGCCGCGTCGGCAAAGGACCTCCGCCCCCGTACACAAGTTTCAGGTACCTGTCGGCAACAGCTGCTTTTTTAGCCGACTTTTTATTCATTCCGTCAAGGGTCGCGGACATCAGTGCAACACCCTTACACTCAGATAATCGGCATAAAACGCACCCAAAGCCATACCCGTAAACAGAGCCGAAATAATCCAAAAACGTACTATGACGGTAGTTTCCGGCCATCCCGCCAACTCAAAATGATGATGCAGAGGCGCCATACGAAAAACACGTTTGCCAAAGCCCCGGTACGCGACCACCTGTATCACCACGGATAAGGTGACAATCAAAAAGAGGCCTCCCATGATGGGCAACAACAGTGCCGTATTGGTTTGCAAAGCCAGGCAGGCAAGTCCGGTTCCGATGGCCAGCGAACCGGTGTCTCCCATGAATATTCTGGCGGGTGCGGCGTTCCACCACAAAAAACCGACGCAGGAACCCGCCAGAGAAGCCGCCACAATGGACATATCAATGGCGTGAGGAATGGGCACTCTGTATATTGAATAGTGGCGCGAAAGCCAATAGCCGATCAGGGCCAGCCCGGTAAAAGCAAAAGCGGAAGATCCCGCCGCCAAACCGTCCAGCCCATCCGTCAAATTTACCGCGTTTGATTCGGAAACGATTACGAATGTACCCCATAACGTCCAAGCCACGACCGGCAAACCGATGGCCGGCAAATCAAATCTGGTAAAAGCAAGGGTCCTGACTCCGTGGGCGTAATAGGTGGCCGCCAGAGAAAAACCCAAACCCACCAAAATTTGTAAAAATATTTTTGCTTTTTTGTTCAGACCGAGACTGCGCTTTCTGCTCACCTTAATGAAGTCGTCCGTGAGACCTATCAGACCGGAAGCAACCACGGCGCAAATCACCAAAAATCCCTGTCTTGTGAACTCGGCCCCCGTTCCGATATGACTGAGCAAATACCCGGCCACCGCGGCAACGATCATCATAATTCCGCCCATGGTCGGCGTGCCGGCTTTGATGGCATGGCCTGCCGGACCGTCTTCTCTGATCTGCTGCCCTATCCGTCTGCTTTTCAAAAAACGGAGAAAGATGGGGGTTCCGAAAGAAGAAATCAGTATGGAAATTCCGCCGGCTGTAAAGATGGCTATCATCGGTTCTGTTCTTTCTGTTCTGAGTCATCCGCAAAATCGCGGAAATACTCTTTTTGCTGACGTCCGGATGAAACGGTGCTGCTTGGCCATATAACGGGTTCGGCAAACGGATCGGACGTCATGGCCAAAAATTCGCTGACCGTTTTCCTGTCGTCACAGGGAAACACTTCGTCGCCCACTTGTTGCGTGGACTCGTGTCCTTTGCCGGCGATAAGTATCAGATCGCCCGGTTTGGAGGTCTGAAGAGCCAGACTTATGGCTTTTTTTCTGTCCGGCTCCACCAACAGCTCGACTTTGGAAGAAGGGTTGATGCCCGCCAAGATCTGATCGATGATGGCCGCCGGGTCTTCCGACCTCGGATTGTCCGAAGTCAAAATGATTCTGTCGGCAAACATGGAGGCTATCTGTCCCATGATGGGGCGCTTTCCTTTATCCCTGTCTCCCCCGCAACCGAAGACCACCGTCAGCACGGCTTCCGGACCTTCCAAGGTGGCCCCGGCGGCGTTCAAAACTTTTTGCAGGGCATCCGGAGTATGGGCAAAGTCCACGACTATCCTTACCCCGTTGTCCGCCTCTATTTGTTCGAATCTGCCGGGAACGGCATATGCGGCGGAAATGCCGGCCACGATGTCTTTTGTGGAAATGCCCATGACTTTTGCGGCGCTGGCGGCGGCGAGGGCGTTTTCCACGTTGAATACCCCGCCCAATGCCAGGCGGACCCTGTAACCGTCAAAAACAAACGTCGTTATGGCCGGGCCTATCTCCAATTCCCTGGCGTCGGTGATGCTGTAGGGAACCGTCTCTATGTCGGCCGATTCCATCAGCTGCCTTCCGTAGGGGTCATCCGCGTTGACCACACCCACTTTCGACAGATTGCTCGAAAACAATTTGGCTTTGGCCCGGAAGTAGTCTTCCATAGACCCGTGATAGTCCAGATGGTCCTGGCTGAGATTAGTAAACACCGCTACGTCAAAGCTCATGCCGTAGACCCTGTTTTGAGCCAAGGCATGAGAGGTGACTTCCAGGACACAGGCTTTATAGCCGGCTTCTTTGTAAGCCGCCAAAGCTTTTTGCAATTCCGGCGATTCCGGAGTCGTTCTTGCGCCGTCCAGGGTGCCTATCACCCCCGTGGGAATGCCTGCCGCTTCCAGAATGGACTTTAATATAAAAGTCGTGGTGGTTTTGCCGTTCGTACCGGTAACCCCTATCGTCAGCATGGCCTGCGAAGGGTTATTGTAAAACGCGCAGGCAGCCTGGGCCATGGCGATTCTGGCTTTGCCCCTCTCCACTATAATTTGCACTACCGGCAAAGCCGCCGATTCGCCCGCTGAGAGGACACCCACGGAATTACCCTCGGTATCTTCTCCGGCAAAATCTGTCGGATACATGGCCGCTCCGGAGTTTTTCCCGCCGGAAGAAATGGCGGGCAGTACGGAGTGTTCGCATATAAAAGCAACCGCCCCTCTGGACATGGCGAGAGTCGCAAAATCGTGACCGTTAAAACGCGTTCCGGGCAAACAACAATAGAGAGAGCCGAGCACAACTTCTTTGTGATGCCAAACTATCGACGTAATCTCTGCTTTCTTTGCGTCCCCGAGAACGGCCAGATGATCGATTTTTTGTATTAAAGCTTCCAATTCCATCGTCTTACCCGCCTCAGCCTTTTTCGCCAGAGCAATCAAATCCTTTTTCGATCTGATAACATTCCCGACAGTAACAATAGTCATTGTCCGAGTGCCAATCCGGATGCTCTGGCAAGTATTGCCCCCTCAGGCGAACAAAGACCCTGTCCCGGTCCGCTGCTGCCTTTGGGTGGCCTGATGTTGTAATGAGCTAACGCATAGCGCATGACTTCGGAAAATACGGGAGCGGAAGCCGCTCCGCCATAAATCGGATTGGAATGATGCATCAATACCATGCCCGAAATCACCGGATTTTGCGCTGGGGCATAACCCACGAAAGTCGCATTCCAGTCACCGGTGATATAACCGGCGGAAGTCTTGGAGGGAACCTGAGCCGTTCCGGTTTTGCCGGCAACGAGATAACCAGGCACACAACCGGCTATGCCGGTACCGTTTTGAATAACCCCTTCAAACATTTTTGTAAGAGTGGCGGCAACCGATTTCGGCATCACCCTCTTCCCTTTGGGGACCGGAAGATAGCTGATGTGTTTCCCGTTCACCACGCCGTCCAGAATATGCGGAGACCGAAAAACTCCGCCGTCGGCCACGGTATTGTAAGCGTCCAACAGCTGCATGGGGGTAACGGCTTCGCCGAGGCCGATCGGGAGGGAACCCAGATCCGAACCGTACCAGGTAGCCGGAGAGCCCAATATGCCCGGAGACTCCCCCGGCCAGTTCAGACCGGTATACTGTCCGAAACCGAGAGCTTTCATCGCCTGATACAACCTGTCCGGGCCGAGCATGGAGGCGATTTTGATGGTGCCCACGTTGGAAGACTGAGCCAGAATTTCTTTGGCGGGCATAAGTTGAGTCGGGTGGTATTCGGCATCCTGAAACGTATAGCCGCCGATCTGTATCGAATAAGGCACCGAAAGCGTCGTATTGGGAGTAACTATATGGTCTTTCAGGGCAAAGGAGAAGGTAGCTATTTTCATTACCGAACCGGGCTCGTAAACCGATGTCAGAGCCAGATTGGAGGGAGCCGGCTCGACAACGTTTTTCTTGGTTCTTACCAGACTGACCATCGCGAGAATGGCCCCCGTTTTGACGTCACTGAATATGGCCACCGCGCTCGTGGCGTGAGTGGCCAATATTTGCTTGGAAAGATCCGCCGTTACTTTTTCCTGCAAGTTTGCATCCAAAGACAAGACGAGCGATTTCCCGTCCCGCGGCTTCGATATCAGTTTGGAAGTGTTCGGGAGCACCATACCCGGGCCAAGCTGTTGGTCGGCAACCCGACCGTTGTGCCCCGCAAGAAAAGAATTGTAAAGATACTGCAGACCGGCGTTTCCGGCACCGGAATTGCTGACGCCGCCCAACAAAGGCTGGACCAGATTTCCGGAAGGATTTTCATACACCTGACCGGGCTCAAAATAGATGTTGGGAAAGCCCAGCGAGGAGATTTTTTGCTCCAAACCCAAACTGATGTTTTTGGCAAGCAGGACGTAGCCGGACGGCTCGTGCAATTCTTTCATCAATACCGACTTGGACTTTTTCAAAACGGGAGACAGTTCCGCCGCTTCTGAGGATGCCGAAAAAGTCGCGTAGTCCTCGCTGTAAACGTCTTCCGACTGCACAGACGTAAATAAAATATTGCCGTTTCTGTCATAAATCGTACCCCTTGAAGCCTGCACTGCGCTGCTGGAGCCAATTTCACTGGCAATTTTTACGTCATAAGAAGAAGAGCTTACAATTTGTTCCACCACCAATTGGGCAAAGATGGCAGCAAGCAAAACAGAGGTAAGCAAAATAAGGACTCTGAATCTGACAATCCTGGATTCCCCGAATGCCCGTTTTGGGATACGACCATTTCCGGATCGCGTTTGACCGGGCCTGTCTTTGGGACTTCCCGCCGACGACAAAACACCGGTTCGACTCCGGTAATCAGACTGTCTGACGGGTCTTTTGTAACCTGTTTCCGACGGCACCGTTCTTTTCACCGACTCACCGCTCCGGCGTTTGCGAATTGACGAACCGTGTCTGTTCTCCCCCCGCAAGCGGCAACTGCTTTTTGCATGCGGCGGGATCTTGGCATATTCCGGTCTTCTCCGGCTTTTCGGGATGTTTTCACTCATGCCCTCCCGTCGGTTGCGGTCACAAAAGACGGGTGATAAAAGCCATACTTTGCCCCGGAACCGAAATAATGCGACACGATTTTTCCTCCGCTTACGATTTCTTTAGTTTTGATTTTTTAGTTTTGACTGCTTTTTGCTTTTGCGCGGGAACCGCGCTTTTGGGAAGCGCACGCACGGCTCCCAGGTACGGATTGACGGCCCGCAAAGATGCCTTAGCCGTCGGGTCAGACATTTTCAGTTGGTTTTGGGCCAGCTTTACGATCCTCGCCGGAGAGTTCAAAACGGCTTTTTCGGTGTTGAGGTTTTGATTGACGATAACCGCTTTGCCCAATTGTTGTTGCGCCATGTCAAGCTGTATCTGTCTGGAGGAAACCAGCGCATTGAAAGCTATGACGCAAGACATCGAAAAAACCACCAAAACAAGAGAGGCGACAAACAACTTCCTTGATTTGGAAATGGCTTCACGGAGTCTGATTTCCTCTTTCCCCACGGATGCGATCCGCGCTTTGCCCGCTTTCGGAGATTTGAGCTCCTTCGGGAGAGGATATTTGACCGTATTGTCCCGAGCGTAAGAGTTCATGGCAAGTCCTTCAGATAGATGGGTTGTATTTTTTCAATTGCCCTAAATCGGGCACTCGCGGCACGGGAGTTGCGATCAATCTCTTCCTTGCCGGGTGTCAGAGACCTTCTTGTCAGAAGCTTTCCTTTTATAACCGCTCCGCAACGACAGGGAAGACTCTTCGGGCATTTGCATCCTCCGTCGGCAAGCAAATTGAAACTGGTTTTAATGATCCTGTCCTCGCCGGAGTGATAACTGAGCACAAGCAGCCTTCCGCCGGTTGCCAAAACCTCGAACGCTCTTGCCACGGCGTCGGCCAAAAAAACTATTTCTTCGTTGACGGCGATTCTGAGGGCCTGAAAAACTCTCTTGGCGGGATGACCGCGCCTTCTCATGGATTTGGGAATGGAAGCCTCCACGATTTGACTGAGCTCCTCCGTGGTTTTTACAGGCCTGCAGGCAATAATTTCTTTTGCCAGTTTCCCGGCATATTTGTATTCCCCGTTGGCATAGAGCAAGGCTTTCAGGTCCTCAAACGAGACTTTCTGTAAAAATTCAGAAGCCGTCTCTCCTTTTGAAGTATCCATACGCATGTCAAGAGAGCCTGATTTCATGTAAGAAAATCCTCTGCCCGCTTCGTCCAATTGATACGAGTTCACACCCAAGTCAAAAAGAACCGCCATTACCTCCGGAGCCTTTCCCGGTCTTCCGGCGATTTCATTTGCCGAGACAATTGCTTTTTCGAATATGCCCTCTTCGTCGTAACGCCCGTGCAGGACGATTGCCCTGTTTTGGAACCCACGCAAATTCTCCGTCGCCGTTGTGACGGCTTCCGGATCCCTGTCGATGCCGACCAAAACAACCCGTGGATATTCGGAGAGAATTTCTTTTGCGTGCCCTCCGAACCCGACCGTTGCGTCAATAAAAATTCCCTCCGTGACAGGCGGCAAAAACTCGATTACCTCTTTTGCCATTACGGGAATATGCAAAATATCTACGCCCATGATGCCCGCCCGATCCGACATAAGAGGACTGGTCCGAAAAGACAAAGGGGCATCCTTTGATCGGACGTCCTCGCGTACACGCAACAAGGGAAAAGGGGTCGAATCATAGCACTTGCTCTTCCAAAACTCCGACTTGTTCCTGCCATAATTCGGGAGACCATATCTCGACATGGTCAATAACCCCCACGACTATTAATTCGTTTTGCAAACGCGCATATTTACGCAGTTCCTGTGGAATCAGAACCCGCCATTGCTTGTCGATATCTTGTTCGACTACCGATGCGGACCAAGCACGGACCAAATTTCTGGCTCCGGCATCCTGCGAGAGAAGACTCTGCTTTTTTTCCAATTCGGCTTTAAATTCTTCTTCACGCCAAACCGCTATACAAAATTCGTGGTGGCGTGTCAAAAAGGCTATATTGCCAAACATCGGCCGGAGCTTAGCGGGGAGGATAAGCCTGCTTTTCGCATCCAGACAGTGGTCATATCGACCAAGGAATTGCACACTCTCCGGCAACGCTTACCCCCTTTCTCAAAATTCATAAGAATTTTTGATATTTTACTCCACTTTTCTCTACTTCACTCCATTCTATGCCACAAAATTTTATTGTCAATCACTCAGAGGGGTTTAATTTATACTTTCCGTAGATAATTTTGTCATTGACGGAAAGCTGAACTGTATTCTTGTAAATATGAGGACTGTGAGAAAAGCCGCCGGGACAAGATGCTTGGCTGTAAAAACACAAAAATCCGGGTCGCCCGCACAGATTTCGATAATCGGTTGAAAAAACTTAAAAACTCAATATGGGAATAAGAAGGGCAGAAACGGTGAAAAAATCACATTTATATGAAGGGAAATTCAGAAAATAAAAAATTACTTTTGCAAGCGTAAAGTAGTGATATTGTATCGATAAGGGGTTGTTTCATTGCCTGTATAGGTCTAAACTGTTACGATAACCCAAGAAAGCGGCACTAAAAATAGGGGCGGAAATGCTTGACATAGCCACACTGAACAGATTACTGGGACAACTGATTGAGGTGGAGGGATCCGACCTTCACATAAAGGTGGGTTCTCCTCCCAGGATGAGGATCAACGGCGATCTGATGCGCCTGAACCAGGAGTCGATCATCCAAGCAGAAGACATGGTTCCGCTTGCACAAGGAATCATGCATGCCAAGCTCTGGGCAAATTTTGAAGCCCACCACGAATGTGACTTTGCTTACTCCGTCCCCCATCTGGGACGTTTCAGGGTTAACGCTTTCCGCCAGCGCGGCTCCATAGGCATGGTATTCAGACGCGTTAACTCAAGCACCAAAACACTTGACGAGCTCGGTCTGCCGACGGTAGTCAGAAAATTGTCGGAAGAAAAAAACGGTATTGTACTCGTGACCGGTCCGACGGGATCCGGAAAAACCACCACGCTCGGTGCCATGATAGGACACATCAACAAAACGCGAGAATGCCACATCGTCACCATTGAGGACCCCATAGAAATACTTCACAGAGATGAATTGGCCGCCATCAATCAACGTGAGGTGGGCTTCGACACGGAAAGTTTCATCACGGCCCTCAGATCATCCCTGAGAGAAGATCCGGATATCATTCTTATCGGAGAAATGAGGGACCCGGAAACCGTGGCCACGGCTTTGACTGCCGCGGAAACCGGTCACTTGGTACTCTCAACCCTACACACGATCGACTCCGTCGAGACAATCAACAGAATTATCGACTTTTTCCCGGAAAACCGGCAACAGCAGGCAAGGCTGTCGCTGGCGGGCTCCCTCAGGGGAACGATTTGCCAACGCCTGGTACCGAGAGCGGACGGAAAAGGAAGGGTTCCGGCTCTGGAAATTATGGTTGTCAACGGTCGAATTCAGCAGTGCATCCTCGATCCGGGACGCACCAGCGTCATCCCGGAAATCGTCAACGAAGGCGAATACTACGGCATGCAGTCTTTCGCCCAGTCGCTTCTGGATCTTTTGAAAAAAGGAGTCATCGACACGGAACAAGCCATTGCCAACGCCCCCGTGCCGCAAGACTTGAGGGTAATGCTCAGGAAAGAGGGCATGGCCATCTCGGTCATTTGATGCCTTGCAAAAAGTTCGGACACCGACTTTTTGCGACGACCAAAGCAAAAACCAAAAAACTCTCTGTCGATCTCTGTTTGCAAAACGCACGCTTTTGCAAACAGAGAGTGCGAAAATACCGGATCAGCGCCACCAAAATTTCACTATCGCCTGACCGTACAAAACAGCCGACACTATTCCCAGAGACAAAAAAGGACCCATCGGCAATTTACTCTTGACCGATACTTTTCTGGCGGCAAGCAAGCCGGCGGCCCACAGACCGGCCAGAAAAAAACCCAGCAATACGGATACTAAAACTACCCTGTACCCCAGCCAGCCCACAAAAAATGCCGAGACCCACATCAGCCTGATGTCGCCAAAGCCGATGCCCTTGGGTGTTGCTACATATATAAGGAAAAAAAAGAGAAAAACACACAATCCGCTGACGACACAGCGCATGAAAGCAGAAAAGTCATTTTCTGCGCCGGCGATCACCAAAAGCCACAAAAAGCCGAACAAAAACGTCGGATAGAGCACTTTGCGCGGAATGGTCATGGTCTGCATGTCTATCATGGACACAATAAGAAGAGCCGCAGCCAAGACAAAATACGCGGGCCAGAGCCAGTGATTCGACAAACGCAGATCTATGAAAACAAATATCAAACCCGCAAAAATCTCCAAAAACAAATAGCGGACACTGATTTTTTCATCACATAAAGAACATTTTCCTTTTGTCAAAATGTATCCGGCGACGGGAATGTTGTAACGAAACGGAATAGCCCCTTTACAATTGGGACAACGTGACCCCGGCTGTACTATGGACTCCCCCAACGGTAAGCGGTAAGCCACCACACTGGCAAAAGAGCCCAGGGAGGCACCGAGCAAGAATACGAATACACCGACCAGAAAACCCATTGTAAAAAATCTAGCAATTGTCAAAGTGCCAATTGTCCTTATTGGAGAAAATAACATAAATTCGGCAGTAAAAGCACTGGATTTGCAACCGGAGTAACGCGATTCATGCCCTAACCATACCGAAGATCATACCTACGGGACGGACACAATGGACAGATATCCGGCCTGCAGAAAAAATACTAAAAAGACTTGCAATAGTTTAAAAATAGTGTATTCTCAATCGTAGTGAAGTTTGGGGGTGTTCACTGACTTCAGTCAAAAGAATACTTCCAAATTTAAATTATTTAAATATAAGAAAGTAAATTATTTAAATATAAGAAAGCGCAATTATTGAATTTTTGAACTAGATTTATAACGCAAATCGCAAAATATACCGAAGCATAAGGTCATATAAGCTGTTTTCAGAAGTACAATTGATGTCACTATGTCATTAAGGAGAGTATTTAAGTGGTGCCTGAAGATTTCTTGGGAAGTGGGTTAGCCGTGGCGGATACCAAGCTCAACCCAACTCCTCAGGCAGAAATCGAAGAAGGCAAAGCCTTGGCGCGTATAGCTGGTCTCGAGTTTGTTGATCTGAACAAATTTTCCTCGTCCTCCTCAGCAGCGGGACCACAGCCAAGAGCTGCCGTGCTACCCGAACAATTTGCCAAACGCCACCTTGTCGCCCCCATCGGGTGGGAAAGAGGAATACCGGTGGTGGCAATAGCCTCGCCCGAAAATGTATTGACTTTGGATGACATCAGGGCCGCCGTAGGCGGTGACATAAGAGTCGTCGTCGCCGCCAAAAGCCAGATTGCCCAATATCTGGGACACCTCTATCAACCGCAGCAATCAAGTCAGTCAAATCCGATTGCCAACGCGACCATAGCCAAGTTTGAAACCAGCACCACGACTTCAAAGACATCGGAAAGCGATTTCGGAATGTCCGTCGACAGCCAGGCTTCCAACGCCATAGCCGACTTTATCCTGAAGAGCCAGCCCATGAATCAGGACTTCCTTGGAGAAGAACCCGAGGAAGCAATCCTCAATGCGAATGCGGTACCCGTAATGTCGCCCAATGTGATGGGTACCGGAGCCGAACTTACTTTCGACGACATCGACATGCCTTCCCCAACGAAAGAAGCCAAGCCCACCCTTGAAAAAATTCTGCTTGAGTGGGGTACGGTATCGGAAGAGGACATGAAAGCAGCCGTCGCCGAAAAAGACTCCACGGGGCACTCGCTGAGAGACATTTTGTTGAACAAAAAATTTGTCACAGAAGACGACTTGATGAGAGCCACGGCGGTTGAAGCCGGCTTTAAGTTTGTCGACTTAAACTCATGGGAAATAGACAAGCGGGCGGTGGATCTTATCCCGGAAGCCCCGGCACGCCGTTATAAAGTGTTGGGCATAGGTTTTCATGCCGACAAACCGGTCATAGCCATGGCCAACCCTATGGACGTCTTTGCCATGGACGACGTGAGAACAATCATAGGCGGCCAAATTGAAGCCGTGGTCTGCAAAGCAGATCAAATAGACAACTACATCAGCCGCTTCTACCAGCAAACGGCAGAAGCGGATCTTTTTGCCCAAAATGCCGCACTGACCGTGGAATCGGAACAACAAGCTCCGGATCTCAATAACCTCCTGAGCGTGGTGGACGATGCCCCCATAGTAAAATTCGTCAATTTGATCCTCAAGCAAGCCCTCAACCAAAGGGCATCTGACATTCACTTGGAGCCTTCGGTAGACAATATTCAGGTCAGATTCCGGATCGACGGTGTTTTGCACCACATCACATCGGCGCCAAAAGCCATCCACGCAGGGGTTGTCAGCCGACTAAAAATTATGGCTGACTTGGACATAGCCGAACACCGCATACCGCAGGACGGACGTATTTCTCTGCGCGTGGGCAGCAAGGAAATAGATCTGCGGGTCGCCACCCTTCCGACCGTTCACGGCGAAAAGGTGGCCTTGAGGGTCCTGGACAAAACGGCTGTGGTGCTGGACTTGGAAAGACTCGGTTTCCAACCAGACGTACTGAAACGCTATGAATCCTCCTACAAAAAACCTTACGGCACCATTTTGGTAACGGGACCGACCGGGTCCGGAAAATCAACCACTTTGTATGCCACCCTGTCAAAACTGAACACGGCAGAGCGCAATTTAATTACGGTAGAAGATCCCGTTGAATACCAAATGCGCGGCATCAATCAGGTACAGGTAAACCCCAAAGCCGGACTCAGCTTTGCAAGCGCACTGCGCTCCATCTTGCGCTCCGACCCCGACGTCGTGCTGGTAGGAGAGATAAGAGACCGCGACACCGCAACCATCGCCATTGAAGCGGCTCTGACCGGACACTTGGTGCTCTCCTGTTTGCACACAAACGATGCGGCCGGTACCCCCATGCGCCTCATCGAAATGGGAGTGGAACCGTTTCTGGTGGGATCGGCCTTGGACTGCGTACTCGGGCAAAGACTTGCCAGAGTGCTCTGTGACAACTGCGCGACTCCTCTCAGTCCGACGGAAGAGGATTTATTGGCGGCCGGATTCCAAGATATGAGTTGGCTGGATACCATCACACCTAAATTCCGCCGGGCCGTCGGATGTCAGGCCTGCGGCGGCACCGGTTATCACGGACGTATGTCCATACAAGAGGTCATGGTGATTACGGAAGAAATCGAACGTGCGGTGATCAACAGACTTCAAACATCTGAAATACAAAAAATTGCTGTTGAACAAGGAATGCAAACCATGCGCCAAGACGGATTGCGCAAAGCAGCCCTGGGTTACACCAGCCTTGAAGAGATCTTGAGGGTTGTAATATGAGTGACACAACATCAAATACATCGACACAGCAACCTATCGATTGGGGACAAAGACTTCTGGAAGCCCTGATCCGCGGTGAAGTAATCTCCCAAGACGAAGCGGCACGGGTAGTGGACATAGCCACACAAAGAATGGCTCCCATATCGGTAATACTGTCCGATTCGGGATTGTTGTCGACCAAATCCTGTCTTGACACGCTGTCACAGATTTCAGGCGTTAAAGTAGTCGATCTCGACACGGATCCCCCGACCACCGAAGCCGCCACCATATTGCCGCCCGGCGTGGCAAGAAGATTCGGCGCAATAGGATATGCCGTAGACGGCTCCAACGAATTGTCGGTTGTGGCAAGCACGCCTTTGAGCGCTGACCAAATAGCCAAAATATCGCTTCTGGCCGGACGTGAAGTGGCGGCTGTGTTTATAGCCGATCCCATGCAGATAAGTCAAATTATTACACGCATCGAACGCGACAATTACTCCGGCGCGTACATACCGCCGTCGGACAATCCAAAACCCGCACCGGCACCGGTGACAAAAACACCGGAGCCTCGGGCCAGCGCTGAAAGCGAAGAAAGACTGACCGTATCACAACTTGCCCGCATGGGCAAAGACGATGTCTCGGCCAATGCCGCATCTGATACAGCCCAGATGAAAGACCCCCAATCGGATAACGGCTCCAAACCAAAGCATCCGGACGTAGACCAACTTCTTACTTACGCCGTCGCAAATAAAGCCTCCGACTTACACTTGGCTGTAGGCCTGCCGCCGGCGATCAGAATAAACGGTTCCATCAGAAAAATAGACCAGTTGCCCGTTTTGGACAACGACAGTCTGCGTGAAATGATTTATTCAATTTTGCCTCAGGCGATCAGGGAAAGATTCGAAGAAACAAAAGAATTGGATACCAGCTACGCCGTAAAGGGAGTGGGGCGTTTCAGGGTAAACGTCATGCAGCAGCGCGGGTACATAGGTGCCGTACTGAGAATGATTCCCCACGAGATACCCGCTTTCTCCACATTGGGTCTGCCCGACGTAATCAAAACTTTTGCCGAACTGCGACACGGTCTGGTACTTGTTACCGGTCCCACCGGTTCGGGAAAGTCCACCACTCTCGCCTCACTGATCGACATTATCAATATGGCCCGTCCGCTTCACATAGTCAGCGTAGAAGACCCCATAGAGTTTCTCCATACCAGCAAAAAGGCAATAGTGAACCAGAGAGAAGTGGGGGTTGACACCGTATCGTTTGCCGAATCTCTAAAGCACGTACTCCGGCAGGACCCGGATGTCATTCTGGTCGGTGAAATGAGAGACCTGGAAACCATTTCTACGGCACTGACGGCCGCCGAAACCGGCCACTTGGTATTTGCCACACTGCACACGCAAGATGCACCCCAAACGATAGACCGTATTATCGACGTATTCCCGACAAACCAGCAAGACCAGATTCGCGTTCAGCTTGCCGGAACTTTGGAAGCCGTCGTGACACAGCAACTTGTCTTGAATGCAAACGGCACGGCGAGACTGCCCATCGCGGAAATCATGGCATGTACTTCCGGTATACGAAACCTCATCAGAACGGCAAAAACACACCAGATATACTCATTAATGCAGACGGGCAGTTCTTACGGCATGCAAACCATGGACCAGGCCCTTGCCAAAGCCGTCAGAGCCGGAACCATAACGGAAGCTCACGCTTTTGACCGTTGCCGCAATCCCAATGAGTTGCGGGATCACTTAAACACTTTATAAGACCATCGTAAGCGACAATAGGAATAAGGTCAGATGCCAACAACTGTTTTTGAATATAAAGTAAGAGACTCCAACGGAAAACTGATTAAAGGTAAAATAGAATCGGAAAGCATTACGGCCGTCGGGAATAAGCTCAGATCGATGGGCTATATCCCCGTCAACATCCAGCCTCAACCAAAATTAGACCTCCGCAAAGAACTCATAATTCCGGGAATCAACGACAAGGCAAACCTCAAAGAAGTTGCCCTGATGAGCCGGCAGCTGGCCACCATGGTAACGGCGGGTCTCACTCTGGTCAGAGCCCTGACCATCATCAGCGATCAGCTGACTTCCAAGGTTCTGCAGTCTGCCGTCAACAACGTCAGAAGAGACTTGGAACAGGGTGTGTCATTTTCGCGTGCTCTGGAAAAACATCCCAAAGCATTCAGCCCTCTTTACATAGCCATGGTAAAGGCCGGCGAAGCCGGAGGATCACTGGATACAACTCTTTTGCGTTTGGCAACCACAATTGAAAAACAGGTGGAGTTAAGGCGCAAAGTAAAATCAGCCATGACGTATCCGGCCATGGTCATGTCGATAGTCATTCTGGTTGTTATAGCCTTGATGATATTTGTCGTCCCTACTTTCAAAAAGATCTACAGCACCCTAAAGGGAACTTTGCCGCTCCCCACCCAAATCGTCATAGACGTATCCAACGATCTGGCGACCTACTGGTTGGCTGTTTTTGTTGCGGTTGTCGTAGGAATACTAATTCTCTTCAACCGTTGGATCCACACACCGGACGGAAGAAGAAAATGGGATGCTTTTAAATTAAAGATGCCCATATTCGGACCGTTGATCCATAAAATATCCATTACGAGAGGTACCGGGACCCTGGCATCGCTTCTTGCATCCGGCGTGGGCATCATAGAAGCCTTGGAAATCACTGCAGACAATGCCGGCAACGCGATCGTAGCGGAAGCGTTCCGCAATGCAGAAAATACCGTCAGAGAAGGGAAAGGCTTGGCGGAAGCCTTATCGGTCTTTTCCGTAATACCTAATATGGTAACGCAAATGATAGAAACCGGAGAAGAGTCCGGAGCGCTTGACGACATGCTCAACAGGGTTACCAAATTCTACGAAGACGAAATTGAAACAACCGTCGCCAGTCTGTCTTCACTGCTTGAACCGCTTATTATTGTTTTCCTTGGAATTTCAATAGGATTCATAGTTATATCTATGTACCTGCCCATGTTCGGTTACATATCGCTTGTTCAGAAAAACGGAGCAAACGCATAAGAACGAAGGGGAATCTGAGGCAAATCCTTTGCGAGCAAAATTATCATATTGTCACAGAAATAACACCAAAACAAATGAAAGCAAGTAAAATAGTGCTACTATGTGCCATATTGAACTGTGCTATGAAAATACAATCTAGACTTAAAGTGAGAATTTCCTAATGTCAACCAATATAGGTCTTGAAATCTCAGCCACGGCAGTAAGAATAGCCAAGGTATCCGTTAAGGGTCATCATAAGAGTCTCATTGCGTTCGCTGAAGCCGCACTGCCGCAAGGTGCAGTCGTCGACGGAGCAATTGTCAACCCTGATGCCGTAACTGCCGCCATCAAACAGTGTCTGACTGTACCCAGATTAAAGCGCGGCCGTCTCGAAAAACCGCTTGCCGTACATTTGGTAGTTTCGGGACTCCGGGCAATTTCCCGTGAAATCGAACTGCCGTCCGTTCCGGACAATGAACTCGATGAAGCAGTAAAATTGCAGGCCATGGATCTTATTCCATTTCCGAGCGAAAAAACGTTGCTTTCTGCCCGCAGAATTTCTTCTGCCCCGACTTCTCCGGGGCAACCGATAAAAGTTATGTTGGCGGCGGCGCACAGCGATTTGGTCTACCCGTTGCTTGACGTAATATCTGCCGCCGATCTTGTGCCGAAGAGCATAGACTTGGCTTCTTCCGCTCTTATCAGGTCGCTGGGAGACAACATAACGGCAAGAAGCGGACCGGAGGCAATCGTATCCGTGGGAGCAGACCTCACTCTCGTGGTTGTCCACGATGCCGGAAGACCGATCTTTGTCCGTACCATAGCCGAAGGCGGCAATTCCGTCACCAGAGCCATAGCCACTTCGCTTGATATACCTCTTTCCGATGCGGACACCATCAAAAAATACGTGGGACGTCCCGACCGTCACACCCCGCCGGTTGCCGTTGCCGCCGCACGGGATGCTTCGTCCAAACTCATTACGGAAATCAAAAACTCCATAGATTACTTCAGTTCCACCTACAGCGGCATGCAAATGCGTCGTCTTCTGATTACGGGAGGCGGATCGAGACTCACCGGCTTTATCGACAGACTCTCGCAGGCCCTGCCGATACCGGTAGAGCGAGCCAGTTGCCTAAGAGCCGTACAGGGCGAAAAAATAGGTCAGGATACAGCACCGGGAAGTCAATTGGACGACGTTGCCGCAGTGGCCATCGGATTGGCCATACCGGAACCGCCAAACATCAAAAGAATCAATCTCTTACCCGCCGACTTCGTCTCTCAAAAGAAACTGAAACACAACGGGCGGCTTGTGGCAGCAGCCGTGGTCGTCATACTGCTTATTTTGGCCATCATTTACGGCTTTAAACTTCTCAGCATACATAATGCAGAAAATGCCGTGGGACAGGATCAAGCCCAGATAAATCAGCTCAATATCACAATACCGAAATATAACTATGTGGTCATAGAAGCCAAAAAGCTCATTACAGACAAAAACATAGCCCTTTCTGCCATTGCCGACGAAGTCAACTGGCCCCTTGTGCTGAAATCATTAAACACAACCATGCCAAAACAATTGATTGTCAAGTCATTTTCTGCCACTGCCGCCTCCGGGCCCAACGGTACGGCTCCCACAACGACGGCCCCGCCGGCTTCTTCCAGTGGCATAATCACACCGGCTTCCCCAACCCCCTCGTTGTACTCCCTGCCTCTCCCCACTCAGGTGCTCGGCACGATACAATTGCAGTTGAACGGAATCAACGGCAACTCCGGATACCAGACATTCTACAATTGGGCAAAAGATACCTATAAATACGGCAAATTCCAATACACCTCTTACCAAGCAATTACATCGTCCCCAACAACGGCTGCAACTTGGTCTGCAACAATTAATATTTTGGGATCTATCCATACAACCAGATATAAGAAATTTGACCCTACTACACCGGTGGTACCATGAAAAATTTACTAAAACAACCAGCAGTTATTGTCTCTCTGGTAATTCTTGTCATCGCATTGATAGTTTGGTGGTTCCTGCTGCTATCACCGGCACAAAATAAACTCGCCAGCGTTCATCAGCAGGAACAAACCGACCAAGCGCAGATCCTCACGTTACAAGATGAATTGAACACCCTAAAATCCGAACAGGGCACCATCCACAAAGAAGCGCCGTTTACGTCAAAGGTTTTCCCCGTAGCGTTTCCTTACAACCCGCAAAGACCCGCGGTAGTACTCCAGCTTGCCAAACTGGCCACCAAAGACAGCGTGAGCATGCAAAGCATCTCCAACTTTACGCTCGGAGAATTGAACGGCTACATCGACGACCCGATTACGATGACCGTTACCGGTGCTTACAATAACGCCTATACATTTTTACAACAGATCTACAACCTGAAAAGAGTAATTACCATTCAGTCGCTGTCAATATCTCCCGGCGGCACGGGCGGAACCGGTACGGGATCTTTCAACATTTTGAACTACACCGTATCCAACTCGGTGACCCTCACCATCACTGCAACGTCTTATACGTCTCAGGCTGCGACACCGACAGCGGTGGCTCCTTCCAGCTTTACCCCGTCAAAGCCGAAATCCAAAAAATAAACACTTTCTCGACGGAGTACTGCAAGAGGTAGCCCACTTGCACCGCATTTTAGGTATCACGTACAAAAGTTATCTCAAATGAGCATACTTCCCTAAAGCATCAATAAAGACAATCGGCTTTATTGATGCTTTATCTTTTTACAGAGTGTTTGAAAAACAAGGCTTTTGAAGTGGCTCGAGAGATTTAGTCCGAACTTGCGTCTCCGATTTCCGCAGATCTGGCTGCTGAGCTGCACCGATTGCTTGGTTCGGTTGTATTAATGTAGCCAAGATAATGCGTGACATTGCCAAAGAGGTATGTTAGAAGAGCTGTATGACTAGGCAAGATAGTGCCGTTCACGTTGCCCGAGTGGTGCGCAAGTATCGAAGTAAAGACGGAGAGGATCGTCAGTCGGTCTCTTACCTCTTGCGCCGCAGCTTTCGCCAGGAAGGCAAGATCTGTCATGAGACGTTAGGAAATGTCTCGGCCTTGCCTGATCGTGCCTTAGATGCACTACGAGCGACCTTGGCTGGCAAGACTCTTCTAGTTGCTGGTGAAGGCCTAGAGTGCACGCGTTCACTGGCTCATGGTCACGTAGCTGCAGTTGTTGAGATGGCTAAGAAACTCAGGTTTCTTGAACTTTTAGGACCTGCCTGTAGAGAGCGTGACATTGCATTTGCCCTGGTAGTTGTCAGAGTTGTTCACCAGCGCCCTAAGTTGGCGACGACTAAGTGGTGGGATGATACTACCTTGGAATGTGATCTGGGACTTGATGGGATTTCAACTGATGAGGTCTATGGAGCAATGGACTGGCTTGGCGCAAACCAGGAAATAATCGAGACAAAACTTGCACGTCGTCATTTAGCCAATGAGTCAAAGTCTTCTACATTGGCCTATTTCGATCTGTCGTCATCGTGGGTAGAAGGAACTAAGAACGAACTGGCAGCTCGTGGAGACTCGCGTGACAAAAAGAAGGGCACTGCTCAGATCGAATATGGGCTTCTAACTGACAAAGATGGTCGTCCGGTGGCTATTGAAGTCTTTCCCGGCAACACAGCCGATCCAAGTGCCTTCATTTCAATTGTTGATTCGATTCGCCGCCGCTTCAAACTCGATTCACTTGTCATGGTTGGAGATCGTGGGATGATTACATCGGCTCGCATTAGTGCACTACGTGAAGCTGGCGATATCGGCTGGCTAACATGTCTTCGTGCCCCCCAGATTGCGGGGTTGGCCCGAAATAACGGACCGCTTCAACTATCTCTATTCGACGAGATGGATCTAGCCGAGTTCACCCATCTCGACTATCCAGATGAAGGCCTGGTTGCTTGTCGCAATCCTGTTTTGGCTTACGAGCGAAAACGCAAGCGAATTGAACTTCTAGGAGCCACCGAAGAAATCCTTGGCACCGATTATCTTGGCGGTCGAAAATGGTCGCCTTGAGGGATCAGACAAGATTGGGATGAAGGTCGGCAAAGTTCTCAACAAGTACAAGATAGCCAAGCACTTCGAGGTGACCATTACCAATTCATCCCTATCTGTTACCCGGCGAGAATCTGCCATCGAACAAGAGGCGGCCTTAGATGGGATATATGTTCTGCGAACTACACTTACCAACAACGAAGTGGATGCTTCTGAGGTAGCGATTGCCTACAAGGCGCTATCTAACGTTGAGCGGGACTTTCGTCACATCAAAGTAGACGACATCGACTTGAGGCCCATCCATCACTACCTGGAGGGCCGTGTTCGGTCTCACGTATTTATCTGCATGTTGGCTGCTTACCTCGTGTGGCATCTGCGTGAAGTTCTTGCCCCACTCACCTTTACCGACGAGCTTCGAACAACTACGAGAGAAAACCCTGTGGCTCCAGCCACCCCTTCACGAGGGGCGAAGAAAAAAGCTGCACACAAGGAAAACCAAGACGGCGAGCCCGTTCGAGGCTTCAGGGAACTAATTGAACACCTCGGAACTTTGACCCGCAACACCATGAGAACAGTGACGGACACTAATTCAACTACCTTTGATTTACTTGCTAGGCCAACGCCTACGCAGAAAAGAGTGTTCGAGCTAATTGGGACAGCGGTGCCTTTGCGCCTGATGTAGACAGTACTAACTGGCCAGATGAGTCATCTTTACTGCTAGAGGGCATCGAACCTACCCGGCCTGACGTAAGTTCGAACTAGAGATCTTTGATTGGATCCACTTCTACAACCGGAAACGACGGCACTCGGGCATCGGCTATATTTCGCCGATTCAATTCGAACAAGCTGCTACAGTAGAGGCGGCATAGCTAAGCGAGTTCCGTGTCCCATTTGGTGAGTAACTCCAATTTACCGCTTTTGTCAGCAACGTTTCCGGAAACGAATACGTTCAACAAGACGGCGGAAGACTCTCACCGTATGGTAAATGGCGGCTATAGCATGCTTTCCCCGTTCAATAAAGTAAAGCCGGATCCCTCCCCAGCGATTGCAACACAAACTCTTTTACCTAAGTTCCCACTTCATTGTACAAAACTTCGAAGTATATAAAAACCGGAGTTACTCCCTCCGGACAAAAGTGCGGACGGCATAAAAGCTGTGCCGTGAGTCTCGGCAAAAGAACGTCGGCAATAACTAAGCTTGTATCAAAATTGGAGTTCGTTCTTTTTTCCTGCAAAAGCCACCAGCCCTCAATTATTATTTTCGCTCCTTGATTACTCCAATTCGATCACTGATAAAAAATAATGACAAAACGACAAGTTGCATCCAAAATACACAGAGTCTCGGCTTATCAGCAAAAATAACCTTCTCGGTATCCTCAGAATCGCTTTCAGCGATGCCGATTGGTTTTAACGCCGCAATTGCTTTCAGGGCCTGAACCGTCAAAGAATCGATTCCTTTTGATTTTCGGGGTTTCCCTCTTTCTCTAAAACCCTTAGCCTCCTTCAGGGAAGAAAGCGGCACATCTTTTTAGAGCCGTAGTCGGCATTCCAAAGAGTTGCAAAGTAAGCGGCTCTTTATTTCTTGTCTTGTGCTCATCAATTGAGATGGCACCGGTTTGAGAAGATCGAATACCGACCTTGACAAGCTATTTTCGAAGCGAAATGTTTGTTTGTCTATTTTTACGACCCCTTTGGCCCTTCGGATAAGGATCGTGTCGAATGTCAGGAGAATACGGACGCGGTATTTCTCTGTCTTCACCTCGTGACAATTGCCTTCCGCTTACCCACGGTCAAGACAACCGCACAAAAGCCTCTCTGTGCAAGAAAGCGAAAAACCGAAGAGATTGACAGATTCTAAACAACCGGGTCGTCAAAAGGCAAAGACGCAGCGGGATTCGTGACAGCGGATACAGGAAAATACCTGAGCCGGTTAAAAAAAGAGCCCCGCGCTTTCGCACGGAGCTCTTTTGAAAAGGCTAAAAGTTTTTAGCGCTTTTTGCTAAGAATTACCTAGGGTATTACTGTTTTGTGACCATCCACTGGTGATCGCAGGTGGGGCGGCGGCCGTGCAAGTGGCTGCGGTTCCTGTGCTTCCTGAGGCAATGGTAGAGATATTGTAGTAAGTACCCGGCGTGGGGAATTGTGTGACTACATTTGCAGCGTACACTGCCGCAGCGTATTCACAAGTGTTGTTGGCACCGGCGGCTTCAAAAATTATATATTGGCCATTACCTCCCTCGGCATAACTTATTTCATTGGTGTTGATCTTAGCAGCTGCCCCAGAGTTCCATTGGATACCATCGCCTTGGTTGTTGAAGGCAGCCAGCAAAGCTTTGCCAGTGGGCAGTACATCGCCGTTCGCTGTAGCGGCGGCATCAGCTGCCGTTATGGCTGTTTGAAGGTTCGTGGCAGCGGTCCTTGAGCTGGCTGAGCCTACTACTGACAGGTATGTCGGGATGGCTATTGCCAACAAAATACCTATAATCAGAAGAACGATTAAAAGTTCAATCAGCGTAAAACCTTCTTCACCTTCTTCTTTGCTCTCGCTAAGACGAGAATGCAGCCAACGCTGCTTTCTTAGAAGTGACTGAGACATTGTCATTTATTCCTTTCTTTTGTATTGATATGACATCTCATATGTATTCACGCCGTATATCTGGGTAAAACCTTTTTACAATCAGCATAAATAACTGATATTGACTATAACAACTAAAAACACAATGCGCAAGTAAAATTATTCATAAAGTAGTATTTTTTATTTTCCGGCCGGAAACATATTTTCCTTCTCTGAGCTTGCTGTATCGGTTTATTTTTTTGACTCGGAAACATTTTTCATGCCGCTATAGTTACAGCGACAAAATGGGATTGGAGTAAAAGAAGGCCGCATGCAAGCCGTACCGGTATTTTCTGATTTAATAACTCCTTGCAAAATGGCATAAAGTAGACCAAAGCTTGACTTTTCGACATAAAAACCTTTTCTGTCACGGCATCTGATCTTTGTATAGCAAAAGAGGCAGTTATCCATAATCTTCATGCAGTAAAAATTTATTAATGCGAATCCACCGGACCGTTTTTGGAATTCGAACAAGCGAAGCAACTTTCGTATTCAAAACGGCTTATGGATTGTAAAAGGCGATATGATGCCGAGACAGAATACGGAAACGGCCTTGGATTACAAACGACAGGAAAACACCGAGCGGAAAAAAAGATGTGCGTACCCGCCTGTGAGATCTGCCATGACTTACAAAAACCGGCATCCGCCAGAAAAAGTCGACGTACGCTCAGGTAAGGCGCGAGGTCACCGAGGACCGCATTGACGGGCATCATTGGAAGTCGTTTGAATCTTTACAGGTTTGGCCGGTGCGGTAACACAAAGTCACGTGCCTGGCAAATAAATGTACGGTAGCCCAACCACAATGCACGACGGGCTTCCGGAACCGCAACCGCTGTTGTTGGCAAAGCCAATGAATGTTTCAACACAATGAAGGACGATAAAAAAGAATAATTTAACCACTTTTAGTAGTCATATAAATACTTAAAGTGATATAATAAGACTATGCGCTCTCATGTTGCTTCACGTCACCACAATCAGGATGACGGCAGTGTTTTGATACTGGTGCTTATTATAGGCACTCTGATGGCCGCCGCCTCAATCATGGGGCTCAGCGTAAGCAGCAATGCCACGGCCAACAGCCTCGACTATACCAACACCTCTCAAGCCGAGCTGACCGCCAATGCCGGCATAAGCCAGGTTCTCAATCAAATCAACTCCGCACCTCAAAGCAGCGGCTACCCCTGCACAGAGTCCGGGACTTTAAACAGCTCCGGGGTCTCTTCCGTGTATCAAGTGTCCGTGGAATACTTTGCGAGTTCCGGAAGTACCACGGCTGAAACTTGCGGCGGCAGCTCCGGAACGTCAACGACGCTGGGGCCTTCGGCTCCCTCCCCCGTCAAAGCCACCGTTACTTCCTACGGCCAGGATTCCATAGGAAGTAAAACCCAATCCGCCGAAATGAAGGCCGATTTTCTAATTTCCTCCATGCCCGGCAGTCTCATGGGGTACGCCATTTTTACGGACGGCACCTTTGATGCAACCAACTCCAACTCTTTGTCGCCTTCGGCAAACGGCGTCCTGCCGTCCGTATTTGCCCAAAATATAATATGCAACGGCAACGTAAACAATGCGGCTGACGTTTTGATCAATGGTCCCGCATCCCTAGGGAATTGCACGATAGCCGGTAATTTTGTCGCCATGGGAGCTTTGTCTCTCGGAAAGAGCGGCAATTCCATAATCGAAGGAAATGCCGCCAGCTTCAACGGGGGAAGCAGCGGCATTTACATAGGGGGAAGCTCCTATGTAAAAGGCAATGCCGGTGCCTACAACGGATCGATCCAACTCTACGGCGGCCCAAGCAGCGGTGCAATATGGGGAACCGCCACCGCCACGGGTCCAAAAGGTTCGACCACGGAAGGCAACATCATGGCGGCCAGCGCCGGCACCAATTTCGTGGACGGAGTCTCATATGTATCCAACAGCGCCAGCTACCCCAGTTGGGGCACTTCCGCCGATTGGTTCAGAGGCGGTGTGAGTCATCAGCCGGTCGGCGGCATACCTCCTTCCATACCGTCTTTCCCCAATCCTCCGACAATCAGCAGCTCCAGCCAAACGATTACGGTACCTTCCACGGGAGGCGGAACAACTGGCTCATGTGCCAGCTTCTTTACCAAATCCGCCACAACCGGCACCTTTTTATACGATATCGCCAACGCGACTTCTTCATCTCTGGTAATAGACGCTCCCACCTGTACAATAGCGTCGGGAATACTTTTTTCAACCGTCAATCTGAATACAAACGTCACTCTCGAAGTAGCCAACTTTACGGCGGACGGAGGAAACGGGGGGGGTACGTTATCGATACAGGCGGCATCCTCCCTTGCCCCCGGAGCCAGCACGCCTCTTTCCTTCACCATTATCGCCGGACTTTCTTCGCCTTATACCGCCAACAACGGCTGTAGCGGCCTCGGAAACACCGGCACAACGGTAACGATCGCGGGAAGCGGAGACGTACAGACTCACAACATATCGCTGTTTATCTATACGTCAGGAAGCGTCAGCTACGGCAACCAGACGACGATAACGGGGCAAATTTTTGCCTGCTCCGGCGTGGAGCAAACGGGTGGAGATTTCAGCATGACTTTTTCTCCAATCAGTAATTCCAGTCTCATCTGGGGAAATACCTCCGGAGCGGTAATAAACGACGAATACCTGATAGAGGGCTGATGCCGGAAGTTACAACCCGTACGTAACGCGCCGTGCCGAGTGAGAAACAGACAATTTGGTGCCTCAACGGAAATATAGTGTTATTTGTATTGAATTGTTATTTTAATTGCCATATTATTAAATGGCATTGTTTATCGAATAAGGTACGCCACTCAGAGGTAGTGTAATCACATGGACATAAGAGCAGGTGTCAACAAAAGAACCTTACGGCAATTTTGCAAAGCAAAATGGCATGCAAAGGATTCTGAAGACGGTTTTGGGTTAATAGAAGTAGTTGTGGCGGCAGTGATCCTGTTTATATTTGCCACGATGTTGCTCAGCGCCAACCTGGCCTCTCTTTCGGTAAGCCTTTTCGCAAAAGAACACTCCACTGCCACAAGCATCATGACTGCCACCATTGCCCAAGCGGAGGCCGCCGGGTATAACGGTGCCCCGTCCCTGCATATAACATCCCCTCAAACCGTCGACGGTATTTCATATACGGTAAACTATTCCGTCACATCCGCAGCCACTTCCTCAACGACAAAGACTTCGTCGACATCGGGGCTTTATATGATCTCTGTCAAAGTATCATGGCAAAACAAAGGCACCACCTATTACGTTAACGGAGCGACTCAAATTGCGCAATGACACTCTAAAATTTCTCGGCGCGGACGGCATAAAGAGCATAACGAAAAGGTTTGCCTCCGACGAAAGGGGCACTACCCTTATTGAGTTGGTAATGACATTAATTCTGACTTTGATCGTGGTATCCGTCGTACCTCCTCTCCTCATGGCTACAAATACGGCCAACACCACATCCCAACAGCTCTCTTTCGGAACGAGTTCGGCATCTGTCGGAATCCAGACAATTGACAATTATCTTGCTTCGTCTACATTCGTGTGTATACCGCCGGCCAATACGGTATTGCCTTCCACTAACACGGATCAGAATTCATATATTGTCGGCAGTTCGGGCAATGCCGTACTTGCCGAAAGCGATGCCTTCAACGGCCCCGCAAACCCGGAGTGGGTTGAGTTTGTCATCCCGCAGCCTGCCGCCGCCACGACGGCTCCCAACAGCACACCGGTTTCCGACAACATACTTTACTGGAGAGTTTGGTCGGCATCCGCAGGCACCGGAACCAACGGGATTACACCCCCAAATAACACTGCTTTTGCGCCGATCGTCCAGCCCGTATACAACAGTCAAAAAAATGCTCCGACGTTTAGTCTGGCGACTTCCGGCAACGGACCGGATGTGCTTACCACGAATCTGTATGTCGGTTCTATTTTCAAAGCACGGCTTGCCTCAAACGGTTTGCCGACCAATATTGTCAATATGACTAACAATGTCGCGGCTCTGAATACCAACCCCCAGTCCACATCCTCTTCCGGGACTTCCACTACGCCGCCTTCCACCGCGACTTGTCCCTGATATACAAATAAGCCCATGGGAAAGATACCCCGTGGGTCTTTTTGACGTACCCGAAATACCGAGGCGTTACCGGTACCGCAATTCCTTGTCGGCATAATCCGACGAGAGGCACAGAAAAGATAAATAATGATATTCTCACATTGCAATTAAAATGATATACTTTCACCATCAATCTTGGGTTGCATCCGACTATGCGGGAGATGACAGAAATGATGAGCACCGAGCGTCATAAAAACGGTTTATCCAGGCTATCGTATAAGCTGCATAACGAACCGGAAAGCGGCAGTGCACTGATATTGGTATTGGCAATAGTTTTGTTGCTTACCATACTCACATTGGCAACACTCAATTCGACCAATTCTTCCGTGGGTCTGTCCGGATCCTACTACGGCAATTCCACCGCACAACTTGCCTCGCAAGCCGGAATTGACGCAACGATATCGAATCTCAACGCCACCGGAAAATCCGGAGCGCCGAACTACAGCAACTACCCCTGCGAAAGCAGCGGTTCAATAGCAAATTCCGGCGGAGCGACGGAACACTACGTCACAAACATAGTTTACGAGGACAGCAACGGCACGCCGATCGGCAATTGTGCAATTCCCCCCGGGAAAGGCACTTATACCCTTGCATCCAATTCGGGAAGCACAGTCGGACCGACTGCGTCCACTCCGGTCAAAGCCGTCATATACTCCACGGGGTGGTTGGGCACCAACGGCAACAATCCCAAGAACTCCAGATACCAGGCAACCACGGTGGCCACCGCATCCATTACGGACACCGCCGCCACCCTGCCAAATTATGCCATCTATGCCGGAAACAGCTTTATAGTAAAAGGTGACGTCACGGTATTGCCCGGCGCGGGTCAGATACAACCGAATCTGTATTCCAACACCATCAGAGGATCCGGAACCTTCATACTCGGCAGCACCGGTGCAAAAAATGCGGCCTGCAATTCGGGGACCGGGGCAAACGATTATATAGGCGGCTCGGGAAGCACAACTTTCCAAGGCGGAACCGTCATATACGGATGCGTATACAGCAACGGCATCGTCAATTTCGAAAATGACGGAAATACCATCAACCAAATAACTTCCTACTATGACGGAACCAGCTCGTCCGGTGTTAACCTTTACGGAGGCGCCAGAGTCCTTAAAGGAATAACCACATACTACGGGAAGCAGGTTTCTGTGACCGGCGGGGCCAGCGGCGGAACAATAGTCAAGAACCCCGGGCCGCCGACCGTCAATTTGGTCAACCAGCATCAACCGGCTCCCCAGCCCATACCGGTCAGCTCAAACAATACTTCTGATCCCATAGTCATTGTTCCCCCCGGTGCCTGCTCCAATCTTGACACAACGGGGCAGGGAACCAAGTCGTCACCTTACAATTTCAAGCAGGATTCTGGCACCATATCGTTTTCCACATCCAATTCAGGAAACTCGTTTACCTACAACAGCGGTCTTGACATAACGGTGAGCTCAGGCACTGCCACAACCTCCGAATCCGTATCTAAATACCTGAATTCTTTGCCGAATCAAAATCAGGTACTTATTTACAACTGGCCGTCGGTGCTTTCGAACTCTGGCGGCTTGAATGATCCGAACGTCGGCGGCACACAATCTCTGTTGGGATATTTGATTGATCAGTCGGTATCTCCCATAACGACAATGACCATTTACGCCCCGGCATGTGCCCTTGCCGTAACGGGCGGCACCTTCACGTTGGGAAGCAATGTGGCAATATTTGCCAACTCCATAGACTTTGGTGAAAATAACAGTTTGACAATGACGTCAAATTTACCGTCTCCTCCGACATTCTCACTCGTTGCTTATCCGAATCAGCCCACTGCCAGCACAAGCCCATCCACTGCCGCACTGAAGTTTGTTGTAACCGGCGGTGGGGTCACGATAAATAATGTGCATCCTTTCTTCTGGACTTCGGGAACTTTCGCGAGCGGTAACTCGACAACGATAGATGCACAAATCTATGCCGAACAAAACGTCATCTTGAAAGACGGAATCAACATCACCTTCTATCAAGTCGCCAATAATGTCCTGCGCTTCCTGGGTGCACCTATTTTTTCCCAGCAAAACCAGTACTTGCAACAGGGCGGCTGAGCGTAACTGCCGCCGACAAAAGGCCGCGGTAACACCCTTTGCCAAAGACTCTCAAAGTCGCGAAATGACTCTCCCGTGTCGGTTGCGGCGCCGAGCTTTCTTTTACTCTTTGGAAGAGGTTCTGGAACTTGTCAATTCTTTCCGGTACGTCATTGAATATCGGACACGGTTTTGCAACTGCCCGCCGGAGAGCTGTCAGGCGTTACGAAAAAACTCTTTTATTGCCGAATAGGCCAGATCTTCGGGAAGCACATCGGATAAACGATACCGTTCGATAATGTCACGTTTCTCCGGTTCATCCGATTCCGGCGAAAAAATCCGGCCGTTTGTTCCCGCATCCCGAGAAGAATCTGCCGCTACGGTCAGGAGTTGAATAAAGCGGTCTTTGTCTCCCGGAAAAAGCCACTTAAGCTGAACGCAATTTGCTTCTTTTTCCTTCTCCCCGACCACAATAGCCAATATTGCCCCCGACTTGTCCGCCTGGCGCAACTGGGATTTCAGCGACCTGTTGTCAAAAGCTCTGTCGCAGGCTATCCCAAGAGTCCTCAAAACATGAATCATATGAGCGGCTTTGCCCCCGCCCGTGATATCTGCAAGGAATACTTTCGGTGAGGGAACCGCCGGTAAGAGGATGCCCTGGGTTTCGCAAGCCAATAAGACTCTTTCCAGACCGGAGGCAAATCCGATCCCCGGGGTATCGTTTCCGCCGAGAGCTTTGGCCAAATTATCGTATCTTCCGCCGCCGCCTATGGCATTTTGCGACGATTCGAGTGAAGCGCAGGCCACCTCAAAAGTGGTCCTGGTGTAGTAATCCAAACCTCTGACAAGATAATCATCCAGTACATAATCTATTTTGTGCTCATCAAGGCAGGACAAAAGAGTCTCAAAGTGCATTGAACACTCCGGGCAAAGACTGTTTTTTATCTTGGGGGCATTTTCTTTTACTGCGATACATTCTTCTTTTTTACAGTCCAGCACTCTCAAGGGATTGACCTGCCAACGTTGTTGATGCTCCACACATAACAGATTTTGATTTTTCTCTAAATAAGAGCTCAATTCTCTTACGTATGGCGGTCTGCAGTTATCGTCCCCCAGAGAATTGAGCTTGAGCACCAAATCCCGCAGTCCCAGAGAAAAGAACCAGTTCATCAACATGGAAATGACTTCAAAGTCCAAATAGGGATCTTTCGGACCGAGAGCTTCGATGCCGACTTGGTGGTGCTGACGGTAGCGACCGGCCTGTGGTCTTTCATAGCGAAAAGACGGTCCGACATACCATGCCTTAAAAGGCACGGGGGGGTTGTGCTGCAAAAAAGCTCTCACCACAGAAGCCGTACCTTCCGGACGCAAGGCCAGACTGCGACCTCCTTTGTCGGTAAAATCATACATTTCTTTGGTGACAACTTCGCTCTCATCCCCCACTCCGCGCACGAACACGCCGGAGTCTTCAAACATGGGGCTCAACACGAGGCGATAATTGGCAAGCTCCACCTGAGCGGCAAAGGCAGAAATTAAATATGCCATTCGCTCAGAATCCGGAGGCAACCAGTCTCTGGTGCCGCTTGGCGATCGGAACAGTTCCATATCTAGAAAAGACTAATAAAAATACGGCTTCGCATTGGGAATTTAGCCAAAAAATTTCGCACTTACCTCATATTTTACCGGACACCAAAAGACCGGTGGAATTTATCGCAATACCTTATAGCCAAAGGAGGGACCGGAAAGTGCCCCCGCCGTTACGACGGGTACTTCGCGTACTTCAGAACCGAGACGCAACACCACCTCGCCAACCTGTACCCCTTTGGCAAGGGGAGCTTTGATGCTTGACTTGGCTATCAGCAATTTAACCTGGCACTTGGCACCAAGAAATCCCACCATCGTGATCGGTTTTGTGGTGACAAGCCGGACGGTATTTGCATACGGTGCTTCAAGCAGTCCGACTGTTTTGTCGGCCGGCAATACCTGCTTTCTTACCACAAGCGCACTCAGCTGCGGCGAGATTTTCAGGGCATCGCTCAGAACAGTCGGGATGGGTGCGGCACCCTGTTGACCCATAATTGTGCCGATCGCCTGCAGCGGACCCGTCGCATCGGATATCGAGGCGGGCAGATGCAGGTTGGTAGCGAAGACGAAAGAGGCACCGCCGGCCGGTACCCAGCCCGTTTTGACCCCCACTATGCCGTTCCTGCCCAGATCGCCGTTGACGTTATATACCACACCGGCAACAGGCAAAGTGGTTTGGGGCATCCCCACTATTTGGGCAAACACCGGGTTTTTCATCACTACATCGGCCAATTTGGTCTGATCGTAAGCGGTGGAAACAGAGGCGGGATTGACGCCGCTCGGTCCGGCGTAATGAGTGGCACTGAGACCGAGTACTTTGGCTTCCGCATTCATCTTTGCCACAAACGCCTTTTGAGAACCGGCATCCCAAACAGCCAGCATTTGTACTATGTTGTCCCCGGAGGGAATGAGCGTCGCCTCCAAAGCCTGCAATTCCGTAATCTTTTCCCCCTGTCTCACGGCGACGACCGAATCGTTTTGGCTGAGCTCGGCACGATAAGTACTCACGTTTTGAGCGGTTACGGTAATCGAAGGACCTTGTTGGCCGAGGAGGAGTGGGTGATCTTTCAAGATGATGTATGCGGACATCATCTTGGTTACGCTGGCAATGGCTATCGGCGCATTGCCGCCCACGGATTCTGCCACCCCCAAGTTTTTGATGGAAACGGTTGCCTCGTCGCCCGAAGGAAGTTTGAGATTGACCCGACCCGGGAAAGAAACGGATAAATTGGCCATGACGGCGCTCGGCGGGGGAACCGCCCCGAGATAGCGGACCACTCCCCCTATGATAACCGCAAGAGCCACAACGGTAAGAATCGAGACGGCGATGGCTCCTTTTCTGAGTTTTCCGCCCCCCGGAGGAGTACTGAACTTATAGGAAGATCCTTTGCGCCTTCCGCCTGAACCGGACATCGAGATCGGAGACATGAAAGATCTTTTGACTCCAAAAAGATCCCCGGATAATATTCCGATATCCCCCAGAGCACACAGTCCTGCGGCAACCGCTCGGCTGTGCCTGTCGGCTCCCAATACAGCGGCAAGGTTCTCGATATGCCTGTTATTTGGCGATAGCTTTTTCAATTTCTCCTCCGGGGCCTGCTTAAACAAAAATCCTAACAAGCATAGCAAAAGACAGGGATGAGTAGCGTTCACATACTTACATCGTTTTGCAAATGCATTCAGCTTTGAATCAATATATATATTGTATGCATCAATTCTCGATTGATGAGCATAACCGAAATATACTATAAGGAGAGCGGGGGAGCCATCCGGGAAAGAAAATTTTTACAACCGTAATATTGCTCAAAACAATATAAATTATGACAGATAGTATGCAGTATGTTCAAAGGTCCGGCAAAAACGTCAGTGTCTTTGCTGCGATGACGAAAACGATCTGTAAGCGTCATATACCCCTTCTATCTGACGGATGGCGGTCAGCACCGATTCCAGATGTAAAGTATCGGCGAATTCTCCCTCAAATTTCATCAACGACACACGCGATTGATTGAGCTGTGAGGAAGAAGACACTATCCCGACGTGATGTTCGGCCAAAACTCTGGTGACGTCGGCCAACAAGTTTGATCTGTCCAGACCTTTTATTTCTATCTGGGACAAGAAGATGCCCTCTTTTTCCGCCCCCCATTCCACTTCTATCAGTCTTTCGCCGCGTTCTGCCGCCAAAACCTGGGCATTCACACAACCGTCCCTGTGTACGGAGACACCGTGCCCCCTTGTCACAAAACCTATGATGGGATCTCCCGGCACCGGGGAACAGCATTTGGACAGTCTCACGACTATGTCATCCAGACCCTCCACATATACGCTGCGGTGTTGTTTTGTCAGAGAGTCCTTCGCCGTCACCCTGCCGCCCGTCATGTGCGGACTTTTTACGGCCAGCGTCGAGGTGTTCTCCGCCGGGTCGGGAGACATTTCACGCTCTATCCGCTGTACTATACCCAGACCGGAGTGATGCCCCTCCCCTATGGCGGCCAGCAGACTCTCCAGATTGTCATAACCCATCGCTGAAATTATCGAGGCAAGGCCGGTGGGTGTCAAAAATTTTTGCACCGGCAAGCCTTCCCTGCGCAACGCCTTGGTGAGTTCTTCCCTGCCGGCCTCAATGGCGTCTTCCCTGCGCTCCTTGGAAAACCACTGACGTATTTTGTTGCGCGCCCTGGGAGAGACCACGATCGACAACCAGTCTCTGCTCGGTCCGGCGTTTTCCAATTTGGAGGTGAATATTTCAACAGTTTGACCCGATTTGAGTTTGGTGTCAAGGGAAACGAGCCTTCCGTCCACCCTGGCGCCCACACACCTGTGCCCTATCTCCGTATGGATGGCATACGCGAAGTCAACCGGAGTGGTATTGGCCGGCAGGGTCACTATGGCGCCTTTGGGCGTAAACACAAACACCTCGTCCTGTTGCAGATCCAGTTTCAGGCTTTCCAAAAACTCAATCGGATCCGAGATATAGCGGTCCAGGTCAGCAATGCGGTTGAGCCAAGCCATCTCCTTCTGGGTTTCCTGGCTGTTTTTGGCGGCGGGGGTTTCTTTGTATTCCCAGTGAGCCGCTATGCCGTACTCAGCCCTCCTGTGCATCTCTTCGGTCCGGATTTGAATTTCTACCGGCTTGCCGCCGGGACCGACGACAGTGGTGTGAAGGGATTGGTAAAGATTAAATTTCGGTTGGTTGATATAGTCCTTAAAGCGCCCGGGAACGGGGGTCCAAAGGGAGTGGACGGAGCCGAGAGCCGCCCAACAGTCTTTTTCACTTTCGACGATAATCCTTATCCCGATCAAATCATAAATTTCGTTGAATTCTTTGCCGCGTACCACCATCTTTTCATAGATGCTCCAGAGGTGCTTTGGTCTGCCGCTCACGACACCCGCTATATTCAAGGCGGCAAGTCTGCCTTTGACGATGGCCAGCACGTGTTCCAGTTCCGCCGCGCGCCTCGGTGTCCTCATGGATACCATTTGCTCGATTTCGAGATAGCGTTTTGGGTGCAAAGTCTTAAAAGAGAGATCTTCGAGTTCGGATTTGATTTCCTCCATGCCCAGCCGGTGAGCCAAAGGGGCGTAGATATCCATAGTTTGTCTGGCCGTGCGCTGTTGCTTCCATTCCGGCATGGCCGATATCGTTCTCATGTTGTGCATCCTGTCGCACAGCTTGATGACCAGTACCCGCCAGTCCTTGGCCATGGAAACCAGCATTTTCCGCACGGTGGCGGCTTGCTGCGCTTCTTTTGAAGAAAAGTGCAGTCTGTCCAGTTTGGTTACTCCGTCCACCAATTCCGCCACGACGGAACCGAAATCTCTTTCTATTTCTTCTTTTGTGACTTCGGTATCTTCTATGACGTCGTGCAGCAATGCGGCCACGACGCTCGACGTATCGAGCCCAAGATCGGCGACTATCTTTGCCACGGCCACCGAATGCGACACATACGGCTCACCGGTAAGACGGAATTGCCCGGCATGAGCAGATTTTGCCGTCTGATAAGCCGCCGCAATAAGGGTTTTTGATTCCGAACCGTCGCGTGCAGCCAATTTTTCTTCCAACCCGCTCACGGTTTGTTCACACAGGCGGAAAGCCTCTTCCTGGTCGGTTATTGCAACCTGTGGCGCAACAGGCCGGTCTCTGCCGGATTCGGCAACTTCTCCGTCATGATTTTCGTCGCGAATTGCGATTTTACTTTCCTCCGCAACGCCTCCGCTTACATAATTGCCGCTTTTGACCATATAATATTTTAACAGTTTAACCGCATAAATGCATTCCAAAAAACAAATGGACACGCGTTGAGAGGCACAAGATACTTTTTTACGCCCGAGATCCCGCCGCTCGCGCGGACCGGCAAAACCGGGGCCGCCGACACGCGGCGTTGCCGACAAATCCCGTATCCGGATCGGGCTCAAATTAAGATAAGATAAAAACAGGAATATGAGCGACACGCAAACGGCCAAGGCCGAAGAAAACAAAACGATCGGACATGCATCAAAAGTTGTGACCGGTTTCCGCCAGCCAAAACCGGGGCCGGCTTTAATAGTATTGGCGCTGGCCGCCGTAATTACCGTACTGGGAGGCATGCTTGCCTTTACCGGCAGCTCCGCAAGCAGCAAAAACTCTGCTGTTCTGGGAAAACTAAAAGGAGAACCGCTGGCGGGCGAATCCTCGGCGTTTGCCATAAACAAAGTCAAAAGATCGCAGCAACCGCCGACAGATGTCACCTCCAATATCGTCATTCCGGTAGGCTCTGCCGTCAAGGCAGTCAGGAAACCCTCCAAATTGTCCCTTTTCAACGCCGGCCTGACTCTATCCATACCGGCTTCACCAAAACAGGTGGAACAATTTTTCAAAGTGGAACTTGTCCACGACGGCTGGTCTCTGCCCAACGTATACGCCCCTCCCAGTGGAGGAGGCGTTGAACTGCTTTCCAAAATCCCTTCTTCGGACAGCTTCTACTGGGGAATAGGCATAGTGATAACCAAATCCAATCCGACGATTTCCCCCGCATTGGCCGGCTCGTCGGAAAACGGCTCATACACCACGGCAAAAATTACCATCTACGAAATCAACGACGCCAGCTGATTTTCCTCCGACAAAGAAGCATCCTTTCCCCCGGCACGAGGCGACAAGAAATACCCCCAGACGAATAAATTGACGGGGTAAATCAGATAGCCAAACCTGGTGGCCGGAGCCAGAATGGTAGCCAGAAACATGACGAAGCCGGCAAATTTGGCGGCATCCGCAACCGTTTTCGGTCTGTATTTATAAAAAGCGGCCGCCACCGCCGCCACCCCCACAAAAAGCAGCAGGTAGGTAATGGCTTTTTTCTCGCCCGGAAAAATACTCACCAAAACCTGACCCAGCAACGGACTTGCGGCGGGAGAAGAAATTTTTGAAAGCCCCAGAGGAAAACGCACGACATTGGTTACGAATGCACCCGGATCAGGCAAAATTCCGATGACCAAAACCGGCAGCAAAACAAGCATAACGGCGGACAGAAACTTCCCGTAAGATCTGTCGCCGTTTCTATCCCTGATCACAAAGCACATCAAAAACACCAAAGGCCAAGAGGTAAATTTCAGAGTCGATGCTATTCCCATAACCAGACCGGCGGCCAAGGGCTTTTTGCGGGCCGCCAACACCAGACCCAGCAACATCATGACAAGAACAGGCAAATCGTCTCCTCCCGTCACGAGAGGCAGCGCACCGACCGGAAGCACCAAAAATATCTGAAATACCCTGGCCTTTCCTTCAAAAGGAATGTCAAAGTTCCCGATGGCAAAAACAGCCGCCAAAACCGTAAAAAGAGAGAGCAGAAATCTGGCATCACCGAATTCCGGAGGCAAAGAAGAAGAGTTGAGAACGCCGAAAAGCGCCATGGTCGGCAAGTAGGGAAAATACGAAGTGGCATCGATGCTTTTGGCATCGGAGTGGGGCGACACGCCGACAGAGGTCGGCCTTTTCAAATACAAATTGCGGCCCGCCATAAGGCGGTCTCCTGCCCGTTCGATTACGGCCACTTCCGATTGGGCATTTGCTCCGGGATTGGCGTGAGCGCTGAAAATAAGCTCCGCCGTCAAAGGAAGAACCAACGACGTCAGAAAAACAAAGATCATGATCAGGTAACGAAAAAAATTCATCCTTTTTACCCGGAGGCCGACGGGGTCGGCAGGCGATTTTTTGTCTCCGGGAAAATGCTCACTTTCTCCGCCAGTCAAAACGTCTTTGGAGGATTTGAACACAAAACTTTTCAGCAATACCGAAGCCGTAAAACCGGCGAGGTAAGCAAATCCGGAGATGATACCCCATATCCTGTAGTCGGAGGAGACGGCCGTCAGGACCGTCAAAGCGGCAAATACGGCCGACGCAGCGTATAGGACTGCATCTAAGGCGGTCGGCGAAAGATTAAACGACAGAGCCGGTAATTTTTTGAACAAGTTTTGCTTCACTTATTCCCCTGATCGATATAACCGGTTGATCCGTATTTAACCATATCCAAAACAACAGCCGCCATAGATTTTCTTATACGTCAATAGTATTATTCACAACCTTATCAAGTTGGAAAACGACAATATTTACCGCAAGGATAAAAAAATACTGATTTTGCTTCTTTGGGGCTTTGTGTAAAAAATCCGGGTTGGAAAGACAATATCTCTCCAACCCGGATCAAAACAGTCTCTTTGGCGGTGTCCCCTTATAAATGCCGCGACACGCGCACAAAACGTTTTATTCGTGCTTACAGGTTCGGCTGGGGTGTTATACGCAGGTAAGGCTTGACGGACTTAAAGCCTTTCGGGAACTTGGTTTCCGCTTCCTCATTGGTCACGGAGGTGGCTATGATCACATCTTGGCCGTACTTCCAGTTGACAGGCGTGGAAACCTGATAATCGGCGCTCAACTGCAGAGAATCCAGAGCACGCAAAATTTCTTCGAAGTTGCGCCCGGCTGTCTGCGGATAAGTTATTTCCAATTTAATTTTTTTGTCCGGACCTATTACATAGACCGTCCTGACTGTCGTGGTGTCGCTTATGCCCGGATGAATCAGGTCATAGGCGTCCGCTATCTTGCGGTCGGGATCCGCTATCAGCGGATAATTCAGAGGATAACCCGATACTTCGCCGATATCGGAGACCCAGGCCCGGTGGGAATCAAGCGGATCGACGGAAAGTCCCAAAACTTTCGTGTTCCGCCTGTCGAACTCACTTTTCAGCCTGGCCACTTCACCCAATTCCGTCGTGCAGACGGGGGTGAAATCTTTGGGGTGCGAAAACAGAATGGCCCAGCTGTCTCCGATGTAGTCGTAAAGATTTATTGTGCCTTCAGTAGTCTCAGCCGTAAAATCGGGGGCTTGCGTACCCAGTCTCAGTGCCATAACCAAACTCCTTATCCTTATCTTTGCCCGGGAGGCAGATATTTGATGAATGTATTTACTGTCTTAAGCTGGCTTTTCAAAACAGCTTGACATTACAACCGTGGAGTAAAAAGCCATTATTTACAATATAGCATCTTCCGGACTAATTATGACTTAACAAGTCAAGATTAGTGATAAATATCAAAGCGCCTTGACGCTCAAGATCCGATTTCTCCGGTCAAAAAGCCGCTTTCAGCCCCGATCCGTCCCGTCCTCATCCGAAAGCGAAGCAAGCAGTTTCCGTTCCCTGGTTCTCCTCCAAAACAGAAAGACCAGCAGGAGGACAAAAAATAAGGCAATCAAGGCGTAAGAAGCTATCCCGGCCCCGTTCAACACTTTTTCGTAAGAACTGCCCAGCAAATAACCGGCAACGCAATAACCTATCGCCCAGATAAGTCCGCCCATAACGTTTGCCAGCAGAAATTTTCTGTACCGCATTTCGGAAACACCGGCAAGACCGGGCACCAAAGTTCTGAATACAGCCATAAACCTTCCTATAAATACCGCCCAAGCCCCTTTATTGTTTATAAACAAGATGGTCTTTTTTACGTTCCGGCGTTGCATAAATTTACGGTTTTGCAATTTGGCACGCAAAATATAACCGATAAAATAACCGACGCTGTCGCCGGAAACAGCCGCAACGGCGACCAGAGCAAGCATGAGAAGCAGGTTTACCTGATGCCTTTGGGCCAATACCCCGCCCAAAACCACCGCCGTTTCACCGGGCAAAACGAAGCCCAAGAAGAGGGCCGTTTCACCAAAACATAACAAACCGATAATTAAATATGCATAAACTCCACCAAAATGCAATAAGTGATTTACAATAGTGCTGACCATTATTTAAATATTTTTCTTTCATTTCCTAATGATTTCATGGGTACCACTCCGTCATAAAAGGATTATTCCAGTATGATTTTTGCATAATTTATAAATAGTTGCCTATATCAAACAATGATATTTGCACAAATTATCCATATCAATAATTTCATTCTTGCTTTTTTACTAGTATAAAAGAATGTGTCATGAGTGCCTTCCGTCACTCGTTCGATATAAAAACATTACAACAAAGGTTTGCTGTGAAAATTCTGAAAAGATTGTCTCCCGCTTCGGAAACGAACAACAACAAGCACATCTCCCAAGCGGACCTGCTAGCGGTCTTGCTGCTTGGGCTTGTGCCCATTTTAATCGACCTCGCGCTTGCTTTGGCGGGACACCCCCTCGTACAGGGTGATAATTTCAACCAAAACTTTCCCCTCCGGGTACTGGCCGGACAGCAAATAGGCAGAGGTCGTCTGCCGTCATGGAATCCGTATGACTGGAGCGGCACTCCACTTCTCGCCGGCTGGAACGCCGGTGCCCTTTATCCGGGAGAATTCCTTTTTCTCATTTTCAGTCCGATAATAGCCTGGACCCTCAACCTTGCCCTCGCATCTTCCGTTGCCGGAATAGGCGCTTACGTATTCATAAGAAACCTGAAAACTTCCTCCGTCGCGGCTTTTTGCGGGGCCGTGGCTTTTACCTACACCGGATTTTTTCTCGGCCAACAGGTGCATATCGGCCTGGTTGAAGGTACCTCCTTCTTGCCTTGGCTGCTTTTGGGCATTGACATGCTCGCCAAAGCAGAGACAACCCACAAAAGGTTGGGCTGGGCGCTGTTGATAGCCTTCTCGAGCGCCTCTACCGTACTGTCCGGAGACCCCCGCGCCATCACCACCGGCGCCATAGCGGCAGCCGTCTACCTGATCGTCCTTCTCGCCAGGGTAAAAAAACTCCGTAAACGCATACTTCTTGCGACTTATGCCGCCGTTGGGTCCCTTCTGGGCGCCGGTTTATCGGCCGTGCAATGGCTGCCGGGATTGTCCTTCCTTCATACTTCGTCGCGCTCAAATTACAACTACAGCGTTTACTCACAGGGGTCGCTGTCGATACTGCGCATAGGCATGCATCTGGCCCTGCCTTATATAAACGGCACTTCCACCAATTTCGGCACCCCCACTTATCAGGGAAACTACAACTTGCCGGAAGTAACGATAGGTATGGGTTTTATTGCCTTGGCCGCGGCTTTTTCCTATCTTCCGCTCCTTATCAAACAATTACTGTCCAGACAATTCCGGAAATTGGTAAAACTTCTGAAAAAAAGAGAGCCGAAAAAAAGCATAACCCACTACCACAGACCGCTAGGAGTATGGTATTTGATCGGAGTGATCGGTCTTTTCCTCACCATGGGAGAATACACGGCGATCGGACACCTCCTGTTTCACGTGCCTTTGTTCGGGGGAGAGAGGCTGCAAAACAGAAACGCCGAATTGATCGACCTTTCTCTCAGTATTTTGCTGGCATTTTTTATAGACGACCACATCACAAAAAAATTGCCGGAGACAAGCGCCCCGACGGCGGCCCGGAATGCAACGCCCGCATCCCTTGCCACACGGCTGCAAAGGATTCTGTCCGTTCTGCCGCTTATCTCTTCAATCGCCTTCATTATTTTTGCTTACGCTGCCCCTTTGACATTTGAAAAAAAGATCTCCCTTCATGTACGCACGGCCGGCTTTTACGACGCTTTGGATCCTTACCTGATTCCGACGCTCATCATCGCCGTTTTGATAACCGCATACCTGTTGTTCGGCTGGAAGCTGAAATACAACTGGCGCAACGCCGTACTTTTCGTTTTGCTTGTCGCCGACCTCGGGATATATCCGGCATTTACCGGATACCAAACCTTTGATTTGGCTTCGATCACCAAGAATTCCCCCGTCACAAAAGCCGTGGCCAGCATCACCGGAAGAGGGGGAAGAACCGCCCTTTACAACCAGACTTTCTTTTCGCCCGGCGCCTACCCCGACGCCACCGGCCAACTCGGCATCCCCGACATCAACATCTGGCAAAACCTGCTCTCAATCCAGGGGTACGGTTCGGCGGTGGGCACCGACTATCAAAACATTACCAACACGCACCGGTTGGAAGGCCTTCAGGCAACGGAATTGGACGGCAACGTCTATAACTATCTGAATCTTAAAACCATGATGGCCGCTCCCATCTCTTTCGGCGAAGACATTCCCCCCTACAGCGCCATTCCCGTTTCGGGAGGAGCGCCGGTCACCGCCACGGGTCTTCCCGGACCGACGGCCGACGCCCCCGCTCCCGCTCCCGGAGCCACCGGCCCCATTGTTATCAGACCTCACACCAATAAAATTTTCTTCTTGCCCTATGTCCATACCGTCAGAAGGGTTACCGTCGTCACCGACAACATCTCGACAAAAAACATTACGATCGGAGTGGCGCCGGGCAAAATAATAGCCGACACCACCATAGGCACTCTTTACTCCGCCAACAACAGCCAGGGGGTTCACTACAGAACCGGCATGCGCGCCAGACATTTTCTGCCCAGCGTCACCCAACCCGTATTTGACAGAGAAGTACACATCACGTTTACGCCGACACAGGCAAACGCCATCAAGATTTCCGACGACTCCTCACAGACCCTTATCGTGGGAGCCGTGGTGGTGGTCACCAAAAAGCCGGACACCCGTTTTCTGACAGACGGCTCCCTGGAAGGCAACCTGAATCCCAAACAGTGGGCATTTGCCGGGGTTTTGGAAGGATTTTCGATCTTTGTCAACAGCGACAACAACGGCTTGGCCTGGCTCCAGGACGGCAAAAGCATATCCCCCGAATCCCATAGCCTTCTGCAAAAAGCCGGGATAAAAAACGGAACAGTGAAATTGATAAGTTCTCCGGGTGCGCTGAGTCCACGGTATTCCGTCAATAGCAAGCACAAGCAATTACTTATCGTAAGCGAAGCGTATGCACCCGGATGGAAAGCCTATCTGACATCTTCAACGACACATTCCACCGTCGTGCGAACAGTGAAAGAGTTCGGGCTTATAGACAGCATCAGTATTCCCGCCGGACACTATACGGTAAAACTTGTGTACGCCCCGACGGCACTGCTCGAGGGAATAATTCTGTCCGCGGCGTCCATTCTTATAATAATATGCTGTGCAATTATAATTTTCCGACTGAAAAAAAGGAAAACATTAATATCCTCCGACGCTGATCGCTAAAAGTGATATTTATAAATACATAATACGCATATGTATTTATAAATACTCATTGATTTGTGGCATCGAGTTTTCAAAATAAGCTGACATACACGCTATACAAACAAAATCCCAGTTAGAAGGGTTTATTTATTATCAATCAGTGTATTAATATTGGTAATCTATGATGCATCATAAGAAATTGATAATAAAATATTATCTTTGTGACGCTGTTTTTCTTGCAAGAGATGATAGGATATTTTTGTGACCAATTACGAAGATGAAGACAACTATGATGATCTTCCGCTTGACGGAAGGCGCGCCAGAGGAGAACGGACAAGACTGAAGATCTTGGACTCTCTGCTTGTACTGGTGGAAGAAGGGGAATTGCGACCAACCGCACAGGCTGTTGCGTCACACGCAGAAGTTGCCCTGAGGACCGTATACCATCACTTTGAAGATGTGGAAGCCCTAAGGCATATGGCTCACGACTTGCAAATAAGGAGAAATCTGACTCTTCTGGGTAAGGTAGATTCCAGCCTACCCATTGAAGAAAAAGCCAAAGTCGTTGCCAAACAACTTCGCAAGTTCTTTGAAATTATAACTCCGATCCGCAGAGCAATCCTGTTTGACGAGCAAAACTCAGCCGAACTGGCAATAGGACTCAAGCAAACGCGCCTGGCCAGACGGGACCACGTTATGAGCGTTTTCGCCGACGAGCTAAAAAATTCGGAAGACGAAAAAACAGTCACCGATTCGCTCGATCAGATAACCTCCTGGCAAGCCTGGAACTTTCTCCGCGTCAACCTTTCCAGAAGTCCGCAAGTGGCAGAAAAAATACTTGCCGTGGGGATAATGCACCTTTTGACCCCCCTGGGCGGGGCGGGAACGAAAACAAAGCGTTCCAAAAAGTAGTTTCCTTTTAGTGCTTTAATAGAAAAAGAGGCGGAAACCCGCCTCTTTTTCTATTTCCGGCACAATCTCATCCCGGAGTGACGGGTCACAAATACTCTGCGACAAAGCCGCTTCTTAAAAAATTGTCGTGGCATTAAATAAATATCGTTGTCGCCGGAATCGCGCCGGCGCATAGGTATAGTTTTATTGTGTAGGATACAAACAGAAAGAAACATATTATGCTCAATACCACCGAACTGGAGAATTTAGATTTACTGTCCAGACAAATCAGAGCCGATATCATCCGCTGCAGCACGGCAGCCGGTTCTGGGCACCCTACCTCTTCTCTCTCGGCCACCGATCTGATGTCGGTTTTGATCACGCGTTATCTCAAATACGATTGGGAAAACCCCAAACTTGACAGCAATGACCACTTGGTGTTCTCTAAGGGTCACGCTTCTCCTTTGCTTTACAGCATCTACCGGGCCGTCGGAACGGTTACCGAAGACGAGCTTATCAACGACTACAGGCGCTTTGGTTCCCGCCTGCAGGGACACCCGACCCCCCAGCTGCCCTGGGTGGATTTGGCAACCGGCTCACTCGGCTTGGGAATAGCCGCATGTGTCGGCATGGCAATTGCCGGAAAATACCTGGATAAATTGGACTACAGGGTATATTCCCTGTGCGGAGACTCCGAATTTGCCGAAGGATCGGTCTGGGAAGCCCTCGACAAAGCGTCCTTTTACAATCTCGACAACCTTACGGTTATAGTCGACGTCAACAGACTGGGCCAGCGCGGTCCCACGGAACTGGAATGGGACCTGGAAACTTACAAAAAGCGCGTGGAGGCCTTCGGCTGCAAAGGCATCATCCTGGATGGGCACGACTTTAATGCAATAGACGATGCCTTTCTGGCTGCCCTCGGAACACAGTCGCAACCCACCGTGCTTCTGGCGAAAACGGTCAAAGGAAAAGGCGTCCCCGAGATCGAAGACAAGAACGGCTGGCACGGTACCGCTCTCCCCAAGGAGATGGCCGAAAAAGCCATAGCGCACATCAACCCCCCCGCAACGAAAATCCCGGTGGATACCAAAAAGCCTTCTCCCGCACAATCCGGCATAAGCCACGAAAAGACGACCGTCGTATTGCCTCAGTACGAAAAGGGAACGCCGGTGGCCACCAGAAAAGCTTTCGGTGACGGACTCGCCGCACTTGCCGCCGTGGCGGATGTGGTGGTTTTTGACGCCGAGGTGGGAAACTCCACCCATGCCGACGCATTCGGAAAAGTAGCACCGGAAAGATACTTTGAAGCCTTTATTGCGGAGCAGCTGATGGTGGCAGCCGCCGGCGGTGCGGCGACGCGAGGCTACAAAGCTTTTGCCGCCACTTTTGCGGCATTCTTATCCAGAGCCTACGATTTTGTCAGAATGCTGGGAATATCTGAGGTTCCTTTGCGCCTCAGCGGATCTCACTGCGGCGTCGAGATAGGAGCGGACGGGCCTTCGCAGATGGCTTTGGAAGATCTGGCATCGATAAGAGCCATACACGGCTCCACCGTCCTATACCCGAGTGACGCAGTATCTGCCGCATCCCTCACTGTTAAAATGGCCGATTTGAACGGTATTTCCTATATCAGAACCACCAGAGGCGCCTATCCCGTCCTTTACGACAACGGCGAAGTCTTCAGCATAGGCGGGTCAAAAATTGTAAGAAAGTCAGACGAGGACCGGATAACCCTTGTGGGGGCCGGGATTACTCTTCATGAAAGTCTCAGGGCAGCCAATATTTTGGCCGGCGACAACATTGCCGCGAGAGTAATTGACCTATACAGTATCAAGCCCTTAGACGAAAACACTCTTCTGGAATCAGTCAGGGCAACGGATGGCAGAGTGGTAATTGCCGAGGATCACTACCCGCAGGGCGGCATAGGAGAAGCGGTAACGGTTGCCCTGGCCGGGAAAGGCATTGACTTGAAGATACGCCATCTCGCCGTCAGCGGTCTGTCGTGTTCGGGCACAACCGAAGAACTTTTGCACCATGCCCACATATCCGCAGACGACATAGCCGAAGCGGCAAAGTCACTCCTGTAAGGCCGGATTGGTCACGACATCGGTAAATTTTATGGCAACCGGGTAAAAGCGATCTTTATGGCTCGTTTTGCGACAAAAAGCCGCCTGTACTTTCTTTTATCGCTGTTGTCGGCAGCGGTACTGATCTTTGCCGTTATGAGTGAGATCTCTTTCAGCAACGCCAATACAGGAAAAGGCTCTCCGGTCCTTCCGCCCGCTTCTTACCTAAAGATATCGGCCAAAGCCCCGGTCTCTCTGGGAATTCCCGGGATGGATCCGGCCAAAATCCTGAATATCAAAAGCCTGGCACACAACAGACCCATTGTCGTCAATTTTTTTGCCTCGTGGTGTCCTCTCTGCGTGGCGGAACTCCGGGCTTTTGCCAAAACGAGCGCCCTATACCGCAAACGCGTTCTGTTCATCGGCATCGACACCGACGACCCGAACGGCGCTTTGGCAAAAAAATACCTGAAACAAGCCGGAATTTCCTACCCCATCGGGATTGACAATTTTTCAACAAAAATAACAAACGCCTGGGGCTTGGGTAACGGACTTCCTGCTACTTTTTTTATAGATAAGACGGGACATATCTATGCAGACGTTTTGGGAGAAGAAAATTTCACTGCGCTGTCTTCTCGGGTAAAGGGACTGCTCCGTTCATAAGACCGGCAGAGATTAAAGATAGCCCGTTCCTATCAGAATCCCGACCGCGATAAGAACGATGCAGCTCAGCAATTCGCCGTAACTGCCGAGTTTTTTCCCCATCACCCTCCCCGTCTCCAGACCCAAAAGCGACATGGCCGCGCTTACGGAACCTATGAGGACGACGGCCAGCCAAATCGATACGTTATATGAACCTAACGCAAAACCGACAACCAAGTTGTCCAGAGCCAAAACGGCTCCCGTAAAAATAAGCTTGCCGAGCTTTTGTGACTTGTTGCCGCCGAATTCCTTTGCGCCATTTTGGTCTTCTGCTCCCCGATCCGCGGATTTGCGCTTTCTGTATTCCTTTGCCAAATTGAACGCACCCACGGCGGCCAGCAGTCCGCCGCCCAGGGGTGTGGCAAGAGAACCCAATGCATGAGATGATGTGTGCCCCAAAAAAAGGCCTATCGCCGGCATGACGCCTTCAAAAATGCCGAACACGAGACCCACTTTGAGACGGAGTTTGTTGTCGACCCCGTTGAGGCTCATCGATACCGCGGCAACAAAGTTTCCGATCCCCAGAGAAACGGCAACCGCTATTAAAGCAAACACTATTCCCTGATGCCCGAACTCTGAATTACGCCGGTCTCCAAAGCGGTCACCGTGTACTCTGTGTAAGCTTCTTTTGCGTTCCCCCCGCTCATCTCTTCGCCGGGAATCTGTCCGCAGTCCCAAGCCGGAACTTTCCTGCTTTCTTTTATTTCGGCAGAAATTTGTACACTGCCCGTCAGAGGCGAAATCACCTCAAACGTCACAGTATCCCCCGCCAGGCTTGCCCGGCGCGGCGAATGCAGAAAATCCCAGCCGGTTTGACCGGGAAACAAATTGCTCCACTCGGCAAAAAGCTCTGCTTCCACAACCTGAAATTCGCTCTTTTTGAGCCCGACGCTTCCCCTGAAGTAAGGCTTTAATGCCGAACAATCCGGGTGTTCCGACAGGATCAGGCCCATTGTCCTCCCGTCCAGAAATGCCCAAAGACTTCCCTGCGGCAGGAAAACCGCCGTGGGAGCAAACCTGTGCCCTGCCGTATGACTGGTCCGATACAATCTGCGTCCGGTTTCACCGCCGAATAAATCCCCTCCGGAGAGTTCTCCGTATAAGTTGATTCCCAGCGAGCCGCAGCACCTGTCTCTTTTCCCGTGCGTACAGAGCAGGACCTCCCGCACCGAGGTACCCTCATAAGGCCGGAGGGCCACATCCTCGTCAAGAGACGGCCGGGAGCGCATCCCTCCGTCGACGGAGGAAAGACTGAGAGCGGTTTTGAGGCTTTCCTCATCCCGTCCGGATAATAAAAAGCCCCGGCCTGTGCCGACCCCGGGCGGATCCTGGGAGAAACCTGCTTTTTTTTCTTTCAGTGTCTCTATAAGAGAAAGGATCCGGAAAGCCGTCTCCGGTACCCCTTCTTTCGGCGCGGCGGCTTCGATGAGACCGAAGCCGGAATAAAAAGGAGTCCCGACATCCCGCATGGCGCCGTCGGCCGTGCCCAAAGTAGGGAAATTTATCAAGCCGTGGTAGCAGGCCAACCTCATAAGTCGGTTGCCTTGTCCGGAACGGTCGCCCTCCGTAATCAATTGCACTCTGATATTCAGCTTTTTGGCCGAGGCGGTCACTTCGGAGAGGGGAGGTATTTCGCTTGCGTCCCGCGGCCACGGCAACGGCCACTCAAGAACTAAAAATCCTTCGTAGGAACCGGCGGTTCCGGCGGCAGACAAGCCGACGCCTTTCGCCCACGTCGAGCAGAGCAGTCTTTCCTGTTTTGATATATCCACAATTCGTCCAAATTGGTGCCCAATAAAAATACGTTTTCACGCACGGAAAATGTTTAAAAATACTCCGACTATCATAATAGCTCCCGAATACAAAGACCAAAACTAATTGCGTTTTCCGGTCCGCGGGCTTGAACGATAGTCTAGAATCGCCTACAAGCATACAAGACTATGACAAGAACACCAGACACTCCGCACAGTAATCCTGTCTTCGGACTATGGGTCCGTCTTATGTTGTTTGCAAAACGCAACCGCAAAGATATTTTTTCCGTTATTGTCATATTTCTTTTTACCGGATTGTTTTTTTCTCCGGCCCTGGTTGACGGAATAAGTTTCGGCGGTTTTGACATAGTAAGTCATCTCAGCTCTCTTGGTCAGGGACTTTACCCTTCCATCCACAGTTATCATGACTCGGATGCCGTCAGTCAGATGATCTCTTGGAACAGTTTGGATTACAAAGCCATCCACGCCGGTCAATTTCCCCTTTGGAACAATTACTCCGGCACGGGAATGCCGGAATTCGCCAACTTCGAATCGTCGGTATTGAGCCTGCCGGATCTCATCAGCTATCTTTTCCCGTTGAGAATGGCTTTTTTGGTCGCCGTCATGGTAAAAGTAATACTGGCCGGCACCGGCGTTTATCTGCTGTGCCGCGCTCTTTCATTGTCGGAGATCCCCAGTCTGTTCGCCGGGATCACCTATATGGCATCAGGTCCTTTTATCAACTGGCTCACATGGCCGCTCAGCGACGTTTACTGTCTTCTGGGCTGGATAGCGGCATTCATAGTGCTGATTTACAATTTTCCGAAACGCAATTCATACGTAATGGGATTGGCTCTTTCGATTGCCTTCTCCGTTTACGGCGGGTTCCCGGAATCAAATATCCTGATTGCACTCGGTTTGCTTCCGGCCGCAATCGTCTTTCTTTTTATCGGCGCAAGAAACCTCAGAAGCATCAGATGGCTGGCCGTGACAAAGACGTTTGTCGGACTCGGCTTGGGTGCAATGCTGTCTTCGCCTCTCCTGCTCACGGGACTCCGGATAATTGCCAACGGTCACAGACGCAGCGAACAGGGTTTTGTCGGTCTGCCTTTGCGCACCGTATCTCTTTTTATAGCTCAGGGATATTACGGCATGCCCGTGGGCAATACGACGGCTTTTGCCCTGTCAAAATGGAACTACTATGAAACAGTAGCCTACGTCGGCCTCATTGCCATCTTTTTTGCGCTTGCGGCGATATTCAGACTTTGGAAAAAACCGATGGTTTTTGCCCTGTCGGTTTGTCTGTTGTGGACATTGGCCATCAGTTTTCAACCCCATAAACTTCCTTCTCTGCAGGAAGTGCTCAATCACTTATCGATTTTGAGACTCACCAGGCTTTCCAGGGAACGGACTACCACCGCTTTCATTGTTGCCGTGCTGTCGGGATACGGATTTGAGGCATTATACAAGAAAAGCGACAAAAAAAATATCCTCCCCGTTTTGTTGGCCGTCGTTGCCGTTACCGTTGCCGTGCTCTATCTGACGATAGATTCACTCAACGCTCACTTGACCGGAAATTTGGCGACAGCCAGGTTCGACAGCATGATATGGCCGGTGGCTCTTTGCGTCGCGACACTTGCGGCCGGCTTTATTTTAATAAAAGGAAATCTCAAAAAAGCAAGCCCGGACCTCCTCATGAAAATAGTCCTGCTCTGTCTGGCGGCAGGTCAGGCCGCCGAGCTTTTTACGGCCGGAGTGGGGATACCCACATATTCAAAAGCTTTTTACCCAGCCACCTCCGCCCAGCTGACTCTGGAAAAAATAGTCAAAAACCGACTGGTCGGCCTGGACACCGGAAATCCGACGGAAATGCAGAGAAGCGCCAGAGTCGGATTTTATCCGGAATCAAACATAGGATACGGAATCAGAATGTTCGCCGTTCACGATCCCCTGCTCCCGTCCGCTTACTATTCCTCATGGCCCGGCCCCGCCGCGAAACCAAACGGGGGTCCCGGGGTCTTTGAACCTGACGTCAATTCCGCGGCATTGGCACGACGCTACGGCATCGGCTACATCCTGACCATGCCCGGTCTCCCGCAGCCTCCGGGAACAATAAAAGTAACTTCTTTGAACGGCCAAGGACTTTACCGTGTGCCGGATTCCTCCCAATTTGTGCTGCGGCAACCCAATCAAGGAAAAATTCTCTCGGCTTCTTACCCAACAAACGGAACTTTTTTGATCAGAGTTTCGGTCAAAAAATCAGAAACAATGATTTTCCATGTCGCCGATGAACCGGGATGGCGGCTTTCCGGAGGAGGTCACACAATCCCCCTCTTCCCTGAAGACAAAATCAATATGTCGGCCGTAATACCCGCCGGACGCTATACCTTGTCTTTGGTTTATGATCCGAGCGGACTAAAAGAAGGCATCTTGCTTGCCGTTCTTGCAGCAATTATTTTTGCCTTGCTTTCTTTTTTTCCCGTCCTCTCCCGCCAC
>JAKABW010000009.1 GCA_021796535.1 Actinomycetes bacterium | reverse complement strand
ATCTCTTACAACCAGGTGTCCTATGAGAGGAGGCTGAGTTGTTGTAGTGGTAGTGGGAGCCATTGTGGTGGTTGTAACAGGAGCGGCTGTTGTAGTGGTAGTGGGAGCCATTGTGGTTGTAGGAGCGGCCGTTGTTGTGGTAGTGGGGGCAACTGTCGTCACCACCGGAGTGGGAGCAGCCGTGGTGGTTGTGGTGGGTGCGGCTGTCGTTGTTGTTACAGGGGCAACCGTGGTGGTAGTGGGTACGGATGTAGGAGGCAGCGTCAAGTTCACAGTAAGCCCGCCAGACCCAGTAGACATTAGCATAGCATTGAAAGGCGATGGCGTAAAAGAGTTCGGCGTACCGTTATAGTATCCACCGGCATAAAGTAGATTTGAAGCACTGCCGCAGAGGGGTTCATTAAAACTAAGAACTACAGAGTATCTTGGATCCACCGGAACAGAATACGCTCCGGAAGAACTGGTAATGGCAGATCCTACTACGGCACCACCCAGCAGATTGGCCGCAACACAGATACCTGATATGGGATTCCCCGCATCATTAGTGATAACTCCTTTTATGATTGGCAACTGACTTACGGTATAAAGGGTAATGGGGCCCGTGGAAATCGGAGCACTCGAATTGGTAATGACAATTTGACTAACCCCAGAAGTGCTATTTGTATAAATTAAATGGGTTTCATACGAAGTATTGGGATACTGAAGTGTCCCAGATGAGGAACATCCGGACGTATTTGCATAGAGTAACCACGTCCCGGAACTTACAGAAAAACTAAAATTTCCACTGTTATTTGTGACGGCATAGTAGCTTCTTCCCGCGCTAGAAGAGATTTCTACGCATATATTGGGAAGTGGCACCTTTGTTGTCGACTGAACAGAACCGGAAACTATAACAGGTAGAGTAAAGTTCACCGTTCTCCCGCCGGCCGCCATCGATATTGGCATAGCCCGCCCAGGCGATGGCGTAAGAGAGTTCGGCGTACCGTCATAGTATCCACTGCTATAAGCTGGATTTGAAGCACTGCCACAGGTGGATTTATTAAAACTAAGATATACAATGTATGTTGGATCAAGCGGAATGGAATACGCTCCGGAAGAACTGGTAATGGCAGATCCTACTACGGCACCACCTAGCAGATTGGCCGCAACACAGATACCTGATATGGGATTCCCCGCATCATTAGTGATAACTCCTTTTATGATTGGCATTTGACTTACGGCATAAAGGGTAATGGGGCCCGTGGAAATCGGAGCACTCGAATTGGCAATGACAATTTGAGTACTTTCCGTACTGCCGTGAATGTAACTCAGATTAGTTTCATACAAAGTATTGGGATACTGAAGTGCCCCAGACGAGACACATCCGGACGTGTTTATATAGAGTGACCATATCCCGGAGCTTGCGTCAAAGCTAAAATTTCCACTGTTATTTGTGACGGCAGAGTAGTCTCTCCCCTCACTAGAAGAGATTTCTACACATATGTTGGGAAGTGACGCCTTTTTTGACGACTGGACAGAACCGGAGAGTATAACAGGCGATATAAGAGGTAGTGTAAAGTTCATAGTAATCCCTCTAGACCCCACCAACGTTGGAAAAGCATGGGAAGGCAATGACACAAGTAAGTGGTTGCTACCGTCATAGTATCCACTGCTATAAGCTGGATTTGAAGCACTGCCGCAGGTGGATTCATTAAAACTAAGAACTGAAAAGTATGTAGAATCCACCGGAATGGAATACGCTCCGGAAGAACTGGTAATGACATCTCCTTCTAAGGTACCACTTGAGAACGCAGTAGCCGCAACACAGATACCGGATATGGGAGTCCCCGCATTATCGGTAATAACTCCTCTTATGGTTGGCGTTTGACTTACGGCAGAAAGGGTAATAGGACCCGTGGAAATCGGAGAACTCGAATTGGTAATGACAATTTGACTGCTGCCAGAACCGCTATTTGTATACATGAGATTGGTTTCATACAAAATATTGGGATACTCAAGTGTCCCAGACGAGACACATCCGGACGTATTTACAGAAAGCGTCCAGGTCCCGGGACTTGCGCCAAAGCTAAAATTTCCACTGCTATTTGTGATGGCATTTATTGAGGTACCGCTATTAAGTGTCAACGTTACGCATATATTAGGAAGTGGCACCTTTGTTGTCGACCGGACAGAACCGGAAACCGTAACATATATGGCCGCATATGCCGTGGGGTTTTCCGATACCGTCATACCAAGATATAAAATGGGACTCAAGAGCAGTACCGCCATGGTTATCACAACGGATAGCCGCATCTTGAGAGCCCGGGTTATGGTTTCACCCGGGTAGTCATGTCCAATACCGAAATTGTTTTTCATACGTTTCTCCATATGTAACACTTTGCAAACTTATTTTTGCAAAGGAATGGCTGAGGAGTTGACTTTTGTAATTAAAAAGCCCCCATTGATTATGTTGCCAATTACATTCTTCAACATTTTTTACCAATTAGCCAGCTTTATTTTATTAGTTACATATAGCGCTTTTTTTTACTACCAATAGAGGTTATATAATCACTTTTAGTAAGACTCTGATTACTCTATGTCAACTATTTGCTACAGTCTGTCAAGGGAAAGAAGTGGGCATAAGCAGAACCTGGTTTAAGAGCGTGGGTCAGAATCGGATATATAGAACGCTGACTGACGCTTAGCGGTGGATCGCCCATGATTGTCATCAAAATGTTAGAGAGATTTATGAGTTTGAAGGTCGTTTTCGTCTCTATATGGTCGATAGCGCCATTCCCACTTGTTTATTTACAAGCTTTCTCAAGTTACGACAGAGGCAATTGAAGATTCCCCTCTCCGTTTGCCCACAGTCTCGCGAAGATAAAGCTTGACCGTCTTTTGTTTGACCTTCATCTGTTCAAAGACGGGTTCAACGATCACCTTTCGTCTTGAATAGTCTTTCTTTGTGTTCTTGGTTCTCAAGACATCTGTCTGTTTGTTTACGGCGTGTAGCGTTTTTAGGAATTGATTCATATGGTGAGGGAGAGACTCTTTTCGCCCTGTGGCTATCGGCACGTCGATGTCTGTCTTTTCGACTTTTGAAAGATTCTCTTTTGAACAGTATCTTGTATCAGTCAAAAGAATTTCAGGGTTTTTCTTTCGATTCCGGCTTGCCTTAGGCTCTTGGTTCCTTTCCAACCATGGGTGAGAATCCCTTTACGTCTGGCTTCTTGAACTACTTTAACCGCTATTATCATCCAGGGTTTCTCGTTTACGACCATTTGAGCGTTAAAAGCGTAATCATAGCTCTCATTGGTTTTCATCACGTACATCCTCTCTGAGGCTTCGCCTCTTTTGGTGGACGTCCGTCAAACCGTGATAGCCCCAGTATTTCTAAAAGCGCTTATCGCTTTTTCTTTGACCTTGCTCTGCCGCCGCCATCGTGCCTGTTGGAAAACGATTTCTCATCTATTTTTGCCCTCAGCCTGTATCCTTTAATGGTGGTTTTATTTAAAGCAGATACTATATTGTTTGCTATTTGTCCCGGTACTTCCACCAGGGAAAAAGAGTTTTTAATCTCTATATCCCCGATATCCCTACTGTTTATACCGGCCTCATTGGCTATCGCACCCACAAGGTCTTTGGGACGGACTCCCTCGTTATGTCCAAGGTTGATGTAAAGGCGTACTCCCCCTGAGCTTTCATTCCTGGAGAAAGTTTTGTTCTTTTTGCCCGCATCCGTCGACCCGTAGCTCCTGCTCTCTCTGTTTTTGGAGCTGCCGGAAGGAATTTTTTGCATCAAATCAGGCAACTCTTCTTCAAAGTCGGGGCCTGCATTGGAAACACTGTAGAAAGATTGGATGGCGGCCAGTGCGATTTCGACTATGTCAAACTCTTCGGAAAGCCTGTCAACCACAACCTGAAACTGCTCGAAATCACTTTCTTCCAGCACTGTCCGCATTCTGCTTTCGATGGCTTCCATTCTTTTTACGCGCAAGTCTTTCAGCGTAGGAAGTTTATCGATTTTTATTGCCTTCTTGGTCAATCTTTCAATTGCCACAAGCAAGCGGTGCTCGCGGGGCTCCGCAAAAGTAATGGCGGTTCCTTCTTTCCCGGCTCTTCCTACCCTACCAATTCTGTGCACATAGGCTTCCGGCGAAGAAGGCACGTCAAAGTTGAACACATGCGTAAGCTGCTCTATATCAAGTCCTCTGGCAGCGACGTCCGTAGCCACAATCAACTCTGCCGTATTGGAGCGGAGACGGGCCACCACCTTATCGCGTTGCTCTTGACTCATCCCACCGTGCAAAGCCTCTGCCCTGTACCCGCGGCCGTTCAGTGTTTCCGTAAGACGGTCTACTTCGTCGCGCGTTCTGCAAAATACTATTGCCGCCTGAGGCAATTCAATATCGAGAACCCTGCCCAAGGCTAAATGTTTGTGAGATCTTTGTACTACATATGCTCTTTCCACAACCAGCGGACTGGTATTTTTCAGCAAAGCGTCTTTTTGGATCTTTAAGTGAACAGGATTTTTAATATAATTGCTGATAATACCCTGTATTTTGTCTGGCAATGTTGCCGAAAATAGCACAACCTGGCACTTGTCAGGCAATTTTGCCAGTATAGCGTCTATTTCCTCGGCAAAACCCATATCAAGCATTTCATCGGCTTCGTCCAAGACAACTGTTTCCAAGTCGCTCAAAGCCAGCGAATTCCGCTTGAGATGATCCAAAATTCTTCCGGGAGTACCCACAACGACATCTGCGCCCATTGACAAAGACTTTAACTGCCTCGATATCGCCTGCCCGCCATAGACGGGAACGACTCTGGCATTTAAAAACTTACCGTATCGATGAGTCGCTTCTGAAACCTGAACCGCCAACTCCCTGGTGGGGGCCAACACCAAGGCCATGGGCTTGGTGCCTCTTTTGTCTTGAAGGTAGAGTCTCTGCAAAATCGGCAGGGCAAAAGCCGCCGTCTTTCCCGTGCCCGTAGCAGCCTGACCGAGTACATCTGAGCCTTTAATCATGGCAGGGATAGCAACCGCCTGTATCGGCGTCGGTTCTTCATAGCCGAGAGATGTCAAAGACTTCTGCAATTCATCGCACAAGCCGAGATCGGCAAAAGTTATATTAGTTGATTCTTCTAAGTCCACATACCACAGTAACCGAAATATCCATAAAAAATATCTTTTTCTGCATATTTATCACTTTTAAGAACTATTAATTTAATTAATTTTCTTCGCAAAATGCAATAATTGACTCTGATGGAACACGATGATACTTTAGAAAATCAATTTTGTGAAATAACACTGACCGCTCCGCCCACCACATGGATCAATGAATTTTGCAAAAGTTTGGTTGAAAAGCGGTTGTGTGCCTGTGTCAATATTGACCAAAACGTACATTCCGTTTACAGATGGGATAACCTGATTCACGAAGAGAACGAGACCCGGGCAAAAATTCATACCCGCCTCTCGCTGTCTGACCAAATTATAGAATTGGTAAGACAGGAACACCCCTATCAAGAGCCGTCCGTAATAGTCACCGCCATCATCGGAGGCAGCCCCTCCTATTTTAGGTGGATAGAAAATGAAACCGGGAAGACATCTTAATGGAAGACATCTTAATACCGTGGAAGTAACTTCTAGCAGGTAAAGTCCGGATCCAAATTATAAGGCGATACTTCTGTTCCCGGAGTCTCCTGCAAAATCCAAGGCGTGCCGCCCGCAAATAATTCTGGGTAAGTTGCTTTTGGCATCGCGTAAGTAGCCGTCCCCTGGCACCATCCCTGTAACACCGAAGTATTCGGCAAACCGGACTCGGTATACGGCGGAGAGGTCCAAGGGGCGCCGGCAATCCAGAGGGGAACCTGCGGAGCCGACGGTATATAGTTGCCGGTTATTGTCGAATACTGGACACTGGTACTGTAAATTCCCACCGTCACTTTATTGCTTCGCAAGGCATCGATGGCCCCCTGCAAGGTCTCATCGTTCAGTTTTGGCGACTTCGACCAATAATTGGTCGGAAAATTCGAATAATCGGTACTTGACAATTGGGCGTTTTCGATATCCAGCCACCATACACCCGATTGAGCTCCTTGGCTGGAGGCATAATTAAACGCCTGTTCCGCACCATTGTATCCGTAATTATAGGCAATACAGTAAGCGCTCAACTGCGGCGACAAACTGGGGCAATTCCCTCCGGGTCCGCTCTCGGCAGAAGCTATGACGCCAGATGAGTTTTCTATGGAATTCATGAACAGATACAAATTATACGGAGTGCCGGAGTTCCCTTCCGCCGATGCGGCCCAGCCCGCTTCGGCACTCAGACATGGGTTATCGGCGTTATCGAGCCAACCCGCCGCCTCAATAATCGTAATCGGAGAAGTAGAGGGCAGCTTATTTCCCAGGGTGGACGACCCGGGTGTGGAGCACTGAAAATTGCTTATGTCATTCCCGATTAAGCCGTAGGAGAAGGGGGCCTGTTTAAGCGAGTTGACAACCGTGACAGGCGGAGGCGCGGGGGCTGCTTGAACCACCAAACCCATCGTGATAACTTTGCGGCCAAATCTTTGATGCACCAACGAACCGTAAAACTTGGCGTCACCGTAATTGAACACCTGCCCTTTGGCAGTCGCCGTCAGATAGCCCTTGCCGTCAGGGGAAGCCGCTATGGAAACGATGGGTCTTGTGAAATGTTTATGGATGGGCGAACCGTAAAACTTGGCGTCACCGGTATTATAAATATCGCCTTTGGCCGTTACCAACCAATAACCTTTGCCGTCCGGAGTAACCGCCATGGAAACTATCGGGGAAGAAAGCTTTGTGGGAGCGGGGGATGTCAAATTTAATGCGTCGCCAAAACTGTAAACGTCGCCTTTGGCCGTTACCAACCAATAACCTTTGCCGTCCGGAGTAACCGCCATGGAAACAACCCGGGAAGAAAGCCTTGTGTGGATCAAAGAACCGCAAAAAGGGGCGTCGCCGTAGTTGTAGACGGCACCGTTCGAGTCAACTACCCAATAGCCCTTGCCGTCCGGAGTTGCATTAATGGCAACGAGAGGTTTCCTCAATTTTTTGTGGATGGGTGAGCCGTAAAAGTTGGCATTTCCGTAGTTGTAAATATTTCCGGCGGCGGTTACCAATAGGTACCCCGTCCCATATGCAGTCGAAGCCATGGATACTATCGGCGATCTGGTCTTTTTGTGAATGGGCGAGCCGTAAAAGTTGGCTTTTGCCAAATTGTGTATGGAGCCGTTTGACAAAAACATGTCGTACAGCCCGGGCGATGGCGTTACCGTACTGTCCAAATTGGCAGAAGTGGTTGTGGGTACGACCGGTAAGTTTGTTTCCGTCAAAGAACTCAGTTGCGTAACCGGCGGTGCCGCGGTGGTGGTTGTCGTTGCCGCGGTGGTGGTTGTCGTTGCCGCGGTGGTGGTTGTCGTTGCCGCGGTTGTCGTCGTTGCCGCGGTGGTTGTACCGGTTGTGGTTGTCAAAGCAGGATTGATGGGTAATGTGGTAGTGACCTGCAAACCTGACAAACGACCGGCGGTAAAAAGAGGTCCGCGTGATCCTTTTGATCCCTTGCGGTAAAGAGCTGTAACGGCCGAAGCCGTTTGGGCGGGAGCGGGAGAACAGGAAGTGCTGCCGATAAAGTTTTTTGGAGCTCCCTTTGTCAAAAGCGGCATTAATTTATTGCTGCGCTCTGCGATATAGCTTTTTGTAGCTACACTTTTTGAGTGGTAAATAGGACCGACTATAAGCATCTTGGATTGTCCTGACGGGACCGCGTAAGATGGCGCTTGTGAAAACCTGTGAGTTTTGCTCTTAACGGAAGCAAAAGCCGCCGGTACAGACAATGCAGACAATATAAAAATTAAACCGACCAACCGCACAGTCTTAGTCACAAAACCCAGTTTTACCAACCCAGAGAACGTGTTATAACCGGATCTGCGAAAACAAAACACATTAGTTTAGATTAGTTGATAATTCGCAAATAACAACACATTTAAAACGAAAAAGTGACTTATCACCGAATCATAAAAATTAACGCTTGTATTTCCAATATCCGCCTAATACACAGTTAACATAAATTCATTGCAGAGTTATGACTGTGGTTTTTGCTTTACAGGATGGCCACAATATATTGATTGCCGATGCAAGTTTTTCTAATGGCTGTCCAAAGACAAGTCTTTGGGATCGGGCCATAATTCGGTCAATTCCTGACCCTTTGTTTCAGGCAAGAAGAATAGAAGTAGGGCGATCAACAGCATGGGTAAAAACGTAAACTCCGCCCCCGATGAAAACCTTCCGCCGGCATCAGCCAAAGAACCAAAAAGCAGCAGACCCATGACTGCCCCTAAAACACTTGCTATTATGCTCCAGCCCACTACGGCTGCTCTGGCACTTGTGGGAAACAATTCATTTGAAAATGTGCCTCCCGCTGGCCCGAAAGCAGCTGTTGCAAATATTTCCATTTCATAGCCAATAAATAAGCCGAATTTACCGCCAGAATATATCAAAAAAGCGGTCAGGATAACACCCGTCATGGCTAAGTAGCTTGCCGTCCTGCGGCCGACTCTGTCTGCGAGATAGCGCCCAACTATCAACCCTAACAGACCGGTCAACCCCGCTGCGACAACCATAAGGGCCGTGATCTTACCGGAGATCTTCAATATATTTTGTGCATATAAGAAAACAAAGCTATTGGCAGGGCCGGTCACAATCGATATGCCCCAAACTATAACATTTACTAAAATAAGTCTTTTCCCAAGGCCCTTGGGAACCGTACCGAGTTTGGGACGCGTTCTTTGTTCTTCTGCTTCATGCATGAATAAACGGGTTTCAGGCACTTTTGGCGCAATGATGATAACGAGTAAAAACGGAATAAAGGCCAGTGCAAATAGTCCTCGGAAACCCAAAACTTTTGCCGCCAAACCGTTGATGACAGCCGTCAGACCCGCTCCTATGCCATAACCGGCAACCACTAAAGCAACCGCTTTGGCTCTGTTGCGAGAATCGGTTTCTTCCGCCGCACCCACCTGAGCAATGGCATTGGTGGCACTCAAAAATGGCCTACCCAAAGCAAAAATGGCCACAAAGTACCAATAGTTGGGGCTGAAAGCCGCCAAAATCGTAAGGCACAGGCCTATGGCACAGGTAAGAATTAAGATTATTCTCCTGCCAAAACGATCAGCCAAAGAGGCCAGCGGCATGCCCAACATGGATGAAAGACGTAAAATCGCCAGCCCAACGCCCAGCAAAGTACCCGACAAACCGGCCTCGTCGGCCACAGTCGCGCCTTGGGTTTTGACGTGACCGAATGACTTTACGACATCACCGAGAGCAGACACCACTCCAAATTGCCCAAATCCGGAAGCTAAAGCTACGATCGCAATGGCAAATATGCCGACAGATCTCCAACTTGGACTATTGTGAATGTCGTTATCTGTCACCTAACCGATTCAACTAGAAATAGCATGCATTGTCTAGTGATATCTTTTTCTAATTTCCGCACGAGACGCCATGTCGGAATTTCCGGCATGGCGTCTCGGTACACATGAGTCGCCTTTGTGACTATGCTGCCCTTGAGTTATTATTTTTTCCCAACTGGTCATAGAGTTCGTCCAATACCGACCAAGCTGAAGTGAAATAGCGCTGAGGCGATATAAACCTGTGCGGCTTACCGCTTGCCACAGTCAATCCTACTTCAACTTTTTTTGGTGCAATCGGCTTGACCAACAGTTCCACCGGGTGAGTAAACGACAGTCTGCCTGCATGACTGAGGGTAGCTTGATATACTTTTGCAGAAGAGACGGCCTCTCCCATGTCCAATGATTGCGAGTGAGGCTCGTGGGAAAGTACGGTCAACACACTTCCGTGTCGGCCTATAATTTGCTTTCCGGGTTGCAACAGAGCCAATCCTTTTTCGGTAAGATCTGCAGTTCTGGAAACATACCAATTGTCTGATTGCTCAAGAAGCTTAAACTTACTCATACTTTTTACCTCCTTAAGTCAGTCCTCTAACTTGAATTCAGTTTCCCAAATTCTTTTCTATCTGTCCAACAGTTATTATCTATCTTAGATATAACTTTTTTAGATACTAAATTATTCCGCACGGCGTCAAATTCCTGTCTTTCTAAATTAAAGCAGTGTGAACAGGGAAAAATGGCGGAAGATGTCGCTCACCCTAACTCACGACAACAATTGCAATTGGTTCGTATTTCCATAAAAAGCTATACTGCCCTAATCTGCCTGGGCTTTTCTTTCTTAGCAGCGCATCAAACAAAGAACGCTTATTTCCAAACTCCGCCGAAGATATGCCCGCGAAGTTAATACAGCTCAAAAAGTACATCTTTGGTGCCGCTTGCTATAAAAAGCATGAAGTTCTGCTCAAGTCGAAATGAGGGTTTTGCCACAACTTCTTTTCGACGCTGCGCCATGGCTGCTTTATATATATATTTTACCCGGTTGGCAGGCTATCTTTCAGACCATCAAATCGTATAGTCAGTCTATATATCGGTTGCTTTTACCCAAATTGCAATCGGCACACAGAGTTTGCAAATTCCCCAAGTTAGTTTTGCCCCCCTTGCTGATAGGATTAATGTGGTCGACGTGCAGAATTATACCGTCTTGAGGACTCCGGCCACATTTTTTGCATCGGTGGCCGTCTCTGTCAAGTACTTTATATCGCAGAGTCCGGGTCATTTTACTGCGTTCCAAATTTCTTTGGAATGTCTCACTGCTCATCTTGTTTGCCGTTTCAATTGCCGAAGACAGTCCCTTCTGAAAAGCATCAAGATCCCATGAAATATGTTTTTCGTAATGGTTTTTTCCTTTTGGGCTGGTATACGTGACCATAAAGTAGAATTTCAGTGACGGTTGATATTCCTTGATTTTCTTATGCGAAAATATTCTGTGCTCTACCTTATTAAAGATATCTTGACGAAGGCGTCTTGCGGATGTCGTTTTCAATTTGAGATCCCTCAGTGATTCATATCGCAGTACATACTCCTGGTAACGGCGCTTCTGCTGATTCAGGTTCTCAATAACTTTTATAAAGTCATCTTTTCCCTCAATCATGCATTCAGCCGCATAATACTCAAAATTGAAATTATCAAATTTAGCTTTTGAGCTGACAGTCCTGCTAAATGTTTTGTTTACCGATGTTGGTCGATGTGAAAGATCTGCAAAATCTTTGTTCAGGCTTTTCAGATCTATTAATGCCTGACTTTGTAAAAGAACTATTTTTCTTCTGTAAGCCCAAAGCCCGATTCTCAACAAAGACAAGAAAGCTATTGCATAGGCAAGTATATGAAAAACAACTGCATCAGTAGACAACTATTCTCCAGACATTTAATAACTTGGTTTAAATATATATTTTATTTTTACATGCATAAAATGATTTAGAAATTAACCCTGGCGTCATACAAAATTACTTCAAACGGGAAACTCGCGTACCGTAACCATTTATTTAAACTCCATAGCAGTACATACTTAAAGAGTTGCCGTTTTACTTTTTCCGATATAAATCCCTACAACATCTCATGTTTTATGCACACTTCATATTGTGAAAAAAGCCCTGTTTGTATCCCTAAACAACAGATGGAAAAGGAAAGAGTTCTGACTGACACTTTTTGACCATTCAAACGGTTACCCTGTAACTCGACAGGCTATACGAACAAGCCGGACGAGTGGCGGATGACTTGGCAACCTTCAGCAGAAAGCTATTTACATTATGAATCCGTATACTCCGCGAACCTGAGAACTACCGTCAAAAATGAAGACATACTTTGTGCAGTCGAGTGAATTCCTTGAGATCTTTCAACCCCATCCGAATCCGGATGATTGAGTCAAAATCTTAAATCGTTACAGGAAGCGGTTTCTAGGTCGCAGACCCGGTTTTAATCGTAACCGGAATTTGCGTGGGGTAGTTGCCGGTTAAACAGGCATCACAAAAGCCGTTTCTCCCGACGTTTATGGCGTCAAAAAGGCTTTCCAGATTCAAGTAGGAGATGGAGTCCACGTCCAAAATATCGATCATATCTTCTTCGCTGTACTTGGCAGCAAGAAGTTCTTCACGTGACGGCGTATCAATGCCATAAAAACAAGGCCACTTAAACGGAGGAGAGGAAACTCTCAAATGGACTTCCGTGGCACCGGCATCACGCAAAATGGAAACTATTTGCCGGATTGTGGTACCGCGAACTATTGAGTCGTCCACCACAACAAGTTTTTTCCCCTTGACGCTTTCTTTCAAAGGATTCAATTTCCTTCTTACGGCATCCGTTCTCGCTTTTTGATTGGGAGTAATGAAAGTTCTCCCTATGTAACGGTTTTTTACCAACCCCTGACCGTAAGGGATGCCGCTTTGCATGGCAAACCCCTCCGCCGCCGGTACGCCGGAATCGGGAACTCCTATCACCAAATCCGCGTCTGCCGGCGCCTGCATAGCCAGGTGCATGCCCATGCGAAGCCTGGTGGCGTGTACTTCCGATCCGCATAGCACGGCATCCGGTCTTGCGAAATAAACAAATTCAAACAAACATAAGCTGGGCTTTACACGCTCTTTTTCGAAAGGAAAATAAGAGCGGGGTCCGAATTTGTCAATGACCAACACTTCTCCTGGTTGAATTTCTCTTATGAAATCAGCCCCGACTATATCCAGCGCCGGACTTTCCGAAGCAATGGCATAAGCACCTGATGGAGCATTATCCGAAGGCAGCTTGCCCAAACAAAGCGGTCTAAAGCCGTTGGAGTCACGTATAGCTATCAACTGATTGGCGTCGATCAAACCGAAGGAAAAAGCCCCTTTCAGATGGGGAAGGATTTGGAACAGGGCCTGCAGAAGCAAATTGTCTTTATCGGCTTCCTCCGGCCCACATATGGTTCTGTCCGGGAGGCGAGCATCCTGAACGTCGGATGCGCATGTTGGCTGCAAAGAGTTGATGGTCTGACTTATCAGCTCGGCAACTATATCAGAATCGCTGGTAAGAACGCCGGGCAGCATATTTGCCAAGGAGGCGAGTTCTTCCACATTGGTCAGATTGCCGTTATGTCCGAGTGCAAAACCCACTTCACCGGCAGACCTGTAAGCCGGCTGGGCACTCATCCAATCTTTTTTTCCCGCCGTCGAATACCTCACGTGTCCAAGACCCAGGTAACCGGAAAGGGACTGCAAAGTATTTTGATCGAAGACCCGCGTGACAAGTCCCAGATCTTTGACAACCGTTATCGAAACACTGTCGCTTACCGCAATGCCGGCAGACTCTTGCCCTCTGTGTTGCAAAGCAAAAATTCCGTCAAATACCAAAGGCGCCACATCCATGCCCGGTGCATAGATACCAAAAACTCCGCAAGCTTCTTCCACTTAATACATTATGCCACCACCGGCACGGGCTTCGTGCCCAAAAGCAATACGAACAGACAATACCTCCGATATAGAAATATCCGTCTTTTTTGTTCTTTCCAAAATTTTCTTACCCCGCCTTCGATAAAGAACTATCTTTTTGTTGTGATCGATCTTCATATACATTCCAACTTTTCCGACGGTTCCGAAACTCCGGAATCAATCATAGAAGCGGCAAAAGACACCGAATTGACTGCGATAGCCCTGACGGATCACGATACTTTTGACGGATTGGAACGCGCTGCCAAACGAGCAGAAGAGCTGGGTATAACCCTGATTCCTGGATGTGAAGTGAGTTGTCTGTATGGCAAAAATATATCCGTTCACGTTCTATGTTATTTTGTCTCGGATTCAAAAAGTCCCCTGGGACTGTATTTGGAAGCTTTGCAACACGACCGCTCTACCAGAAATGAGCGTCTTGTACTCAAATTGAACGAACTCGGAATGGGTATTACTCTGGACGAGGTCAAGAAAGAAGCCGGAGTCGGTTTAATCGGCAGACCTCACTTTGCCCAAGTACTCTTAAATCATAAAATGGTGGGCTCTCTTGACGAAGCTTTCACTGTCTGGCTCGGCAACAACGGCAAAGCTTACATACCCAAAGAACGTATTGAGCTTGAGGAATTGGTACAAGTCGTCAGTCTTTCGGGGGGAGTCACATCGCTTGCACATCCTTTATCGGGCAGTTTCAGTTTTGACCGATTAGAACAGAGCTTGGCTCACATGAAAGAAATCGGAGTTGTAGGCATAGAATCTTACTACGGCAAATACACTCCCGGTACGATATTAAAGCTGGTTGCTTTAGCGGAAAAATACGGCTTTATCCCAACCGGCGGATCTGATTTCCATGGAAAATATAAACCGGACCTGTTTATCGGCATCGGGCAAGGCAGTTTGGCCGTACCGGACGAAGTGCTGGAAAAACTGATCTCGGCCAAATCAAACGTTTAGGATTGTTTCGGCTATCGCATTGCAACTCCGCTTACCACGGAGTTGTTTAAATAATCCCCGCCTACAAACGTGACAGCCGAGGCTTGGCCGAAAGGAATAAGCTGGCCTTTTTTGGTGAGCAACCAGTAACCTTTGCCCCCGGGAGCGATGACGATGGTGGCGGCATCGGCAAGGCGGATACCGGGGCTCCCATAGTTGACCGCCGACCCGAATGACAAAACCTGACCGTTGGCCAGCACCACATAAAATCCCATACCGACTTTGGCCGACACTATTGACACTACGTGACTATGGTACGCTTTTACCGCTTTGCGTAGGTATAAGGGTACCAGTCGTTTTGCCGACCCGAAACCCCAAAGCCAACCGTTGGCAGTGATAGCCCAGTAGCCGCCGCCATGAGGCGCGCTTGCAATCCCAACCAGGTGTTGATGGGCCAGAGGGGTTTCAGTAATTTTGTATTTTCCCCTTACCGGTGCGTTGGATAAAAAGGTTCTATAAAACTTGGCTTTGCCGCCCCGATAGATAACACCTTTGTTGCTCAATAGCCAATAGCCTGGAGCCGACGGATCAGAAGCCAAAGCAATAATGCGGCCTTGCAGTTTTTTTCTGGGCAAAGACCTTAAGGGAAAACTGCCGCCAAAAGTTGTGATCCTGCCCACCGAATTGACAACAAAATATCCGGAGGACCCCGCCGACTCGGCTACCCCTATCGTAATACCGGGCAAATGACCTTTTGCCGGTACTTGGACCGGAGTCGCGGTGGAAGAATCATAAGAAGCAAACCGGCCTCCCCTGCTCACAATTACGACACTTTGCGGGGGAGGCGGAGGAGCTTTTACTGTAAAGGAAAAGGAGGAGGTCGTAAAAGCCCCGAGGGAATCGATGATTTTGATATCAATGTTATATACTCCGGCGACACCGGGCCGCCCTTCCAAAATTCCGTTTGAAGTCAGTAGCAGACCTCCGGGAATGGCTCCTTTTGCTATAGTCCAACTATAAGGAGGACTCCCTCCCGTCGCCGATAAAGTGTCTGAGAAGTTTGAACCCTGTATCACCGGAGCAAGCGCCTGTGTCGTTATGACCGGTCCGGGTGTTATCGTAAAAGTCACGTTTGACTTGGCAGTCAGGTGATTGCTGTCTGTCACGAGTAAGGTTGCGATAAAAACTCCGGATTGGGTCGGAGTGCCTTGAATCGAACCGGCTGCCGATATCTGAATACCCGCCGGCAGAGGACCGGAGGAAGAAAAAGTATACGGAGACTTTCCTCCCGTCGCCGTCAGCTTTAGAGAAAGATTTTGCCCGGCTTCCACCACAGGAATGGTGGCTTGGTTAAAAACAAGGGGTGCCAGCACCTGAAAAACAGCACTTGCCTCTATCGTACCCGGGTTATTGACAATAATTGTCGCACTTTTGACGGGCAAATTCGGAACAGTGAACACCAATGCTCTGTCATTGGGCTTCACTGTTGCCGATACGACAGTGCCGCCTATAGATACGGTTGTGTCTGCACCGAATCCACTGCCGATAACCGTCACCTGAGTACCCGAAGCTCCCGAAGGAGGACTTAATCTGGTAATTTTCGGTTGAGAAATAACCGACAGCGGTAAAACTCCTTCGGCATATGCGACAGAGCCGAAAGACGGAAATAGGAAGTATGCAAGTAGCAATAATATTGACATGATCGTGCAAAAGATACGTGTTGACCACATTAATTTCAGTTTATAAGACATAGCCCGACCATCAAGATATTTACATTCAAATCCAATAAAACACCAATACAGCTTTTCAAAAAATTGTTTTCTTTTTATGAATTTTTGTTTATCACCTATTATTAATAAAGTAGGCATGAACACAATATAAAACAATTGGATAAATTGCAAATAAAACTGCGACCGGCGAATTCTTGTTTAACCACGTTACCAGGGACAATGAAAAGTGCTGTTTCAAAATCAAAATTTTTATCAATTCCATCCATATAACAAACACAGCCGTACGCGTACTTAGACAATAAACTGTCTGCAAACAAGAAAAACAAAGCTGCCAACTTTTATTCTCTACCGAACATTTGAATTTATTTTGTAATCAAAAACTTTTTTTTGCTTTACTTCATAACTATTATGGGGATAATGACTGCTCAAGAATCTCTAATCGCTATACCTCCTGAACTTGCACCAAATATAAAACCGGGGTCTGAAATAAAGAGCGCCTATTTGTCGATAGACGGTGGCGGCACAAAGACAGAAACGGCGCTTTACCTCCCAAACGGCAAAGTCTACTTTACCCGGACAGGACCCGGAAACCCCGAAGCTTACGGCACAGAAACAGCTACTAAAAATATTCTGAAGAGCATAAACGAGGTGTTTTTAAAAGCAAAAGCCGACAACGAAAAGGACTTTATCGTCAAGGCAGCCTTTGGTGGTATATCAGGTATAGACGAACGCAGTGAAATAATTGCTATGGAAAATGTAATCAGGGATGCAATAGGTAAAACGACCGTATTGATCATGAATGATGTTGTAAGCGCTTGGGCGACTGCGCTGATGTGTCAAGAAGGGGTTGTAGTCATCTCGGGTACGGGCAGTAATTGTTTCGGCGTTAATGACGGCGGAATGGCTTGGCGCGTCGGCGGATGGGGGCACCTGTTTGCCGACGAAGGAAGCGGCTATCTGATAGGACTCAACGGCCTCAAAAAAATATTCCAATGGCGCGACGGCAGGGGTAAAGAAACTGTACTGTCCGATCTAGCACTCCAGCATTACAACGTCCCCACGGTATTGCATCTAGCAAAAGCGGCATATCACCGACCTTTTACAAAAGCGGAGATAGCCGGTTTTGGCCCGACAGTGGAAACAGCGGCTTTGGAAGGTGACGAGGTAGCTATAGAAGTTTTTATCGAGGCAGCAAAAGATATAGAATCTCTAGTAATCTGCGCATTAAGCAATTTGCATCTCGATTCCGGTCAGTTTGATTTAGGTCTCGTAGGCGGATTTGTCGACAAAAGTCCGCTATTCCAGAAATACATTCACCAATACCTGCCGGGTGCGACAATAAAGGCGCCCACCACTCCCTCTTGCATAGGAGGACTTTTGGTGGCAGCTAAATTAAACAAAGAATGGCCTTCATCTGTGGCATCGTTTTTAATTGACAACGAGAAATCTTATAACGTCTGGAAATCTACAAATTAATCAAAAGACCAGTTGAGTAAACCTATTTGATTCACCCAACTGGTCTTTCTTCAATCACTAAGCATCATTGGCTGATTGTCGCGTTGCTGTACTGCCTAACCGTATAGATTTGTTGTTGTGGTCGGAGCCGCCGTTGTTGTGGTCGGAGCCGCCGTTGTTGTGGTCGGAGCCGCCGTTGTTGTGGTCGGAGCCGCCGTTGTTGTGGTCGGAGCCGCCGTTGTTGTGGTCGGAGCCGCCGTTGTTGTGGTAGTGGAAGAAGTCACGGGTGTCGCGGGGTTAACGGTCTCAAACGTACCGCCAAACAAAGCCCCCAAGCCATTGCCTGTAGCTTCACCTGCGGCGCTGATGGCAGCATCTTTTATGAACAGATACAAGGGATGCCCGTTATAAGTGACTTGCAGACTGCCGGCTGAATTCCTGGTAACTCCCAAAAGCATTTGGTTTACGCCGTTCGTGGCTATAGGAAATTCCGATGTCAAAACGGGCGGCCAGAATTGAGCGCACTTCCCTGTGCACGATACTTTACCGTTTGCATCTCCACTGAACGTATATACCGGATACTCTTTATAACCGGCTCCGGTATTCATCAAAACGGATAATACAACACCGGCATTTGTCGTGCCCTCGAGTGTCACGGTAGCATGACCTGCGGCAGGTATACCCATCGGAGACATGAGATACCAAACACCGCCGGCTAAACCGTCGTTCAAACCAGCACCGTTCAGATCGTTTGATTTCTTGTCGAGGAAGAATTGATACAAGGGATGCCCATTATAAGTTACCTGATCAACGGTTTTCCCGCTGATGACGTCCGTTCTTTTGACGATTCCCAATAAATGGGGGTTTACGCCCATTCCCGCTACAGGGGTACCGTCAGAAAGCAAGGCCGGCCATATATTTTGGGCACATGAACCCAAATTCGGCACTACAGGTGTATCGGTACAACCGTAGGTTGCCGGCGACGCGGCGGTGTTGTCGGCCGTCAGAGTATATAGGGAGCAATTGACATTAGACCCACTCCCGACAGCCAGGACCGGCCCATATTGCGTCATTTTTATTGACACCACAGCCCGTGCCGTCGGTACGGCATCCCCCGATGAGGCCGCTTGACAGGTTGTTGATGTGGAAGGGAAAGGCATATTTGGATAGCCCGGATGCATCGGCGGTTCCGGAGGGAAAGGCATATTTGGATAGCCCGGATGCATCGGCGGTTCCGGAGGGAAAGGCATCCCCATATTTCCCCTTCCGGCAGTACAGGAAATGAGATGGTTTTCGTAAGTACATCCGCCTGCCGGTCTGCTGACACCCGACTCAAATCCGATAAGATGACGCGATTTATACTGGTACCGGTGATACAAAGAGTTGATGGGGGCAGTGGAAGATGCAGACACAGCGGCACCTACATTGGATACCGCGACACCGCCCACTACCGCCGTCATACCTGATAGAAAGAGGGTACTTACCAAGATATGTTTTTTTGCAATCTGCAAAACTTGCTTCATTTTCGCACCTATCATGTTGACTCCCCTATTGAAATGATGGTATGCCTTGGCATTTCCAAAGCAATAAAAGGTCTACCTTAGAAAAAATAGGGAGTCAAGAGCAGAAGAAGTATTTATTGACGATGTATGCATAACTGTAATGCGTATGTCATCGGATTGGAATATATATTCCAATATCGAATATATACGTCGGTTTTCCCGGACAAAACACTCCCGTAATGGCCTTAACGGGGAAATTTGGTTAAAAAATTTGTGGTCGGGACCGGCGTCGATCCGGTGACCTCACGCTTTTCAGGCGCGCGCTCTGCCAACTGAGCTACCCGACCATACTTGGCGGACACAGAAAACAAGTATCCGTCAAAGTTGTAGCGGACCTGACGGGATTTGAACCCGCGACCTCCGGCTTGACAGGCCGGCGTGCACTCCGAGCTGCACCACAGGTCCTTACTTTATATGGGGTGCCAGTAAATGACGCCTCATATCTGTTGTTTAAAAGTAGCACCTTAAAAAGTTATTTTTTGTATTTTTTGCTAATCAAAAAATAAAAGCTCATCTTAAAAATTTCATAAGAAGTGGTACCGGACAGCAACTCCGCCAATACCTGGCTTACGCCGCTTTCCTCTTTAATCGATAATTTATAATACCGGTCTTCGTGACGGCTGATCTGAACAATTGGCTGCTCTTCGCTGATCGAAAGCGCTTTTGCCGCGACGCTCTTTATTATCGTGGCTTCGCATCAAACACTACTGACGGATTGGCCATGAAAAACTCTTTTGCATCCCAGCCTGAGGCAATCGAAAATAACTTTTCAACATCTGCCTGCCAGTAACTTTCTTTCTGGGCTTTAAGTATTTAGATAGTTTATGCTGCACTAATCTACTCTGACGGCAACCTTACGACATCAGGGGTAATAATTCCTGATCTCGTAAGGCGGTACGGTTGGCACCCCCAACGGGATTCGGACCCGTGCTTCCGCCTTGAAAGGGCGACGTCCTAGGCCTCTAGACGATGGGGGCCGGTTAATGACTAAATAGAGATTAGCAGTTTAAACAGTATCGATTTATCAAGACGGCTTAATTTGGCCACTAATCCTACAGTCGGCGTGTTTTTGCATCACAAGCCACCGCTTCTTCTTAGTCTTTAAAGTTCCAAGTTGTAATGTCGGCTGTATCTTGGATCTGGATCCCTGCCGACAATAAAATATCCCTCAGTCTATCTGCCTCATGATAAAGATTGGCGTCTCTTGCCTCATTGCGCATTGCAATCAAACCGTTCACGAGAGGAGCGTAAAGTATTTTTTTGTCGACAAAGCCATTCTTGGCACAAGAGACAAGCTCTCGAAGAAGAAGCAAAAACCTGCTTTTTAGTTTATTCAAAGCAAACTTTATGCTTTCTTCGGCAAGCGGATCGGCTGCCAAAAAGGCGCTCATGAGAAAATTTAAAGCTTCACTCAATACGGAAAAAATTTTATCGGCATCTTTTTCATTTAGCGAGTGGACAAACTCTTCTTCAAACCCCAAAAATACCTCTCGGAGTTCGGTATCCGCGCCTCGGTTGTCAGCATTCACTCCATTGTCATGCAAGCCGGTTTGCTCAAATTCGGTTGTCTCTTGGTGTTGCCGACCAGAAAATACCTTGCGAGAAAAGGGGTCTTCTTTGCCGTCCGGCATCAGAGAGGAAATTATTTCCCGCAAACCGTCGAGTTTCAAAGTTGTGCCGGTATTTATTATGCGGGATTCACCTCTGTACCTGACGGTGACATTACCCAAACCGCTCACTTTGACGGCGGATTCATCCAAATCTACCGACAGGCACGTGTGTTCGTCGATACCCAAAATTACTGTGTCACGGGGCAATTGATCTTCTAAAAAAGCAAGTCGACGTTCCCCCAGGTAACAAAATCTGGTGTCGTGCGTCCCACCTTCCGCATTATTATAGTGAGGAATAAGGGCTGCTCGAATGCCTATCGCCTCTAAAATATTTAATCCTTTTAACCATTTCGGCGCTTCCCCGGCTTTATAAATTTCATAGACCGGAACACTGTAGGCTCCCAGTGTCAAAACCGCTGCGCTTGAAAAAACCACAGCACCGCCATTTAATAATTTTTCCGTCAGCAGGTCTTTAGTTAAACTCTTTTGCCACCTATATAGAGCATAACTGGGACTCCCCGGGCCCGAAAAAACGATATCGGCTTCCTTTAATAACTTGTTGTATTTTAAGTCATCGTCAAGTTCCGGAAGAACGTAACTGTATGAATCGTCTTTGCCGTCAGGCAGATCCACCGGTATTACTTCAGACAAGAGGCTTACCCGAAAAAAATCAATAATTTTTTCCGACAGTTCTTTCACATTTTCCTGAAACCTATACGGAGTGGCAATTAATACTATTTTCGGATTATGGAATTTGGTGATTATTTCCCTGTGTGTTTTCACCAATTTGGGGGCTATTTCTCCGGAGCCCATCAATGCCAAAATGCGAGCTTTAGCCATAGAAGTCACACGGTTACCGAAAGGGCAGACTGCCGAATAAAATTTTATCCATAATACATATACACCTTAGTTATGAAGCAGACCGATATGACTTATTAAATATTAATTTTGAAAAAACGGACCCTGTTGATCGGGTTTTACCGTACCGTCCCACCTCATGCCTCCCGGCGGCTCCCCCCATGGGTCTTCCGGCAACGCCGGGTCTTCGCTTTCTTCGACATCGGGAAGTTCATTGAACAGTACCGATACTATGTCTTCAACCAGTTCCGTCAGGTAGCTGTAAGCAATCCACTGGGAGATACTCGGATCGTTGTAGTCGGGCAGCGAGGAATTTTCCGTCACGCCGATGGTCGTGCCTATAACCAAACGTAAATCATTGAGGGCAACCATCCACTTGTGTAGTTCGTCGGCCGTAAGGTATTGGTTTGAGATACTCGACATGAGTAAAGTTAAATTGTCGACATGTTCTCCCAAAAGATTGGCAACCGTCAAGGCTGAAAAATCATTTTGGGCATTTTCATCGCGCGGATACGCTTTCGGTATAAGACGTTTGATGGCCTCTGGAATTTCAAAATCGTCAATTGTATAAAAACTGTCTTTATATAAAAGAGCGTCTTCCTCGTCTTCTGGTACTTTGTCATCGGGTTGCCCGAGTGGGTGTTCTTCTGTATTGCCGGACAACGCTTCCGATAAAACCGTTAGGGAGTCAAGCAATTGATTGGGCAGTATTTTTAACAACACGCGCTCTTCGGTAGGTAATCGAACGGAATATCTACCGTCGGGCAGCTGCTTAAATCTTTTTTTCATCACGTCGATTTTTCAAGTGTAGCCCACAAACCGTAACCGTGCAGACGCAGTACGTCCAATTCCGCCTTTTCGCGCGTTCCGCTGGAAACGACCGCCCTGCCTTTATTGTGTACATCAAGCATAAGCTTCTGAGCTTTGGCCTGCGAATATCCGAATAACTTTTGGAACACGTACGTTACATAACTCATTAAATTGATGGGGTCATTCCAAACGATCACGATCCACACAAAACTTGAACCCATTTGCTCTGCGGTGGCTTCTAAATCCGGTAGCGCAGTTTTGTCAAAAGTCATTATTTACAATTTAATCAGTTTAATAAGCGCGCGCTTGTATATGCGGCAAATAAGCCTTTGAATTTTTTCAGCCGCTCAGAACAAAGAGGGTCGGGCAAAAGGCCGTGCCGTTTTTAATTGTTTCCGGAATTGACCAACGCTTCGGAGCCCGTGTTCGCCAACCGGTGTGATTCGGCATCACCAAAGGGCTGATAACTATACAATTGAAGATAGAACCAAAACAGAAAAACCCACAGTGACGCTACCCCTATCATGTGGATCTCGACCAATCCCGTTTGGTCGTGTAAAAAGTATTGGGTGTAGCCTATAACACCCTGCAGTCCCACAATTTCCACCAACTTCATGGAACGCTTTTGAATGGAGCCGGCGACCCGTGCCTGTTTGACCAGAAACCACAATGCCACGGTCAATCCCGCCAGGAAAAGAACTAAGTCCGCGTGCAACTCAGCCATGTCGCGAAAAGAAATGGGAACGCGCTGTGCCCCTTTCCCGCCGGCATGAGGACCGGATCCGGTTACCATCGTACCGGCAGCGGTAACTGCGGTCAAAACCAGAAGCAGCAGGCGGGTCAGATTGATAATTTCCGACGTCACCAAAGGGGTTTTTTTATATGTTTTCGCTTGCCGCGACAGGTGAAAGAGAAATATGGCAACGACTAAAATTCCTATGGTCAAGAGAAAATGCAGGGCGACAAGGTAGGGGTTTAATTTTGTCAAAACAAGGAGGCCCCCCACGACAACCTGTCCCGCCAAACCGGCAAAGATGATTCCCGTCAGCAAAATCAGTTTACGCGAACGCGGATTTCTGTAAAAAGAGGCCAGAAACGTAACCACGGTTACCACGCTGACAGCAACCGTAACCATCCGGTTGGAGAACTCAACCAAGGGATGGAAAGAATCGGAGGCGATCAGATGCCCGGCCGAACACGTGGGCCAATCCGCGCAACCGAGTCCGGAACCGGTGAGACGCACCGCTCCGCCGGTGGCAATCAGCAACGCGTAGCATACTGCCACAGCCAAAGAAAGGTTTGTAAATAATCTTTTCGACACTATGATTTTTTTCACTTCTAACCATCATAAATGCAATACTTTGGACAGACAAAAAATCGCCGGATTAAAGGGAAGGGAGAGGATTGCCTATCGGTTAAACAAATAGCCTTTGTAGGAATTTCAGATATTTTGCCGCAAAAAGTAAAACTTTTAAGCACCCAAAACAAATATGGCCTTTGAGCTCGTACAAGACCTCCTAATAAGTCACTCGGTTTACAGAAATTCCGACTCATAACCCCTTCGGGTACGGCGCACCGGGTCTTTTGCCTTTAGACCCTATTGATCAATATTCAGTACTGACAGAATTGAATATGTGCCAGACATGCCATTTGATATCACAACCGTACCCAACCTATCCGAACCTACCTACAGAAGCGGGCCCGTAAGGGCTTTTAAGCCTGTTTACCTGGATCTATTGCCGCCCTGCAACCAAGCGTGTCCCGCCGGTGAAAATATCCAAGCTTGGCTCTATGAAACAGAGCAGCACAATTATCAAAAAGCTTGGGAAATAATCACCAAAGACAATCCTTTCCCTGCTGTCCACGGAAGGGTGTGCTATCACCCGTGCGAGGATGCCTGCAACCGTAAGGATTTGGACACGTCGATAGGAGTCCATAATGTAGAAAGATTTGTGGGCGATTTTGCCCTGAAGGAAAAACTTTCTTTCGTCAAGCCAAAGAAGAACTCCGGCAAAAAGGTTTTGGTGATAGGTGCCGGTCCCTCCGGTTTATCCGCCGCTTATCACTTAACACTTCTCGGCCACCAAGTCGAAGTCAGAGACGCGGGCAAACAAGCGGGGGGGATGATGAGGTACGGAATCCCTTCATACCGTCTGCCAAGGGAAGTCCTCGACGCTGAAATCAACCGGCTGGAAGAGCTGGGCGTGAGTTTCAAACTCAGTCATAAAGTCAACGATGTTTTGGAAGAAAAAGAAAGCGGCGGTTTCGATGCCGTTTTCGTGGCCGTGGGTGCCCATCTGGCAAAACGCGTCAATATACCCACCCGTGACGCCTCAAAAATAGTGGATGCCATCCAATTCTTGCACAACGTCGCAGAAGGAGAAAGGCCGCTCATAGGACGCAAGGTTGCGGTTTACGGCGGCGGCAATACGGCCATGGACGCCGCCCGTACGGCAAAACGGCTTGGTGCGGAAGAAACCGTAATCGTCTACAGAAGAACCAGAGAGCAGATGCCGGCTCACGAAGAAGAAGCCGACGAGGCACTTCTTGAGGGAGTCCAAATCCATTGGTTGCGAACCATTACCGCCTTCGGGGAAAAAGGCATGGAGTTGGAACTCATGGAATTGGATGAAAACGGCGTACCCAAACCGACCGGAAAAAAAGAGACCGTTTCCGCCGACAGCGTCATCCTTGCGTTGGGCCAAAACAGTGAAACAGACTTTTTGGCTTCGGTGCAAGGCATAGAGTTTAAAAACGACGGTACCGTTGTCGTAAATAACCAAATGATGACTGGCCATCCGGGTATTTTTGCCGGCGGCGATATGGTGCCGGCGGAAAAAACCGTCACAATTGCCATAGGGCACGGCAAAAAAGCCGCAAAAAATATCGATACCTGGTTATCAGGAAATGAATTTACACTTCTCGGGAAACATGATGTTGTTCATATATCAGACTTGAATCTTTGGTATTTCAAAGACCTCCTTGCTGAAAAACCTCAGCATAAATCCCCGCAGGATAGAGTTAAAAATTTTGATGAGGTGGTCGCCACTCTATCCGAGGAAGAGGCTCACTTTGAAGCCGCACGCTGTTTATCGTGTGGCAATTGCTTTGAATGCGACGGCTGCTTTGCCGCGTGCCCCGAACATGCAGTTATAAAACTCGGCAAAGGTAACCGTTACAAATTTGATTACAACTTGTGTACAGGTTGCAGAGCATGTTTTGAACAGTGCCCGGTGCACGCCATTGAAATGGTAGAGGATGTGAAAGGTTAGGTTATGCAAATAACAGTAGACGGAAACGAAGCGGCGGCTTCGGTGGCATATAGGCTAAACGAACTTTGTGCCATTTACCCAATTACCCCATCTTCCCCCATGGCCGAACTGACGGATGAGTGGTCTACCCAAAAAAAGAGGAATATCTACGGCTCTATACCCCAGGTCATAGAAATGCAAAGCGAAGGAGGCGCTGCCGGGGCCTTGCACGGCATACTCCAGGGAGGCGCACTCGGAACAACTTTTACTGCTTCACAAGGCTTATTGTTAATGATTCCGGATATTTATAAAATAACCGGAGAATTGTCCTCAACCGTCATCCATGTGGCGGCCCGTTCCCTGGCGACTTCGACTCTGTCGATTTTTGGAGATCATTCCGATGTGATGGCACTACGCCAGACCGGAATAGCCATGTTGGCATCCGCATCAGTACAAGAAGCTCATGACCTTGCGGCAGTCTCCCAATTGGCAACCCTGAAATCAAAAATTCCTTTTCTCCATTTTTTTGACGGATTCAGAACCTCTCACGAACTCAACACCATAGAGTACATCGAAGATGAAGTTCTCAGACAATTGGTGCCTATCGATTTGATACATCAGAACAGAAAGCGTGCTTTGTCTCCCGAACACCCAATTATCAGGGGCACTTCCCAAAACCCCGACGTATTCTTTCAAACGCGCGAAGCCGTAAACATTTACTATGAGAAAACCCCGGGTATTGTCCAAGAGGCAATGGACGACTTTGCCGGACTGACAAACAGGTCATACCATCTGGTTGACTACTTCGGGGATCCTGCGGCGACAAAAGTCATTGTCGCCATGGGTTCTTCCATCGAAACCACGGCGACAACGGTTCAGTACTTAAATAACTTCGGAGAGAAAGTCGGTCTTTTGGCAATCAGGCTCTACAGGCCTTTCCCGGCGGCGCAAATCATAGAAGCTTTGCCGCCTACGGTTGAAAAAATAGCCGTTTTGGACAGGACGAAAGAACCTGGTTCGCTCGGAGAACCTTTGTTTTTAGACATTGAAGCACTGATAGCGGAGTCCTTTGTCAGCAGTAATGCCCGACCGTCTGTCATCGGCGGGCGTTACGGACTGTCTTCCAAAGAGTTTACTCCGGGAATGGTGAAAGCCGTCTTTGACACGCTGGACTCGGATTCACCAAAACGCAGATTTACCGTCGGGATCAATGATGATGTTACGTTTTCCAGCATACGCTACAGTAAAGATTTTGAAACCAGATCGCCAGATACCATAGAAGCTGTTTTTTATGGTTTGGGATCGGACGGAACCGTAGGCGCCAATAAAAATACCATTAAGATATTGGGCTCCCTGGGATATTACGCACAGGGATATTTTGTTTACGACTCCAAAAAATCTGGCTCACAAACTGCATCGCATCTGCGATTCGGAAAATCTCCCATAAAAGCCCCCTATCTGATTGAACACGCTTCTTTTATCGGATGCCATCAATTCAACTTGGTGGGCAACAAGGAAATTTTGGATCGTGCCGATAAATCCTCAACCTTACTTCTCAACTCGCCATATACGGCAAAAGAAGTGTGTGCTCATTTGGATGCCGGCATTAAAAAAAGACTGAGAGAGAAAAATATTTCCTTGTATGTCATCAATGCCACAAAAATAGCAAGGGAACTTGGGCTCGGATCAAGAATTAATATAATTCTGCAAACAAGCTTTTTCGCCATATCCAACATCATCGGTACCGATACGGCCAAGAAAAAAATTGCGGAATATATCGTCAAAAGTTACAGCAAGCGGGGACAAAAGGTTGTGGATGCCAACCTGGCTGCCATTGAAGCCGCTTTGGAGAATTTGGAAAAAGTAGAGATACCCTCAGATGAAGATTATCGTGATTCCGATTCAGACCCTTATGTCGCAAGCGAGGATACTTTTATCGATAGGGTAACTCTGAAGTTAATGAAAGGTGAGGGGGAGGATCTCCCAGTCAGTTTGCTCCCGGCGGACGGAACTTGGCCGACCGGAACAGCTTGCCTTGAGAAGAGAAACATATCTGATATAGTTGCCGAATGGGATCCCGACATTTGCATACAATGCGGCAATTGCAGTTTTGTTTGTCCTCACAGCGTGATAAGAAGCAAGTATTACGACAGTCGAGACATTGCCGGAGCGCCCGCTAAATTTAAATCAGCACCGCTCATCGAGCGCGGTTTGCCGGACATGATGTACACCCTGCAAGTCTATTCCGAAGACTGCACCGGGTGCGGACTTTGTGTGGAAGCCTGCCCCGTCACATCCGCCACAAACAGCAAGGCAATCAATTTGGTTGACAAAGAGCCGCTCCTTGCGCAGGAAAAGGAAAATGTGGCTTTTTTTGAAACTTTAGCTTATCCGCGAAGAGAAAGAATAGATTTCTCGACGGTCCGCGGAACCCAATACCTAAAACCGCTGTTTGAGTTCTCCGGCGCCTGCAGCGGGTGCGGAGAGACTCCTTACTTGAAACTTCTGTCCCAACTCTTTGGCGACCGGGCAATAATTGCCAATGCCACAGGATGCTCATCCATCTATGGTGGCAACCTGCCCACCACTCCGTGGACCACCAACGAATTCGGGCGGGGACCGGCTTGGTCAAATTCACTGTTTGAGGATAATGCCGAATTCGGTTTGGGCATCAGACTTGCCGTAGACCACCAGTACAACATAGCTCTGCGGCACCTGCAGGATTTGTCTGAACTTTTAGGCAGCGGTTTCGTAGCTGAAATTACATCCTCACCCCAGGCAACAGAATCGGAATTGGAATTGCAACGTCAGAGAATAGACCTCCTGAGAGAAAAATTGACGGCAATCGACTCTGTCGGCGCCAGAGATCTGGAAAGTGTGGCAGATGCCTTATTGCGCAAAAGCGTTTGGATAGTGGGCGGCGACGGCTGGGCTTACGACATAGGGGCCGGAGGCTTGGACCACGTGCTTGCCTCCGGCAGAAATGTCAACATCCTTGTTTTGGACACAGAAGTTTACTCCAATACCGGCGGGCAGATGAGTAAGTCCACGCCTCTCGGGTCCATAGCCAAATTTGCGGCATCAGGCAAAAAACTGGAGAAAAAAGATTTGGCATTGCAAGCCATATCTTACGGCAACGTATATGTGTCAAAAGTTGCCATGGGCGCTGATAAAAAACAAACTTTGCTTGCCTTCAGAGAAGCAGAAGCCTACCCGGGACCTTCTTTAATTATCGCTTACAGCCATTGTATAGCGCACGGGATTGATATGAGGTGCGGTCTTGAACAACAATATCGGGCCACAGCCAGCGGATACTGGCCTCTTTTTAGATACGATCCCGTATTGCAGTCCAAAGGAGAGAAGCCTTTTCTTTTAGACTCCCCAAGAAAAAGAATTTCGTTCAAAAAATACGCTTTGGAAGAAATTCGTTACAACGCCCTCAGCCGCAGCAACCCCGAGGAATCCGAAATACTCTTAAAACTTGCGGAAGAGGCTGTCGACAGAAAGTGGCGACAATACGAAGAAATGGCCGCCAAACCGGCTAAAGCCTACCCAAACACGAGATAAGAAAGCAGAAAAGTCCAGTGAATCTGACGACAAATTATATGGGACTTAAATTAAAAAACCCCATTATCGCTTCTCCGTCACCGCTGTCTCAATCTTTGAATCAAATTAAAGCTTTGGAAGAATCGGGGGTGGGAGCCATTGTACTTCACTCCTTATTTGAAGAGCAGATCAACACTGAAGCACACCAAAGAGCCTCTATACTTGAAAATTATGAGGACAGTTTCCTTGAATCTCTTTCGTATTTTCCGCAGGCATCTTTGGAACTTCCTGACCCCCTCCCTTATTTACGAACCATCGAAGCGGCGAGTTCTGGGGTCGGCATACCGATTATCGCAAGTCTCAACGGATCCAGTTTGGGCAGCTGGGTGTCTTATGCCAAGAAAATGGAGGATGCCGGAGCCGCCGGAATCGAACTGAATTTATATCAACCCATAAGTGAAAATGAGATGCAGGGAACAGACATCGAACAATTGCACTTTGATATCTTCAGATCGGTCAAAGAAGAGGTGAACATACCCCTCGCCGTCAAATTGTCTCCCATGTACACTTCGTTATCCAATGTCATAAAAGAGTTTGACTCCCTTGGAGCGGATGCTCTGGTTTTATTCAACAGATACCTTTATCCGGACATTGATCTAAATATCCTAGAGGTCTTGCCCACTGTCAATTTATCTGACAAACGCGAAATAAGACTTCCGCTGGCTGTCATAGCTTTGGTAAGAAATCGGGTTAAAACTCATATAGCGGCCACCACCGGGGTAGAAACTGCGGATGAAATTATCAAATACCTGCTTGTCGGTGCCAATGCCGTTATGACCACATCAACCATTTTACGAAACGGTCTTGGATACGTTTCACAACTTCTACAAGATTTGTCGGCTTGGTTGCAAAGCAGGGGTTGTACCAATTTGGACGACATCCGAGGAACACTTTCCTATCCCACGGACAACAGACATGACTATTACAGATCGAGTTATGTCGAGACACTGCAAAAAGCGAATGACAACCCGTACGACTGGAACGATTGATTATTTTCTTTGAAGCAGTACCTTAATTGTCCACAGCGCACCACTTCAACCCTAGCCGTCTCACAGGAGCCCGTGGCGTGGGTCTTGCGATACTCCTTGAGGTCGATGTCGTTGAGCTCACCTACAGGACCGCGATCCTCAACACCGAGCACTGCCGTGAGCGGCTATACCCCTTGCTGACCAATTGGGGTCTGTGTTACTTCCAGCTCGCAAACCTAGACGGGTGCGGCGTGAGGCTACTTCGCATCGGGTGACTCCCGAGAACCGCCACCGTTCTGCTTACTTCGCCTACAGGAGCGCCGGTTTCCGCATTTCGATCAGGTGGCGGGTCGAGTGAGCGACGAAGGGGTTACCCCGACGAAGTTCCGCGTCCAGTTCGATGAGCGTGCGGTGATATTTCACGATTGAGAAATCCGGCACCCACCAGACACACTTGCGAAGGAGCCATACCACGGCGCCGACGTCGTGGATCTCCATGCGGCACCGTGCTGTGCGAAGGTCTGCGACTATCAGGCCCGCCTGCTCCGCCGCAGCCGATTCCAGAATCGGGTCGCGTTGCTGACGCTCCCTCACGAGCGGACCACGGAAACGCTCGATCAACTCGAAGGCCGAACCCGGCCCCACATGCTGGGCAAAGTAGACGCCTCCCTTCATCAGAACACGACTGATTTCTTCCCAGTTGGGGCGCACCGGGTGCCTAGCTGTCACGAGTTCGAACGACTCGTTCGCTAAAGGTAGTCGGCCTCCCTCGGCAGGTTGGACGACCTGCACATGGCGCGAACCTAGCAATTGGCGGGCGCGCTCTGCATTTGGCGGCCAACTCTCGGCAGCGACCATCCGTGATGGGAACCTTGGGGCCTCGGCAAGAACCTCCCCGCCGCCGGTATCCAAATCTAGGGCAGAGTCGACTTGGCCGAGTCTGTCGGAGAGAAGCTTCGCATAGCCCCAAGGTGGACGCTCCTCGGTCGCCCGGCCGTCCAGCCAACCGAAACCCCACCCCGTGACGTCTGCGGCAGCCGCCTCGGCCACAAGGTCGTCGAATGCGCGCACCTCAACAGTATATCAAGCCGTCCATCAACGCGTCGAACGATTATCGGGGGCCCGTAGGGTGGACCACCCGGATGTGACCTGTAGAGGCTGCGTGTGTGTCCCACAAAGGCGAGCGACTCCTACTTAAGTAATCAACCCACATCTTGCACTCTCTTTTTGTGGGGATGAGTTATCTTTTAAGTTTTTCTTTGGCTCAGACAAGATTTTTCGCATAGTCTTATTGAACTTACTCATCGGGCTATCCGGCACAGGCCCTGGCAGAGGTATCTTATTAAGGCAGATTTAGAGGCCTCATCGCTCTTGTCTACTTGCTGGTTATTTATACACTAATTATAAGCGACACGTAGAATATAATGGGATTTAGTGCAAACTTATATATTACTCCTCCGAGGTATCAACGTCGGCGGTAAGAACATAGTTTCAATGACAGAGTTAAAGAGTTGCCTCGAAGCACTTGGGTTTTCCGGTATTACGACCTATATTGCCAGCGGTAACGTCATTGTGCAGTCCGAAAAACAGCCTTATGACATAAAAACCATAATCGAAACGGCATTGCCCAAGACATTTAAACTCGATAGTGAACTTATCAAGGTGCTGGTATTAACACACAAGCAACTCGCGGACGTTATCACACGTAAACCACATGGTTTTGGCGACCAGCCAGACAAGTATCACAGCGACGCTATCTTTCTCATGGATGTTGAGGCGGAGGAAGCAATGACAGCTTTTAACCCTCGTGAGGGCATCGATACAGTGTGGCCAGGTAACGGTGTTATTTACTCGCAGCGGCTCAGTGTGTTACGAACAAAAAGCCGACTGAACCAAGCGATGTCCTCGCCCCTTTATAAATCAATGACGATCCGCAGCTGGAATACAACAATCAAATTAATGTATCTGGTCAATGCAATAGCCACCCAAAAAGAGCTACAGGAATGAAAATCACACACATCAACCCAGACAATTTTTATAAAAGTCTTGTTTTTTCGCAAGCTGTTCTACCGGAAGGCGGTAAGACGCTGTAGACATGCGGTCAAAATGGGCCTCTTGTCAGACGACACGATGGCTGCTGACACCTTAGGTCTGCAGACAGAGCAAGCGTTAAAGAATCCTCTTGCATATGCAGTTTTAGGTATGCCGATAGATATAGGGTTAATAGTTGTCTTTAATTCTGGTCATTTCTTGTTACTTAGATTCTTTTAGTTTCTGATTTTATTACTGGCTCTGTTTCATTTTTAGGTATCGGTAAATACAATCCCGGCCAACTCCACCTACACCATATACTTGGAAGGATGGCAGATCTGGGAAAATATAGCGCATCAGATCCGAATTGCACAAGTTTTGCTCTAGCCCTTAGGGGTAATAAGGAATTGAGTGGGACAAATCCAACAGGGATGGCTAAGTTTTACTAATGAGGGTTTTGTACATAACCTTCTGTTGTAATTAGCAAACCATTCAGTAAATCGCTGACCGTCATTGAATATTTGGGTATTGTAACGATAGGTACTCTTTGTGGCAGCTGTCAAGGTGAGCTGGCGAAAGGTGCGTGTAAGTGCCTTTGTAAGAACGCTTAAATAAGTTCCAAAAGTCATCAATCGTAGTTATAGAAATTGCGCCGCAAATGTACTTTTTTCACTATGATTTACGGATTTGTGTATAAACGTTCGTTTTGCGCGGCTGTATATTTTGCTTTCGTCAGTGTGTGTTCGCCTTCGTCTAGGTTTTGCTTGCGGAATGTAGCGTAATGATTGCGTCTGCTTGTTTGGTCATAAAGGTCCTGATTTGGCCAACGTACTTTTTCTTTTCAACCACGCCGACGATGGGTATTTTGTCAGTGAAGCGGCCTTTTGTGTAACGCCCGGTGCGGGTACAATCTCGTAAGAGTTAACGCCGTTCTTGGTATTAATGATCAGCCAGACGGCGGAAGCCATTTATCCAACCTAAATGGCTATCTTTACAAATAGTGCCGATTTTGACCGCAAATTGCCGTTTTGTATGGCGCGATTTACACTGCCGGCGTTTTTGAGTTTCTAAGTAAATCATATCTGTGCGTCCACAGCTCGGACAAATAATATCGTTTGGCCACGAGAGCTGCAATATGCTTGATACAGACATCAGAATTGGAAAAATAACGAACCGATTCGGCTAAAGTTGCGGGATATATTAGTACTAGTGTTTCGCCCACTCGGGAATCGAGTCGTTGTATGACCCAATACCGCTGATCTTAATAGTCACACGATTGCCATTGGGCAACACCTTTGTATAGCTTGAACTTTTCTTAGGCACAACTCACCCCCTCTCGCTTACGTAGTGGGGCTAGCTGGAATCGAACCAGCGACCTCAGCATTATCAGTGCTGCGCTCTAACCGACTGAGCTATAGCCCCCCAGTACCTATAACAGTTTATATTCCAAGACGTTATTTATTGGAGAAACTTCCAATTTATTCGTATTCTTGGTCTTGGTTTTTCACCAAAGCCACAGCCGCAACATGTTGGTCGTCGCTCAAATTCATCACTTTTACTCCTGTAGCTGCTCTGCCTTGAGAAGTAATTTGTCCCACGGAAGTTCTGATCAGGATACCCGTTGACGAGGATATCAAAACTTCATCATCGTCATCGGCCATCAACCCAGAGACGACATAGCCTTTTGATTGAGTTAAGCGTATGCACCTGACACCCTGCCCGCCGCGTGCCTGTGAGTGAAAACTGTCGAGCTTGATTCTTTTGCCGTAACCGTTTAGTGTGACAACAAGCAAAGATGAGTCGCCTTTGGCCACTAAACTGGAAACCACTTCGTCACCGGACTTTAATTTCATACCCCTGACACCGGCGGCAGCGCGACTGACAGCCCTTATGTCTTCTTCGGAGAACCTAATTGCCATGCCATTTTTAGAAACCATTATGACATCTTCTCTGTTCCCCACACTAAACACCCTGACCAATTCATCGTCGTCGTGTAAGTTAATTGCAATAAAGCCTTCTCTTCTTGTCTTATCGTATTCTGTCAGAGAAGTTTTTTTGACTTGCCCGTTTTTAGTCACAAACAACAGGAATTTATCGGGATCGAAGTCTTTTGTGGCAACTATTTCTTCTATTTTTTCTTCGGGACTCAAAGGAACCAGGTTGACTATTGCCGTTCCTTTCGAAGTCCTTTCTTTCATGGGGACTTCGTAGGCACGCAGGCGGTAAACCTTACCTTTGTTTGAAAACAGCAGAAGATGGGTATGGGTTGTGGTATGGATAATTTCTTCTACTATATCCTCTTCTTTTAATCTGGCCGCCCTTACTCCTTTGCCGCCGCGCGACTGTGTTTTGTAGGAATCAGTTTGTACGGCTTTTATGTAACCGGCTTTGGTTAGGGTAACCACGACTTCTTCGTCGTCAATTAAGTCCTCTGTGTTTATTTCCCCGACATCATGACCGATCATAGTTTTTCTTGGGGTGGCAAATTTCGTCTTAATTACTTCCAACTCTTCTGATATAACCGAACGAAGACGCACATCGTCACTTAAAATCGACTCCAATTCTATGATTAGAGCACTCAATTGCGCCATTTCATCTTCCAGCTCCCTGCGTCCAAGCCGCGTAAGACGGCTGAGGGTCATATCCAGGATATGTGTTGCCTGCTCATCGGAAAATAAAAATGGCTCGGCGGTCAGTTTCGTTTTTGCGTCTTGCCGGTCAGCAGAAGACCGAATGGCATTTATTACATCGTCCAATATGTCAAGGGCTTTAAGCAGTCCTTCTACAATATGTGCCCTTGCTTTGGCTTTATTTAATCTGTATTCAGACCTTCTCGTAACTACTTCAATTTGATGTTTTATATAAGCAGCCAAAGCGCTGTTGAGAGTCAATAAGCGCGGCACTCCGTCAACCAAAGCCAGCATATGTATGCCGAACGAGCTTTGCAGAGGAGTTTGCTTATACAAATTATTCAACAATACGTTTGCGTTGGCATCTCTTTTACAAGTAATGACAAGTTTTGGCTTACCGGCGGAAGAGGCGTCCTGTATATCGGAAATTCCTGTCAGGTCTCCGCCCTCAACCAAGTCGGCAATACGTTCCGCTATAACTTCCACTGAGGCCTGGTAAGGAATTTCGGTGACTACGATCTGGGAAACCCCGCCCCGACCCTCAATAATTTCAGCCGTCGATCTGAGTTTAATGGAACCTCTTCCGGTCCTGTACGCATCGATAATCCCCTGGCGTCCCAGTATTGTCGCACCCGTGGGAAAGTCGGGACCTTTCACAAACCTCATAAGATCGTCCGAAGTGGCATCTGGATTATTTATGAGATATTTGGTGGCATCAATAATTTCTCCGAGGTTATGCGGAGGTATATTGGTCGCCATTCCCACGGCAATACCCTGCGAACCGTTTACCAAGAGATTCGGAAACCGTCCCGGCAATACGAGCGGTTCTTCATCCGAACCGTCGTAATTGGGGACAAAATCAACAGTTTGCTCGTTGATGTCTTCCAAAAGACTCATCGCGAGTTGAGAAAGCCTGGATTCGGTGTATCTCATTGCCGCCGGACCGGCGTTTGGACCCGGCGCCCCAAAGTTTCCGTGACCGTCAATCAACGGGTGACGCAAACTGAAGTCTTGCACCATTCTGGCCAAAGCGTCATATATGGCGGCGTCTCCGTGGGGATGGAAACGGCCCATGACGTCACCCACGACTTTTGCACATTTTACATGCGGTCTGTCCGGACGGTGTCCGTTATCCCACATACCGTACAGAATACGCCTGTGCACGGGTTTCAAACCGTCTCTTACGTCGGGCAACGCCCTGGAAATAATAACGGACATAGAGTACTCGAGGAAGGACCTTTCCATCTCGAGTTGAATTTCTATAGGCTCAATAGTGCCTGTAATTGTTTCTTCCGTCGTTCCTGAAGGATCGGTTCCTTTGGTGTTTTTAGACATCTAAAAACCTCACATCTTTGGCATTTTGCTGTATAAATTTTCTGCGCACCTCAACATCGTCACCCATCAAAATTGAGCAAACCTCATCGGCAATACTTGCCTGCTCCATATTTATTTGCAACAGGGATCTCTTCGCCGGATTCATGGTAGTGGCCTCCAATTCACTGAAGTCCATTTCTCCGAGACCTTTTAATCTCTGGAATTCATTTTTGTGGTTTGGATGGGAAGCCAAAAATTCCGCTTTTGCTTGGTCGTCTTTTAGGTATGTTTTGGTGTTGCCGACCAAAGTGGAATACAGGGGCGGTTGTGCGGCATATACAAACCCGCTTTCTATCAACGGTTTCATTTGGCGCAAAAAGAAGGTTAGAAGTAGGGTCCTGATGTGTGATCCGTCAACGTCTGCGTCGGCAAGAATGATTATTTTATGGTAACGCACTTTTGTGATATCAAAATCGTCACCCACTCCTCCGCCTATAGCCATAATCAGGGCCTGAATCTCGGTGTTTTTCAGCATTTTATCCATGCGGGACTTTTCAACATTGAGGATTTTACCTCTGATCGGTAAAATAGCCTGCGTGTGTGGATCCCTCGCGTCTTTGGCGGAGCCTCCCGCCGAATTGCCTTCCACAATAAAGATTTCCGATATTTCGGCGTTTTTTGAAGAACAGTCAATAAGTTTGCCTGGTAAACCGGCACCGCCCATGGCACTTTTCCTGCGCGTCAGGTCTCTGGCATTGGCGGCTGCCTGTCTGGCGCGGCTGGCTAAAATGGCTTTTTGGATAATTTGGGATGCCTCCCTTGGATTTTCCTCCAGCCACTGACTCAGTTTTTCATTTGTTGTTTTCTCAACCAAAGATCTGATGGTAACATTGCCAAGTTTTGACTTTGTCTGCCCTTCAAACTGCGGATCACGCAGGCGGACTGAAATAATACCAGTCAGTCCCTCTCTGATATCTTTTCCGTCCAGATTGGCTTCATTATCTTTTAGCAATTTACGGGCTCTGGCATATTTATTAATTACGTTTGTGAGGGCCTTTTTAAAACCTTCCTCATGCATGCCGCCCTCAATAGTGGATATACCGTTTGCGAACGAATGGATGCTTTCGTAATATGTGGTATTCCACTGCAGAGCAATTTCTACCTCCTGCTCCGGTTCTGCCCCTTCATAAAAACATATTTTTTTAAACAGAGGTTCTTTGGAGGAATTTAAATGCTTGACAAAGTCTTGTATACCCCCGTTATATTTGTAAATCTCTCTTAAAACCGGGTCTTGCCTTTCGTCGATAAAGACAATTTCCAGGCTTTTATTGAGGAAAGCCATTATTTGCAAGCGCTCCATTACGGTCTGGGCGCGAAACTCAACGTCGTCAAAAATTGTCTGGTCCGGCCAAAATACCACGGTGGTGCCGGTTCGCTTCCTGGGTGAGTCCCCCACGGGTTTTAATTTTGACACGGTGGTCCCGCCGCCGGCAAACTTCATTTCGTACCGTCTGCCGCCTCTGTCGATTTCAAGATCCAACCTTTTAGAAAGGGCGTTGACAACAGATACCCCGACCCCGTGCAGACCGCCGGATACCTTATAACCGGATCCGCCAAACTTACCGCCGGCATGTAAAACAGTTAAAACTATTTCCGCCGCCGTCTTACTTGGGTCGCTCGGATGTGGATCCACGGGAATACCCCTGCCGTTATCCTCAACACGGCAGCCGCCGTCTTGTAGAAGTGTGACTATTATTTTTGTACAGAACCCCTGCATAGCCTCATCTACAGAATTATCCACAACTTCCCAAATTAAGTGGTGCAAGCCTGTTGTGGAAGTAGATCCGATAAACATACCGGGCCGTTTGCGGACGGGTTCCAATCCTTCAAGAATTTCTATATCTTCCGCTTCATAAGTTAATACTGCTTGTTCGGTCACTATCTCCGCCTATATATTTTCGAATACAGTTCCTAGTCTAGACCTTCCGAAAGAATAATTAATGTTTTAAAAAAGTTTTCATCTTCACAGGAAAAGCACTCTCCGCGGTTTTGACGTGGTTGTATACATCATGTCCGTTTTTTTCGTCAACGGTTAATTCTTGATTGAGTATTTGCTTTTTGAGTTTGTCTAAAATGTCTTTGGCAAAAAAATTTACTTGGGTATCCCACGCCGGGTTGGATATCATGACAATCAAGGTATCCTCTGTAATTTTTACCGGCAAAACATTTTGTTTGATATTATCGCCTACGACTTCACCCCATACCGATTGAATTTTTGATAAAAGTATAACTTCGGCATGACCTATTTTTTTCATATACTCTTCGCAGGAAAAATATATATGGTGTGTTTCGTCCATAAAATCTGCTTTTTATATTCTATATAAGTTATATGCTCGCAAAAATATCCATATGTCGATACTATTGCTCACACTCACCATTCAACATCTTTACTTCTTTACTCACTAATATTTTTTGCAATGGTTTCGTGGCAGAAGTCACAATTGCCTGATAATCGTAAATCTGCTCCAATAAACTGCGGCTTACATCTTCGTCCAATTCCGAAAAGACATCGTCCAGTAATATAACCGGAATTTTTTTATTCTTATCGATCACTATACGGTGCATTGCCAGCTTTAATGATATCGCCAAAGAACGTTGCTGACCTTGAGAGAGTTGCCGCCTGGCGTCCAAATCTCCCAGAATGATTTCCATGTCGTCTCGGTGTGCACCTATTGTTGTAGTTTTTCTTAGGATATCTTCTGTCCGTTTATCAATTAATTCTTCAAGAATATTTTCTCCCACAGAAGATACGTAGTTGATTCTTATATCTTTTTTTATATTTGTTATTTTTGTAAACTCTTCTTGTATGTATGGAGTTAATTCCAGTATTAGATTTTTTCTTAAATTAACTAAAATTGTACTATATTTTGCAATTTGTTCATCCCATACATTCAATGTATCCAGATAATTATTATAGTTTTTGAGAGTTACTTGTTTTAGCAGTATATTTCTTTGTCGTAAGGACTTTTCAAATTGTCTTATATAATTGTAATTATTGAGTGATATTAAAGAAAGTATGTCATCAAGATAGTCCCGCCGTAAATTTGGTCCCCCTTTTATTAAATTAAGATCTTCCGGAGTAAATAATGTGATTGATAATTCCTCCAACAACTGCGATGATTTATTTACTTTTATATCATTTATAGCAACATAATCTTTACTTAATTTATTTAATATTACATCTATTGTAGAATTTCTTCCGTTATTTATAAGGTTTGCTTTTATCTTTGACGAATCTTTATCGTTTTTAATAATTGAATTTTTTGAATCGTTTTTTATTGATCTAAGAATAGAAGTGTATGCAATGGCTTCAAGAATGGAGGTTTTCCCTGATCCATTGGGTCCTATAATCAAAGTTACACCTTTGTCTGCCGGTGTAAATTTTGTATTCAGAATGTTCCGAAAATTACTTACTTCTATGCTTTTTATTATACTCAGGATATTCTCACCGGCATCAATAGGTAGTGGTAGTCCTTTTCTTCTTCAGGTTCCAAAGTTGCCGGTTTTGAACTGTCGATGATATTAATGACCACCTTTTCTGAATTAATGGCTCGCAGTCCGTCAAGTAAGTAATTTGGATTAAAAGCTATGAGTGTTTCGTCACCCGAGTACTCGGCTTCAATTATTTCGACTGCGCTTCCGTTTTCCGGAGTATTTACACTTACCTCGATGTGTGATTCAGAAAAATTCAATTTAACAGGAGATGAAGAGTCTTTTGAATCCCTTATCAGCAGTCTGATTCTACTGATTACATTTATAAAAGGCTCTTTTTCCACAACAGCATAGTTTTCGTAATTATTTGGCAAAAGTCTTTGATACTCAGGAAAAGGACCTTTGATGAGCCTTGTTGCCAGTTTCGTGTCACCCACATTAAAAACGGCGTCTGTATCGCTGTATGAAAAGTTGATATCTTCCGCATTTTGTTTTGCTGAAATAATTCTTTGCAGTTCATCAAGTGTTTTTGCCGGAATTAAAACGTCTTCTGTCTGCTCGTCTATTTTTACGCCTTTAATGTCTTTATAAGCAAGTCGGTATGAGTCAGTGGCTACCATTCTTATTCCGTCTTCGGTTGCCGAAAAAAGAACGGCTGACAATTGAGGTGCTCTGGAATTATCCGTAAGAGCTGCCCTGACAACCTGATTGAGAGCTTCGGCTACCACTTTAGTGGGGAGAAGTGATCCGGCAGCTGTGGCTTTTGTAAGAAGTGTAAGTTCTCCACCCACAGGTTCGCGTACTTTAAATTCTGCTTTTCCGGAAGTGATGGTAATCTCTTCGTCGTTAGAAATAACATGTACAGCACCTTGATCGAGAGCTCTAATGATGTCTTGAAAAAGTTTTGCGGGAACAATTGTTTCCCCGTCTTGTTCCCCATGCACATCGATTCTGGTTGATATAACCAAATCCGGATCAGAACCGGTAATTTCCAAATTGTGGCTTTTGAGTTTTAATTTTAAACTCGGAACACTGTATGAGGTGCCTTTTGATGTCGCAGCTCTGACGGGACCGTTCAATGCTTCCGCTATAAAATCTTTCTCTGTTGTGAATTTCAATTGTTATCCACCCATTCTTATAATAATTTTTTTATTTAAAACATAATAATAATAGTCCCTGTGAATTGTGAATTGTGAATGTAATCCCTAGTTATTACATATTAGTTAATCCACAATGTTTTCTTATTATCAACAGCTCCCGTAAATAAAAACCAAATTGTTTTAAAAAAATCTACTTTTCAACAAAGAATCAACAAGGCAGTCACAAACTTACCAACAAGTTATTCACATAAAAACTACTCTTCTTTTATTTTTCTAATTAATTCTGTAACCAAATCGTAAATATTTTTTTGCTCCACCATTATTTTAGAGATCCTGTCTACGGCATGCATCACCGTGGTGTGATCCCTCCCGCCGAATTCTTTGGCTATCGACGGATAACTAAAATCTGTCAGCTCCCTGATGACATACATGGCTATTTGACGCGCCAAAACTATAGCTTTTTGCCGGGAAGGGCCGCGTATCTCTTCTTCCGTGAAACCAAATTTCTTAGAGGTTATCAACACAATGTCTTGTACCGTGATTCCTTTTGGTTGACGTTTTATGTCAGATAATATCTCTTCGGCCAAACTTTTATTTAAAGGCAGTTTGTTTAAAGATGCATAGGCATGTACCCTGATCAATGCCCCCTCCAACTCCCTGATGTTGTGCTTTACGTTTTCAGCGATAAACCCAAGCACTTCGTCGGGTATACTCAGGCGCTCGTGTTCTGATTTAGTCCGCAATATAGCCAGTCTTGTCTCGAACTCCGGAGGTTGTATATCGGCAATCAATCCAGACAAAAACCTACTTCTGAGTCTGCTTTCCAGTGTTTTCATGGACCCGGGAGGTCTGTCGGAAGTCAATACAACCTGTTTAGAGGCCTCGTAAAGTGAGTTGAAGGTATGAAAGAATTCTTCCTGGAGCGATTCTTTCCCTTCGATAAATTGAATGTCGTCAATAAGTAAAACATCACAAGCCCGGTATTTCTTTTTGAATGAGTTTGTGGAGTTGTTTCTTATGGCATCGATAAATTCATTCATGAATGTTTCCGCAGAAATATATAAGACACTCATTTTTGTAAAATGCTTATTGATGTAATTCCTGATGGCTTGCAGTAAATGAGTTTTACCCAATCCGACGTCACCTATAATAAACAAAGGGTTATACGCTCTTCCAGGTGTTTCGGCAACAGAAAGTGCGGCTGCGTGAGCAAACCTGTTGGACTGACCTATTACGAAAGTTTCAAAGCTGTACTTATTTTGTCTGTAATCGAAATTATTATTATCGAAATTACTATTTCTGTCTAAGACACTTTCCGAGCTGAATTTCTTTCCCCCCCCTTTTTTACTTTGAGGGTCGTTTTCCTTATAAAAGGTATTAAAAAAAACATCCTCGTCAAGCATGTTTTGCCGAACACCCGGCAAAACATTGAGTGTGATTTCAAACTTACTCCCAAGTATGTCCGATACACATTCAGACAAAATACCGTTGAAACGGCTTTGCAGTCTACCCCTCACCAAGTCGTTGGGTACAGACAAGATAAAAGTACTTTCTACCACTTCAACAGGTGTTATTGCAGAAAACCAGGTTTTCCAAGTGGCTTCCGATACCTGTGTTTTAATAACTTTTGAGCACTCACTCCAGAGCTGCTGGGGATCAATCATTTTTGCAGCCTTTCAATTTTTTTGTCCACAACGTAATCCACAAGTTGTGGACAAATTGCAGATAAAACCCATAAAACGTTGTTTTTATAATATGTGTGTTTAGAGAGTTACGTATAGTATTTAATCATTAAGTAATTCTGCCTTGAACTTTAACATCTATCAAAACAAGCTATTCTAAAGATGGTATTTTTTAAGAGCTTATTTTAATACTTAAGGAGAAGCTATGAAACGTACGTACCAACCAAATCAAAGAAAACGTTCAAAAAAACATGGTTTTAGGCACAGAATGGCCACACGTGCAGGAAGAGAGATCCTTGCAGCCAGAAGAAGGCGCGGAAGAGCGCATATCTCAGCCTAAAACACTATCCATAAAAGGGCGCAATTCGTTTTTTAATTTATACAAATACGGGATCAAACGGTCCAATCAATACATGACGGTAGCTTTTTATAGGCAAAATAGCTTTATAACAGAAATAAGGGTATCCTTTGTAGTGAGTAAAAAATACGGGAATGCCGTCAAAAGAAATCTTTGCAAAAGAAGATTGAGGGAAATCACCAGAGAAGTAGCCAACCAGTTGATACCGGGTGACTATCTCATAATAATGAAACCAAATGCTGCTAAATTAGATTATAAGGATTTACGCACAGCGGCACAAAATGCAGTTCTAAAAATACAAAAAACGAGTTCAACGTGAGATTTACCCAAAAAGCAGCTCTGAAGCTCATCAAAATTTACCAAATATCGCGGCAAGGAAAATTGTCGCCGTGCCGCTTTTCACCTTCTTGCTCGGAATATATGGCAGAGGCCATCACTGAACACGGGGCATATAGCGGCATTGTGCTCGGTACAAAAAGAATATTGCGTTGTAGACCTCACGGCGGCTTTGGTATTGATTTGGTGCCCACCAAAGCGGAATTTGCTATAAATAAATCTCACAAAAACAAAAAAATGTTCAGTAAGCAAACGTATAAAGTGAAACACTTATAACGTTACCAAGATAAAAAGGACCTCCTGTGGTTTTAGCATCTACACTCGGTCAGGTTTTCCAGCCCATATTTGACGCACTTGCCTGGCTCCTAGCTGAGTTTTACGCCTTTATTCCCAATTATGCCATCTCGATAGCACTGTTGACTTTAGTGATTATGCTCGTCACCTTTCCGATTACGCGTCGGAGCACAAGGTCAATGATGCGTATGCAGTTGCTGTCTCCGGAGTTAAAGAAATTACAAGCCCGCTACAAAGTGCCGCCGGGTGCCACTGTCGCGGAAAAACAAGACATCAGAAGACATCAAAACGAAGAGATGATGGCGTTTTACAAAGAACACGGCGTAAGTCCCACCGGCGGTTGTTTACCTATGTTGCTGCAGCTGCCCGTTTTCATAATACTTTATGACACCATACGCGGCATTACCGCCACCAAGACTGTGGTGAGACACGGGAGCAAAGTTCTTATTCCTTCCCCTGATTATATTTCACACTCGTCGAAAATGTATCATGCCATCATTAGCGCACATGGGGCACTGCCGGCTTTCGGTATCAATCTGGCCGATTCCGTACGTTCACTCCATAGCTGGGGAGGAAGATTCCCTTATATCGTATTGATTGTTATTGCTATTGTTTTGCAATATATCCAAATGAAGCAGATGAGCGGGCGTAATATTTCCGCCCAAGCCAATCCGCAAATGCAACAAATGCAAAAGATGCAAAAGATATTTCCTTTGATATATTCGGTAATTTATATCGCATTGCCTGCCGGTGTGAGTGTGTACTTTATTGTGTCCAGTTTATTTAGGGTTGCCCAACAGGAGTATATGTACAGACACGACCCTCATATCAAAGAATCCTTCGCCAAATTGAAATCACAGGCATCAGAGGTTTCAAAAACAAAAAGCGGTGCGGGCGAACCAAGACCCAAAGGCCTTAAAGCTTTATTGGAATCGGTTTCCAATACATCTTCATTGACCCCAAGCGATGCCGCGAAAAATAAGACAAATATGGCCGCTAAGGGATACACTCCCCCCAAAGGCAGCTTAAAAACAAATAATAATTCAACTAAACGCTCGAAAAGAAGGCGGTAAATAATAGTGGAATGGGTAGAAACTACCGGTTCAACCAATGAATCAGCTATACAGGAAGCGCTCGAAGCTTTGGGTATAGAATTAAGAGACGCTGAAGTCGTTATTGTATCCCCAGCCAAAAAAGGTATTTTTGGTATTGCATCAAAACAGGCTCGGGTAAGAGTCCGTGTAAAACCCCAGTTCCTTCCGAGAAAAAAACAGTTTAAAAAAAGGAGCTCATATAACAACAGGGATGAGAGGAAGTCCTATTCAAACCCCGCAGTCCAGTCTGACAACACAACACCGGGTAATCAACAAAGAACCAGCGATCGTATTCAGAAAAATTTTGACAAGACTACGGGGCAGCCCTCTGAGGCAACAAGAAGAGATAAAAATAATCAATTCGACCGGCCAAGGAAATACCGGAACAACCAAACAGGCAGTATGCAAACAGAAGGAAATGAGACAAGTTTGGTGAAAGATAAAATACCGGCAGTCGCTACACAGCAAAGCAGGAAGTATAAAACAGGGGATAAACCGTTACCGGAAATAAGCAATACTCTTCAGAAAGAGGTAGATGAGATGGAGATAGAAGAAAAAGCTAAGATAGCCGTTCATTTTCTACAGGAATTGCTGACGCAATTTGGTTTTAGTGCCAAGGTAGAAGCTTCAATTGACAATCCACAAATATTAATCAATATTGACGGACCGGAATTGGGTATTTTAGTGGGGCCCAAAGGTTTTACCCTGGATGCCATACAGGACATCACAAGGACAATCATACAGCGCAACGAAAATACAGATGAAAGAACCAGGTTGACTGTGGACGTATCACATTACCGGGAGAAAAGAGCCAAAGCTTTAATGGCTTTCGTCCAAAAGCTTGGCCAGGAAGTTATAGAAACAGGTGTTACCAAAAAACTGGAGCCCATGAGTTCTCCAGACCGTAAAATAGTACATGACACCGTTTCTGCCATGGAAGGCTTGGAAACCAGATCAGAAGGTTTTGAGCCGAGACGCCGCGTCGTTATCTATAAATCTTCGGAAAATAGCGAAGCAGAGGTGCTTTCCAAATAAGCACTTCTCAAATACAGGGAAATCCGGCTCTGCTCAAAGTTTTACTGCAGGCACAACAGCTGGGTTTTTTAGGGCCCGGGCCGATTGAAGGGCATATTAAACACAGCGCTGGTTTTCTTAATATCATAAGAGAAAGCAATATAGCCAAAATTGAGATTCTGGATTTGGGCAGCGGCGGCGGCATTCCCGGACTTTTTTTGGCTGTTTCTCTGGACTACAGCCGCCTGGTGCTTTTGGATGCAAGCGTAAAAAGATGTGAATTCCTCAATAAAGCCCTTTTGTCTTTAGACTTGGACCGGCGCGTGGATGTCGTATGTGAAAGAGCGGAAGTCGCTGCGAGGGTACCTTCTTTGAGGAACAGTTTTTCGGTGGTAGTATCCAGAAGTTTTTCCCAACCTCCCATTACAGCCGAATGTGCCGCACCGTTTTTACAAAAAGATGGAATATTGGTTGTTTCCGAGCCACCCGGCGGTAATACCGAGTTGCGTTGGCCGAAGGAAGGTTGTCAAAAAGTAGCCCTTTTGCCGGAAGCATCCATCAAGAACCAATACTCTTTCGTTAAATTAAGAATGACCGGCACATGTCCCGACGAGTATCCGCGCCGGGTCGGCATTCCGGCTAAAAGGCCAATATTCCAACTCAAAACAGATTAGTGCTTACTAAAGGCAGTCGCAAGAAAACTGCATCACAGAGCATTCAGCATCTTACCAGGGAAGCAGATTTGACTCGGACAAGCGAGTAATCTCACAGAGTTCAAAACCTCTCATGTCCGGCAAAAGGTATATTTGGGACGCCGCATCTTCTTAGCGAATGAAGCGAAGGATTGTTCCACGTAGAACATTTTTCTTTTCGCATGAACCGGCACAGCAAATGTTCCACGTAGAACAATCCATGAAAATTTCTGAAATATAAATACCAAAACGTGACTTTTATTACTAATCTCAAGATTACCCGGAAGAAACGTTGTGCTATATTTTTAGTGGTTTAAAGAATTTTCCATATCAAAGGATGTGTAATCTAAGCGTGCCACAGACACAAGATCAAAAATGCCGTATTTTCGCCATAGCAAATCAAAAGGGCGGAGTAGGTAAAACTACCACTACAGTCAACTTAGGTGCTGCTCTTGCCGACTTAGGTAAACAAGTTTTAATCATTGATCTGGATCCCCAGGGCAATGCCAGCTCCGGGTTAGGCGTTCACGCCCGTAATTTTGATAATTCTATTTATGACGTGTTGCTCCACGATGTCGATATTGAAGACTCTATTGAGCCCACAAGTATCAAAAATTTGTTTCTTACTCCGGCTACATTAAGTTTGGCTGGGGCAGAAATCGAGCTGGTGACTTCATTTAGCCGGGAAATGCGCTTAAAAAGGTCCATAGAACAGTTGGGAGAAGATTTCGACTTCATTTTTATCGACTGCCCCCCTTCTCTCGGTCTCTTGACAGTAAACGCCTTAACTGCCGCCACAGAAGTCCTGGTGCCCATCCAGTGTGAATATTACGCGTTGGAGGGTTTAAGCCAATTGCTAAACAACGTGGAATTGGTGCGATCGAGCCTTAACCCGACACTGGTGGTCAGCACCATAGTTTTAACTATGTATGATGCCAGAACTAAACTTGCTGATCAGGTTGTAAAGGATGTCAAGAGTCATTTTACGCAGTATGGGGGTACAAAGGTTTGTGACACCATCATACCGCGTTCCGTTCGTGTTTCCGAAGCCCCTTCTTTCGGACAGCCGGTAACACTTCACGACCCTTCTTCCAGGGGGGCTATAGCGTATAGAGAGTTAGCCAAGGAGATATTGTAAAATGGCAAGTAAAACTACCGGCCTGGGTCGCGGTCTGAGCGCTTTAATACCCAGCCAAGTTGCCGGAGGGGCAACAAGTGTACTGCGTGAGGTGCCGATAGCCTCCATACGCCCAAACCAATATCAACCGCGAAAAAGTTTTGACGAAGAATCTTTGGCGGAGTTATCCGACTCCATCAAAGCGCTGGGTTTACTGCAGCCGATCCTGGTTAGGGAAACAGAGCCAGGAGTTTTTGAGTTAATTGCCGGCGAACGGCGTTGGCGTGCTTCCAAACGGGCCGGGCTGCAAACCATACCGGTTTTAGTACAAACAGCTGACGACAAACTGAGTTTGGAAAAAGCTTTAGTAGAGAACCTACATAGAAGCAATTTGAACCCCATAGAGGAAGCTTCGGCATATAAGCAGTTGATAGAGGAATTTGGCTTAACGCACGAAGAAGTTGCTTTGAGGGTCGGTAAAAGCAGAGCCGCTGTTTCCAACTCACTCAGACTATTCCAGCTCCCTCCAACCGTGCAGGTTATGCTGCAGGAGGGCTCCATAACCATGGGACACGCCAAAGTACTGCTGGCTACTCCTGACCGGCAAATACAAGAACGTTTGGCTCAGGATGCGGCCGAGTCAAAATTATCAGTCCGGAGTTTGGAGGATGCAGTCAAAAAAATAACCGACGGCGATCAAAGATCAAATATAGCTGCTCCAAACAAAGCAGATTCCCTTTATTCTACAGAGAGTGGAACTGATTCCTATCGTGATTTAAATCCGGAATACGCCGATCTTCAAAGCAGGCATTTGGGCAGTATCTCCTCCAAGCAGTTACGGCCTCCGGGATTTTTAGAGTTGGAAGAATTGCTCAGTGGTCACCTTGATACAAGGGTCAAGGTGGAAATGGGATCCAAGCATGGCAAAATTGTCATTGACTTTGCGACCCTTGAGGACTTGGAACGGATTTATCGGGCCATGGTTGGCAATGGGTGAGTCAAATGTATGACCGTCAACTTGACGTTTATAATTGTCGGAAACCTCTAAAGATTTTCCTTAGTATTTCACTGCGTATTCAGTACGTCTATTTTGGGTTAACTCAGTATATATAAACTATAACTTTACGGTTATCCACAACTTGTGGATTAGCTTGTGGATTTCTCAAGACTTGAAGAAGAGGTTTAGTGTCAGAGGTAAAGCTAAACACCAGATAAAGCCGTACTTTGGTATAAATAAGCGCCTAACCGGGATCTATTCCCAGTCGTGCTCTATCCATTGTGTTGAGGCTTTGACAATTGAAGAGGCCAGAGAAGTAATTTTTCTTATGACTTCTTTAATGTCTCCGATATACAGCTCAACCGCAGGCATTCTTGTTTCCCTTAAGATAGGCGTAGCCATTCCCGTTGTTATAACTTTTTCAAAGTCAAAAGAAGCGGCCAGTTCCAGCCTGATCAGTTCGGAGAGCTGCTTGCTGGTTTCCGATTCATAGCGGTAGCCTTTGTAGAAATGGATGGAGCAGTCTCTTGTCGTCGGCTGTAAGTTCAGTGAAATAACAAGGTCAGCACCCAGTTGATTGGCTTCCGCCGCTGTGGCAGAGGGGTTGATATTGGGAAGAACAAAGACGTTGGCTCCGCTGTTGCCAAAAGACCGTTTGAGAGCCGTGGTGGCTTTGGCAAAGCCGCCCGGTTCACACACCACTATTTTTTTCGCGATCAAACCCGATTCGCGATTTGAAATCAGCTTCCAACGTTCACGCAAAGGCGATACCAAGGCAGTGCCGCCGTTGGCGGGCCGTAACCTGTTCAGTTCATGAATGGTTCTTTGTCCGCAAATACCGTCCACCAAAAGACCGCAATTGCGTTGGAAATCACGCAGTGCCAAATCCGTTTCGTCGCCAAAAATACCGTCTATTCTGCCCGGATCAAAGCCGTAAGCACTCAAACTTTGCTGCAACTGGGCAACATCATCCCCTTTTATCATCGGGGTACGGCGGTATAGCATGCGATCGCCGAGTTTCCAGCCGGATTCAACCAATGCATCCCAAGTTTGCCGGTTGCATTCTCCGGTTGCGATCAAGCCTCTTACGGCTTGGAATTCCGTTATTGCCTTTTGGGTTGACAAACCGAATGAACCGTGAATATCCTCAACTTCTATATCTATGGCGTTGAGACGTCTTTGGAGATCGGCAACCGCCAGATTTTGGTCACCAAGTTTTAATGGTAGAAGAGAGTCGCCCACAATTTCTGTATTTTGGGTATCTGAGTTTTCCAGCTTCAACTCGTTTGGAACCATTTATTCAATGATAGGACGATAACAGAAGTGATGTCGGTGTTTATCGTAACAATCTCAATAAATTAATAAAGATATCTTTATTACACGCGTGCAATTTATCTGTATAGCGGTCAAAACCGGTCTGTTATCAGATGAATGGGTCTATTTTATTTAACAGACTTGACTTTGGCTGTGCCCCGACGATTCTTACTTTGGGCTCGCCGTCTTTGAATAAGATCAAGGTAGGTATGCTCATTACCTCAAAACGCCGAGCGGTTTCGATGTTGTCATCTACATTGAGTTTTCCTATAACAACCTTGCCGTCATGTTCGGCGGCTATTTCGTCTAAGATAGGGGAAATCATTTTGCATGGGCCGCACCATTCTGCCCAAAAATCAACCAAAATAGGCGTATCAGAAGCTATTACAGCCTCATTAAAATTAGAGTCGCTAACGGTTACCGTGCTCCCGGACATTTAAAGTCTCCTTTTCGTATTTTAATAGAATAAATTACTTTTCCGATGATTCCAAGTATTTTTCCACATCCAACGCTGCCATACAACCTGAACCGGCCGCCGTTATTGCCTGCCGGTATTTGGAGTCTTGGACGTCTCCGGCCGCAAATACCCCGGGAATCGAAGTCTGTGTGCCGTTCCGTGTCAAGATGTATCCCTTGTCATCCAGTTCGAGTTGGTTTTTGAAAAGCTCCGTATTCGGAGCGTGTCCTATTGCAACGAACAGACCCTGTGCTTCTACGTCTTCCGTCAGACCCGTTTCGATGTCTTGGATTCTCACAAACTCCAGCTTATCTTTTCCGACAAGTTCTTTCACAACGGCGTTATATAGGAAAGAAATCTTTGGATTTTTCATCGCTCTTTCCTGCATAATTTTCGAAGCCCGCAACTCTTTTCTGCGGTGTATAACGGTAACAGAAGAGGCAAATTTCGACAAAAATCCGGCCTCTTCAAGAGCTGAGTCACCGCCGCCCACCACAAGAACTTTTTGATCCCTAAAGAAAAAACCGTCACACGTGGCACAGGCGGACACCCCATGACCCAGCAACCTGTCTTCTCCCGCGACATTTAGCATAAGAGCCTGTGCACCCGTCGAGATGATAACCGAGCGGGCTCTAAGAGGGTTGTCGGATACCGATGTCCATATGGAAAAAGGCGAATCGGAGAAATCGACCTTTACGACTTTTGCCGTGGTTATATTTGTACCGAACCTGAGTGCCTGTTCCTTCAGGTTTGACATAAGCTCCGGTCCCAAAATTCCCTGCGGGAATCCCGGGAAGTTTTCCACTTCCGTTGTCAGCATCAACTGCCCGCCGGGCTGGTCTCCCGTTGAGGAGGGCTCACCTTCCAACAGCAAAGGTTTTAGATTGCCTCTGGCTGTATATATCGCGGCTGTCAGTCCCGCCGGACCGGAACCAAGTATCACGACGTCATGAATATGAGTTTCAGACAATATGCGACCTTTCTTTTCCCAGCTTCCTTATCAAGAACAATCCGGCGACGAAAGATATTCCGCCCAGTAAAAGATAAGTGGCCCACACATGGCCGGAAAAGACCAAATCATCGAATAACCGAACTATACCTATTGTAAAGATAACCGCCAAAAAAGAAATTCCGAGCACCAACATAACCGCAATCAAAATGGTATTTATGACATCGGCAAGCGGTTTTGTCGATTTATCCCTGATTAAAGTTACCGCCGTTTCGAGGTAACCGGTTACCTTGGCAGCCAGGTCTGCTTTATCGGCTTCAGTTGTTTGGTCGGAAGGTGTTTGCATAATAATATCTTACTACCGATAAGAAAGAGACAGGAAAATATAAGGCACCATAAAAACGGCCGTTATTTTTCCATGATACAAAACCCGATTGTACCCGGGCCGGAATAGGTTCCTATGATAGGGCCTATATAAGAGACAAGCACGTCGTCTGTTTTTACAATATTTTTTACGGATTCGGCAATATTGTCTATATCCGGGGCCATCGAGTGTACTACGGCAACCTTTTCCAGCTCGGCAGTAGTATTCAGCGAGTTGATTAAAAAATCAAGTCCTTTTGACCTGGTCCTTTGTTTTCCGAGCGGTATAAGTTTTCCGAAGGTTATACCGAGAATTGGTTTCACGGAAAGGAGGGTGCCTATCATGGAGGAGAGTGGGCCTATCCGGCCGCCCATTTTTAAGTATTCTAATGTATCAAGCAGTGCAATAACTTTAATTTTGTCGCGCTTGGTATAGACACTGCTGACAATTTCTTTAAACGGAAGATTATTTTCTGCCAACTCAACTGCAAAAAGTACAAGCAATCCTTCCCCAAGAGTAACTGATTTTGAGTCTATGACCTCAATCGGAAAACCGTTGACCTCTTTTGCTCCGGCCAAGGCGGCATCGTATGTTCCGGAAAACTCAGAGGCTAGAGTAATACATACGACACCTTCGTATCCTTCGGATTGTGCCGCAAGAAATGATTCCGCAAAGCTGCCCGGAGACGGAGCCGAGGTTTTTGGCAGAAAAGAAGAGGAGGACAGGGTTTTCCAGAAATCCTGTACGGATTCAACATCCAGATCGGTGCCGTTCTGGGTGAAACGCACACCCAAAGGAACGGCGGTTATATTTTTTTCATTTAAAATATCGGCGGGTATGTCTGCGGCGGTATCGGTGATGATTTTAATCATTTTAAACCTCGTATTGTATATACTTTGAATGTGTAATTTTATTATACGTGCGGAGATGTTTTAGCTTTCCACACCATAATGCTGCGCGCAATATTTGCGATTCCTAAATATATTAGCAATCCGACGGCAATCTGCATAATCAAAATGAGCAGTTCATAAACACCCCTTTCATGCGGGAAAAGCGCTCCTATGAAGGCTACGGCAAATACCATTACAACGGAGTAGCCGAGGGCTTCTAAAGAGCGTAAAAGAATTTTTTTTCCGCTGATGCTGCCGAGCCTTTCTCTGATCAACAACAGTGCCACCAAAACGCCGACGGTATAGGCTATGGAATAAGAAAGCGCCAAACCTTTGACGCCGAAGTGACGGTACAAAAAAATTGCGGTAATGATATTTACCCCGTTTTCAATAACATATAAAACAAAAGCCGTTTTGGTATCGTGCATGGCTTGGAAAGCCCTGATGGCCAAAAAGAATACACAAAAGCTGGGCAGGCCCAAAGCAAACATCACCAAAGTGGCCGCGGTCAAATCGACGGCCGTTGTGGATTCGCGGCCGTGGCCTATCAGGGCGGCTATCATCGGCTTGGCCAAGATCAAGTAAGCGGCTGCCGCCGGAATTACCAAAGCCATTACCTGACGCACGCCGTATGAAAACCTGTTGGCAAATTGTCTCGGCTTGTTCAAGGAATACAATCTGGCAAAATCCGGGGTCACCACGTTTGTTATGGATACGGCTATGACGCCGAAAGGGAGTTGAAAAAAAGTAAAAGCATAAGTATACGCGCTGACCCCTCCGACGCCCGATCTCACTTCCAGAGCCATTATGAAAAACACAGCCGCTTGGTTTGCCAACACAAATCCCAGTGTCCAAGAAGAGAGGGAAGCAATCATCCGTATAGCCGGGTCGCGGAAATTGAAGGAAAATCTAAATCTGAATTTTTCTCTTCTGAGCGCGGGCAATATGACAAATACCTGTGAGGCGACCGCCAGCGTCGTGCCGACGCCCAACAAAATAAGTTCCGGGGAGGAGAGGTTGAGATGCTTTACGTTTGTCTTGCTTGTCATAAAAGAAAAAACGAGCAAGACTATAATCCCCACGATATTGTTGGTCACCGGAGCGACGCCCACTATTTCGAATTTGTCTCTTGTGGCCAATAAAGACGCAATGAGGCCAAAAAAACCGTAGCAGAGTACCTGCGGGGCAAAAAATCTCAACAGCTCCGTGGCCACCGATCTTTCTTGGGGGCTGATATGCGTTCCGAATGTATACAAACTGACGATTCCCGGCGCCAGCAGCTCAAAAATTGCCGTCGAAACGATCAGTATCATTATCGACAGAGAAATGATGGCCGATATCGACGCCCTTATCTCTTCTTCGGAAGATTTTGACATTCGTTCCACAATGACGGGCACAAATGTGGCGGCCATTATGCCACCCAAAATGAGATCGTGCACCATATTGGGGGTATTGTTGGCAAGGTTAAAGGCGTCCGCCAACCTGGAGCCGCCGATGGCGTATGCCAAAATAATTAATCTGAGCAGCCCCGTCAAGCGTGACAACATGGTACCGCCGGCAGTCTTTAATGAAGCCCTGTTCAGCTGGGATTTGCGCTTTTCCCCGGATATGATGCTTACGGTGTTGCTGCGGGAGTTTTTATTGGGCGGTTTGGTTGTATCCGTCATGCTATCGATTGCCGCCGGCGCGAAGTTTATTGCTTCTCGATTTGATGAAAGACTTTACCCACCAAACAATCAATATGAGCAGAGCAAGCGCCGTCAACAGTATTGCCTGCAGCGAAATGGCGGTTGAGGACACCACATAGTCCTCAGTCAACAACAACAAATGGCCTTTTGGAGAAAAGACTTGTACTTTTAGTATGAATCTGCCGGATGTTCTCGTCGTCACTTGAAAGTAAACAGGTTGCAGATGCCGGAGCGAGAGAAATTTCGGTTTGGTTTGGACTATCACTTCGCTGGAACTTACGTCAAGAATTACGTTAATGGGAATTTGATAATCAGAGCCGATCGTTATGGGGACTTTTCCGGTTGAGGAGGTAAGGGTTATCGATTTATTTCCGGTCAGCGACAGCTTCGGTTCAATTTTTTTAATTACTTGATAAGGGGTCAGAAAGTAGGCGCTCCTCTTCGCCGGAGACAGGCCGTTCGTTTCTCCTTCCAAAACGGCAGCAGTCGCCAGCAAGTTCTGCGACTGAGCCAAAGCCGTTTTTGTACCCAAAATCGATTCCAGATCCCGAAGGTATTGAGCGCTTTTGTCGAGGCCGGAGCGTTCGCTGCCGCGTGATTTTTTGTTGCCTGAGCGGTTGCCGGAGTAGCCGCTCAGTTTGGCTTGTGCGGGAGAGCCGTTTGTTCCCGTCCGTACCGTTGCGAAAATTTGATTGATCGTTTTTGACCGCAAAATGTTGGAAGAAAACAATCCGGCCAAGAGGGGTTTCATAAGGTACTTCCCGCCCCAAGAAGACGGGTTGACGATAATGCATCTGTTGTTGAGAGCGTCCGGCGCGTCAAAGTATATCTGTGCAAGTTCACCCAAGATTGTGCTCGCTTCCAGCCTGGGATCACTGTTGTTGTCCATAAACATGCCGGCGAGTCCTTGGTCCGTCAGCAGCACTTCGGGAGTTTTTGCGGAGCTTTTATTTGAAGGGGCAGCGCTATTGAGAGGTATGCGCAAAGGGGCAGTAATTGTAGTAATGTAGTGCAATAAAATATTGTTTTCCGGTAAAATCATCCGATTTACATGGTTGTCTGTCAATAAAGAAAAAGCTTTTGCCGATAAGTCCGTGGGGGACAGATAAGGACTTGCTCTGGTTTTGATTTTTAAATAATTTGCATATGTGGATATTCCGTATTGGAATTGAGTTCCCAACTGGGAACCCAATCCGGCATTAACCAATTGCGTTGCACTTACATTGGAAAAAGCCTGTCCCAAGACCTGCAGGTCTTTTAGTTTGAATTTGATACCGATTAAGTGACGGATTTCAGAAATGATATTTTTTGCACTTTTTTGCGTATCGGTCTCCAGGGCATATACCAACTGGGGGCTTATGTTGAGAGTAATGGGGACTTTTTTGTACGCCGTCAGAAGCGAGAGGAGCGACTTAAGTGACGATATTGACGGTTGCGGGACATCGATTGTTCCGCCCGGCTTAATATAATTGTTCTCGCCTATGGGGATTATCAAACCCACTTCCAAGGGTAAATTTCCGTTTTCAAATACAGTGTAAATGATATGAGTTGTAAAGACACTCAATTGTTTGTCTGTCGGGATGTCGATTAAATTAACCTGTAAGGGATACACTCCGTCACAGGCACTTTGGTTGCAGGACAGGTATAAAGTGGGGGTTATTTTATGACCCGGTCTGCTGTTCAAAAGCGATATGGGAAAGCTTATGTTTGTCCGAAACCGGTTTTTTGCAAGCGTCTTAGTTCTGAGCCGGGTAATCGGTATGACCTGCGACGTGTCAATTATGTTTTGGCTCTCCTCTTGGTTGTCAGCGGAGGCGTTGTATGTGTAACGGGATGTCAGTTTGGAATAGAATAAAAACTGGAGACCCAGACTCTTTTCCGGCAAAGACGAAGATATCGAAAGACTTATTGTAAAAGCCTGTCCGCTCCGCTTGATCCATTCTGTTTGGTTTGACAAGATCAAAGTTGTGCCGAGAACCCCGGAACGGTTTTGCGGCGGCAACGTTGCGGCACCGACTGAGTCGGGGAACACGGCGAGGATCGAGATAGTAAGTATCGAAAAGGACAGAAGCAGCGTTTTTATACTTGTCCCACCGCAGAAGCGGCATTTGATGCGGGTAAAAACCGGAGAGGACCTTTTTGTAAAAGCAAAGTCTTTAGGCGGTAAACGAGACACTAAAAAACAATATCTCAAAAATGAGAGCGCTTTGCCCATATTGCCAATTTGTAAATACCCTCTTTGCCGTCTGCCCGCCGGCACGGGCCGCTAAATTGTTCTCTCTTGCAAAACAGGCGGAACCGCAGCCCCAAACTTCGATATGATCGGATTCTCAGGTTATAGAGTGAATTGGCGGCGTTGCGGCAACTGCCGGCATTATTTTAATGTTTAGGTACTTTTGTGAATGTGATCCCTAAAAATTTTGAATCGGTTATCAATAAAACACTGTTCTTGGCTGAACAATTCAGCACAGCCGGCTACGACATCTATATCGTGGGCGGTTCCGTCAGGGACGGCTTTGTTCCCCGTCCCTATAAAGAGGGTTCTTCAATAATAGATATCGACCTGACCACCGATGCCAAACCGGATGAGACAGAGAAGATTTTGAGCAGGTTTGCCGATGCCACTTGGGCACAGGGCAAACAGTTTGGTACCATAGGCGCTCTTTACAACGGTCAGAAGTTCGAGATAACCACTCACCGCAGCGATGCCTACTCTTCGCTTTCCCGTCATCCCGAGGTGGTATTCGGCAAGGACATAGAAAAGGATTTGGCCAGGCGCGACTTTACGGTCAATGCCATGGCCATCAAATTGCCGGAAATAAAACTTATAGATCCTTTCGGCGGGCTGGAAGACTTATTGCAGAACAAGATACTGAAAACTCCCATTGAGCCCAGAGAATCTTTTTCCGACGACCCGCTGCGGATGTTACGCGCCGCCAGATTTTCCTGCGGTTATAACCTGACTCCGGTTCCCGATCTTCTCGAGGCGGTACAAAGCATGAGCGAAAGGCTCAAGATAGTTTCCGCCGAAAGGATAAGGGACGAATTCAACCTGCTTCTCATGTTGCCGGAGCCGCAATCCGGGCTTTGGTTTTTGTTGAACAACAAATTGGCGGAAGTTTTCCTGCCCGAATTGCCGGCTTTGTCTTTGGAGCAGGATCCCATTCACAGACACAAAGACGTGTTGGAACACACTGTTGCCGTTGTGGCGAAAACCCCTCCGGATTTAATTTTACGGATGGCGGCACTGCTTCACGATATAGGCAAACCGAAAACCAGGTCTATTTCGAAAAGCGGAGTCAGTTTCCATCATCACGATATCGTCGGGGCAAAAATGGCCAGGAAGCGTCTGGAAGCCCTTAGATATTCCGGTGATCAGATCGAACAGGTCTATAAGCTGATAGCCCTGCATCTGAGATTTCATACCTATAAAATGGGTTGGACGGAGTCGGCAATCCGCAGGTATGCACGCGACGCCGGCGACCTGTTGGAAAAACTCAATGCACTGACCAGAGCTGACTGTACAACCCGCAACAAAGCCAAAGCGGACGCGCTCATGGCCAGTATCGACGGGTTTGAAGAACGCTATAAAGAGTTGAGAGCCAAGGAAGAATTGGATGCCATCAGACCGGAATTGGACGGTTTGGAAGTGATGGCAGAGTTGAATCTTACCCCCGGTCCCATGGTGGGCAAAGCCCTGTCTTATTTGTTGGAGATACGTTTGGACGAAGGAATTCTTGGCAAAGATGAGGTAAGAGCCAGGTTGAAAAGCTGGTATCTACTCAATCAGACGACCGGGAAGTAGACGGTTTCAAAAAAACGGGGCGGGAACCTTTATCAGTGTTCCCGCCCCGCCGTTACGGCAATTCAGTCTGTGCCGTTGGCGAAATCCTGAACCATTTGTCTCGCTATGTCGTCGTGGTACTGTACGGGCGGAGATTTCATAAAATAAGCGGAAGGGCCGGTGAGCGGACCGCCTATTTTTCTGTCCAAAGCTATTTTTGCGCAGCGTACGGCATCTATAATAACTCCGGCTGAGTTCGGAGAGTCCCATACTTCGAGCTTGACTTCCACATTCAGAGGCACGTCGCCGAAGTTGCGTCCCTCCATTCTGATGTAAGCCCATTTTCTGTCTTCCAGCCAAGGCACGTGATCCGAAGGACCGATGTGAACATCTTTGGCTTTCAGTTCGTGATCCACCTGGCTGGTGACGGCCTGAGTCTTGGATATTTTCTTGGACTCCAAACGCTCTCTTTCCAGCATATTCATGAAGTCCATATTGCCGCCCACGTTCAGCTGGTAAGTGCGGTCCAGCACCGTACCGCGGTCTTCAAAGAGTCTTGCCAAAATTCTGTGAAGGATAGTGGCACCCACTTGGCTTTTGATGTCGTCCCCTATGATCGGGACATTGGCGTCGGTAAATTTCTTTGCCCAAACCGGGTCGCTTGCTATAAACACCGGTATCGCATTTACAAAAGCAACTTTTGCGTCCAAGGCAGCCTGGGCGTAATACTTTTGTGCGTTTTCGGAACCGACGGGCAGGTATGCCACCAATACGTCCGCCTGTGTTTCTCGCAAAACTTCGGCCACATCGACGGGCTCCACCGGAGACTCCTCAATCGTTTGTGAGTAGTACTTGCCCAAACCGTCCAGGGTGGGTCCCCTCTTGACGTCCACCGACAGTTCCGGTACGTCACTGAAGCGAATAGTGTTGTTTTCACCGGCAGAGATGGCTTTCGAGAGATCCACGCCTACTTTTGTCGAATCGACATCAAAAGCGGCGACGAATTCAATGTCGGAGACGTGGTAATTGCCCAATACCACATTCATAAGACCCGGTACTTGCTCGTCGGCGTTGGCGTTCTGGTAGTAGTGAACCCCCTGGATGAGTGCGCTGGCGCAGTTTCCGACACCGGCTATCGCAACCTTTATTTTTTTCTGGTTTGTTTCCATGCTTTCCTTTCTTGGTGCTCCTTTAAACAGGTGTTTCTACCTGCGGGTGAAAAGATGCTTCTTGATTTACTTTTTTTACACTGACAACTTTGTCGGCGGCTCGGATATCTTCAATAGGTGCGGTTTCACCGGGAGCGGTGTTGCTTTTGCCGACCGGGTTCGAATTTGAGGTATTCCGCAGGTTTTCTTTTTCCAGCAGAGATTCAACCCACTGAAGATCCAATGCCACAATTTCCAAAGAGTGTTTTGCGATGGCAAGTTCGTATTCGTCCAATAAGCGATGGGGTTGGCCCAGGCTCTTCTTGCTGGTTTCAAACCTGTCTATCAATTGCAGGCGTCTGCGTTCAAGCATTCTGATTCGGGCGGTCGGACTCAGGTGTTTGGCAAATCCCAAACGCAAATTAAATCCCCTCGGATCGTCACGGCTGACCGGATCCTCGAGCAACTCTTCGAACAATAAGTCACCCTTTTCCGTTATGGTGAAGACCTTTTTTGCCCTCGTGCTGTGACCGCTGATGGCGGCTACGGCTTTAGCCGTGGCCCTTTTTGCCATAAAGGAAGCTCTTTCGCCTTCCAAAGATCCGGTTGTGAAAACCGGAGCCGTTATATTTTGACCGGTACGTCCGACCTGGGTAATGGCACCGGCTTTTTCCAGCCTTTCCAGGGCAGGGTATAAAGAGCCGTAGGAGATATTTGCCAGAGGCCCGAAGTCATTTTTTAAACGCTTTCTCAGATCATAACCGTGCATGGGTCCTTCTTTCAGGAGTCCAAGTATGGCAAGCTCGATCATGGTGACCAGTATAGCGTAAATTCTGTCTTGACAACATATCGTATCGATATATCTAAAAATTAAATTAATAAACCCCGGATTGCGGATTTTGCCGACGGACAAGGTTTCCAAGATTTTTATTTGATGATGACCGTTTTAGGCAAAATCTCAGGTACCCTTTTTAGATATGGAAAAAGCATCCGGCAAGTCATTTACGGACAAAGCAGCGGCCGCGAATGCTTCCTGGATCGAATACAGGTTGACCAGAGAAATTCTGATACGCGACTTTGAAAAAGGGAGGGTGGCTCAGGCCGATATCTGTGACGCTCAGCCGGAGTTATTGAGAGTGGCAAGCAATATAGGACAGGCGACGGACGACGGTTGCCCTATTTGCAAGGATGCTACGTTGGTTTTGGTCTACTTTGTATTCGGCTCACAGCTGCCCCGCAACGGTAAACCCTTGGCTCCCGGTTTTGAGCTGTTGTCCATGATGAACAAAAGGCCCGATGCAAGTTTTTATGAAGTCGAAGTCTGCACCTGCTGTAATTGGAATTTCCTCATGCGAACTTTTGAAGGCGCCGCGTTGAAACATAAAAAGAGACTGCCCCGTAAATCTTGAGGGCATCGTCTCAGTCGTATTGTTAAACGGTATGCAGAACCTATAAATTCCTGCTAAATATTACGTGTACGTTTTTGTATGTTTTTAGTCAGCCAACATAAATTCAAGCTATAATGTCCCTAAAGTTTAACCTGCCCCGATAAAAAGGGGTCCCTTAAATGTTTAAGGGTCCAGAGGAGGAATGCCCAGTGCGGCCTTACGAAATTGCAACTATTTTTAACGTATCGTTAAGCGAGGATGAAGTAAAAGCCTTCATTGATCGTATCTCAGAACTGATAAAAGAAAAAGGTGGCACGACAGGCCACATCGATACTTGGGGACGCAAGCAGTTCGCTTACGAAATCAACCACCAAACAGAAGGTGTTTACGTTTTCATCGAGTTTACGGCTGACCCGCCATTGGTAGCGGAAGTAGACAGAATGCTCGGTCTTTCCGATGCGGTTATTCGTCACAGAATAGTAAAACAGCCGGAAAACAAAAGCTTACAGACTAAAGCCAGGGGTAAAAAAGCCCCGGAAACGTCCAACAGCTAAACAAACATAAGAAAGCAAAGGGGTTGCAATGACAAACGGTAACACTGTTGTTTTGGTCGGTAACGTTACGAGGGATCCGGAACTTAGATTTACCCCAAACGGTCAGGCTACGGCAACCTTTGGTTTGGCGGTCAACAGACGTTGGCAAAACCGCCAGACACAGGAGTGGGAAGAAGCAGCGTCTTTTTTCGACATTGTTTGCTGGCGTGAAATGGCGGAAAACGTCAGCGAAACACTTTCCAGGGGTGCGCGAGTGATTGTGACAGGCAGACTTGAGCAGCGCAGCTGGGAGACACCCGAGGGAGAAAAGCGATCAAGGGTGGAGGTTATAGCCGATGAACTCGGACCGAGTTTACGTTGGGCAACCTGCCAAATTGTTAGAAATGAAAGAAGGGGTACGGGAGGGGACTATGCCTCCGCCGGACAAGCGGAAAGTAAGTACAGGCCTGAGTCCGAACCCCCGCCTTACACTGAAGAAGAGGAGCCGTTTTAAAAGTGGCAAGAAATAATGACAGAGACCGTAGCAGTACGGCTACGAAGCGGGCACCAAAAGAAAGTACCCGTAAAATCCGCAAAAAGGTTTGTGCCTTCTGCCGGGGGGACATCAACCACATAGACTACAAAGCGGTTAATGTGTTGCGCAAGTTTATATCAGACAGAGGGAAAATACGTTCCAGGCGCGTTTCGGGAAACTGTACCCAGCACCAACGCGACGTGGCAATGGCGATCAAGCTTTCCAGGGAGTTGGCCCTGCTGCCTTATACGCAGCGAACGACCAACGAACGTTCCGGCAACAGGCCTTCGAGAGAAGAAAACGTTGACAGATGGGCTCCGGCAGAAAATGAAGAAGCCGAAGGAGAAATGGAAGAGTTGTTGACTTTGGTTACGGCCGAAGCTGATTCCGCGGGTGATGAAGAATGAAAGTAGTTTTGCGTAAAGACATGTCGGGTATCGGCAAGCGCGGGGATATCGTGGATGTTCCCGACGGATATGCCAGAAATTATTTGTTGCCTCATAAGACCGCTTTAAAGGCCACCGCAGGCATTACCGCACAGGCAGCCGCCATGCGGAAAAGCAGGGATTTGAAGGATCACAAAGACAGGGAAGCGGCGGAAGTCGTTGCCCAGCAATTGGTGCCGAAAATAATCGCGATACAGGCGCGTTCCGGTACGGAAGGGCGTTTGTTCGGATCGGTTACGCACCACGATATCCTGCAGGCTGTTTTACAGCAGACAGGCATAGACATCGACAGGCATAAAGTGCTCCCTTCGGAGCCGATCAAGTCGTTGGGGACACATCGGATAACGGTACGTCTCCACACAGACGTGGAATTCCCGATTACGGTCAACGTGGAGTCGGAATAAAGTTTTGTTCCTGTCATAAAATTTATAGAGCAAAGAGGCTCCTCTGTTCACTTTATAGGCAAAGAACTCCGGTTCTTCGTACGGGGAATAATTAATAGGCCTTTGAACCCATTTTCGGAAGCCCAAAGGCCTATAAGATTATCTCTATGCCTCAATCATATAAGGAATCTCCAATGAGATCCGATGACATGGGAAAATCCGATCCTGCTGCGCCAAGGATTCCGCCGTATAACTTGGATGCGGAAGAGTCTCTTCTGGGGGCAATGCTGTTGTCGAGGGACGCAACGGCGGCCGCATTGGAAATGTGTGGCGCATCCGATTTCTACAAGCCTTCTCACAAACTTGTTTTTGAAGCCATCACATCCCTTTATGCCAAAGGAGATCCGGCTGACGCCATAACGGTTGCGGAAGAGTTGCGGCGCAATAATTTATTGGAAGAAGCCGGAGGACAAGCCGAGGTCATCTCCTTACAGGCGGCGGTGCCGGCCATTTCTTCGGCACCTTATTACGCCAAAATTGTAGAAGAGAACGCTTTGTTGCGGAAGCTTATAGGCGTGGCCAATGAAATTGCCGATATAGGCTACAGCCTGCCCACCGACGTGACGGAAGCGCTTGACAAAGCCGAATCGTTGGTTTTTAACGTGGCCGAGAGGCGTTCAACGGATACGATAGTCGACTTAAACGAACTGCTGAGCCGCAGTTTGGACAGGCTGGAAGAATTGGCCGGCAGGACCGAAGGCATTACCGGCATACCGAGCGGTTATGTCGATTTGGATGAGCATTTGGCCGGTTTACAGTCCTCCAACTTGGTTGTTGTCGGAGCGAGGCCCTCTATGGGCAAAACGGCTTTTGCGCTCGGCATAGCCGCCCATGCAGCCATACACGGCGAAAAGGTTTTGTTTTTTTCGCTGGAAATGAGTCATTTGGAAATAGCACAGAGAGTGCTGGCCGCCGAAGCAAGGGTTGATGCGGGCCGAATGCGAAGCGGGCGTTTAACGCAAGACGATTTCGGAAAAATTAATCAGGCGATAGGACGCTTGAGCGACGCCCCGCTGTATATAGACGACAACCCCAATGTGACGATAATGGATATCAGGGCAAAGGCCAGAAGAATCAAATCAAGGACGGATCTTTCGCTGGTGATAGTCGACTACCTGCAGTTGATGACGGGGAGAAATAACGCAGAAAACAGGCAAGTGGAAATATCCGAGATCAGCAGAGGCTTGAAGATATTGGCCCGTGAGCTAAATATTCCGGTAGTGGCTTTGAGTCAGCTTTCAAGAAACTTGGAAGCGAGAACCGACAAACGTCCCATGTTGTCCGACCTGAGGGAATCCGGCGCAATCGAGCAGGATGCCGATGTCGTGATGTTTATCTATCGCGATGAAGTGTATCATGCCGACTCGGTCGATAAAGGCACGGCGGAGGTTATCATAGCCAAACACAGAAACGGCCCGACGGGTGTCGTGGAGCTTTCCTTCGCTCCCAACCATGCGCGGTTTGGCAATATAGCGAAAATATAATTTTGACGCAGAGTCAGTTGATAATGGTCACCAGTGTTCCGTAGGCAAGCCACGGCCAAACCTGTGACGCCGTAGAAAACGGCAATTCCACGCAGCCCAAGCTTTGCGGAATTCCGTAATATGCCCGCGGCATGTAATGCACGGCTTCTCCCCCGTCGAAATAGGAAACGAATTGGACCGGGTCGGAGTAATGTGATCCATTGGGATTTGTACCGTGCATAACCTGGTATCTGTACTTGGCAAATACCGGATACGTGCCGTCGATAGTGGGATCGGCCGCTATGCCGGTATTGGCTTGAGTGGTGATTACGGCTTTTCCGTTGTGGTAAACGGTAAGATTTTCCGGAGGAGTTTTATTTACCAAAGCGTAGTTATAGCCCCCGGTATTAACATCGTTATTGATCATGGCCTGGAGAAGGTCGTTGAAGAGGCCGGCAGTCAACTTTCCGTTTACCAATAAACTGTGATCGGCTTGAAACTCCATTACCAAACCTCTGGTCATGACGTTATAATTGTCCGGTTGCCACAATTGCATGAGTTCGGACGGCCACGTGGTCTGGTTCCACGTAAATTTCCCTGCCGGGGGATTGTAGAAAGCTTTTATTTGAGCGGTTTCGTCCGTCGGGTTTACGGGGGTACCGTTGTAGGCAAAAGACAACGGGGAATAGCGGAGAAGCGACAATAACTCCTGTATGCGCATGACGGAACCTGTTTTGATTTTAAAGGAAAGAGTAAAGTTGGACGAAAGACTGTTTCCCGTCGAGGACAGAATGGGGGTCAGGCCGTTTTTGACGGATACCGTGATGTCGCTTAAAGGTATAAACGGTACGGTGGGGGTAAAGACAGCTTTGTTGCCGTTGATTTTCCAAGAGCCGGCCGTTGCCGGTGTAACGGTAGGAGTTCCCGAGGCGGGCGAGAGGGGCTGTGAAAAAGTGATTTCAATGGGTGCCAATGGGTTGACACCGACGGAACCGGCTGTGGGGTTGGCTGACAAAACGTACAATTTGTTACCGGTCACTTTTGGAGAGCTTCCCTTTTGGGAGAGTACTTTTTTACTCTTCGGCGTTCCGCTTTTAGAGCCGTTGTGATTTTTGCCGACACTTTTGCCGCCGGCATGATGTCTCGTGCGGGGTAATGTGGTTGCCGTTATGAGGCCGCCGCTTGACGTTGTCGCTGTTCCCGACTGCTTACTTGCCGCGGATGAGCCGTGTTTGGTCAGTACGGCAACGGCTATAAAACCTGCAGCTCCGAGTACAATGATCGCCGAGAATATTTTGAGTAAGCTGCCGGAGGTTCTGTACTGTGATGTACTTCTGGGCATCATTTTCTCCTTCCCTGATACAAGTTTGCCATTTTTTACAGATTTTGCAATTGCAGGCAATAAAAAATCTTAAAACCAGTGAAAATAAGGAGAGCCGTGTCGCCAAATTATGGCAACCACTTTACCTACGATATGGGACTTTGGAACCGGCCCCCAGTAACGGGAATCGTAAGAGTCGCCCCGGCAGTCGCCCATGACGAAATATTCGTTTTTGGGAACCACAAGAGATCCCGAAGTATGGGGAACGGTGGCGCATATGCCGGTCAGGGTGGGCAGCCACGGCTGAGGCAACGGCTTTCCGTTGATCAATATGTTATTCCCATCCCAGATTACTTTTTGTCCCGGCAAACCGATCACTCTTTTCACCAAGTCCTGATACTGTACCTGAGGGTCGCCTGAGGCTCTTCTGAAAACCACTATGTCGCCCGTATGGATGGTCCCGTAAATTTTGTTGACCAAAATACGGTCCCCGACCTGTAAAGTCGGTGTCATTGACCCGGATGGTATAAAAAACGTCTGCAGCACAAAAGTCCTGGTCAAAAAAGCAACTGTGGCTGCCACGAAAATAACTATTACCCATTCCGTCAGCAATCTTTTGAGGCGCTTTTGCTTTTTTGCGGGGGCCGACCTTTTGTTTGACCGGGTGTTTTCCGGAGTGCTCTGCCGAACAAGCGGCTCGTCGCCAAGGGTCGGTGATTCAACGGCTGCATTGCTTAAAAAACCGAAGTCGGACTCGCTGTGACCGGATGCGTTACTGTCAGTCATTTGGTTTCTCCATGGCGCTATCTATGATAATAAAAAGTGGGGCTTTTCGGCGGTCGGGCCGGTAAATATAAGCAATGTCATACGATAGCATTAATAACATCTCAAAAATAGGCAAAAAAGTCTACCCGCCATAAGGACTGCCTATGGCCCAGTAAGGTACGAGTTGCCACCCCTTTTTTAATTGAGATTTTGCCAGCTGCGTATTTTTGTCTTCCTGCTCCAGCAAATCCCAAAACCGTTTTGAGTGATTCATTTCTTTTAAATGACATAATTCATGTAACATAATATGATTTACCAATACAGGAGGTAAAAATAACAGAGTTTTATTTAGACTAATTCTACCAGAAGTACTGCAACTTCCCCACCGTGTCTGTTGCGAGCGAATGGAAACAGATTTTACGTCGATACCTCGTTCGTCAGCCAAGGCAAGCAGCCAGGGAACCAATATGTGTCTGGCTTTTGCGGCCAGCCAGGAGTTGATTTTTGCCAAGATCTCTTCCGAGGCAGTATCCGATGCGGTAATTAATAAGATATTGTCCGGCAATTCTTTGACTTTTATTTTATGTCCGGTGGCCGGCCGGCCGTGAGGCGAAGAGGAGCTGTCTTGAGGTTTTGCGGTTAGCGGGAAAAGGCGGTTTTGGGTCTCTAAATATGACAAAAAAGGATCTGCGGTCTCCGCTATTTCTACCCGGATCACGGTATCGATTGCCTTTAGTTCTATGGTTTCCGGGATTGTCCGGCCGGATAAAGCCTCTCTGTCCTGTTGCCGGAAGTCACGCAAGGATTTTTCGATCCAGGACTTTTTTCTTTCCAAAATTGTCGGCAGATAATCCAAATTAAACGTGTAGGGTACGACTATTACCAATTGACCGGTGCTGCTTATGGTGAGGCGTATATGTTTGGCCCGCTTGCTTTTTTTAAGGGTAAACTCCGTTGTTTCGGGCATGGCATCCGTTTATCAATCATAAATTGCGTGGTGTTACACCCAACAATATGAGTATAGAGTCCGAAAAGGAACTTTAATTGTTTTGGGCGCAAATAATTTTTTGCATCCGATTTGATTCGCCCAAGACTTTTATTGGGAGACCGAGTTCTCCGCGAGTGCAGCCAGTCTTTCTAAAGTCCGTCGGATGTTTTCCAGGTTCTTCTCGGGAAACCCCATAAGTTTGATACCGAACGGCGATTTGGCGGTGGAGTAATCAAAAGTTTCTATGACAAGCGTATGCTGTTCGTCTATCTCTTCCAGCCGGTATCTCCACCTGTGGCCAAAAAAGTGACGCCAAGCGATGAGGGAGTTTTCTTCATATTCGACTACAGTATTGGTTATGTGGTACGGTGCCCACATTTTCATTGACATGGAGAATTTTGTTCCCAGTCGCAACCGTTCGCCGGAAATGAAACTTTTTACCGTCGTCTCGCCGTCTAAAATAGGGTGTTTGGTTGGATCCGTCAGAATCTCAAAAATTATATGCCTGGGAGCCGCTATTTCTCTGGAAGACGAAACAAGAAACCGGCTACTCTCTTTTGCTATTGTATACATGAATGCGATAACCAAAAAACTCTGCAATTTATTCCCGCAGGTCTTTGCATGGCAGACAAAGTTCCTATACACTTTGTCAGTTTTTTCACAGCTTACTCACAGCTTAATACTAGATTATTATCAATGTGGATACTAATCGTGTTTTGGTGGTTGATGATGAAAGAAATATAGCCGACTTGGTTGCCACGGCTTTACACTATGAAGGCTTTGAAGTGACAACGGCTTATACGGGCAGAGAGGCTTTGACGGCAGCCCTCAAAAGCAGACCGCACCTGATGCTGCTGGATGTCATGTTGCCGGATCTGGACGGTTTCGAAGTGGCCAGGCGGCTGAGATTGGAAGGTTATAAAGTACCCATATTGTTTTTGACGGCCCGCGATACCACCGAAGACAAGGTCAGAGGGCTCACCTTGGGCGGAGACGACTATGTAACAAAGCCATTCAGCATAGAGGAATTGGTGGCGCGCCTAAGGGCAATTTTACGCAGGACCAATGACTCTTCCAACAGCAAAGCAAAGCTTACGTTTTACGATTTGGAACTTGACGAAGAGACAAGAGAAGTTTACAGAGGGGACAGACCGATCGAGTTGACTCCCACGGAATTTAAGCTGCTCAGATATTTAATGCTGAACCCCAGGAGGGTGTTGTCCAAAGCGCAGATACTTGATTACGTGTGGGAGTATGATTTCGAAGGAGATGCAAACGTCGTTGAGACCTATATAAGTTATCTCCGCAAAAAAGTGGATTCACATGGCCCCCCTCTGATCCATACTCTGCGAGGAGCCGGTTACAGCCTCAGGGCACCAAGTTCACAAGACTATTATGAAGCAAAAAAACCAGTTTAAAGACAACCGAGAAGAAGCCGAAACACAAGTCCCGTCTTTATTTCAGGATCACAACCGAGAAGAAGAGCCGTTTTCCCGTGAGCGGATAACCGGATCAAAAAGCCTTTTGAGAGCAAAACTGAGACCGGGGAAATTTTCTTTAAGGACCCGCCTCTTGATCGGACTGGTTCTTATAACGACCGTCGGTTTGTCGGTGGCCGACGTTATAGTTTATTCGCAAACAGAATCTTTTTTGACAAGACAGGTTGACGAACAGCTCGCTGCCGCCAAACTGCCCGTGGAGCGTTACTTCGGCGACGGAGGTTTCAAATCCCCCAATTTGAGCGCGGCTCCCACCGGCACCTACGGTGAAGTCATAGATATCAGCGGTGCGGTGATCAGCGCTTTTCCCGTTGCCGACGGCCCCGGCCCCATTGTGCCTTTGTCGGTGGTCAAGAGAGTCATCCAGCAGTTTAATTCCCCCAACGACGTACAGGTTTTTTCGGCTCCGGCAAAAGGCGGGCACGGTGCCGTAAGCGCTTACAGGGTGATGGCCATACCGGCCATCAACGGCTTTACCCAAGAAGTGGCGGGGGTGGAAGTTATTGCCATTCCGCTCAATCCTTTTTATGACACTTTGCGACACCTGAAACTTTTTGATTTGGCTGTCGGCATAAGTGTCCTGGTGGTCTTGGCACTGCTCAGCTATATATTGGTGAGAATAGGGATGAAGCCTCTCGAGAAGATAGAAAAAACGGCGGATGCCATAGCAAAAGGAGACCTTTCGCAGAGGGTCACGGTGGCGGAACCCAACACGGAACTCGGCCGTCTCGGCATATCTTTAAATACTATGCTCAGCCAAATAGAGCACTCTTTTAACGAACAACAATCTTCTGAAAACAGACTGAGGCAATTTTTGGCGGATGCTTCCCACGAGCTCAGAACCCCGCTCACTTCCATCAGGGGCTATGCCGAGCTTTTCCGGAGAGGAGCCAATAAACATCCGGAAGACCTGGAAAGGTCGATGCTCAGGATTGAAAGCGAAGCCAAGCGCATGGCCGAGCTGGTGGAAGATCTGCTGTTGCTGGCCAGACTGGATCAAGGACACGTCTATCACTTCGAAACGGTGGATTTGAACCAAATAGCGGCAGACGCGGCCATCGACGCCCAGGCTATGGATCCGGACAGAGAAATTACTTTTCAATCGGAAGGTTCCGTTAATGTGTACGGGGACGAAGCAAGTCTCAGACAGGTCGCCGTCAATTTAGTCAGAAACGCGATAGTCCATACCCCGAGCTCGGCAGCCATACACATTAATGTCAAAAACTCGGGAGCCGGCGGTATCTTCGAAGTGATAGACGAAGGGCCTGGTATTCCCCGGGAGCACCTGGAAAAAGTATTTGAACGTTTTTATAAGGCCGATTCTTCCAGAAACAGAGACAGAGGCGGCACGGGATTGGGTTTGGCGATAGTCGCCTCGATTGTGGAAGTGCATCGCGGCAAAACGGGGGTGAACTCTGTGGACGGCGTGGGTACGCACTTTTGGGTTGAAATACCCGAGAAAAAAACAGATTTTGATCAATCACAGCCAAACGGACAAGGAAAGGGGACTTTTGAGCCGGACGGCATTTTATAGGTGCTTGATGTGCTCCAGGTGGGCCGTATCGTTAAATCTTCTCAGATACCATTTCCCGTCGGCAACCACAATTTCGGATACGGAGGCGTTGTCGTTGCCCAGGAAGGCAAACGGTTCCGAGCGGGTGACAAAAGCAAGCACATTGGCTATCACAACGCTGTGTGTAAATATGGCCAGAGTTTTGCCGGGATGCGATACCGTAATTTTTTGAATGGCAGCGACTGCCCTCGAAGTTACGGAATGATTTGATTCTCCGCCCGGAATAACGTCAAAACGCTGTTCGGCCAGAATCCTTTGGGCGACGGGATGCCCTTCCGTCATGTGCTTGCGGTAAATGCCGCCTTCCCATTCCCCCATAAATATCTCCACCAAATCTTCTTCTACGGTCCACGTTTTTCCGATGGCGCTGCACAATGGAGCGGCTGTTTCTTGGGTACGCTTCAGCTGCGTCACGTAGATGTCGTCCAACCGGTAACCGGCCAATCTGGAAGCCAAAGCCTGGGCTTGCAGAATGCCGATCGGTGACAGAGATGGGTCGCTGCGGCCTTCTGTCAGGGGAAACGGGTTTTCCATATCGGCTATTGCCGATTCGCCGTGCCGAATTAAGAGTAACGTTACGGCTGTTCTATCGGGAACGAATTTTACCTGACGGTAAATTGTTTTGGTTCCCGATGCGTTTTCTTGATGTTCGCTAACATTGTCGCCGTCTGTCATAACTTTTATTCTATAGCCCTATGGCCGTAAAAAACAAAAACACAAAGTTATCGGAAATTTCTAAAAATAAATGGTTTAAAAGATGTCGATACGGGCAAGCTCGGTTGCCTGGTGACGACGCTTTGGCCGGCAACATCGTTGCCGGCTGGGTATCGAGAAATACAGATCTTTTTATGAGGTTTTTTTGGCCTTCTTTTGTCTTTTTATTTTGACCAAAATCTTAACCAGAACGCGAATAATTAGTCCCATCGGCACAATCTAGCAGATATGTTTTCGTCCGTCCGGTCAAAATCCGCATCATGTTTTTAAGCGGTTTTGTTCCCCGCTTTGGTACAAAGAAGATAAGTAACTGTTGTATGCCGCAGTCTGTTCTTCCAGATCTTTTTCTTTGTCCGAGTCGTTGTCCGCGGCGTGTTTTCTGGAAAACCGCAGTCCGGTTTTCTTTTCTTCGTTCTCGTGAATAAGTTTCCACCACAAAACAATGGCGTAGAATCCGAAAAACGGCCATTCAAAGGTATAAACCCAACTCAGGCTGTTTCCTCCCAGGGCTCTGCTCAGTTGCCAATACGCCATAAAGGAAAAGATGGGCAAAACAATAAGAAGCGTACAGTGTAAACCGACGGCCCTCTTATTCCACCACATAATACCATTATAGCCACTAAAAATTAGAGGGATCTTTCGGTGATGCCGAATCTGCCCCGGTAGTTTTTTGAGGCAACAGGGAGGTTTTGAGCGACGCCAAAGCGTAAAAAATTCTCTTGTCTGCTTCCTGTTATAGCCGTATGTGAAAATAACATCAATGTTATTTAGCTTGGAAGTCCGGCGAATTTGGGTTGTCAATACCAAAATCAAAAGCCGGGATTCCGTGATGAAAGAAGGAGATGTCGATAGTATGGGTTTGAGAGCTGTTCTGGAAGACGGAAACAAGCATATACAGCAGTGTCTGTCTTATGGGTGCCAACAGGAAATATCGGTAGATAAAATGTGGTCATACGGAGAAGTCGTTGCTTTTGATTTGGAAACAACGGGTCTTGACATCAAGACGGCTTTACCCGTAAGCTACGCTTTTTGCACGTATCAAAACCGTTTGCCGGAATCGTCCTGCGAACAAATTGTGAATCCGGGTGTGCCCATACCAAAAGAAGCCACGGCTATCCACGGCATCACCACAGAAGAGGCTGTGGAACGGGGTGAGGACTTGGTTGCGGCAATTCGGGCTGTATTCGATAAGCTACTCGACTTAGCGGGAAACGGGATACCTTTGGTCGGCATGAATCTTACCTATGATTTGAGCATAGTCAGTCTTTTGGGCAAGAAATTTTTAAATACCAGCCTGTATGAAGCCGGGTGGAAAGGTCCTGTCATCGACATATTGGTTTTGGACAGATACTTTGCCAAAGACAGACAGGGACGCCGCAACCTGGCCTCGCTTTGCGGCTACTACGGTGTCACGAATCAGACGCCTCACCGATCGTTGTCGGACGCTCAGGCTTCGTGTGAAATTTTATTTAAAATGACTGATCAATTTGATATCAACAATTACGAATTGGCCAACTTATATTTTTTGCAGGGGCAGTGGTATGAATCTTGGGCAGAGAGCTACTCAACATTTTTGGCATCACAAAACCGTTCACCCCTTGCGAAAGCACAGCGCCACTGGCCTATTTATGGTTACGCCTTATAATGTTTCTTTTGACAGTATTTATATAAAACAAAGTCTTACTGGGGACAGGAGCCCCAAGTTTATATAGTCTGTAATAGGGTCTAGCGCGATGCGGAGGAAATATGACAGGGGACGTTCACATACAGACTATTGACGAAAAAGAATGTTTTGAATTGTTGAAAACCCAGTCTGTCGGAAGGCTGGGAATTGTGGAGGATGGGCGTCCGCTTATTTTCCCCGTCAATTACGTGTTCGACGATTATGCGATAGTGTTTAAAACCACCATAGGCACTAAATTTGAGCATTCCGGTTTGAATAATGTGGCGTTTGAAGTGGATTCCCTGGACTATGCCACCCACAGCGGATGGAGCATCATGATAGAAGGGGTCGGGCGCGATATAACAAATGCCATCGACAACCTTTCCGAGAACGAACGCCGACTGCAATTCAATTCATGGGTAAGCGACGAAGACGAGCACTATGTGCGAATCCATATCAATTCGATATCCGGAAGAAGGATTGCAACCGGTTAGGATAAAGCTTCGGATGCTTTAGAAATCCAATTTACCTGTTTGGCTGAAGGCCGTCTTTTCTGCGTGCTTTTCAGCTGACAAAGCAGGGTAATCCCCGTTTTGCCCAGACCCTGCCTCATTGGGGGCTATTCGAAAAACTATCTTTTGGTATGCAACATATTTGGCGATCCAGAGTATAAAGTTGAGACCCAGGAAAGACCCGCCCACGACCTCCAAGTGTGCGGTTCCCGTGGTGTCGGAATGATGGGTAATGAACCCGGTTGCAAAGCTTGTTATGCCGATGGATATAATCGATATGATCCAGTAAAGCACGATTTGTTTTGTGGTGTTTTTTCTGTCGGCTTCTTTCCAAATCCAATATCTGCTCAGCAGGTAAGAAGGAATGACTCCGGCAAAATTGGCAATCAGGGCTGCGGTGGTGGCCCCGAATAAGTTGGTGGCGGTAAGTATCAAGATAGTGGCTTCACTGATGCCCAAACATATCAAAGAGGTCGTGCTGTAACGGAATATCCTGATAACAAAAGTACCTATGCGGCCGGAGGCAAATTTACCCCAAAACTCTTTAAGCGGTTTCGTCACTTTTCATATTCGTTTCTGTAAGCGTTTATCTTAATACCATGACGCATAAATCTTAACATTTGCTGATAAAAATTTAACAAAACTGTGATGTATATATTTTAACACATCAAAATCAGTAAAGTGCATTACAAACCGTATCTTTTTAGAAAACTTCCGATAGGCGCCGAATGTAAATTGTTTGATTTGCAAAATTTTCAATATCAAAGAGGCGGCGAGGACACTTTATATACATTTTAAACCGGTAGATTTCAGTCCACAGTACCCGTTGGGAACTTTGGCCAAGTATTGCTGGTGGTATTCCTCGGCGTAATAAAAGTTCTTTTGTGAGGCGATTTCCGTGACAATCGGGCCCATCCCTGCCCGCTCCAAAATACTTTGGTAGCGGGCGGTAATTCTCAAAGCCGTTTCCGTCTGCTGTCGATTGTCACAGTAAAGGGCTGAGCGGTATTGGGTGCCGATGTCGTTGCCCTGCCCCATATATTGCGTGGGGTCATGGGTCTCGTAAAAGGTTTTTATAATTTGGCCGTAGCTCAGTATTTCCGGATCAAATACCACCAAGACGGATTCGGCATGTCCGGTTTTTCCCGAACAGACTTGCTCATAGGTGGGATTTTCGGTAAATCCGCCGCAGTATCCGGCCGCCGTCGTATAGACGCCCTCCAACTGCCACATGGCTCTTTCCGCACCCCAGAAGCATCCCATGGCTATCACCGTAGTTTCGCAATTCGGGGGGAAAGGTGGCATGACGGGAGTGCCGAGTACGCAGTGTTTGCCTGATACAATGATCGGATCCGCGTTTCCTGGCAAAGCGTTCCCCGCGTCGACCATGTGCGTGTTGTGTCCTGCGAAAAGCATTTTTCTATTCTTTTGGGCCGGAGCCGTCTTTTTGCTCAAATTCCAGAGCAACCGAATTGATGCACCACCGCTGCGCCAGCGGTTCCGGTCCGTCGTCAAACACGTGTCCGAGGTGTGATCCGCATTTCGCGCAAACGGCCTCCGTTCTCACCATATTGTGCGAGAAATCCCGATTGGTGGCAATATTTTCGGAATTGACCGGTTTTGTGAAACTGGGCCACCCGGAGCCGGAATCGTATTTGTCATCCGAGGCAAAGAGCGCGTTTCCGCATGCCGCGCAAAGAAAGAGTCCTTTTTGGTGAAAGTCGTTATATTTACCGGTGAACGGCGCTTCGGTGCCTTTTTGGCGCAGCACATGAAATTGCTCTTCGGTCAGCTCACTTTGCCATTTTTCTTCGTCACCTGCCGCCGGTCCGTATTTGTTTGCCGTCATTTCAGCCTCTGTAAAAGTCATTTTAGCTAAAGAGTAGGGAATACAGCCGCTCTGCCCTATGTACTTGAGCATAGCGCAACCTGTCTCAAGTCCTGTCGTTTATCTCTCCGCTTATCAAAGTGCCGGACAAATGCCGATCAAAGCGACCTCAGTCGATATGATGCAGGATGTCTTGCAATATTATCTTGACCGACTCGGTATCGTAATCTTTACGGTTCAAGATATCAAGGGCTTTTTGTATGCACTCTTTGATATTGGCAATTTTTTTCATTGTAATTTCATCCGACATTTTGCGTAAGTCTTGGATGGTTAGGTTAGGCATTTGTATCAGCTCTCCTCAGGGCGAAAGGGCCTCTTTTTGCAGCCTATAGCGTGGCTTCCGGGAGAAAAAGTAGAGAATTGCCACTTATGGCATATTCTATATTACATACAGTGAATAAGCAAGAGATAGTATGGAATTTATCGACGGCTTTCGTCGCCCGGGCCGAGTTCTTTTGAGCCGCCTTTTGTGTTCAAAAGGCAATCTGAGCGAAGAACCGGATAAGGGTCTAAGTCGCGGCGGGAAGCCCGACTTTGTTGCCCCAAGGATCGCCGCGGGGATATTTCGGTAACGGGATATCGGCGTCCTTGCCGGTGTCGGCATTGACGTTTGCCGTATCCGCCATGCCTCCGGAGTGCTTTTCTCCGTTTGGAGACGGAGCATGTCTTTTTTTGAACATCAGAATTCCGGCAAGCAGCAGACCGCCGAAAAACATGGCCAAACCCGCCGCCTCGACTCCGATCGTGCCGTTGTCGTGCGGAAGATATACCGATTCGTCAAAATAGCGGCTGAGACCCCATAATGCGGTTGCCGTACAGGCCACGACGCCTATGGGCCCGCCGCGTTTGGAAATTAACCTCTCGGCATAAAGGCTGATCAGAAAAACGGCGGTGCATTCGATGGCTTGAAATATCGGCACCGGAAGTCGTTTGCCCACTTCCCCTGCGTAGTACATGCCATACCAGGCATTGGTGGGTTTTCCTCCTCCCGAGTACATCAGTTGCGGGCCCAGAAGCCTTCCCACCGCCCATGCCTCCACCAAAACAGGGGCGATCAGATCTGCCGCCACGGAAAGTTTTAGGTTTTTGCAACGTTTTTTTGCGCTCAAAAACCCGACGGGTATTCCTCCCAGGAGTCCTCCGAAACTGGAAAGGCCTCCGTTCCAGATTGCCACGATCTGCCCAGGGTTTTGTGAGTAGTACCTTGTGTGAGCCAAAACGTGGACAATTCTGGCTCCTATCACGGCCGAAATCACTATTTCAACGAAAGTGACGGTGAACCAGGAATCGTCGTATCCGTGTTTTCTCAATCTGTAGCAAAAGTAGCGGTATCCGAACCAGAATGCAATTGCCAGCCCGATCCCGTATGTATGTATTTCCAGCGGTCCTATATGGAACGCGACAGGTATAGGTTTCATCTCTGATATATATTATTGCTTAAAATTGGTTTAGGATCTAAGCGGTGGAGAGAAGACATTTCATAAAAACAGTTGCCGGCGTTGTGGGTTCTTTGGCAATAGGGGGGACAATAGCGGATATCCTTTCGCGCCCCGGTCCAAAAAAAGCGGCTTCTCCGGGTAATACGCCTACCACATACGACGCAGCCATCGGAGATAAAAAAAGCAACAAGACAGCGGACAGGCTGCCGGTTTCAGAAAAAATCATTGAAGAAAACAATAAGAAAGGTTCTCTCGGGTGGCTTTTGCGGGGGAAGCAAAATTCTTATTCACCCGGCATAGAGGGTTTTGTCGATAAAGTCAGTTTGGTTGAGGGTGACGTATTGACGCTTTACGTCAATACTCCGGCCCCCAGCTATTATGCGGAAATTTACCGTATGGGCTATTACCAGGGTTTGGGTGCCAGGTTGATCCACAGAACTCCCAGAATTAGGGGCCAAAGTCAGCCCTCCTCAACTTTTACCCCGGGCATAAATATGGTGGAATGCCACTGGAATCCTTCCAGGCAATTCGGGATAGACTCCGGCTATCTCCCGGGTTATTATCTTATAAAGCTGGTATCTTCGCAAGGCGCCGAGCGCTATGTCCCGTTTATGGTGCGGGATGATTCCAGCAGGTCGGCCATAGTCGTGCAAAGCGCCGTTACGACTTGGCAGGCTTATAACCTGTGGGGTGGCTACTCTCTTTACGGGGGTCTTCCCACCGGAACTTTGGCGGACAGATCCAGAGTAGTGTCTTTTGACCGCCCGTACGGCCCGAATTTGGATGCGGGAGGTTCGGGCGACTTTATGGGAAACGAGTACCCTTTCGTGTACTTGGCGGAACGTTTGGGGCTGGACGTTACCTACTGGACCGATGTAGATTTTCATATCCGGCCGGACCTGCTTTTAAACCACAGAGTGCTCGTCAGTTTGGGCCACGACGAATACTGGTCCATGCCCATGCGGCTGGGGGCGGAATCGGCTCTTGCCAAAGGGGTCAATTTGATGTTTTTGGGAGCGAACGCCTGCTACCGCCAAATTAGACTGGCGCCGTCCCCGGTCGGTTCCTACAGGCATGAAATTTGTTATAAAGACGCCGCGGCTGATCCGGAAGCAAAAAAAGATCCGGCGCTTGCAACCGGCGTATCATGGGCCACCGATCCAGTGCCTTGGTTTGAGAGTAAAATGATAGGGATCATGTATCAGGCTTTTCAGCCCGGCGGTTCCTCGCCTGTTCCCATGGTGGTAAAAGAGGCCGATTCGTGGGTATTTGAAGGCACAGGTTTAAAAAACAACGCCGCAATTCCAGGTGTCGTCGGGTCGGAGTTCGATGCCTACGAGCCCAGTGAGGCGCCCAAAAACGTAAATTTGCTGGCTCACTCGCCGATAGATTCGGTTTTGGGACCACTTCATTCCGACATGTCTTACTACAGCCTGAAAGGCGGGGGCGGAGTTTTTGCGACGGGAACGGCGCAATGGGTTTCTCTCTTATGGGACGGGTCGAAAAAAGTGGAAGACGGTTTGCATTTCGGGATACGACCGGCCATGCCCACCCTCACCGCCATCACCAAAAACGTCTTAAAAGTTTTTGCCAACGGTCCGGCCGACTCCGTTCATCCTTCAAAAGCCAATTGGAATCGGTTCTATGTGCCCGGCGCTCCCGCCGGTACCGGCGTGGATGTTTAGAGTCCAAATACCGTATTCAAGGCCGGTCTTTGGGCAAAATTGTAAAAAAAAGGAAAAATGTGGCCGGTCTGACACCAATTAGGTGGGAAAGTTCACTATTTTCTTATTGTGCAAAACGACTCAGATAGAACTCAAGAACCCCAAAATATGTCTTCGGAAGCCGCCGGAGCGGAACCGGCCGGGGCCGGTAAAGCCAAATCAAAGCAGAAAAAGGCACACCCGGTCGTATTTTGGGCGGGAGTCGCCATAGTCTTGCTCGTATTGATCATATTCGGCTCGGTGGCCGGATATCTGCAATACACCAACAGCGAAATTCATCACGTCAACGTAAAAAATTTGCAGACAGCCCCCGTTAAAGGGGCGGATGCCAATACCGAAAACATATTACTGGTCGGTTCCACCTCGCGTTGTGCTCTGAACGGCAAACAGAGCGGGGCTTTCGGATCGTGCGCGGCGGGTGTCACCGGCATCAATGCCGACGTCATTATGGTTGTCAGGGTTAATCCGAACACAAACAGGATTTCGCTTATTTCAATCCCCAGAGATTCGTTTTTGATAAATGCCAGACCCAATCAGAATGACAAAATAGATTCCGCTCTCGTTTACGGACCGAGCCAGCTTGTTCTGGCCTTGGAACAGGATCTGGGCATCTCGATACAACACTTTGCCGAACTGAATTTCGATTCTTTCCAAAACGTGGTGAAAAGCCTGGGCGGTCTTTCCATGTGGTTTCCGGATCCGGTGAAAGACGCTTATTCCGGTTTGAACGTGCCGGTTTCGGGTTGCTACAAATTGGGCGCTTTCCAGGCCCTGGCTCTGGTAAGGGCACGGCACATGTACTACTACGTAAAAGGACAGGGCTGGCTTTACGACGGCTCCGGGGACTTGGGGCGCATTGTCAGAGTGCACGAGTTCCTGAGGGTGCTCGCATCGCAGGTCATTCACCACGGCATCGGAAGCTTCACTTATGACAACGCCTTGGTTCAGGACGTGGCGCCGCAACTGACCGTGGATCAGGGCTTTACCCCCCATGACATGATAGATCTCATTACCCAGATGCGCCACGTCGACCCTTACAGGATACCGGAATCTACGATGCCGGTCATGAACGATCCCACTTATTCCTACATGTATCAGGGGTACAATTACGGGAACGTCGTATTCGCGTCGGAGCCGCAGGATCTGGAAAGCATTACGAGCTGGCTGGGTCACAAAGTTCCGGGAGCCACCCTCAACCCCAAAAAAATTACGGTATCGGTATTGGGAGGCATCGGGGATCCCGCCGAAACGGCACAGGTGGCCACGCAGTTGAAGGACCTGGGTTTTGACGTTGTGGGGACCGGTGAACAAACTCCCGTGGGTCCGGTCGTCGAGGCTTCGGTTCTGTACAAAAATTCCGCTCTGATGCCCGACGGTAACAGGGTTTTGGCCGGCCTGAGCGGTGCGGTTGCCATGGGGCAGGGCAAGACTTTGGACAACGCCGACGTCACCGTCGTCACGGGAACCAACTTTTCCGTCGATTCTCCGAAAGTGGCGACCTCCACACTGGCCAAGCTGACGTTGAAGGTGCCCGCCGGATCGCTGGGAACGGTGAAACTGGCTTCTGCCGGCAAATCCGGCCAGCAGGCTTTGATGCAACTTCTGAGCGCAGTTCTGGACTCTTCGTCATCGGTGCCTTACCTGGACCCGCCCACTTCGGCCACGGCTCCTCTGCCTCCCTATGACCCGCGGGCATGCCCGGCAAAGGATTTGCAGTCGCCTTCGAGCTATGCACACCTGAGTAAGTCGGAGATAGCAAAAACAACGCCACCGAAGACGGCGAAAAAGACCAAGAAGTAGAATTACGGCTTTCTTGCCAGATAGCGGTAGCTTTGCCAGGATCCTCCGGCACTGTTATCTTCGATGGTCCTAATGATTTCCATGCCGTTTTGAAGCAGAAAGTCTTCGACTTCCGAGCGGTTGATGCCATACATTTCTATTCCGCCGAGTATTACTTCTTGGGGGGGGTCCTCATTTTGAATAAGTGTTTCTTTTCGACCGGCATCGAGAACGGATTCCTTGCCCGGCAGGTCTGCTATCTTTATGGGCAAGAGGTATCGTTCAGAACCCAGATCGGCAAACAAGGGGTAGCCCGGTTGAGATAGATCCAGTTCCAACAAGTAATTTCCGGTTTTGACCGGCATCCTGATTTCTATGGCCGCAGTCACGGTGTCCCGTGATTTCAAGCCGTCGGAAAGCGCCACTCTTCCTCCGTCGTCGGTGTAAGCCAAAAGCAGATTTTCCGGATACGAAAGCCACCGCCTCCCGAGGCTAATCCCATGGCCGGATTCCCAGTCGCTTTCCGATGCGTTGAAGATACTGACTTGGAAGACAAGAACTTCTCCGGGAGCGGCCTGCAAAAATGGACCGGAGTTTTCCGCTATTCGGCTTGCGGTATCTGTGGCGGCAACGGTTTTTCCGCCAAACCTGTCCCCAAAGACTTTTTGCCATTTTCCCGGTTTGTCCCGTCTGTGCTCTCCGGGGATGAAATCGGAAGTAGTCTCTGCCTCAGACAGCATCCTGTCCGAATACGGTGAGAGGTCCGCGGTGATTTTTGCCCTGCAGGCTTCGGGCCGGATGACGGGGATTTCTTTCAGCTGAGAAGGGATCTGGAAAAATAAAATCCCGCCCGGCTTAAGTACCCTCACCATTTCAGACAAGTATTTCTTGGCAAATTCCTCCCCGACATGTTGGAGCACAATGCTGGATACGATGAGAGAGAATTTGGCGTCTTCGAAAATTTCCAAATTGTCGGTTTGGTTTAAGACGTAGGTACACCTGTCCGGAAAAGCATTTTTTTCTTCGGCGACTTTCAGCATGGACGGCGCGATATCCAAGCCGACCACTTCCGTAAAGCGGTGAGCCAGTGCCTGGGTTAAGCGTCCTATGCCGCAGCCGAAATCCAGGACCGGACCGACCGGCTCTATGTCGGCTTCTTGCAACAACTCCAACAGCCATTTGATTTCTGTAAGGCCTGTTTCAAAAAAAACCTGTTCGTCTTCTGTCCCAAGGGTCGAGATAATGGCGGTGATGGTCTGTTGCTTGCCCAGCAAATCCCAATTATGTGCGAGTTCAACTAGTTCCATTACGCCTCGTTTTCCATCCTGATATGTTAGCATTTTGAGTGCCCAGCTGGGATGCAAAGCTCTTAAAGTGGGATGTCGGATTTACCGTATGGGGTATAATAAATTTGAAACTATTACATTTGTTTGGAGCTTGGTATGGAATTTCCGGAAGATATAGTAAAAGATTGTCGCATGCGTCTGCATCGGATTAAAGGCCAAATTGACGGAATCGAAAAAATGTTGATGGAGAAAAGAGACTGTAAGGATATCATTACACAGATATCGGCTGCCAATAAGGCTTTGGAACAGGTTGGTTTTCACCTGCTTGCCTCCGGAATGTCTTACTGTCTGGACAATCCGTCTGGTGCGGCGGAAGACGGTTACGACTTGGAAGACATCAAAAAAATGTTTTTGAAACTGAGCTGATTTGCCGGATTGCCTCCGATAATTTCTCTTCTTCCCGCGTACAGTTTTTTTGTCGGTGAATGTATCATTTTAACCACTTATTAACACGTTTTTCACAGTAAAGGGTAAAGTGCTCGCGAAAAGGCGGGCAAAAGGAGGATATATGAAAAACACATGGGGAAAACTGCTTGCAACAGCAACGTTATCGCTTGGCGGCATGATGCTGGCGGTTCCGTTGGCCGGAGCCACGACGTTGCATGCCGTTTCGGCCAAAACGGCCGTGGTTCATAAAACCGTCAAAAAAGGCACCAAGAAAACCAAAACTAAAACCACCACCATCCATGTGGCTGTCCCTCCCGCTTTGGAGGTGGAGCACTCCAAGTACGGTTTGGTCCTGCAAACCGGGGAAGGAAGAACCCTGTATGAAACGACCGGAAAATGCGTCGTAACCAAATGCCAGGGCGTCTGGCCTCCTTTGGTGATTGTTTCCAAGCCCCATTACGGCAAAGGGGTAAACACTAAGCTTGTAAAAGAAGTGAAAATCAAATCCGGTCTGGAGCAGCTTTCCTACGGTGGACACCTTCTGTATGAATTTGTGGGTGACACCAAAGCACACCAGTATCACGGCGAAGGGCTGAACACACCCTTCGGCCGCTGGGATGTAGTATCGGCCGCCAACGGCAAGCCCGTTATGCCCAAGGTCACCAAGAAGGCCAAGACTGTCGCCAAAACTACCAAGGCCAAGACTGTCGCCAAAACCACCACCGGCAAAAAATGGTGAAGTAACTCTTTATCAAGTCAATAGATCCGGCTCTTTTGGGCCGGATCTATTTTTTTAGAAACTTATGTGTGTTTGAGTCATCTGCGATCTTGGTTCGCAAATCGTGGGCATAACTCTCCTGCAGGTTTTTCAACTTACTTACGGCAATAATCGGTGCAATCGGCAAAGGAAACCCCAAACGCTTTGCAGCGGGCGTCCGATGTATTATGCCGGAGCCTGTAAGGAAGTTATGACGTCTTTCATTTGCTGGGCTGCAATTGACATTTCAGAAGACATTTTTTTGATCGCAGCTTTTGGGCTTTGCTGTTTTTGCAATTGTTCTGTCAGGCTTTGACAGTCCAAGGCCACCTGTCCGAATGAGTTGATGAGAGATGCAAAGTGTGAGGCTGCCAAAGAATTCGGTATAGCCGGCCAAGATTCCGCGCCGGTGGCATCCCGCCCGAGCTGCTTACAAGAGCTGACCAAAGAGCTGTAATTTTCGGATGCAAGCGCGTCCAAAATGCCTTTGATGGGTTGTACCAGATGTTCTGTTTTGGATAAATATTGCTTATTCCAAGCAGACATACTTGTTATTTTGTTTCCGGTGCCATTGATTTGTGAAAATGCCAGGAATGCGCCGACGCCGCAGCAGATTACCAATACGGCTACAAGAATTTTTCTGTAAAGATATTTCTGTTGTTTTTTCTTAGTCCCCATCAATGACCAGTTTATAGCAGACAAATGAAGTAGGACGGAAGACGGTAAAGTTTTAGGTCGGATGTTTTATGCGGGCTTTATCGGCAAAAGGCATAAGATGTTGGAAAAATAAAAGAACCCTAAAGGAAATTCCTTTAGGGTTCTTTTAGTCAGTCGTTGTGATCAGTTATTGGTGGCGACAGTCGAAGTGTGGATGACTTGTTCGGCCGCTTGCACTACATCGCTGGAAGAAATTTCCTCCAGGCTTTTTTGTGATGGTTCCGGTATAAGGAGCGTAAGCAAGAGTCCTATGACTGCCATACCAAAGGAGAGTCTCAGGGCTCCGTTGATACCCAAATCGGTTTTGATGATGGGGAACAAGTACACGCCTATGAAGGCTCCGATCTTGGCTATTCCGGCTGAAATGCCGTGTCCCGTCGATCTGGCTCTGGTGGGGTAGACTTCTGCGGAAAGAACGAAGGTGGTGGTGTTGGGACCGAATTCGGCGAAGAAGTAACTTATGCAGAACAGGATCAAGAACGGCGCCAGCATGGTGGTTACGTTGGGAATCACGCCTATCAACAGGAACGCCGTTCCCATTCCGATAAAGCCTATCCATTGCAGCCGACGGTGGCCTATCCTGTCCATAAAGTGTGTTGCCAGATAATATCCGGGCAGAGCAGCCAAGGTAAAGATAATCAGCTGAAGCGCAAGAGCCTCCGTGAGGACCGAGGAGCCCTGTTTCCCGAGTACGCTTTTGATGATCAGGGGAGCAGAGACCGAGTTGCCGTAATAGGCGTAGTCAAATACAAACCAAGTTCCGGCTGTGCCGAGCAGCAGCAACAGGTATTTCGGATTGGACAGGAACTCTCTCAATTTCATGTAGCCTTTGGGAGCTCTTTGAGGGCCCTGATCCGCAGAGGCGAGGACGACACCTTCCGAGAAAGAAGCTATGTCAGTGGTGGCTTTGGCAGATTTGCCGAGAACTTGATCGGAGTATCTCGGAGATTCCGGCATCCTGCGTCTCATCATAAGAACGCTTGCGGCCGGCAGAGCGCCCATGCCCAGCAAAATACGCCAGGTCAAATCGTTGGATACGTGGGCCGAAAGCAAGGCAAGTCCTATGATGTAACCTGCCACAGTGCCGAGGCCCTGCATGGCAAAGACCAAGCCGACGAGCTTGCCGCGGTTTTTCCGGTTGGCAAACTCTGTCATCAAGGTAGCCGACATCGGGTAGTCTCCGCCAACGCCGATACCCAGAATGAAACGGCACACAAGAAGGAATGCAAAGTTGGGAGCAAAGGCGGAGGCAAGGGCGCCCACTATCATAAGCACGGCTTCCAATCCGTAGATCTTTTTTCTCCCTATTACGTCAGAGAGACGGCCGAAAATGAAAGCTCCGACAAAAGCCGATATCAGGGTGATGGAATTCACCAGTCCGGTTTGTGAGGAACTTAGGTGCCACAATGGGGTGATCAGAGTGGTAGCTACGCCTATGATAAACAAATCGTAAGCATCGGTGAAAAAGCCCATTCCTGCCGTCACAACAGATTTTGTATGAAAACGACTTAGGGGCGCCTCGTCCAATGCTAAATCTAATGATGACATTGGTATTGCTCCTTTTTTATAAAATAACTTTTGCCACATAATAGACAATCAAAGTTGCGGGAGAGATTTGTCTGGGTAAACGTCAAAGTAACATTCGGCTAATTCTTGTAAATGGCAGACCGCTTTCGCTGTTGTTAAAAGCCAGCTTAAGGGCAATAAAAAATTGCTCTATCCGGCAAAGTGCAAAATTGCAGTTCAAAGGTTAACGTAAGGTGTCTTTGAGGTAGCAGGACAGCTATGGCTCTTGTTTAGAGTTGGCGCTGTAACTGGTATCGGTAATGGGTGAGCAGAGGTAGTCGTCATCGAGTAATTTGAGTATTCCGTATCTTTTTTGAGGACTGGTATGATATTCCAGGCGTCGTGTGTCGTCCGTCTGAGTTGTCATTACCTGGAATTCGGGGTGGTCATCCAGAAATTGAAAGACCGCTTTGTTGTTCAGGATGCTTTGCTTATATGCCGGATCGTTCATTTTTTTCTCTATAGATTTTAATTTCATAATCATGGGGAGCGATTTGGCGATATCTTCGCGCATTTTGGCAAAGTTGACAATGGGAAGTGCTTTATTGATTTGTTCGGCGACAGCCAATACCTCTTTTCTAAGTTTTTCGTCTATGCCGCAAAGCTGTTGGAGGAGGCTTGACTTTCTGAAGTAAATCATTTTGTCTATGACGATTACCGTAAATTCGGTGCCGATGCAAAGCAGTTCCGGGTCAAGCAAATACAATTCCGTCCCGTCCAGGGAAAAAATTCTTTTCTTTTGCTTCATATAGTTGCTTTTTGAGAGTTTTTCGATAAAAAAGATTTCGTGTGAGTCTATTTTTGTTTTTAGAGCCATCCATTTTGGGCTGCCGCTGCCGATTGTTTTGAAGCCAAATAATTCCAAAGCTGCCGTATCAGAAAAATTTATACGCAATCGATCAATAAATTCAAGACTGATATCCAAATCGGTATCCGCGCATATCGCTTGATGTTCGTTTGGGAGATTGGCGTACTCATGGGCTATCAGCTCGTATCCTCCGTATTGTTTAAGATTTGAAGTCATTATTTCGCGGATGCCATCTATAGAATTTTCATTCAGCTTGGCCCGGTAGATGTGAGTGTTTTTCTTATTTTCTATGCCTATCAGTATTTCAACGGGGTATGCGGGAGCGGAGTCGTTTGCAATAAGGCTATTGACGGTAATGAGCAATTCGGATCCCGCCTCCTGGACGGTGGACCGGGCAGTGTTCTCAGCCATGTCTTTTTTCCAAAAAGACAAAGTTGCTCAATCTGCATACGCTCAGAGTCGTCGGCGACTGGATAAAAGATCTGGGTGTAATGAGTACTACCGATTTTCCCTGCTCCGTGGTTACCTGAAATAGTTTGTATCCCATGAGGGAAAACAAAGGGTTGATGTAAAACAATTCTGATTTTATGTATAAAAAACACAACAGTGCCAGTAAAAGTATCAAGACAATTTTTTCGTTGACAGAGCTCTGCGGAGTGGCGAGAAAAGGGACGATATAGGTGACCGTATAAGCGATAAAGTCCCCATTCCTTACCTGTAAGGAGCCTATTTTGAGATTATCCCGGTTGGATGTGCCGGTTCTTGATACAAGTATTGAAAAGCCGACAATTCCCACAAAAGCCATTGCTCCGGTGATGATATCTCCCGGAAAGAGCCCGAATGTGTTGAGAATGGTAAAAAATATAAAAAGAGGTACATATGAGGACAGAAATAAAATTATTTGTGTGATATTGCTCATTAGTTGCCTTTTAATTTTTGATTTAGACAAATTTTATATTGCGGCTACTACAAAAATTCAGTTTAAAAACTGCCGTCAAAGGTGTCTGAAATACTCAACTGTTCTGTAATCAGGGATTTTGATCTATATGAAATTTATTGAATTTAGGAAAAGCTTTTGCCGGTGTTTCTCATTTTTCAAGTTTACCGTCGTCGGTTCCTCAAAACAGTTTTCGCCCTGTGGACTAAGAGGAAGTCTGACGATTCTGTGGTCATCGGAATCTTTCAGGAGTTTTGTCAGTTCCGCATTCTCTCTCTGTCGACAACTCTGATGGCGGAGTGGTGTTCTAAGAAAAAGTAACAGTCTATATCGGTTACGGCAGGCCGGTCTTGTCCCAAAGCATAGGTTCAATTGATTTCAAGGACATTCGGGTGTCTTGCGACTGCGGAGGTTATTTTGGTAGTTACTGTCAACTATGAGGCCCCAAGAGTGCTACGCAGGTATAAGTGTCCGGTTCGGGTGACAACGGGCGAAGTTGAAAGGCTGTACCAGCGGTAATGCAACAGCGCCAAATTGGAGACCAAACCGACGGTGCACACCGGCAAAAAGGCCAGCGTTTCTCGATAAGTCGAGTAAAAGACTTACCAGGGTTAGGGAACCGAAGTGTTTCCGTGGGCTGCGACCTATGTCAAAGGAGAATCTTGTCACCAATTGCGGGGTATTAGAGTCCGCTTTTGTTTTCTCAAGAGCTTATCTATTCGGAAACGTCTGACACAGCCATTTTTTAGCCAGCGTTATGAGGCGGCAATTAAGTTTGGCGTCCACCAAAATTTAAAAAGCGTGTTTGCAAATCTGCGTTTGGCGAAGGGGCAATTTTTGGCGCAAACCCCCCGGGGCGGCGCATCGCTTCATCCAAGGGTTCCAGGAAGGCAAAAGCTTTGTCTATGGCATCTTGGTCAAGGGTCGTATCCTGCGAAGTTGCTCTGGCTAAATCCCAGGTATGAAACAAAGTGTCGCTGCAAAGCAGCTTCCCGACAAGCGAGGCAAAGCTTTGTTCTCCGAACGCTCCGGTTGTCATTTTTTCGGCGGTTTCGTCATTCGAAAGAAGGTCTATAACAGAGTTTTTGACCGTCTGCCACTGTTCCGATAAGTCGTCTTCCTGGTTTTGCAGACCGAGAACGGATTCGTCGGCCCGTGACGCAACCTGAAAGTTCGTATTGATTACATGCAGTATCAGTGCCTCGACATCCCATTCGGCACACGGGGTCGGCAGGTGCAGCTGTTCGGGTGTGACACGGGACAGCCTATTTTCAAAGCCCTCAGCGACTGTGCCATAACGCTTCAACACTTCTTCCGATGAAATTTGGGATTCCATAATCTCTCCTTTGTGGCTTCCGCCGTAATCTTTGGTCTTTTTGGAGCCCGTTTGCTATATCTTACACACAAGCCAAAATAATTGTCCAGAGAGGCAAGAAGGTTGTCATGTAACCGGGTGTCTCTGCCGGATATCTTAAAAATACCAATGCTACGATAGATACATGAAAAGAGTTTTTGCTGTAAGAAACGCTGGCAAAATACGGACCAAGTCGGCCGTACTCGTATTGTCTCTGTTTATGGGGTATTTTTTTACTTCCCCGGCTGCTTATGGAGTGACGAAAAACTCTCATAATCCGGCTGCCATAAGATTTGCCGAAGAAATATTTCACAAAGCGCTGATTCCCAAAGGCGCCAAGGTGTTAAAAGTAAAACCAAAGGCACTTCCCGCCAGTGTGCCGTCAGAAGCAGTCGGAAACCTTATAGACTTGCACGCCTTCTATGTAATAAACATGACGAAACCAAGGGTTATGGAATTTATTAAGTCCCACCTGGGCAAAGGGGAAACCATTGCCTCCAAGGGCTCCTTTTACAACAGCTCTACAAATAGAAGTTACGCTGACATCGTCGTCAATATCAAGATCAACAGACTCCCCGTTTATCTCAGCGAATTAATTTATACATTTGCTCCGGGTCCCAATGCTTATACTACTTATTTGCGGGTCGACTCAAATACCGTATATCTAAACCCCAGAGGCAAGCAGGCAACAGTCCCTATGAGTGCGCGCATCAGCATGGTTTTGTACACCAAACCCAGTCTTTTTCATCAGGCGACAGGAAAGGTGAACATTACGATAGCTCCCAAGTACGGCAAACAACTGCTTAAGGTTTTCAATTCCGAGCCGCTTGGGCCGGTGACCGTATTATGTATGGAGAATTCCTCACTTTATAACTTGAACTTTACTTGGGGAGTCCGCAAATCCGTTTTGGCACAGGCAGATGTTTGCGGAGATGGGCTTGATGTTACTTTTAATGGTAATAAACATGTAAACTTATATGAAAGTTGTTCTCTCCGGCAAAGCATTGCAAAGGTTTTGCTTGAGCAACACTTAACAAAAGACTTTGCTTTTTTCAAAAAGTTCATGGCCTGCTCATCGTAGGAGACAAAAAGATTTATGGTGCTCAGTTAAAAGTCTTTTTGCTTGGACTATTAATGGGAATGCAGTTGCTTTTAAAATAAAAATTAAGAAGAAGACAATTGTTGTTTGTAACACTCCATATATAACCGGTTAAATACTTTCCGGTTCTCCCATTCGACTTAAGCCATAGCAAAGGCATACCGGAAGTCTCAATCAAAAGACCATTATTAAAACTAAATGAAGTTTGCATTGGGATAAAGGTTAGCCAGGGTGCGATATCGTGCTCATTCTCACTAAAAGTGACGTATGTAAGATATTTTTTAGTTGACTTACTGCATTCCGAAAAACCCCGGCAGCTTTTTAGGGTGCATCCGGCATACTTTACGCCTGTGATCTCCATAAATTACTTCACCTTATCCACGACTCTATCTATTTTGCCTGCGATGTCTTGTAGCCCGGAAAGGTTCAGGAGAACTAGTAAAAAGGAGAAGAACTGGTAATATCCCAAATGAGGAAATGTTGCATGCTCAGAGGGGCCAAACCTCCAACTTTCTGATCCAAAGGAAGGTTTCACCGTTCTAGGCAGTGTTACTGGTTGGGACGGTAGGAGCCGAAGTCTATGTCAGATAGATATGTCTCCCGAGTAGTTTGGCCGGATCACCCCCATTGCAGCGAGTCTTGTGCGGCTTGTTTCGAATCAACGTTCCAAAGCTGCTATGGATGCTCTCGGGATGTGTTCAACTAGGTCACCGAAACTCCATCTGCTCCACGATCGTTACCGAACCGAGTACAACGCAACGCCATTCCCACGGCTTTCTTGTCTATCTAAGCCCGTAGGAGTTCATTTGCCGTCCAGCGACTCCCACTCAATCGGTAGGACTCTCATCAGATTTGTCGCGAGAAAGGGCTTCCATATTACCGAGTTCTTCTTAACACCGGCAGCGGAGAGCTTGCTTTGGTGTGTGTCTAGTGGTCCGTCTGCGTTATAGCTTGAGGTGTTCGAGTGTTGGTATGGGTAAAGGTGGTGCGGCCCCGCCGCTGGTGTTGACCGACGAGCAACGGGTGAGGTTGGAGGCGATCGTGGCGTCGCCGTCGTTGCCGCACCGGGCGGTCCGCCAAGCCCAGGGGTTGTTGTGGGCGGCGGAGGGGTTGGCGAACGAGGAGATCGGCCGGCGGGTGGGGGTGTCGGCGAACACGGTGCGCTCGTGGGTCACGCCCTGGCGGAGCGGGGCGTCGAACAGGTCGGGGTGCTCGCCAAGGGCCGTGGTCGGCGTTCGTGGTTGGCAGAGGGCGCGGAGGCAGCGATCGTGCGGCTCACATTCACCGCTACGCCGGATGACACCTCGACGCATTGGTCGACCCGGTCCCTGGCGGCAAAGGTCGGAGTGGGCAAGGACACCGTTGCCCGGGTGTGGCACAAGCTGGGGATCAAGCCGTGGAAGGTCGACACGTTCAAGGTATCGACCGACTAGAACTTCGAGGCCAAGCTGCGTGACGTGGTCGGTCTGTACCTGGACTCACCGGCCAAGGCGGCGGTTTTCAGCTTCGACGAGAAGACGCAGTGCCAGGCGTTGGATCGGACCCAGCCGAGCCTTCCCATGCGGCGGGAACGGGCAGCGACAATGACCCATGACTACAAGCGCAACGGAACCACGGACCTGTTCGCGGCGATGAACCTAGTCACCGGCGACTGTCGGTCCTCCCTCACCGCTGTTGACGTCGTCAGCTTCTTCAAGCTGATCGACCGCCAAGTCCCCCGAGGCCAACAGGTGCATGTCATCTTGGGCAACCTCTCCGCTGACAAGGCTCCCGAGGTGCGCGAGTGGCTGGCCGACCCTCGCCGGGCCCGCTGGCACCTACACTTCACCCCCACCGGCTCCTCGTGGCTCAACCTCATCGAGCGGTGGTTCAAGGAACTCACCGACCGCAGGCTGCGACGCGGCAGGTTCAACTCCGTCGGCCAGCTCATCGACGCCATCACCACCTGGGTCTCCCACCGGAACGACGACCCCACCCCATTCGTGTGGACCAAAGACGCCGAAACCATCCTCACCAAAGTCCAACGAGCCCGGACCACCTACTCCCAAGTCAAAGCAGCGACGGACCCCTAGCTAACAGAGCGAGTGGATCAAAGGACGGGGATTCCTTACAGGCGCTATTACCGCTGAGGATAGGAATTCCTCTGCACTGACTGCCGGGAATCATACTGAGCCTTCATTGCTATTAGCTACTCTTATGTCGAGAAGCAACCTCTGGATGATAGATTTGTACTACCTGGAGGGCGACGGTGTACGTCTTCCGCTCTGCCCTTTGCGAGGGGTGAACCGTGACTTCCCACCGACTATAGTGGTTTTAAACACACTATAAGAACTGACAGTTTTCTTATAACTAAAGCAAAGCAGATTTCAAAATAAGCAATGGTCAATGCGATACCGATAATCCTCAATAAGGGTCGGGCTGCTAATTATACCTAAAGCAGGCAATTATATTGACCGATTATATTGAAACAACGTAAACCCATTCGCTGCTACGAGTAATTCATTTTAAATAAATATCGCTATAGCTATTCCAGAAACAGCATTTATAGCGCATCCAAGGGCTTTAAGTATAAGAGTTATGTTGCCGGGTCGTAGCAAGCAACCCCAACTGCCAAAAGGATAGAATTACGCTAAAAGTTATGCAGGTAAAGTTATAAAAAGAGCTTTCGACAATATAAATCTCTGTCGAACTAGAAATTTTAGTCTGTAGACAGGTTAAGACATACTTAGCTGCTGCAAGAGTAGAGTCTGTCGTAACCGCTAAAGTGAAGTTGGCGCAAGTTTTGAGTGCTCTTACTGATTTATAATAAATGACAGCGTTCTTTTCATTTTAGGAACGCTGTCATCTCTATTAAAAATGTAAAACGTCTACTTAAGTATTTCAGCTGCAACCATAGCAATTAACATAGCGACTACTGAACCTACTAGTCCATGTTTGCTGGATTGGATAGTGTGCGGATTTCCTCTATAGCGACCGATGCTCATTCTTATACTAAAGAATATAACACCAAGAAATGCTATCACTAAAATAAAAACGGCAAGGCCACCAGCAATACTAGACAATATATGAGATCCTGATAAAGCTGCCATTTTTGCAGCCGGAGGAACTGTGATTGGGGGGAGGGTTGGTAGCCCGGAGTTTGCCGAGCTTCCCGCCGATATATAACTTACTAAAGTTACAACTACGGTTTTTGCGTTATAAACCATTTTTTCTTCCTTTCTGTTATAACTGTAATATACATCCTGAAGTTTATTTATGCTTAACAATATACAATATAATTTTGTAGTCTATAGCCAACCGAAGGTCTTTTTTCTCCGCTCTTTATCGAACGGAAGAAACTTGAGAAGAAGACATAACAGCTATTTGATATAATCCACTTCACGGCTCCCCAACGGCTGAGGGTGCTTGTGTCGTGGCCTATGAAAGGATTATTGTCTCCCATAGAAATTATCGAAACGGCGTTGGCAGTGAAGAGTGGTGTCATTTTCTGAAGTAATTTTGTAAAAATTCCGATCTGTACCAATACGTCCTTCCTTTGTCCGTCGTACCCCAAGTCAAGTTCGAGCAGAACCTTCCTTGAATGCCGCAAATGTCATAACCATAATCGAAGGCTGTATCAAAAGATCGCCACGTTGTATTCTCACTGTCATAGTCTCAACAGATGCTTGTTTTGAGTCTGAAGAGTATTGTGTTGTCTGGCGCGAATATAGTTATGACAAGTTCGGGTGATTTATACCATAAATATTGCGATTTAAGAGATATATAATCTTAGAAAGCAACGCATCTGAACCTACTCACCAAATGGGACACGGAACTCGCTTAACTATGCCGCCTCTACTGTAGCAGCTTGTTCGAATTGAATCGGCGAAATATAGCCATGCCCGAGTGCCGTTGTTTTGGTTGTAGAAGTGGATCCAATAAAAGACCTCCAATCGTGTCTTATCTTGGTTCAAAAGCTACACTTCATAAACCG
>JAKABW010000029.1 GCA_021796535.1 Actinomycetes bacterium | reverse complement strand
TTTTTGAAGCTCACCAGGGAAGGTCCCTGCGGCGGATCGAGGCTGAACCCTTTCGCTTCCACCGTCAACAGGAATGGATTGACCCGGACCTTGGCAAGGCTGGACCGACAATGGTAATTTTTTTGTGTATATCTGGGAACATACCAGCGTATTGCAACAGGCGCTATGAAGAACCCCGCAAGAGTATAGAGTAGAAAAGCCGCAAAAAGGATAAGGAAAATCTTGCTTTTGATTATTTTTACGCCGGTATGCCTCATCGTACGATCCCCTTTTGCGTGTGTACTCACTGGACGGCGTGGACAACTGTTGCCCGTTAAGGAAATAAGAAAAGCTATGCTACCGGAATAATTTCTATCTTTGGGTGGAGTGTGGATTTACCCGGTTGCTCCGCCCCGGGTAGTGTCACTCATGGCGTAGCGCGTGGGGAAATCCCATGATCTTCATCATATTCTCGGGAGCATCCGGCGAACCGGGTACCTTGATCGATAATGTCTCCCTTTCTCCCGTTTCAGCGGCTGCCCCCGAACCGTGCACGCTCCTTCTCGTCGGCTTCGCCCTCGCGGGCCTGGCTGCCTTAGGAGGCTGTCCCGGAATACGTGGCGCCCGGGGGGGAGCGAAGCGCTTGTAGCTCCCCGCTTTGCCGGACGGATCTGGCAGCCTTAAAGGACTGCGCTACACCATAAACGGATTCTCGGACAGCCTCCTGGGTGTCCGATTTGGTCAAAGTTGCGTTTCCGCCTGCAACGTTGAAAGTATTGCCGTAGTATATATTTACCCTGGCGCCTGAGGCAATCGTTGCGCCGCTGCCGACCGTCAGAGAATTGCCGCCATTCAGCGCGGTCCCGCCCTGAAGCAGGCTGCCGGAAGTCAAAGTAAGCGCCGAGGCAGATGATGAGGCGTTTTTGCCGATTGATAACTGTCCGCTGCCCATAGTAACGGAAGCGGCGTTATTTGTAGATCCGTCGTAGAAATTCGAAGTTGTTTGCTGCAGACGCGCGGGCAGGCAACGGCCTAAGCGCGGCCAACAAAAGAATAATACCGGCGATCAATGCCTTTTTCATAACGTCCCATACAGCCGGTGACAGGATTTGTGGCGGAGGGGCGGGGCCGGTTCGATCCTGTAAAATTTTTTCTCATGTTCTTCCGCTTGTAGTCCGATAACAAAGAACCGAATGCATATATCCGGGAAGAAACGGGCGATGCGTCGCAGGAATTTGGCTTACTAACGGATTATAGACTAAACGGAATTGACGATGTTTATCTCGCGTACGGTCCTGGCGAAAAGGGCTTTACTTTGCCTCATGTCTGCATTGGTGCTTTGTTTGCCTTTCGCAGCCGCATCGGCCAGGGAAGCTGTTACTGACCACGCTCTCCAGTCAGCCCCCGATTTCTCGGACTCCGCAGGAATCACCTCGACCAATGAGGGGGGCTGCGCAGCCGATACGATCGGCGATAACGCTTCGGTTCCGTATCATTCCTGGACGCCGGCTGACCGATCGCACTCAGGCTGCGGCGGCGATCCTGGTCCAGCGGGCTCCTCTGACGTTTCGAAATGGACCTTCTCAGCAGAAGCGCTCGCCCTTGACCGTGACGGCACGGCAAGCCGAACACTCGTATCGTTGGCGCCGGGCACTTACCCGTTTGGCGAGCTGCCATCCATCGCGGGCACCCAGGTCCTGAACAGTACGGACCTTAACCAGGGATTTTCCCCCGGATTTAGACTGAGCGCGACTTACCAGATCGATTCCAATTACGGCGTGGAACTATCCTTCCTGCGTGTCGCCGACTGGTACGCCGGCCAGTCCCTCCCTACCGGCAATCCGTTGAACTGGCTGATCATGAGCGCGCCCGGTTTCTTCCAAACTCAGGATTATACATACCAGTCAATGGCATGGGACGATTCCACCGATCTTTACAATGGGGAATGCAACCTGCGGTATAATCTTTCCAACCGCATAACCCTGCTGGGCGGATTTGGCTGGTTCCAGCTAAATGATAACCTTCAAGGCCTCATTACGCCTATCGATAAGTTCATCCCTCTATGGATGTACAATCCCCAAAACACGCTTTACGATGGACAGCGGTTTGAAAAAAAAGCGGGGGGTATACCGTTTCCTTCACCGTTTACTCCTACCTTCTGGAATACAAACGTTGAAAACAACCTCTATGGTCTCCAGGTCGGTGCTGATACAATATTATTCGAACGTGGTCGTTTTTCGATTGACGGGCTGGCAAAGTTCGGCGGGTATGTGAATAACGCAGAAGAGTGGACCGGGGTCAGGATGAGGAAGGTCGTCTTCCCGTCGTCCGACTCAACCGACCACCCCGCCTGCGTTGTTGAAGCCGGCTTGCAGTGCAAATATCGGTTTACCGAAAACCTTACCTTTAAGTTCGGCTACGAGGTGCTCTGGATCGATGGGGTCGCTCTTGCGCCCGGGCAGATACAGGAAACCTACAGCACATACTCACCGCCCACCGTGACTGCGCTCGGCGTCAATTCAGGTTCCAGCGTGTTATTTCACGGGGCCGACGCAGGTTTGCAATACTCTTTTTAGCGCCTCACCTCCGGCCGCTGCGCCATGCAAGCGAGAAAAGCGCTGGTTGCTTTGCGCCCCTGGTCCTATCATGAAGGGCCAATGAAAACATATGTTTCAGCATGAATGCATTTTATGCAGTCCGTACTGCAAGCTCAATCAAGCCAAACCGGTTGTCTGCCTGGCTGAGCCCCAATCCCCGGGTCAAATAGTTATACATCGACCCGTACAGAGTGTTAACCTCACAGGCATGAGTGTAAAATGATGTCTGCGCCGGGACTAAAGAAGAGAATTAAGGATCCGCATGTTTTCCTTATCTTCCAAGATGGCCTTGCCTTTCGAAGTTTCGAGGACCATCGGGTGGCGACGGAACCGGGGATCGTTTTGAAGCAATCGAAATCCTTTGCCCTTGCCTCGCTTCCCGCGCCGGGCGTGGGTCGAAACAAACAGGGTATCATTTATGGTATCCCGGCGGCATTCATCCTGATGTTTTACATCAGGATGAAAGAGCCCCCAGACTGAGCTTTGCAGCCGGTTTGGCGGCGCTGGATTGCAGGTTCGCCTTTTCAATGGCCAAGCGGTCCGAAGGGACCCCGTCTGTTGTCTCTAGTTCTTTGGCGACGGCGCGGGCCCGTTCGTCGGCGATTCGGAGCAAAGCCTCATCGGGTATCTTCTCACTGTCAACGAGACGCCTATATTCCTCCGCCGCGCATGCCACCGCTTGCTTAGGGCTTTTTACGCCCGGTATGATTTTATAAAGTCGCAGATCTGTCGTCATCTTGGACAGCAGACTTTCCTTTTTTTGTGCGGCCTTTTCCAGCCGCTCCTGGTGGGATATGCGCGGCTTGATCTTGCCTTCCTTAACGCCCCGTTCGAGTTTATCCAGTGCAGCCTTTCCGAACCGCGCGGCATAGAGTTTTTCCAAAATGCTTTGCGTTTCGGGATCGGCAAAAACGATCGGTCCCGGATTTTCACCCGGGCTAAGCCTGATTCCCAACCGGGTCACCACGGCACGACGAACACTGAACTCTCTGAGTTCTTCTCCGTCGGCATCGGGACTATAAAGCCCCTGAATCACCAGTTTGAGTCCCGGTCGCATTTGCATTGCTTCGGCAAGTTTTTTCAGCTTTTCCTTTTCCGGCGGCAGGATCTCCTTGCTGCCGGCATCAAACTCCACGAGGTCGGGCGCTTTGGACTTTCCGCCAAAAAGCGCTCCAATAGCCCGAAACGGGGCAGCCACCGTTTTTCTGATCAAAGCTTTAAAAGCTTCCCATATAAGAGGTCCGAAACTAAACTCGGGATCATTGAGGTTGCCTGCAACCGGGAGCGCGATGTCAATTCGGCCGTTGGGACCTTGGAGCAGGTCGATAGCCAGGTCCAGGGGCAGGTCGACAGCGCTTCGGCTTTTGACCCGCTTGCCGAGCCGGAGGTTGTCCGCGATGATCCGGTTGTTTCCTATCATGCGGGCGTTTTCAATTCTATACTTCAGATTCGCGGAGAGTCTTCCGGACTTGATCATTCGGCCGGCAAACTTGCCGGAATAGGGACTTAAACTTGTCATCTCGATGTTTTGAAAAACCATGAGGATATCGGCTAAACGCTTGATTTCGTAAGGGCGCAGTACTCCATTGATTTTTACAAACCCATATCGGTTAACTACTCCTTGAAGATTTATCTTCGATGCCGAGGTTTTAACGGAAGAGAGTCCGGCTACTGTCCCTTTGAGCCCGTGGATGAAGACCCTGAAGTTGGGCCTGATGCTCGAATCGACAAAAAACAAATTACCATCCTCGACCTTGATTCTGGAAACCAGGAAACGGAAATTAGCCATACCAGGTTTTGTCTTTTTCCGACCCGGTTGGCTCTTGAATATCCTGGCCAGGTTGAGTGTCCGATTCGGCTCGATTATCAATCTTCCGACCGGTTTTGTGATCGTCATCCCCGGAATCTCGAGCACATTCGGCTGCAAAGTCAGCCTTAATCCGGGAATTTCCAGGGAGTCCCAGCCGAGATAGGTTCGATTGGAATTGGGCTTTGAAAACGCGAACTTATTCAGCCCCAAGCTGCCGTCGTAAGCCGCTTTTACTTTTTTCCCCGCGGTTGCGTAGTCGAAAGTGCCTTGTGAGGAGAACTCCGCCGAGCGCATCACCAGGTTGACCGATGGTTCCAGGTAGGGCTGCAGGGGCGTGAGAACAAGGTCGCGCACATTGAGTTTCGCATTCGCCGAATGTGCGGAAGGGTCTACTTTGCCTTGAATATTGACTTTCCCCCCTTGTTTCACCGAAAACGCCGCTGTAAAGCTAACTGGTGATTTGCCGCCGATATCGGTTGCTTTTGCATTGATATTCTGCAGCGTGTACAAAGGATTTTGACTTTTCGTCAAATCCGAGAGGCGGGAAGCGAAGCCTTGGACTTCCAGGGATTTGACCAGCAGTTTCCAATTGGATGGTGAACCTTTGGATAACCTCGATGCCCCGTTCTTTTTGGCTTGACCGCCGAACTGTTGCAGGAGCTCGATTCGGCCTTCCTTGTCGCGGGTGAGGTCAAGGTGACCCTTGTTCAAAACTATCCGGGAGAGCACGATGGAATGATCACTGAAATTGCAATCTGCACCCTCTACGGCGAGGTCATCGACGCTGAACAGGGATGCCGGCGGCCGTCCTGCGCCAACTTCGACCTTTTTCATGTGAGCAGTAATTGCGCTCAGCCCTGTTTTCTTTTGCTTTCGACCCGCTTTAAGCTCGGCTTTCAATTTCAAATGCAGGCGGGAGATTCCTGCCCGCACCGGAGTCGGCCCGCTCTCATCGTTATATTCTATGGCTACATTTTTGATTTCAATGGAGTCGGCTTTCAGTTGCGCTTTCGATTGCGCCGCCGCCGGCTGCATAGCCGCTCTTTTGCCTCCGGTAACAGGCTCCGGATGCTTCTGCCCCGGTTTTAACTCGATAGGCTGTGCCCGGGCTTGCCGGACGATTTGCCGCAAGTTTAGCCGACCTGATTTATCGACCTTGACGTCCACCCTGCCCCCATCGAC
>JAKABW010000001.1 GCA_021796535.1 Actinomycetes bacterium | reverse complement strand
CCTCCTAATACTATTTACAAATATCGAGCGGAATCCTAACATAAAAGATGAATCCTGCGATATTGATGTAAATCAATTATTTAAAATTATTACTGAGGAACTGAGACCATGAAAATTTATGTGTAAACACCCGGATCGGTTAGTAGATGTTTATCCTTGTTCTTCTATTATACCCTCCCTTCAAAATGAATGGCTAGTTGATTTAAAATCAGTTGCCATTCTGCTCTTTGCTTTCCCCACTTCGATGATGCATTGACTGCCGCTAGGTAAGCGACTTTTAAAAGCGATTCTTCTGTGGGAAATGACTTCCTGTTTCTCATGTACTTGCGAAGAATTGAATTGTAAGATTCAATCGGATTGGTGGTGTAAATCATTTTCCTGATAGGATGCGAGTAATCGAAGTAAAGACTGAGCTCCTCCCAGTGGTCGAGAAGGCTTTTAGAGCCATTGGGTATTTGTCCTTCCACAGTTTGGACAATTCCTCTAAGTTGGCGTATGCCTCCTCACGGGTTGAGGCTTTGTAAACTGGTTTGAGGCCTTCCATAAATGCTTTTCTGTCTTTTGTGGAGACGTAGTTTAAAGAGTTCCTGATGGCATGGATTACGCATCTTTGAACCAAGGTATCTGAGAATACCGCTTCTATGGCTTCTGTGAACCCGTTTAGTCCATCCACAGACATAATCAGTATGTCTCTGACCCCCGGCTCTGTAGATCCGTAAGCACCGAGAGCCAGAATTTAGCACCTTCCCCCTCATTTGAAAGATAGTGTGGCCAAGGACTTCTTTGCGACCTTCTAAATCGTAAGCTAATACCAGGTGTAGTGCCCTCTTACCCACTTTGCCGTCAATCCTGGTACTTACATGGATTGCATCCAAATAAGCAAATGCATAGTCCCTCTTTAGCTCCCTAGACTGCCACTCCTTTTGAAGATCCAACACCTTGTGGGTGACATCTGAAATGAAGCTCTCAGATATCTCCACCCCATAGGTTTCTTCGACGAAATCGGCAATATCTTTAGTCGTAGCACCCCTTGCATAAAGGGCGATGATCTTAGCCTCAAATTCGGGGGAGTTTCTCTTGAATGCATCAAGGAGGACTGGCTTGAACTCGGAATTTCTATCCCTTGGAACCTGCAGTTCAACCGGACCCTCAGAGGTATTTATTTTTCTCTGATAAGAACCATTTCTTGAATTTCCTGGAGTTATAACCTTCTACAGAATGCTTTTCATATCCCAGGTGTTCGTCAAGTTCTGCCTTTGAGATCTCTTCAATAAAGGGCTTCAAAAACTTAGCAAACACACCATCTTTTCCAACTAAGTCATCAATGGATTTAGGACTGGATTTCTTCATTATTTGCTTTCTAATTCCGTTTTGAACATTGCTCTGAACAGTTCGACTAAATCCAGCTCTTCTTCACGAACTTGGGGGTCTATTTTTGTAGTAGCTTTTTGTGTCATTAACACTCCTTTTCTAAGATTTTACTAAGGGGTGTTTACACAAATATTTTCATAGTCCCTAGGAATCCGTTTTGACCGACTAAACCTTGGAAAACCACCGAACCAATGCGCAAAAGGCTGGCAAACAAAGAAGCAGTGCCCTCTGAGCCGGTGGAATTGTCGTTAGTGAACCATAAAATACTGACCGGGATGTCCATATAAGGGATTTGTCACCGTAGAAGAAGCCCGGAACCGGATCAGATAAATTTGTCTTCTATTACAACAATCAACACATAACTTGGCACTGCAGTTTCTAACTCCAAATGAAATGGATATAGGAGATGCGGCGTCTATCCTGGCAAAGCGAAAAGCACTTTACGAGAGAGCAAAATCTCAACGGCCGGATAGGTGGATTTCCAACAATACTCACAACCAGACACCAACCTTAGAAACCTGGATTACCCCACCATCGTCAGAACTATCAGAGAGGAGAAATACCGCCTAACTATTTCAAATGAATGCGTCAACTGACTTGACGGTTACCGTAACGGTGACGGACGCCAAAGCCGGATTGGTCGGAGGATTCAGGTTTAGATAGAATTCTCCAATCAACTGCCAAAGTCGGAGTGTAACCGGTTTTTGAATACTCTCAAAAGTGCACTGCTTTTAATGACACTGTTTTTAATGAATGAATGGAATGACAATTCTGCTTTCCTTACAACAATTTATAAGTATCGGCAACAGACAAGAAATGCAGACGGCCCCATTATACTTTTCTCGCAAATCGCTTGGAAACGTTCCCGCCAGTCAGTAAAGTTTCGCGACAACAAGAAGCTCTTTTTGTCTCATTTCATATAAAAACCCCAATCCCTCGGGCAGGCTGCCTTTTCTATCTTTGCGGCACGCAAAATATCCGTCGGAAAACAACGTCGGAAAGGGTGAAAAATTTTTGGGACACAGTACTCTTTCGCAAAATAAAAATTTCGGCTTATGATTTAGGCTAAGATTTGCTTATAAGACCCAAAGGAGTAACTTGCCAGCTACTATCGTCATCGGAACCCAGTGGGGTGACGAAGGCAAGGGCAAGCTAACAGACCTCTTCGCTAAAGACATGCGTTATGTCGTCCGCTACCAAGGCGGTCATAATGCCGGTCACACCATAGTCGTTGGAGGAGAAAGCTTTGCTCTTCAACTCGTGCCGTCAGGCGTGCTATACCCACACATCACCCCCGTTATCGGAAATGGGGTCGTCGTAGATCCGGCCGTTCTCATAGCGGAATGCCAACAATTAAATGAGCGCGGGATCGACACGAGTAAGTTGATCGTGTCGGGTAATTCTCACCTGATAATGCCCTACCACTACGAACTCGACAAATTGGGCGAACGGATGCTCGGCCGCAATAAATTGGGTACCACCAAGAGGGGTATCGGTCCGACATATGCGGACAAAGCCAGCAGGGTGGGACTGAGAGTCCAGGATATGCTCGACAGAGAAATCTTCATGCAAAAACTTGAAGTTGCGTTGCGGGAAAAGAATGCCGTTCTCACCAAGGTCTACAACAGATTGAGTCTCGATGTCAACGAGATAGCAGACCTCTATCTGAACGAACTGGCTCCGAAAATCGCCCCCATGGTGCAAGACACCGTCGGCATCATCCACGATGCGCTGGAAGACGGCCAAAATATTATGCTGGAAGGGGCCCAGGCAACATTTCTGGACTTGGATCACGGAACCTATCCGTTTGTCACGTCTTCAAACCCCACGGCTGGAGGAGCCTGCGTCGGAGCAGGAGTCGGCCCCATGCACATAACGCGAGTGGTCGGCATAGCAAAATCCTACGTTACCCGGGTCGGATCCGGACCTTTCCCCACGGAACTGACGGATGAAACCGCCGACATCCTTATAGAAAAGGGCCATGAATACGGAACCAACACCGGAAGAAGACGCAGACCGGGCTGGCTGGATCTGGTAATGCTGCGCCACGCCGTCAGGCTGAGTTCCGTGTCCGAAATCGCACTCACAAAACTGGATGTGCTGTCGGGGCTCGCCGACATCAAAGTGTGCACCTCCTATGATATCGACGGTGTGAAATACGACAAACTCCCCGCCGAACAGACAAAATTCCAACAGGCAAAACCGATCTACGAACAGCTTCCCGGGTGGCAAAAAGACCTGGGTTCCGTGAAACAAAAAAGTGACCTTCCGAAGGCAGCTTTGGACTTTATAAACCTCATCGAAGCCTTCACCAAAACAAAAGTAACTTTTGTGGGAGTGGGACCTGGTCGTGACCAATTTGTACCGCTGTAACAATGCGGTTCCGCAACCGTCATTTTTGACGGGCCGCCACGGAGAAAAACAATGAGAAAACACCGAGACGACAGAGGCAAAAAATGATTCCCCGCTATCAAATGCCGGAAATGGCCGCTCTGTTTACCGACGAGACGCGCCTGACCATATTTGTCGAAATAGAGTTGCTGAACCTGGAAGCACAGGCCAAACTGGGGCTGGTGGATCCGGAATACGCCAAGCATGCCAGAGCCAACGCCCCTTTGGTAGACAGAGAATTTGTGGCGCTTGTCGAAGAGCGGGAAAAGATAACCGATCACGACGTGGCGGCTTTCGTGGACGTGCTTCAGGAAAAAATCGGAGCTCCGTCGGGCCCTTACATACACCACGGGTTAACGTCGTCCGATGTGGTTGACACAGCCCTCTCACTCACACTGGTGCGCGCCGGGGAATTGCTTATTGAAGCGACACACGAACTGATGATCGCTCTCAAAAACAAGGCTTTGACCCATCGCGACACTTACTGTCTCGGACGCACACACGGCATACATGCCGAGCCGACCACTTTCGGCGTGAAACTGGCTCTGATGTGCCTTCAGGTCGGGAGAGACCTGAAAAGACTGCGGGATGCCACCCGGCAGATCGGCGTGGCCAAACTTTCCGGAGCCGTGGGAACTTATTCCAATCTCAGCCCGGAAGTCGAACAATATGTTGCGGCGGCACTCGATTTGGAACCGGTACCGGCCACCCAGGTGGTGGCCAGAGACAGGCACGCCCAATACCTGTACGCCATCGCTTCGCTGGGTTCTACGATAGAATCGATAGCCACGGAGATAAGGCACCTGCAGCGAAGCGAAGTGGGGGAAGTATTGGAGCCCTTCAGACAGGGTCAAAAAGGGTCTTCCGCCATGCCCCACAAAAGAAATCCCATCCTGAGCGAGCGGCTGGCTGGCATGGCAAGGGTTTTGCGCGGCTACCTGGTATCCGGACTCGAAAATGTGGCTCTGTGGCATGAACGCGATATATCGCACAGCTCGGCAGAAAGAATTGTCCTTCCCGATGCCAGCATGCTTGCCTATTATGCCGCAAAAAAAGCCGCTTATTTGATTGATAACCTGACCGTCAACGAAGAGAAAATGATGACCAACCTTTTGGATGGCTCTCTCGGCCTTGTTTTTTCCCAAACGGTTTTGCTCTCCCTTGTGGAGAAAGGTTTGACCCGAGACAGTGCATACCGCATCGTTCAAAAAGTGGCAATGAGGTCTCTGAACGAAAATATCAATTTCCGGGACGCCCTCCGAGAGGACACCGAATTGAATAATCTCCTGTCCTCCCGCGAAGAAACAGAGCAATTTTTGGAAAAAGCTTTTGACCTGCCGCGGCTGATGAGGAATACACATATTACGATAGACAAGTTGGACAAGGTCATCTGAGATGTACCCCCTTGTATACAGAGGCAAAGTCAGAGATATATACCGGGTCGACGAAAGCAGGCTGTTGATGGTGGCCAGCGACAGGATATCGGCTTTTGACCATGTCTTCAAAGAAGTCATACCGTCCAAAGGCAAAGTTCTGACAGCCATAACGAAATTTTGGTCGGACACACTGGCAACAATTTTACCCACCCATTTGATATCGACCGACAGCAGCGATTTTGCTCTTGACGGGAGCGACATCGAAAAATTTGATTTGCCGGGCCGGTCTATGCTCGTGAAAAAAGCCGACATGGTCGGCATGGAATGCATAGTCCGGGGATACATCGCCGGGTCCGCCTGGAAAGAATACGCGACGAACGGTACAATGCACGGAATAAAACTGCCGACCGGTCTTAAGCAGGGATCGAAACTTCCGCAACCGCTTTTGACTCCGTCCACAAAAAACAATTCGGGTCACGATGAAAACATTTCGCCGGCCGAAGCAAAAGAAATGCTCGGTGAAAGCCTTTTCGCCCAAATCGAAGAAATTTGCATTTCCGCATATACGCTAGCCGCGGAACTTGCCCTTGAAAAAGGTATTGTTATCGCGGATACCAAATTTGAGATAGGCATTATTGAAGAAATGCCGATGATTTGTGATGAAATTCTGACCCCAGACTCTTCCCGCTTCTGGAATTTAAACGATTACGAAGACGGCCGCATCGGTGTATCTTTCGACAAACAGCCCATCAGGGATTGGGCAGAGCAAAGCGGTTGGGACAAAAGCTCACCTCCTCCCTCTTTGCCGGAAAGCGTGATAGAGGAATCCCTGGTAAGATATATCGCTGCTTATGAGCGGCTTTCCTCAAGAAGTTTTTCGGAGTGGCTGCAACAACACAGTATCAAGTCATAACTTAGTAGCAGAGGAATTAACAATAATGGAATACAAAGTCCAAGTTATCGTCAAACCTTTGGATGCGATAGCAAATCCGGAAGGCAAAGCTGTCGAGCGCGCTCTGGCGGCACTGTCATTTGATCGGGTTACCAAGGTAAGAGCCGGTAAAGTCATCAACTTCACCCTGGAAGCAGATCACCCGGAAAAAGCCCGCAGCATCACGGAGGAGATATGCCAAAAACTTCTGGTAAATCCTGTTATGGAATACTCTGAAATACAGATTTCCCAAAGCGGCAACTGACCTTTGGCAGGGATAGATTGACTTCAAAATTTACCGGTATGAGGTGATAATTATGGACCCAATAATCAAAATAGTAACTTTTCCGGGCACCAACTGCGAATATGATGTCCTGAAACAACTCAATTTTCTCGGAGCCGACGCGGAATTGATCTGGCACCAGGAAAGTGACTTGGGCTCGTGCAGCGGAATTGTCTTGCCGGGCGGTTTTGCCCACGGAGACTACTTGAGGCCGGGAGCCATCGCAAGATTTTCGCCGATAATGGAACAAGTAATTAAATTCGCCGAATCAGGCGGACCCGTTATCGGCATATGCAACGGTTTCCAAGTCCTCACCGAATGCGGTCTTCTGCCGGGAGCTTTGAGTAAAAATGACCGGATGAGATTTATCTGCAAAACTGTGTCCTGCGTCGTAAAAACTTCCGGCTCGGTTCTCACCTCAGCCGCCGTTGCCGGGCAAACGTTGCATTTGCCCATAAACCACGGAGAGGGCAACTACGTCTGTGACGAAGAAACCCTTAAATATCTGCGAGAAAATAACTTGGCGGTTCTGACTTATACGGAAGACGTAAACGGTTCCGTCGAACAAATCGCCGGGATTTCCAACAAAGCCGGCAACGTCGTGGGGCTTATGCCGCACCCGGAAAGAGCGACGGACCCGCTCCTCGGCTCTACGGACGGACAAGTCCTGTTGAGATCCTTTATTGAGGCATCGAAATAATATGAACACGGTTTTTGCAAACAGAAGGCATGAAAACTCTCTTTATGCCCTGTGTCACGGCAGGCGAAAAATTGACAAGACCGACGCTTATCGAAAGAGTAGTCATTGATGGAAAAAAAGCACATCCTCTTGGGTTTAACCGACGACGAATTTGACTTGGTCAAAGAAAAACTCGGCAGAGAGCCAAACGATCTGGAACTGGCTATGTACTCCGTGATGTGGAGCGAGCATTGCTCCTACAAGTCATCGCGCATCCACCTCGGCAGGCTGCCTTCAGAGTCCCCCCGGGTGCTTGTCGGGCCCGGAGAGAACGCCGGCGTGATAGACGTGGGCGACAATATCGCCATAGCAATAAGAATCGAAAGCCACAATCACCCTTCGGCCGTAGAACCTTATCAGGGAGCTGCCACGGGGGCCGGAGGCATCATAAGAGACATTTTCACCATGGGTGCGCGCCCCATCGCTTTGATGGATCCCCTTTTCACCGGATTCCCGGAAAAACCGCACAATGCCTATCTTTTGGACGGAATCGTAAAGGGCATTTCCGGATACGGCAATTCGGTGGGGGTTCCCACCGTGGGCGGCAACCTTGTCTTTGATGCCTGCTACAACCAAAATCCGCTTGTCAACGTGTTTTGTTTGGGGATACTGCCCAAAGACCGTCTCGTCCTGGGACGCGCTTCCGGAGTGGGCAACTTGGTGGTATTGCTGGGATCTTCCACCGGTCGCGACGGCATCGGCGGGGTGAGCATACTGGCTTCTGCCGCCTTCGGAGACGAAGAAGGCGCAGACGGCAACGCTTCACAGAGCGCATCCAAAAGACCGAGTGTCCAGGTGGGGGACCCCTACGAAGAAAAACGCCTGATCGAAGCCTCCCTTGCTCTTCTTGACGCCCACTTAGTGGTGGCGATTCAGGACTTGGGCGGAGCCGGTCTGGCTTGTGCCACCAGTGAATTGGCTGCAAGAGGCAGAGTCGCCATGGACGTTTACCTTTCTGAGATACCGCTGCGGGAAGCCGACATGACGCCGCCGGAAATCATGACCAGCGAAAGCCAGGAACGGATGCTGGCCATAGTCAAACCCGATGATTTTGAAAGCGTCCAAAAAATATGCCAAAAGCTTGAAGTACAGGCAAGCGTCATAGGTCGAATCGTGCCGGACAACGCCGACTGCCTCAGCCAATTGCGCATTCTCTCGGAATCCGGCGGAAAAGTTCTGGCCGACATGCCGGCTGCAACTTTGGCAGACGAAGCGCCCAAGTACAACCGGAAAATCACTCCCCCTCAACCGCTTGGCGAACTGCAGGATCTGATCTCTCCGACCTCCCGATCGGCGGACAACCATTCGACGGATTCTCGGCACTCCCATGAGATAAATGGGAATGATGCCGTCTTAAAACTTCTTTTTGATCCTTCTTTCGTCTACGAGCAGTACGACCACCAATTATTTACAAATACCATCTGCGGACCCGGCGAAGCTGATGCGGCGGTGCTGAAATTGTCAACGCCGGATATAGCTTTCACAGGAAAGGCTCTCGCCCTTTCCTCGGACGCAAATCCCAACTACTGTGCGATAAATCCGCGATTGGGCACAGCCATTACCGTTGCCGAATCGGCGTTGAATGTCGCCTGCACGGGTGCAGAGCCCATAGGCTTGGTCAATTGCTTAAATTTCGGAAATCCCGAACACGGCGAGGTAATGTGGCAACTCTCGGAATCCATAGACGGCATGTCGGAAGCTTGCAAACAACTCGACATACCGGTAGTGGGCGGGAACGTCTCCCTTTACAACGCCAGCGAAGGCAAAGATATCTTGCCGACGCCCGTGGTGGCCGTGGTGGGACTCATCGAAAACATCGACAAACAACCCCCAGTCATCGGTTTGACTCCCGGCGAAACCCTTATTTTGTTGGGAACGACGGAGCAAAATCTGTGCGGCTCCGCCGCAGCCCGGCTTTACGAAAACTCTTCTCCCTCCCCCCATGCCTGTACCCTGCCGCACCTTGACATGAACTTTCATAAGAGACTGATCGGCTTTATCACCGAATTGGTGGGGTCCCAGATCGGAGGCTCAAAAAATATCCTCAAAGAGCTGCCCGGCGTAGCTGGCGATTTGGTCACCCATATCCATGATGTATCTTTTGGGGGTATCGCCCTTGCGCTTTGTGAAATGGCTATTAAATCGCAATGCGGAGCCGAGATCACGGGTATAAACACAACTGCAGATCTTTTTTCGGAATCGCCTTCCCGTGTCATTGTCTGCACAAAATTTCCGGAAATCCTCACCGCACTGGCTGAAAGACACGGCATCCCCGCTCAAATTATTGGGTCAACCGGCGGCAAAAAACTGCAAATAAACAACCTTTTGGATTTGGATGTATCCGATATTTCCTATAAGTCCCGCATGTATCTGCCTACTTATCTGGAAGTGACCGACAGAGAATAGGAATTGCTCTTAAACACTCCCGCATGCCTGCCGCTCGAAACCTCACCCGGAAAGCAAAGGCGGTTCTTGCGTATTACCTATAACGGGTTGCCATCACCACGGAAACAAGGATCAAGACCAGACCCACCAAGGTGTACCAGTTGGTCGGGCTGGAAGGCAAAGAGCCCACAAAATTCAAAATGATGACCAAGACTCCCAGAAAGAGGAGAGCCAGCAAAACCACCGGATACCATCTGGGACTTTTTTTCACAGATTTTGGTATAGGCGCCGTATAACGGCCGTCGTTCCTGCTGACGGACTTCTTTACGGATCGCCTCTTTGAAAAAGAGGGGTCAAACGGATCGGAAGACGTATCGGAATTGACGGTCACGTTCTTCTGGATTAATTTACTTTTTGCCTTGGCCCTCACAGTCATACTATAAGATTAGCCATCTTTATGGCAGAAATACGGCTAACCTTTAAATATGATAGGAAAAATATTGGTTATCGACAATTACGACAGTTTTGTTTACAACTTGGTTCAGTATCTCGGAGAACTGGGGGCTGATCCTTTTACGGTAAGAAACGACCGTCTGAGCGTCCAGGAATTACAGGAACTCCGTCCCGACGGAGTCCTGATTTCTCCGGGGCCGGGGAGACCTTCCGACTCCGGAATCAGTATGGAAGCTATCTACTACTTTGGATCCCGTAAAGTGCCTGTGCTTGGGGTATGCCTTGGGCATCAGTGCATAGGCGAGCTGTTTGGCGGAAATATAGTGCGGGCCCCCGAAATCATGCACGGAAAAACGTCCTTGGTCCGGCATGACAGCCGCGGCATATTTTCGGATATCGCAAATCCTTTGGAAGCCACGCGCTACCACTCCCTGGTCATAGAGCCGGAAAGTGTTCCGGCAATTCTGGAGGTCTCGGCGACCGCCGCCGACGGCGTCATCATGGGCGTGAGACACAGAGAGCTTCCGATTGAGGGCGTACAATTCCATCCGGAATCCATACTGACAAAAAGCGGCCATGAATTAATAGGTAATTTTTTAAAACAGGTCACACTAAATAAAACCGCTTGAACCAGGCGGTTTTATTGACTCATCCCTGCTTTGCCAAAGACAGCTACTTGGCATGACCCGGCGGAACAAATCCGGGGCCGGGACCGGTCGTCGTCGTGCCGGAATTGGAGGGTAGAGTTGTCGTCGTCGTTGTCGTCGTTGTCGTCGTCGTGCCGGAATTGCCGGAACTTCCCTGCGTGCCGGAACTTCCCCGCGTGCCGGAACTTCCCGAATTGGAGGGAACGGCCGTCGTCGTGCTGGAATTGCTTTGAATTCCTATCACCACTATGATTTGTGACCCCGGGGGAACCACGCGTCCCGCCGCCGGGGAGGTATAAAGAACGTTTCCTATAGCTCCGGCTATCGCCGTGGGAGCATAGCGTTCCTGTATCCTGGAAATCCCTATCGACTGGAGGGCTTGCGTAGCCTGGGCAAACGAATATCCGGTAAGCGGAGGTATGGTGACTCCCGCGCCTTTGGAAATGACGAGGTTGATGGTCGATCCCGGGAATACCTTGACGCCGGCAGCCGGCGAAGTGGAAATTACGTTATTCCTTGTCACCGCAGAAGAAAATTGATAGGTGACGTTCCCCAAAACAAACTTGTCTTTCGATATGTCGGCTCCGGCTTCCAATTGCGACATGTTGGTCAGATTGGGAACGGGGATTTGGTTGGCGCCTTCGATCACCGTAAGCACAACGGTAGAGCGCTGCGGCTTCATCGATCCGGCTGAGGGATTTTGCCCTATAACCGTTCCCTGTTTCTCCGAAGAGGAGGATGCGGGAACCAAATGCACTTTGACTTTGAAGCCGTCACTTATGAGCTGGTTTGATGCCTGCAATTCGTTGTCTCCCTTTAGCCGGGGAACTTTTATATTTTTTATCTTTTCCAAAGAGGCTATGACAATGGCTACCTGACCGCCGCTGCGGACTTCGGAATAAGCTTTCGGATTTTGTGCAGACACCTTTCCCGCGTCGACTTTGGAGGGTTTCCCGAAACTGACGACGGGCTGCAAGCCGTCATTGCGCAATATTGCGACGGCCGCCGATCTATTTTTACCTACGAGATCTGGCACTTTGGTAAACTTGGTACCTCCGAAGTAACCTAAATTCCGTCCTCCGAAATAGCCTATGAGACCCAAGAGTAAAAGCAGTACCACGGCTGCCGAAGCCCACCGCGCCGCGTTGGTCTTTACTTTCGGTTTTACAGCTTCTTCCCGCAGTACAGGCGCTGCAATGGTGGCATCCGGGGGTCTGGACGGGCTTTCTGCTTTCTGCAAAAGTTGGGTTTGATCGCTTGCGACAGTGGTTTGCGATATCGCCTCGGTTGCCGCCGGAGCAGGCATCGCTGCAACTCTTATGCCCTGGACAAACCTTTCCAAGTCTGCCTGAAGTTCCTGAGCCGTACCGTAACGCTCGCCGGGAATTTTGGCCATGGCCTGCATTATGATGGTCTCTAAATCGACAGGAATCTCCGGAACCAAAGAGCGCGGCATCGGCGGCTGTTCTCTGACGTGCTGGTACGCTATGGCAACGGGGTTGTCGCCCGAGAAAGGCGGCTGACCCGTCACCATCTCATAAAGAACCACGCCGAGGGAATAAATGTCGCTGCGTCCGTCAACCGGCAGCCCTTGGGCTTGCTCCGGCGAAAAGTATGTGGCCGTTCCCATGACGAGTCCCGTTTGAGTGACCTGTTCATCCGAACCTATGGCTCTGGCTATGCCGAAATCGGTCACCTTCACCTGACCGTCCGTGGTAATTAGGACATTGCTCGGCTTGACGTCCCTGTGCACCACTCCGTGTCTGTGGGCATAGGAGAGAGCTTTGGCAATTCCTATGCCGATGGATGCAGCCTGTGCCGTCGCCAAAGGAGCTTCCGCTTTGATAATTGCCGACAGGGGTTCACCGTCTATGTACTCCATCACGATAAAGTAGCTGGAATCGGATTCTCCCCAGTCAAAGACGGGGACTATATTTGGATGCGAAAGGTTGGCCGCAGCCTGCGCTTCCCGCCTGAACCTTTCGACGAATAAATGGTCGGTGGCAAATTCGGGAAACAAAACTTTTAAAGCCACAGGTCTGTCCAATACCAAATCGCGTGCCAGATACACCTGGGCGGTACCCCCGCGGGCAATTTGGCTTCGCAACTCATAACGGCCGTTATATATTGGCGGTTGATTTGATGTCATTTTCCAGTCTGCCTATTAACTTTATTCAATAACACAATAGTGTTTTCCGTTTTCAATTGCATGTTTATCCGTAATCTAGTTCGTTCAAAGCAAAATATTGTCTTGGGCAAAGCATAAAGCTCATAATCCATATTTCAACGCCGCCGTAAGTACTCTTGACACCACGGGTCCGGCCACGGCAGCTCCCGTGCCGTCGCAGACGACACCGGCGCTGGCACCGCTCACGACTGCGGCCACGGCCACTTTGGGGACCTGCTTGTTGCCCGCGGGGGCCGTCGCCACCAGCCAGTCGTCTATACAGGCATTTGTACCGTTTTGCGAGGTACCCGTCTTGGCCGCCACCTGTACTCCGGGAGGCCAGGTTTGTGTCGCTGCCGTTCCGGCCGGATTCTCGGTAACACCCAGCATCAATTCCCGGACGGCCGCGGCCGTTGCCGGCGTAGTGGCCTGCAACCAGAGATGAGGTCGGTAAGTATACACCACTTGTCCGTCCGGCCCTATGACACGCCCCAATACGTGCGGAGTCATGACCTTTCCTCCGTCGGCTATGGCGGATACCACCAACGCGTCCTGTAAGGCAGACTCCCTGACGTTTCCCTGACCGATTGCCGAATATGCCAAAAACGGCGGTGAAATGGAGGATGGGGAAGGAAACTGCGAAGGAGCTGCTCCCGGTAAATCGATCGGTGGAACCTGGTCAAAGCCAAACCTTTTGGCCTGCTTATACATGAGTTTGCCGCCCAGGTTAAGGCCGATCTGCGAATAAGTGGTGTCGCAGGAAACCGCCAAGGCGAGCGCCAAACTTCCCCCGCATACTTCGTTGTCGAAATTATGCAACGGAACGTTTGAATCGGGCAGCGTTATCTGAGGGAGAAACGGATACGATACGGCGGCCAGATGGGGGTCGTAGTCGTAGATGGTGGAGGTGGTAACCAGCTTAAAGGTAGACCCCGGCGGATAAGTCAGCTGGGTGGCCCCGTCAATCAGCGGAGACGCCGCCGGATTCGAAAGATCCTCGAGCTTTTTGGCTTCTTTTTCGACGAAAGAGGCGTTGTGAGAAGCCAGCAGATTCGGATTGTAAGTCGGATTGGCATAAAGAGCCAGTATGTCGCCATTCACCGGGTCGGTGGCCACCACGGCACCCACTCTGCCGTTTAAGGCTTGTGCCGCAACTTTTTGCAGCTTTTCGTTCACTGTAAGGATAATGCTGTCCGTGCCGGTTTGTTGGCTGATGAGTTTCCCGGGAGTGCCGCCTGATGTCACATGTGATTCCAGGTAGCGGTTGTAAACGGCTTCCGTTCCGTACTGAATTGAGCCGTCCACCACATCGAAATAGCCGGTGATATCGGCAAAAAGAGAGCCCTTGGGATAAACCCTCTGGTAACCGTATGCGTCGTGAGAAGGCTTTGAGTCCGCTATGACGGTCCCGTTCGAGGTCAGTATTTCGCCGCGCGGCAAATCCAAAACATTTTGCGACACGTTATCGTATACGTTGGCCGATTTATACCTTAGTGACTTTTCCTGCAAAATTTGTATGTTATTCAGCTGCAAAAAAAGAAGCAGAAAACAAAATATCATCCCCAGAGTGATCAGCTTTATCCGTTTATCCATCCGATACCCTCCGGAGGCCGCACGAATACCGATAGGAATGCTTTTTGCCGAGGGTACCGAAAACCGCCACGGCATGCAAAAATCCGTCGCCAAAAGGCTCGTGAACCGAATTCGGCCGAATCAAGAAAGAGGCGACGGGTCTTTGCGGAGCAGTTTTGAGTCCGCTCGACAGAGTTAAATCTTTGCGGAGCCCGTTCCCAGTGCAAAGCAGCTTAGACGTCGTCGTTGTGAGAGAAGGACCGGAGACGGGAAGGGTTGTGGTTGTCGGGCCCACTCCCGGCTTTGTGAATACGGGAGTGGCACCCACAGGGACAAAAAAGGTCTCTGCGGCGGGAGCAGAATTGCCGGCGGGAAGCCGCAAATAGCTTTGAGCGTTCCCCAAATCCCTCACTACAGTTTCGGCTTTTGCCAGCGACGGCTCAAGCATGCCGTTTTTCAGCGCCGGCACTTCCGGTAAAAAAACCTTATTGACCGGCAAACCGGTTTTTTTATATAAAGTCGGTTTGACGGAAAGGAAGCCGCCTGGGCGACCTTGGAAAATTGCCACATAGCCGTTGTCGATGCCCACATAGTACGAAGAGTGCAAATACCAGTAAACGGCTCCGGCCGCTCCGGCAAAAACAGAAACAAACAAAATTGCAAATACCACAACACGAAAAGTCAGGGGGGTAGGTGGTAAATCCTGTTGGAGGACTTCCTTCTTGGAAACGCCCCCCAACCTTCTTCCCCCGTATCCCTTGCCTTCCGACGGAACGGGAGTCTTGCTTTGCTTTACTCTGGGGATGTTGGGAGAATTCAAAGACACAACATGTTTTACAGATTGACCGGCGCTTACGTTGCTTGGCGCGCTTTTGCCGGCCCGTGTTTTGGTGCTGACTTCATTGCCATATATATAATCTTTATCTTCTGTAAAACTACCTTCTTCTGTTCCAAATATATTTCTATCTTCAGTATTTCCTTCCGTGATATATGCTTGCTTTTGCAGTGCAATTGTTTCATCTTGATTTGCCTCAATATCCAGATCGGCCGAAGCAATTTTTTTATCCGAAGCGTCCAGAGTATAGTCAGCACGCGGAACCCGTCCGCTGCCTGCGTCGGCGTTCTTGCCGGACCTGATACCCTTTATTCTGCGACTTGGTTCGTCGTCTTCTCCTTCATGCCCGCCGGCAACTCCGGGGGCAATATCGGCAACGACGACAGTTACGTTGTCACTGCCGCCGTGCGCCAAAGCCAGCTCTACCAATTTATCGGCAGCCTGTCTCGGGTTTTTATATTGCCTCAACAATTGACCTATTTCGGCTTCGCTGCATTCGTTCGTCAGACCATCGCTGCACAGCAACACCCTTGCGGGGCCGTCCAGTTCCAACTCCCAGGCATCTATCTCGACGTTCTCATCAATCCCGAGTGCCCGCGTTAAAATATGCCGGTGAGGATGTACCAACGCCTGGGCTTCTGTTATCTCGCCTCTCCGCACCAATTCCTCAACCAGACTGTGATCTTCCGTCAGTCTGGATAGCTCACCGTTGACCGGCAGCAAATAAGCTCTGGAGTCCCCGATATTTACTACCACTATATGCGACAAAATGTCTTGATCGACGACGAGTGCCGCGGCCACAAGAGTAGTGCCCATACCTTTTAAGTCGTGTTCCTTAAAAGATTTGTTCATGATGGTTTTATTGGCGTTCCTGATGGAGGCCAGCAAGCCTTCTGTGGAATTATCCCCCTGAAAACCCTCATTAAGGGTTTCGATTGCAATCTTGGCGGCTACTTCGCCCCCGGCATGGCCTCCCATGCCGTCCGCCACGGCTATAAGACAATCTGAGGTCAGCGCTTTATCTTGATTGATGGAACGCACATAACCGGTATTGGTGGCGGTGAAAGCCGCGAATTTGCTCATGTCAATCCCCGGCTCATCGGCTTACCTCCATGACGGTGGATCCCACACGAACCGAATCCCCGCGTCGCAGTCTTGTGGTTTCCTCCAAGCGGAGCGAGTTGACAAAAGTACCGTTTCTTGAACCCAGGTCTTCTATCCAAAACTCGCCGTTGGCCTGGTAAATACGCGCGTGCACCGAGGAAGCGAAACTGTCGTCATTCAACAAAATCGCACAGCCCGCCGCTCTTCCTATTGTAATTTCCTCGCCCAATGGGAATACCATCCCTTTCTTCCCCGCAGGCTCCAGGATTTTCAGGTGCAAATCTACCTTTTTGTCACTTACGGTAGTCGCTGTCGGAGGGGCGCCCTTCCCGGCCACATCAGCCTCCAGCTTGGCCCGCCTGACTTCCACAAAAGCCACTCGGGCAGCATAGAGAAAGAAAAGCCACAGCAGACCCAATAAAAAATACCTTAATATCTCCAATAGTCCGTGTGACATATAAAACTAGCCTTAATTGTCCTGCTGACCGGCTTCAAAATAAATTCTGGTAGTCCCGACCATAATCACATCGCCGTCATTCAAACGCACTTGCGTAACCGATTGACCATTGAGCTTGGTACCGTTGGTAGAGTCCAAGTCAGCAATTATGATAGCATCTCCGTCACGAAATACTTGGGCATGGCGCCTGGAAACGTTGTGATCATTGAGAGTAATGGCACACTCAGGCAATCTGCCTATCGTAATGGGCTCGTCTTCTATTGCGATTCTGCTCCCATCGGGCAGTAAAAGCCAGCTGGGCGGCGGAGGATCGCCTTCCACAAAATCACTTGTCACGACAAACGTGCTCTTTGACAGTTCCTCACTCCAGCCTACGGAAACTTCGACGGGACCAAGGAATACATAGTTTTCGTCCTCAGCATGCTGCTTGGCGGCTTCGGCCAGCTCGGTCGCCAGCACATCCACAAACGAGCCAAACCGCTCATAATCGGCTTTGGAGATCAGGACTTCAAAGTTATTGGGCACCAAAACACCGCTTACAATTACGGCGCGCTGCAAATCCATCTCGCGCGTAAGACGCCGGCCTATTTCAACCGGCTGCAAAACACCCCGAAATGCCCTGGCAAATACACCCTCAACCAGTCTTTCCAGACGTTGTTCGAACTGTTGAAGTCCCATGACATGATCAGATTACCCGTATTACAGGAGATAAAAGTAGATTATTGTTAAGAAAATAAAAAATGAGTCAAAAAAATATAAATATGGGTTATTGCCCTACCGGAAATTTTAGTTGTTATATTATCTAACTAGATCACTTCGATTTTTGGGCGAGTGGCGGAATTGGTAGACGCGCAGGATTCAGGTTCCTGTATTCGAAAGGATGTGGGGGTTCAAGTCCCCCCTCGCCCACAAAAAATTTCTTGCCTTCACCAAAAGAAATCCGCACTGCTCCAAAAGCCCTAATACTGTGGAAAACTCCGGAATGTTGCTATCTTTAAACACACTTTCTATAAAATTTTTATAACTTATCTACATTGACAGTGCATCTCTATAAAAATATTTACATACTTTTCGCAAATTTTTTTCTGATACAGGATCGGGCAACCTCTCCGGAGATTAATGGGGTCCCGGTGCCAATTATTTCTAAAAAGAAACCGATATTACCGGCTGCGGCTGTAATTTTCTAAGTAATTTTTTAATAAATTTTTCTATAAAAAGTTGCCGTTTAATTTATTAAAAAGGTTTTCAGGATTGACGGTGTTGACGACATCATTATGCAGTGGGTCAAAGTCGTTGTCTTCCCTTACTTCCTCTGCTTTTTCGACAATCAGAGGCTTCGCCTCTGCCGCCTCCAAGCGTGTGATTTTGTCGGCCAGAGTTTTCAGGATGCTCTCCAGGATTCTGACACGTTTTAGAAGGTTTTCAAATTCCAACTTATCGTATGCAGGCTCCGCCTTGTTGGCAGACTTTTCGGGAGCAACGGCCAGTAAATTTTCTTCCAGTATCCTCACGATTTCAGAACTTCTTTTCCGTGCGGAAAGGGATTTAAGTTTTTTTGCCAGATCGGGATTCGTGATAGTCAAATGCAGTTCAAATTGTTCTTCTTCGCCATCCGGCATTAGGCGCCCACTTTCTGAGTGGTGCATCTGCAGCCGTTCAGCGCCGCCAAGAATCCTCTCACGTTTGCCGTTTGCGGGTCGTCCGGCACTATGACTTCGGTCGGCCAGGAAGACTGCAGTTCGGCTGCGCCTCCTCCGACCAATACCGTGCCGCTTATTTGATGTATTCTGTTTTCCAGCTTGGCATTAATTTGGCGTTCCAGTTGTGCGGCCAAAATTGATTTCCAATCTGACCTCATTGCCACCAAAGAAACTTTCTTGCCCCTTATCACTATTTCAGTCTGGTCTCCGACCGTCTCCGCCGTCATGGGAACGTCGTATACCGCCTCGATCTGACGGGCTACCCGCTCGTAAAAGTAGCGCATTCCTATTTCAATTGTGCCGGCAGAAGAGGGGTCCACGTCCATTTCGTGATTGTCCGTAATTTGACCTATAACATAATCGGTGGTTCTCCAGCCTATGTCGACGACAAGCCAATTGCCCACGGCGGCGTTGGCCAAAGCCGGAATGGCGGCGGCAACGCCCTGCGGGGCAACCAATACGTCCGATATACGCCACTTAAAGTTTGTGCCGTCCGGAGAAGAAACGTCCCATTCGCTTGACAACAACGTCTTTCTCAAATCTTTTGCTTTGGTGGCGTACCAACTTAGCGGCAACCCGACCGCCAAGTGGATCAAATCCTCGCACTTCAGAGAAGCAATGGCTACGGCAAGCAAGGCCGAAGAGTCTTCGTCGGCCTTATCGCGTCCCCACAAGGGGGCCGCTCCCTGGTTGGAAGCCGCTTCGCCCACATAATACTCTTTATCGTTTATCCGCCACACATGGCTTGTCCCAAAGCTCCCCAAACTCACAGATTTCGGAGCGGGAATGATCAGTGCTTGAAACTTAGCTGTGGTGGCATCGTCGGCAAGAGCTTTTACCCAGCCGTGCCCAACATCGACCGCTACATGCCTCATATTGAAGTCCTTTCCAGGATATACACGTACTTATTCAATAGCCCGGGTACCCCATAAAATGCCCATCATGTATGCTATACCCCCTAATTTCTCTGCAAGTAAAAAAATAGGTTCTATTTGAAACTTTTATCACAAAAATTTACTTTGTGCTTCGCTAAATACCATCGAAAAAGCGTGATGTCAAAAACCCGTTCCGGAAGGCGGTTCTTTTTCCGGCACAACAGCGAAAGAGCCGTCCCTTCTCCGGCCGGTCCCGTCCCAAACCGACAGGGAAGTTTCAAAAGACTCCCCCATGTAAGGAGAAGGAGCATTTTGGGCACCGGAATGCGCCTTGCGCGGCCACCGGTGTTGCTCTTTGAAACAGTCTTTCGTACAATATCTGACATATTAATTCGGAGATCCCCGAGAGAAAAAGTTTTTTGGAACGGAAAAAACAAGCCAAAAGCACGCGCACAAAAAAAATATACGATAACTTCTATAGAATGGCAGTGAGCAAGATCAAGCCCCGTTCTGCAAGGCCCAAAAAGGCACAAAAAGCGGCTTTACTGCTGACCTCGATTGCTTTATTCACTTTGATATTGGTCGGATCTCTCGGTTACGCATATTTTCCGTCCCGAGCGTCCGCCAGTATCACCACAGACAAAACTACCGAACAGCAACTGGAAGCCCGTATCGCACAAGACGGTGCCCTGATACAGAGTTTGGTAAGCAAACTTACCATGTACCAGGCAAAAGATTACACACTGACCAGGCATAAGGCTTTGCTCCAAACAACTTTACTTCGAGACCGCAAAAATCAATTGCAGACAGAGAAGCGTTTGCGACAGGTGGCCATAGAGTCTTATGTCGGGATAGATTCACAACAAAGCGGATCGGGCAGCATACTTTCCATCTCCAACACCAACGCGGCGACCGCATCCGTTTACGCCGGGGTTGCCAGTGACACTCTTGACAGTGCGATAGCCCAATTCCAAATTGCAAGAGCGAGAACGCGAACCGCAGGCGTAGAGTTGGTTAAGACCCAGAAAGCACTGAACAAAACGATCCTTGAACTGCAGGCAAAAAAAGCTGCGGCCGACACGGCTATAGCGACGGATGATTCCATGCTCCACCACGTGAAGGGAAATATCCAATTAATCCTGGCCCAGGAAGCACGGAGGCATCTGGCTCAACAGCGTCAGGCAGAACTTATTTTGGCCCACAGGGCGGAGGCAACCGCAGCGGCCAACCCCACTCCGCCGCCCGTGCCGCACCCCGCGCCGAGCACCGTTGCGCAGACACCGGGGACTTACGCCAATCCGTTGCGTTCTCTGGCCGCTTTAACTCCCGACCGCATAGACCAAGGCGTGGACTACAGCGGATACGGCCCAATTTATGCCATAGGCAACGCCGTGGTAATCAGTACCTACAACGGCGGATGGCCGGGCGGGGCATTTATATGCTACAGACTGACGACAGGACCTGCCGCGGGACTTGTCGTATATGCAGCCGAAGACATAAACCCGACGGTTCAGGTAGGTCAAGCGGTAAACGCCGGTACGGTAATAGGCAACGCCTACGAAGGACCGGACGGCATAGAAACCGGGTGGGCCGATCCGGCCGCCAACGGACTGACCATGGCGGCGGACAGCGGTCAGTTTTACGGTTCCAACTCCACGGCATTCGGCGCCAACTTTTCCCAGTTGCTTCAATCACTGGGTGCTCCGGGCGGTTCGCTGCAAAACCCCCCTACGGGAGCGGTCCCCCCCGGTTGGCCGGCTTTCTGACGCTTCCTACCACCTGTAGTGGACCTGCGGAGCTATTTTTTCCCTGTAAATATTTTGCAACCGCAACAACAGGTTGTCGTCCAACACACCGAGTTCTCCGGCCAAGGCATTTTCCGCGGCCTGTTTCGGGGTTTTTGCTCCGGGTATAACGGTAGTCACCCCGGGGTGTGAGTAACAAAATCTGAGTGCCAAATGCACCAGAGATCCGTCCTCACCCAAGAGGTCCCTCAGCTCTTCGACAACGGCCAAACCTGTTTCAAAATCAACCCCGGCAAAAGTTTCGCCCACGTCAAAAGCTTCTCCGTGTCTGTTGAAGTTTCTGTGGTCGTCTTCGGCGAACTTTGTATCTTTTGTTATTTTTCCCGTCAAAAGACCCGAAGCAAGCGGAACTCTCGCGATCACTCCGACGCCCGCTTCATGGGCAGCATCCAAAAAACGGTCTGCCGGCCGCTGGCGAAAGATGTTGTAAATAATCTGTACGCTCACGACATTCGGAAAGTCCAAAGCTTTCAGACCTTCTTCAACCCGTTCCACGCTGACTCCGTAATTGCTTATTTTTCCCGCTGTCCGCAAATCGTCCAAAGCCGCAAAAACTTCCGGATGATAAAAAAGATCGGTGGGCGGACAGTGGAGCTGTACCAAATCCAAACAATCGGTTTCCAAATTCTCCCTGCTGCGGTCAATCCAAGATTCCAAATTCTCGGGACTGTATGCCGCAACACTTTGCTTTTCGGCTCTTCTGCCGGCTTTTGTGGCAATAAAAATATCTCCCGCCGTTTCTTTCTTCAGCTTTGCCACGAGCCTTTCGCTTCTGCCGTCCCCATAGACATCGGCGGTATCAAAAAACGTTATTCCCGCTTCATAGGCGGCCACAAGAGCGGCGTAGGAAGCAGAGTCGTCGACATCGCCCCAACTGCCCCCTATGGCCCAGGCACCGAAACCTATAACGCTTATTTCTTTATCAATTTTCCCTATTGTGCGAAATTCCATAATTTATACCTTAGCAACAGACCGCAAAGCAGAACACGCCTTGCGTGACCTTTATAAAAATAGCTGCTGCGACCCAAGAAGGTATCGCTCTTTTAAGCTCTGCGGCCGTTCCAAAGCGGCGCGTCGGGAGAGACGGCCGGTTCTTTTCTCGCCCAAGAACTAAATCCTGAAATGTTCAAACGGAGACATTGCTGATAGTATGACTGTTGATAACTTTATTAGATAAGGAGTGAAGTATGACATACCAACTGCCGGAACTGCCCTATGACTACAGCGCCCTCGAGCCTCATATCTCGGGCCAAATTATTGAGCTGCACCACGACAAACACCACAACGCCTACGTACAAGGCGCCAATACGACTTTAGAAAAACTGGAAGCCGCAAGATCACAAAATGAATACGGCGGCATAGTGGGACTCGAAAAAACTTTGGCATTCAACGTATCGGGTCATATACTCCACTCCATTTACTGGACAAATATGTCACCGGACGGAGGAGGAGCCCCGGAGGGAGACCTGGCTCAGGCCATCAACGAAGCTTTCGGAAGTTTTGACACCTTCAAAAGCCAGCTCACCCAAGCCACCGCCACCGTGCAGGGGTCTGGCTGGGGCGCTTTGGCATGGGAACCCCTGGGTCAGCGTCTCGTGATCGAACAGATCTATGACCACCAGGGCAACAACGCCCAAGGCGCTCTGCCGCTTTTGGTGATAGACGTCTGGGAGCACGCTTTCTACCTGCAGTACAAGAACGTAAAAGTCGACTATATTTCGGCATTTTGGAACCTTGTCAACTGGCAGGACGTAGCCAAGCGCTATACGCAAGCAAAATCAATCGCTCTCTAAACCTGGCAATTCCGAAAGAGGCGCCGCGTAATACCGCGGCGCCTCTTTCGTCTCAAGCTCAGGACTTGGCGTATCTCAAAGGTGCTTTCAGCGGCTGACGAAGGCGCCCCATCGCCCGTTGTTCCTCACGACACGGATCGGCACTTCATACAGATCACTCAGATTTTCATCAGTAAGTATGTCTTCGACGGGACCGGCAACCGATATGCGTCCGTCTTTTAATAAAATGGCGTGCGTCAAAGAGGTGGGGAGCTCTTCCAAGTAATGGGCGATATAGACACTGGCCTTTACTGTGCCGGATCTCACCAAATCATCCACCGTCAAAAGCAGCTTTTCCCTGGCCGGGAAATCAAGTCCGACACAAGGCTCATCAAACAAAAAAAGTTCATGGCGGACCAACAAAGACCTGGCTATCAAAATACGTTGCCGCTCTCCCTGGGAGCAGGATCCGAGTGCTCTGGCTGCCAAGTGTCGACAGCCCACCATTTCCAAAGCGCTTAAAGCGTTCTCTTCGTCGTTGGGGCCGAATTGATCCCACCAGTGGGCCAGCACGTTTTTCTTGCCGGTCAAGACTGTCTCCAAAGCGGAGCTTCCCGCCGGCAAAGTTTCCGCCAAATGCTGGTTGATGACAGAAACACCTTCCCGCAATTGTCTGATATCGTCTTTGCCGAATTTGTGCCCGAGAACATCGGCAATGCCGGATGTGGGGTGAGCGTCACCGGCCATCAGGGACATAAGGGTTGATTTACCAGCCCCGTTCGGACCGAGCAAGGCATAATGCTCGCCGGATGAAATATCCGCCGTCAAAGGGCCCAGGATCTTCCGCCCCGAACGCACGACCGATACGTCCGTCATTGAAACCATGTTTTTTATCATAGATATCGCCAATTTAGCTTAGGACATCAAAACTTGCTTTTCCTCCAACCCGACACGGCAAAAAGGAGAGTCCCGTCCGCATCAACCGCAATTATTTATGGGTGGTATGAGCGGCGTCAACCGCTCATACCACCCATAAATGTTTTTGCCGGAAAAATTTACTGCTTGATGGCTTCTACATCGATTTCGATTTTGATTTCTTTTCCTATAAGAATGCCGCCTGCTTCCAAAACGACGTTGGTCGTCAAACCAAAGTCTTCCCTGTTGATTTCGGTAACGGCAGAAAGACCTATTCGATTGTTGCCATACGGGTCGGTTCCCGCTCCGCCGAATTCCACGGTCAAAGGTACGTCTTTGGTGATGCCGTTCAGGCTGAGTTGACCTTCCAGGATCCACTTGTCGCCTTTTTTGACAACTTTGTTTCCGGCATAAGTCATATCGGGGTTCTTGGCGATGTCAAAAAAGTCGCCAGACCTGAGGTGATCATCGCGTTGTCCTTCACCGGTGTCCACGCTTTCCAGTTTGATGACAACTCCAACCGAAGAGTTTTCTACGTCTTCGGCTACATTAATTTCACCTTCAAATTCTTTGAAACTTCCCCTTACCTTGGAAACCATCATATGCTTTACGACAAAGCCCACCACCGAGTGCGATTTGTCGATTACATACTTTCCGACAGCGGGAACTTCGGCTCCGTCTATGACGCGCACTGCGCTTTCGCTTTCTGACATAATTAATTACCTCCTGTTGATTTTCAAAATAATGATACCTTACAAATATTGCGCGCGCAACTATTTTATAGTGTAAAATGTAGCTTGTGTCAGATAACGCAACAAAATTTATAACAGATACGGGCAATGACGTCCTCTTGCAGCAGATTTCGGAAACGGACCGCATTACCCTCATAGGTCTCATATTCGAAACGGCATCGGGACTGCGGCACAACCTTTCCGAGACCGTCGAATGCGAGATAGGGGTAGGCGGACAGTCTTTTGAAATAATGCTCCGGCTGCTGAGAACACCTTCCCACAGACTGAGAATGGCCGACTTGGCCGCCCAGACAGGCCTGAGTCCGAGCGGCTTGAGCCGGGCCGTCGACAAGTTGACACAAGCCGGACACCTAAAACGCGAGGACTGCGCCAACGACCGGCGCGGAGCTTATGCAACCCTGACGCAATTGGGCATAGAGCACGCCGAAATTGCTTTGATCAAGCACAAGCAGGACATCGACAATCTACTTTGTGGCGTCATGCGCCCACAAGAAGAAGACAAGCTCGTTAAACTGCTGACAAAAATACGCGACCGCGTCTACCCGAATGCCGTTATGGGTGCCGACGAATAAAGCCCGGCGCTGCTTTTTGGACAAGAGTCGGCAAAGATGGGCCCGGGCATCGTATCGCATACCGCGAATAAGGTAGAGTATTGTAGTTCGCGTATAACACAAGATACTACTGAGGTGAAATGATCAAATGTCACTGGACAGCTTTCAAACAAAACGCTCGCTCGAAATCGGCAACAAAAGTTACACAATATACTCCCTGTCAAAACTCAAAGAAAATTTTGACATAGACTCGCTCCCTTTTGCCACAAAAATTCTCTTGGAAAACCTGCTCCGGCATGAAGACGGCCGCAGCGTGACGAAAGCCGCCATAGAAGCTCTTTGCCGCCTGGGCAGCAAGGGGTCGCAAAACGAAGAAATAGCTTTCAGCCCGGCCAGAATACTGTTGCAGGACTTGACGGGGGTTCCTTGCGTCGTCGACCTGGCTGCCATGCGTGACGCCGTAAAATCATTGGGCGGTTCACCGGAAAAAGTAAACCCTCTAATTCCGGTTGACCTTGTCATAGACCACTCCGTGATAGCCGAATACGCCGGCACCAGAGACTCCTACGAAAAAAACACGGAAATTGAATTTGAAAGAAACGTTGAAAGATACAAATTCCTGAGATGGGGACAGCAGGCTTTCAACAATTTGCGGGTAGTTCCTCCCGGCAACGGCATTTGCCATCAAGTCAACTTGGAATACTTATCGAGGGTTGTTTTCACCGACGAGAACGACAATGCCTATCCCGATACCCTGGTCGGCACCGACTCGCATACCACCATGGTCAACGGCTTAGGAGTAGTCGGCTGGGGTGTGGGCGGCATAGAAGCCGAGGCCGCCATGCTCGGACAACCCATCCCTCTCCTCATACCGGAAGTCGTCGGTCTCCGGTTATCGGGTCGCCTGAAAGAGGGGACAACGGCGACGGATTTGGTGCTTTCGATCACAGAACTCCTCAGACAACATAAAGTCGTGGGCAAAATGGTTGAGTGTTTCGGTCCCGGTTTGCAGCAACTCCCGGTTGAAAACAGGGCAACGATCGGAAACATGTCGCCAGAATACGGCTCGACCATAACCGTCTTCCCGATTGACGAAGCCACACTGGCCTTCCTCAGGCTCACCGGCAGGAGTGACGGGCAGGTCAATTTGGTAGAGGCCTATGCCAAGGCACAAGGCCTTTGGAACAACCCCGGTCAGGAAGCTTCCTACAGCAGCGTCATAGAACTTGATATGTCATCGGTCGTGCCGAGCCTTGCCGGACCCTCCAGACCGCAAGACAGGATAGAGCTCTTTTCGGCAAAAGAAAACCTGGGTCGTATTTTGGAATCCGCCGGCAAAACACAGAACCGGGCGAGGGGCGCGGAAATTCGCTTGAGCGGCGGCGAAAAAATTACTTTGCATGACGGAAGCGTGGTTATCTGTGCCATAACCAGTTGCACCAATACATCCAATCCGGAGGTCATGATTGCGGCCGGCTTGCTGGCCAAGAAAGCCGTCTCTCTGGGACTCACGCAAAAACCCTGGGTAAAAACCTCTCTTGCTCCGGGATCGCGCGTCGTCAGTCAATATCTGACCGAAGCGGCACTGATGCCGTATCTGGAGAAATTGGGATTCGAAGTGGTGGGGTTTGGTTGCACTACCTGCATAGGAAACTCAGGCCCCCTGGCAGAAGAGATCTCCAAAGCCGTCAACGATAACGGCCTGTCGGTGGCGGCGGTTTTATCCGGCAACAGAAACTTTGAAGGCAGAATCCATCCCGACGTCAAGCTCAATTACCTTGCTTCGCCTCCTTTGGTGGTCGCCTATGCCCTTGCGGGGACGATGGACATCAACCTGGGAACAGAACCCATAGGAATCGCCGGCGACGGAACCGAAATTTATCTGCAAGATATCTGGCCGAGCGTGGAAGAAGTAAATTCGGTGCTGCGTTCCGTATTGGACCCGTCGCTTTTTGCGACAAGCTATAGCGACGTTTTCCTGGGCAGCGAAAAATGGCGCGAGCTGGACGTGGAACTCGGTCTCCGGTTTGACTGGAACGAAAACTCTACCTACATCCACCAACCTCCGTTTTTTGACAACATGACGGCGGCGGAACCTCCTCTTGCCGACATCAAAAATGCCAGAGTATTGGCCTATCTGGGAGACAGCGTCACCACCGACCACATTTCTCCCGCCGGATCCATCAAATCCAGCAGCCCCGCCGGATCCTGGCTGAAAGAAAACGGGGTTGATGTACAAGACTTCAATTCATACGGAACCAGAAGAGGCAACGACCTCGTGATGATCAGGGGCACATTCGCCAACATAAGACTGAAAAACAAACTGACCCCGGGGATAGAGGGAGGGGTTACCGTTCACCTGCCCGACGGGTCGCAAACTACAATTTTTGACGCGGCAATGCAATACAAAGAGGAGGCCGTGCCTCTCCTCATCATCGCCGGCAAGGAGTACGGCACCGGTTCCTCCCGTGACTGGGCTGCCAAAGGATCGGCTCTTTTGGGAGTGAAAGCTGTGATAGCAGAAAGTTTTGAACGGATCCACAGATCAAACCTGATCGGTATGGGTGTTTTGCCCCTCCAATTCATTGCTCCCGACAACGCCGAATCGCTCGGATTGACCGGCAAAGAGCTTTACTCCGTCACTGGACTCGAAAATGTTGACTCATCCGAGCTGATAGGCAGAGTACTCACGGTTAGCGCTGATGAAAAGCAATTTAAGGTACTGGCCAGAATCGACACACCGACAGAAGCCGAATATTACCTCCACAAAGGTATTTTGCGTTTTGTGGCAAAACAGCTGGCGGCGAAATAGACCGACCGTTATCCCGAATACACCAGAGATCTGAGTCCCATGTGATTCATAACCGTTTCCAAAAATGACGTAATCAGGGTGACCTTGTCGAGTGAGAGCAGGAGACCAAAAAATGCCATTATCAACGCGGAGATGCGCATGATAATGACTCCGTGTCTCCGCAAAAATTTCACCGTGCCCGTCAGCCTCCCGTAAAAAAGACCCAGAAAGACAAACGGGACTCCTATTCCAAGGGAGTACGCCGTCAGCAGAGCACCCCCTTGTCCCAAACCGCGCTGACTGATCGCAACCGCTGTCACGGCAGCCAAGACGGGACCGAGACACGGCGTCCACCCAAAACCGAATGCCACACCTGTTGCCAACGCCGCCAAAAATCTGAACTTAGACGGTGAAATATGGAGTCTTGCTTCCCTGTACAAAAGCGGCCAACGCACATTAAAGGAAACCAACAGCAAAAAAAGCGACATGGCCAGGACAATCCCTCCGGATATTTCCGTCAGCAAAAGACGGTTTTTCAGCAAGGCATTGCCGAGGGAAGTCGCGGTGAGACCTATGGAAACAAACACCGCCCCGAAGCCAAAAATAAAAAGCAGTGTATTTACCAAAACACGTACGGATGATCTGTCGTTGGCGCTTTCGGCAGGATTTGCAGAGATACCGGTATTCGCTTCCAATGCGGTGCCGCCGATTAAAGATAGATAAGCCGGCACCAACGGCAAAACGCAGGGGGAGACAAAGGAAGCAATACCGCCGCCGAAAGCAACGAGGTACGAAATATTTCCTGCCATCTCCCAACTTTCCCATTCCGGCGAAGCGCACCTATTAGTTTAATATAAAGCAGGATAGCGCTTAACTGAAACACTGTGCCGATCACCGGAACCGATTGTCTAGAATGGGACAGTGTGAGGCAGACAAAACTCAATTCGGTCGAAGAAACACTTTCCGGCATTCTGGCCGGGTACAAAAACTCCGCATCCAAAGCGCTGATATGCGATTTTGACGGCACTTTGGCGCCGATAATAAATAATCCGGCAGAAGCAAAAATACCCGAGCACGCTGCCAAAGTGCTGCTTGCTTTGACTAAAGAAATTGAAATTGTGGCCATAGCTTCCGGCAGAGGACTCGAATTCATAAACAATGCCTTTGCCCCTTACACGGATGGGACGGGGAGGAATCCCATTAAAATTTTTGGCCTCTACGGCAGTCAGACGGATGAAGAAGAGTTTAAAAAACTCCACAAAACATCCGTCATGGACCAGACCCTGAAAGAGCTGATCTTACAATTGATTGCTCCGCTGGTTGACAAAATTGATCTGGAACTAAAAGACAGCGGTCTCGTACTCCACTACCGCAATTATCCCGACTTCGAAGAAGAGGTGCTGTCTGCGGCACAGCTGGTGGCTGACACCTTCCCCGTCTTGTTCGTAAGAGGAAAGAAGGCAGTTGAACTGACCGTGGCCGGTCATACAGACAAAGGAGACGTCATCGATTACATCGCCGGATACGCCGATGCCGTCTGCTACATCGGAGACGACTACGGTGACATAGCCGCTTTTGACAAAGTCAATACGGGCACAAAAGGCGGTCTCTCCGTGGGGGTATTTTCCGAAGAAATGCCGCCGGAATTATACGATAAATGTCAATTCATACTCGAAGGCACCGCAGCCGTCCACGAACTGTTGGCAGAGCTGCTCGGCGCACTGTCGCAAAGCGCTACGGATCTATAGACTTTAGACCGCCTGCTCAATAAGGCGCGACAACCAAAAAACCGGCTGATTTTTTTCCAGGATACGTCTCAATTGGGTGCTTCTTGCGACCTTTTCTTCTTCTCCCATTTCCAAAGCGCGCTTCATGGCATCGGCCGTTTCAGAAACATCGTACGGATTGATGCTCAAAACCGCCTGCTGCATTTCTTCGTAAGAACCGGCCTCCTGAGACAAAATTAATGGAGAGTTCTTTGGGTTTATTATCACGCCTTCCTTGGCGACCAAATTCATCCCGTCTCTGATGGGATTTACCAACAACGCATCATAGGTAAGCATCCCGGCCAAAGACAAATTGTAGTTGTCGCTCGAAATGAGCTCGATAACCGGATCTTTCTCCCCAAAACGCTTATTGATCCTCTCCACTTCGCTCAGAACTTCTTTTTTATACATTTGATAGTGAGAGCTTTTTTCGCGGGACAAATACGACCTGGCAAAGAAAACCGCTCTCCCGTTCAGCGAAGGATTGTCCGAAAGCAGCTCTTCAAAAGCCAAAAACCCCCTCAATAAATTTTTGGACGGTTCCATTCTGTCTGTCCTGTAAATAATTTTTTTTTCGGCAAAGCGTTGTAAAAACTCCTCGGCCTGCTCCTTTATAACAGGATCCCCGGTCTTCTCCCGTAATGCCGCAACGTCTACCCCCAAAGGGGCGACGTATGATTTTGCATCACACCCGAACATGCGCCCGACGGCTTCTGTGTATCTGTCTTGCCAACGTTGCGTATGAAAGCCGCATGACCCGTAGTCAAGCATCGAACCAAGAAGTTCTTTTGCCACTTCACGGGGAAGAACCGTCAATTCGTCAAAAGTCGGAAAAGGGGTGTGTAAAAAATATGTTGTCTTTAAATCGGGACGTTTTTCTTTTAAATACTTTCCGACAAGAAAAAAATGGTAGTCGTTTACCAAGACTTTTGCCCCATAAGAAGCGCTTTCACAGATATCTTCGGCAATTTTTTCGTTGTGCAACCTGTAGGCCGCCCAAGCCGTAAAAAAGGATTCGTTGAATACGGGACCGTATGTTGCGTTAAACAATCCGTGACATAAAAACCAAAGTGACTCATTGGCAACTTTGGTATATGACAAGTCCAAAACGTCTTCCGGTAAAACAACAAACCTGACATTGATCCCGTCCAAGTCAATCGGAAGGTTGGACTCCGCAGCAAATACATCTTCTTCGGTTAAGGCCGTGGCCACCCAATCGGCTTTTGTGTCGCCGAGAGCTGTCATCAAACTCGGAGCCACTCCGCCTATACTGTGCTGGATTTCCAATTCTCCGTGAGCATTTTTTGACAATTTCACGGGAGAACGGTTTGCCACTACAACCAAATCACTCATCAATATTTAACCTCAACTCAAATAAATAAACTATTGGCAATCTATAGAACACACTAGGAACTAAATATTTTGATTTGGTAATAATATTTTTGTCAAACTGCGATACGAATCTTTTGCCCTACTCGGCGACAGTCCGGTAATGCTCCTGCCCCTACGCCAGCCTTTCCAGTATAGCCCGCAAAACATCCTTGGCAGTCGGCACAAGATCCGCCAGTGACCTGCTCTTATGATATCTTTCCCCGAGGTCGACCTGTGCGATTGCTTCCGCTCCGTACAGGCGGTAGGCATCAATTAGGATGGCTATCTCTACTTGATAATTGTCGGCTACCGATATTTTCTCCAGAAGGTCACGTCTTATTGCGGTTTCCCCGGCCAAAGGTTGTTCAACGGCGGCAAGTTCCGGCAGAAGCAGCTCCAAGGCCGGTTTTGCCACCAATTCGGTGACGCGCCCTCCGCCGAAAGAAGAGCCGGCGTTCAAACGCTGATATTTGGGTTTACACAGCATAAACTTCTTTTCCAGAAGCAGCGGGGCAAACATTGACGTGACGAAATGCCCGGCGAAGTTGGTGACATCGGCATCAAGAAACAACAGAAGATCACCGTCGGCGGCTTTTATTCCTTCGCGCAGTGCAGCACCTTTTCCAAGCGCCGTGCCCCGATCGGCAAAAAGATCTATCACGTCTGCACCGTTGTCTTTTGCTATATTCGCTGTGTCATCTGCCGATACATCGTTGATTACGATCAATTCGTCGACAAACTTGGTCTTTCCCATAAAATTCGACCGGATGCCGTACACTATGGATCCGATTGTGGAGGCTTCGTTTCTGGCGGGAATGAGAACGGAAAGTTTTAATTGTCCTTTGGCATCCAGTAACTTGCCGGGCACCGTTCCAAACTGCGCACGAAACGACACTTCGTCCGAGTTTTGAGCAACTTCCCCGTCGTACTTCATAATCACAACATAGCCAGACTAAAGCTCGATTGGCGACCATTCCCGGAAAAGATTTTACCGGAGTCGGAAAGTTGTTGTCCGTCCGTAACATCCGCCCGCAATATATGCTTCCGGAAATCAAACCTGCCGAACCCTCCACTCAACAAAATAGTGAGAATACGTAAACTTGAGAATTAAATTCTGTTATAGTTATAACCATCATCCAGAGCGGTTGAGGGACGGGCCCTTTGAAACCGCGGCAACCAGGTGCGCAATTCCGATTCGCATGTCAAGGTGCCAATGCCCGACCGATGAGGAGGTATAATGTCCTTTGTAGAAAGTCTCTGCTGTCGTGAGTGCGGTAAGGCCTACCCCATAAGTGCTTTGAACGCCTGTGAATTTTGTTTTGGCCCGCTGGAAGTGATCTATGACTATGACTCCATGAAAGGAATCGTCTCCCGCTCAAAAATCGAGTCGGGACCGCAAACTATCTGGCGTTACAGCGATCTGTTACCCACGAAAGCCAGTCCCAATCTCGATCTGAGCACCGGATTCACCCCTCTCTTGAGAGCCGACCACTTGGCCGCCGAACTGGGCCTGAACAGTCTTTATTTAAAAGACGACACCAGGAACCCGACGGGATCATTTAAAGACAGGGTAGTTTCCGTTGCCCTTTCCAAAGCCAGAGAACTTGGCCTCAAGGTGGCAGCCTGTCCGTCGACCGGAAACCTGGCCAACTCCGTTGCCGCACACGCCGCACGGGCGGGAATGGAAGCTTATATATTCGTGCCGTCCAATTTGGAACACAACAAAATTGCCATGTCGGCAATTTTCGGCGGACACGTGATAGCTGTGGACGGAAACTACGACCAGGTCAACAGATTGTGCGCAGAACTGGCCATGCTGCACGACGATTGGGCGTTTGTCAATGTCAACGTCCGCCCCTACTATGCCGAAGGTTCCAAAACATTGGCTTTCGAAGTGGCGGAGCAACTGGGATGGCAATTGCCGGATCACGTCGTGGTACCGATTGCCTCGGGCAGCCAGCTGACCAAAATCTACAAGGGTTTTAACGAATTGACCCGACTCGGGCTGGTGCCGGAAAGCCAGGTGCGCATTTCGGGAGCTCAGGCCCAGGGGTGTTCGCCGGTTGCCGAAGCTTTTCTCTCCGGTGCGGACTACATCAAACCTGTCAAGCCGGACACCATCGCCAAATCGCTCGCCATCGGAAATCCCGCCGACGGCTGGTATGCGCTGGAAACAATCAGAAAAACGGGCGGATCCGCCGCTGCGGTATCCGACGACGAGTTGCTGGAAGGCATCGGTCTTCTGGCAAAAACCGAAGGTGTTTTTGCGGAAACAGCCGGAGGGGTCACCATCGCCAGCCTTGTCAAGTTGGTAAACTCCGGCGCCATAAAACGCGACGAGACAGTGGTGGCTTACATTACCGGCAACGGGCTGAAGACAATTGAGGCACTCGGAGACAGAGTGGGTCCCACCAATACCATTGCTCCGAGCGTGGACGCATTCGAAGAACTGCTGCGTCTCTGAAAATACTTTTCAAAGACGCAGGCGGCCCCGTCCATTGCCCCATAGCCACACCCGCCAAACATACAGTAACTTTTTAGCTCATAACCAAGGAGAAAAATATGCCGACAACAGTAAGAATCCCGACACAGCTGAGATCTTTGACCGGAGGCAACTCCGAAGCGACGGTGGAAGGAGCCACGGTCAAAGAAGTAATAAACAACCTGGAGAAAGATTACCCGGGAATAGGCGAACGCCTTCTGGACGAAAGCGGCAACCTAAGACGCTTTGTCAACGTTTACCTGGTGGACGAGGATATCCGTTTCTTGAACGGCTTGAATACCGAAGTGAGTCCCGGGCAGAGCCTTTCCATAGTGCCCGCCGTGGCCGGCGGCTGACCGTGCTTTGCGGCGATTGACCGTTGACGAACTCTTGAAATAAAAAATCCTAATGTTTTAAAAAATTATCCTCTTCTGATTGCACAAAGGGGTATAACTTGACCTATGATTAGCACTCAGAAGAAGAGAGTGCTAAAGTTCGGAATAACGGACACGACACAAGGAGGAAAGCCATGGCAAAACTGATCACTTTTGATGAGCAGGCCAGACGCTCGCTGGAGAGCGGAATGCAACAGCTCGTAGACGCTGTTAAAGTCACTTTGGGTCCAAAAGGACGCAATGTGGTTTTGGAAAAAAAATGGGGCGCACCCACCATCACCAATGACGGTGTATCCATCGCAAGAGAAATTGACCTGGAAGACCCGTATGAAAGAGTCGGAGCAGAGCTCGTCAAAGAAGTGGCAAAAAAGACCGACGACGTAGCCGGTGACGGTACTACCACCGCTACCGTACTGGCCGGTGCCTTGGTACGAGAAGGACTCAGAAACGTGGCCGCCGGGGCCAACCCGATGAGTCTTAAAAAAGGCATCGAGGCTGCCGTGGAGGCCGCCATTGCCAATCTCAAGGGCATTTCAAAAGAAATCGAATCAAAATCACAAATTGCTCAAGTGGCATCCATTTCCGCCGCCGACACAGAGATAGGCGAAATGATTTCAGAAGCCATCGACAAGGTCGGAAAAGACGGTGTCATAACGGTAGAAGAATCGCAGACTTTTGGTATGGATATGGACCTTGTCGAAGGAATGAGATTCGACAAAGGCTATATCTCCCCTTACTTTGCAACCGACACGGAAAGAATGGAAGCCTCCCTCGAAGACGCATACGTCTTGCTTTACGGCTCCAAAATATCGGCAGTACGTGACCTCCTTCCCGTTCTCGAGAAGGTCATGCAGACCGGCAAGCCGCTTGTCATCATCGCAGAAGACGTGGAGGGTGAAGCTTTGGCAACACTGGTTGTCAACAAAATCCGAGGCACATTCAAGAGTGCCGCCGTCAAAGCACCCGGTTTTGGAGACCGCCGCAAAGCAATGTTGCAAGACATCGCCATCCTGACGGGCGGGCAGGTAATCACCGAAGACGTCGGACTCAAACTTGAAAACGTCACCCTGGACCTCTTGGGCCAAGCCCGCAAAGTCGTCATAACCAAAGACGAAACAACGGTCGTGGAGGGCAACGGAAGCGAAGCCGACATCAAAGGCCGGATCAGTCAAATCAAGGCCGAGATCGAGAGCACGGACTCCGAGTACGACCGCGAGAAGCTTCAGGAAAGACTGGCCAAATTGTCCGGCGGAGTTGCCGTTATCAAAGTGGGCGCCGCCACAGAAGTGGAACTGAAAGAAAAGAAGCACCGCATCGAAGATGCCGTCTCCACGACTAAAGCCGCCATCGAAGAAGGCATAGTCCCCGGCGGCGGAGTGGCACTTTTGCGTGCCCAGTCTGCCATTCTGGACGCAGCCGAGAAATTGGAAGGCGACGAAGCGACCGGAGCCAGAATAGTAGCCAAGGCCGTAGAAGAGCCCATCAAGCAAATTGCCGTAAACGCCGGTCTTGAAGGCGGAGTCGTGGTGGAAAAAGTCCGCAACCTCAAGCAGCCTTCGGAGGGTCTCAACGCCGCCACCGGAGAATATGAAGACCTCTTCAAGTCAGGCGTGATTGACGCCGCCAAAGTCACCCGCTCCGCTTTGCAAAATGCGGCATCCATCGCCGCTTTGTTCCTGACCACGGAAGCCGTGGTAGTTGACAAGCCCGAGGAAAAAGCCGCTCCCGCCATGCCGGGCGGAGGCATGGAAGACTACTAAGAACCGGCCCAAATAAGCCAATCGGTTTAAAATAACAAAAAGGCGGAAGTATTTCCTTCCGCCTTTTTGTTATTTTTTCTCCAAAGAGATGCGCCTGGCGATTGTAAAATCAGTCGGTCTGCCGTAAAACTTCGAAATTTAATTATTTTTTGGAAATATTTTTATTCTCTGACACGTTTTCATATCTGAAGTTATACTGGCTATGGGCATTAAGTTTTATTTCCTTTCTGTATAAATAGAGGTCTACTGTGAGAATGGTGGCCTCTATTTGTGCATTAATTTCATAAAATGCCGCAAACAAAACTTTTTCTTTACCTCTAATGACCGTCTTGGTGCACCGGGCAGTGGTTTCTCTTCTAAACTGGGTTAACGATGACTGACTTAGAGACATGGAGTGTCCTGCATTTATTTTTGCGGAGCGGCACAGATTCCGACCCAAAAAAGGCTGCGGAAGCAGTGCGCCGCTGTGAAGACTGCGGCCAGACCGTTATTGCCGTCGCGACCGCCGGACACAAATCAGATATTGGGCTGATGTGCATAGGCACCGACTTCATAGTCCAAAGGCAACTCCAGCTCGGGCTGAAACAGGCCGGATATGAATTATCTTATTCGTTTCTGTCGCGTACTGAAGTCTCGGAATACGCTTCCGAAATGCCCGATCACATAAAAGAGGCTCGGTTGAATCCGAAACTTCCGCCGGAAGGCCTCCTGAGCTTTTGCTTTTATCCCATGTCCAGAAAAAGGGATCCCTCTTACAATTGGTATCTCTTGGACTACGAAGAACGTCTGCGAAACATGATGGAACACGGACAGTCCGGAAAGGCCTTCCGGGGACGCGTGTTGCAATTGGTAACCGGGTCGGTCGGACTGGATGACTTTGAATGGGGCGTTACCCTGTTTGCAAAAGAATTCGACGACATTAAAGAGTGCGTGTACAAAATGCGCTTTGACGAAGCGTCCGCCAAATACGCCGATTTCGGTCCTTTCTACACGGGAATGATTTTGCCCGGAGAAAGTATATTCGCATGACTTCGCTTTCCGCCGACTCTTCTCGACTGACGGTACATACCGATAACCCTTCTTTGCTGAAATCTTTGGACAAACTGGACAATTTACTCAAAGGCTACAAATCGGTCGTAACGGCATTTTCGGGGGGAGTGGACTCAACTTTTCTGGCCATAAGGGCCCGACATATCCTGGGACCGCAGCATGCTTTGGCCGCCACCGCCAATTCGCCGTCACTGGCCGTTGCCGAACTGAAAGATTGCGCCGGGCTGGCTGCCCGCTTTGACTTGTCGTGGGTTGCCGTCAACACTTTTGAACTCAACAATCCGTTATATGCGGCAAACAACCACGACCGCTGTTTTTATTGCAAATCAGAGCTCATGGATACTCTGACGCCTCTTGCCAAAGCATTGAGTGCCGCCGTGGTACTGGGCGTCAATTCGGATGATTTAAAAGAATACAGACCGGGTCAGGAAGCCGCCAAACAGGCAGGGGGGCAATTCCCCCTCTTGGAAGCCGGCTTCACCAAACAAATGATCAGAGAGGCCTCACTGCTTATGGACTTGCCCACCCACGATAAACCGGCCGCCCCCTGTCTTTCTTCCAGGGTTCCCAACGGAACACCCATAACCGTTACAGTTCTGAAAAAGGTCGCGGCCGCCGAAGCAAATCTGCGTCGGCTTGCAATAGGGAATTTGCGGGTAAGACACCACGGTGAGTTGGCCAGAATAGAATTGGGGCTCGAAGACTTGCCCGTTATCTCCGCCAGGAGGGCGGAGGTAGTGGCAGCCGTCAAAAACGCCGGCTACAAATACGTCACTTTGGATCTGGAAGGCTTCAGATCCGGAAGCACCGCCGCACCAAAACCCATTGACACCGGCACCAAAGATCAGGTCCGGCAGCCCGTCAAGACCTGCCCTTAGGCCTCTTAAATCCCACCTGCCACCCGGCGCTGGAAATAGTCTTGCGCTCGAAAAAAACACAGCCTTCCGGACAGGCAAACGGTACGTCCTGATTGGCACTCAATTTGCACTTCAGAATTCTCTCTCCGTTCGACATGGTGCGCGATACCAAATACTTACACTCTTCGTTTATCACGGCGTCACCCCAGAAAAGCCCGCGGACAGTGCCGCAAACGACCATTTTTCATAAACGGCTCTGTCCGGAACGGCAAACCTCGCTGTACGGAAAACTGCTTTAATTGCTTTCTTCTTTGCGCAAAAAATCTTCAATCTCTTTTATCACCTCGTTTGAAGCGGCCATCAGAGTGTCGATATCGTTGCGTTCGGAGACATAAGACACGTATGTGGCCAACAGATCGTCCGCATCCACCATATTTGTCATTCTGACTTCGTATTCTTTTGCCAAGCGCTCCAATTCGGCGGTTGATACGGTACCCTTCAATATTTCATTCACCGACAACACCAAAGCCAATGCGGCCTTCGGCGAAGTCGATTCGCTGTAATTGGGTACCCCGGCCCAGATACTCCCCGTCAAAATATTGCGATTTTCAAACTCTGTTTGTAAAGCGCTGAGAATCCCTACGGGCCCCTCGTATCCGGAAACAACCGCCTTATCGTTTACGCCGAGAGAGGATACGTCACCCGAGACGGCGATTTGCACGGGCCGGTCATGAGTCACGTCAGCCAAATGCGATCCGAGAAAAATTGCTCTTCGGCAATTCAGTTTTTTGGCCAGCACATATAAATTGTGGCTGTATGTCTTCCACTTTAGCTGCGGTTCGGCACCGTAGACAAAGACCACATCTCCGGGAGACCTCTCTGAAGATGCCAATGATATGGTTGTTTTGGGCCAACTGATATAGCGGCGATTTTCGCTTGAAAAATACATTTCCGGACGTAAATCAGTAAAGTTAAAAAACTCTTCGCTGTCAACTTCGGCAATTTTGGCAGACTTCCATTGATTCCTGAGAACGGCCAAAGCGAGAGACGCCGCACTCCCCGCATCGTTCCAACCTTCAAATGCCACAATCATCGTCGCGTCGGAAAGTTTGGGCAGTTGGATATATTTGATGTGCTTGCCGTCCCTAAACTTCCAAAATTTTTTCATAACTTATATCTCTGATAAAAATTTATCCGCCGACTGCCGACAAAATCCCTTTTATAAATTTAGCCGAAAGAAAGAGGGTTTTCCCGACACTCAAACAAAATTCCTTCTTGCTGTCGCTTATTATTTTTTTTGTTACCGTTTTGAAAAAATACCCTTCATTGAACAAACTCCGCAAGACGCGAGAGCAATGCTTGTAATGGCTGCTGTCCATTCAAATTTAGTATAAACTTATCTCGTGTCAGAGACAACAGCCGCTTCCCATCCATACGGCCAAGCCGTATCGGTAGAAAAAGTTCAAGCCTCCGATCAAGACTTCAAAGCCGCTTTGGCCTACCTTTTGCCGCAACTCTCCTCCTCTGCCGCCGTGCCGACAGACCAACAACTCGGCGCAATTTTAAACAGCAACAATATTTCAGTCTTTGCGGCAAAATTAAAAGTCACTGAAGCCGGCGGCACAAAAATCGTAGGCATGATAACGGTAGGCTACCTCAATCTCATAACAGGCAAGATTGCGCTTATAGAAGATGTCGTGGTGGACGATTCCGCACGCAACAGGGGAGTGGGAAAGGCTCTGGTGGCAGCGGCAATTTCAGAAAGCCTCGAATACAACGTCAAGCATGTTGAACTCACCTCAAGACCCCAAAGAGCGGCGGCAAACAGGCTGTACGAAAAGATGGGTTTTACCCAACGCGAAACAAATGTTTGGCGATATAGGAATAACTTTTATCAATAAATAAAATAGCGGACCGTATTTGAGATTCAAAAAAATATATTTCGCTAAGCTAACTATATGCCTTCAAAACATCCGACCGGAAACTCAGAAAACGAAGGATCTCCGGCGCAGTCTTCCCGGATCCAAAATGAAAACACGGGCAAACCCCAAAAAACGGAAAACGACAATTACAAATGGGTGGCTTTGGTAAATGTCACCTTGGGGATTTTACTTGCCACCATAGACGGCACAATTACTTTGATAGCCATGCCGGACATTTTTAATGGAGTGCATTTAGACCCCTTACAGCCGGGCAATACCTTCTACCTTCTTTGGCTGCTGCTCGGATTTTTGATAGTATCCAGCGTGCTGGTGGTCAATTTCGGCCGTCTGGGTGACATCTACGGCCGCGTTAAGTTATACAACCTTGGATTTGTCATCTATACGGTATTCTCTTTGGTGCTGAGCATAGACTGGATGACGGGACGCTCCGGCGCTCTGTTTTTGGTTGTCATGAGGATATTCCAAGGAATAGGCGCTGCTTTTATAATAGCCAACTCAGCGGCAATCCTGACTGACGCTTTCCCGCCTCATCAAAGAGGCATGGCACTTGGAATCAATAACGTGGCCGGCATATCTGGCTCATTCATGGGCCTTGTACTGGGCGGAATTTTGGGACCAATAGACTGGCGGCTGGTTTTTTTGGTATCCGTTCCCTTTGGACTGGCGGGAACCCTTTGGGCCTACTTCAAACTGGAAGAACGCGGCGAACTTAAGCCGGGTAAAATCGACTGGCTCGGCAACATCACATTTGCCGTGGGACTGGTTTTGGTTATGATAGGCATAACTTACGGCATTGAGCCGGCGGGAGGCTCCACCATGGGTTGGGGCAGCCCCAAAGTCATCACGGAACTAGTTGTCGGTGTGCTGTTTTTGATAGCGTTTGCCGTCATTGAATACAGGTCGGATAATCCGATGTTTCGTCTGCCGCTTTTTAAAATAAGAGCCTTTACGGCAGGCACCATTTCCACTTTCTTGGCCGCCGTCGCCCGAGGCGGACTACAGTTTATGCTGATCATATGGCTGCAGGGCATCTGGTTGCCGCAGCATGGGTATGACTTCGCCAATACACCTCTGTGGGCCGGAATATATATGCTCCCGTTAACGGCGGGGTTTCTTTTGGCTGGTCCCACCGCCGGTACGCTGTCAGACCGTTTCGGATCCAGACCGTTTACGACGGGCGGTATGCTCCTGGCGGCTTTAAGTTTTGGCCTGCTGGAGCTTTTGCCCATCAATTTCCCTTTCCCGGTCTTTGCACTTCTGATCTTTTTAAACGGTCTCTCCATGGGCCTGTTCGCCGCCCCCAACCGGGCGGCCATTATGAACAGCCTCCCCGCCCAACACAGGGGCGCCGGAGGAGGCATGAACTCGACTTTTCAGAACTCCGCACAGGTGCTTTCCATAGGTATTTTCTTTACTCTGATGATCCTCGGCTTCTCCTCGACCCTGCCTCATGTCCTGACGGCCGGTTTACACCGGGAGGGAGTGTCTGCGGCACTGGCCGGCAAAGTCGCTCACCTGCCCCCCGTGTCAATTTTATTCTCCGCCTTTTTGGGGTATAACCCCATACAGCACCTGCTCGGCACAAAAGCGCTCTCGCATCTGTCGCATGCCCACCTGAAAGTTTTATACGGACACAAATTCTTTCCCTCTCTCATAGCGGCGCCCTTCAAAAAAGGTCTGCACGAAGCTTTTGATTTCTCGATACTGGCATGCATAGCCGCAGCAGGCGCATCCGTTTTACGCGGAGGGCACTATGTTTACCAGGATGCCGCTCAGGGGCACCACGGTCTCCACCGTGAGGCCGTCGGCAATACAACCGCCAAAAGCGCCGACGGCGCGTCATAGGATAGGTAAAACCCCGGCTTTCGTTATTTGGCTTGCATAAAAAAACCGTATGATTCGCGTCAGAGTTTCGGCGGATATATTCTTAACTATGACTCAGGATGACTCTTTCAATATAACCGGACACCTGGCGGGATGCGACGACAAACTTGCCCGACTGATCAAGAAAATAGGCAGTCCTAAAATAGAAAAGCTTGCCTCTGATCCGTTTGCGGCTTTGGTACGCAGCATCACTTCACAGCAGCTTAACGGAGATGCAGCCAAAACAATATTTAACAGACTGAAAGAATCGGCGGACAACAATATTTCGCCTGCGACACTGAGCCGGCTTTCACACGAAACTTTGTCGGCCTTGGGACTCTCACGTGCCAAAGCTTCCTGTATTTTGGAACTTGCCCAAAAGACTGCCGAGGGGACGATCGATGTCACGCCCGAAAACCTGATGCTCCAAAGCGACGAGGAAATCATCAAAAATCTCTGCGTCGTCAAAGGAATCGGTCCCTGGACGGTACACATGCTTTTGCTCTTTCAGCTTCAGCGAAAAGACGTCTGGCCGGTCACCGATTTTGGTGTCAGAAAAGGATACGGTCTGGCCTGGCAAACAGAAATGCCGACGGCAAAGCAACTTGAAGCAATAGGGGATAAATTCAAGCCTTACCGCTCGTTGGTCGCCTGGTACTGCTGGCGGGCAATCGACCTTAAGGACGATCCCGATTATATTGTATAGGGCCGGCAAAGTGGTGCAGTGAAAACTTCCAGTCCTTGGCGCTCAGATTGTCCTGAGCCCGCGGCCAGCCTGAACTGCGCGGTTTGCCGGCGGAAATATTTTTTAATATCTCTTGTTCCAAAAGCAACAAAGCACGATCTATAATGACCAAGGCCTCTTCGTCGGGAACCAAAAAGGAAGAATCGCTTTTTTGTTTCAGAAGTTCAATATACCGTTCTTTTCCCATATTATTTTTCCGTTATCGTCTCGGTAGCGTTTTTTCACCGGCTCTGACGGTCGACCCTAAAGCGGAACGTTCCCGTGTTTTCTTTTCGGCAATTCGCTTCTTTTGCTCTCCAACATGCCGAGGGCTCTTACCAAAACCAGTCTTGTCTCTTTGGGCTCCACCACTTCGTCCACATATCCCAACTCGGCGGCCTGGTAGGGATTGGAGAATCTTTCCGTATAAGTTTTGATCAATTCGGCTTTTCTTGTCTGAGGGTCTTCCGCTTGGGCCAGTTCCCGTTTGTGAACTATCTCGACTGCCGATTCCGGACCCATAACGGCCAGTTCGGCCAAAGGCCACGCAAAAGAGACATCGGCGCCGATGGATTTGGAATCCATGACGATATAAGCTCCTCCGTATGCTTTGCGGAGGATAACCTGTATGCGCGGCACGCTTGCCTCGCAATAGGCGTAAAGCAGCTTGGCACCTTTTCTGATGATCCCGCCGTATTCCTGATCGGTGCCCGGCATAAAACCCGGCACGTCGACAAAAGTAATGAGAGCAATATTGAACGCGTCGCAGGTTCTTATGAACCTGGCCGCTTTTTCGGAAGCGTCTATATCCAAAACGCCGGCCAGGATCTGGGGTTGGTTGGCTACTATTCCCACGACTTTTGAATTTAATCTGGCAAATCCGCAGACAATGTTCATGGCAAAATGCGGGAAGTACTCCATGAAGTCTCCGTCATCCACCACCAGTTGTATAATCTGCTTCACGTCATAAGGCTGATTCGGCCTGTCCGGAATAATGGATTCCAGCTCCGGAATCAACCTGTTTGGAGAGTCCTCCGTCAAGAGTTCCGGGGGTTCCGATAAATTATTGGCCGGCAGGTAACCGAGCAATTCTTTAATCTTATCCAAACATGACTTTTCGTCGCCGGCCACGAAAGCCGCCACACCGGACCTTGTGGCGTGGGTGATGGCCCCGCCCAGTTGTTCGGAAGTCACTTCTTCTCCCGTCACTGTTTTTACCACGTCGGGACCGGTGATAAACATATGGCTGCTGTTTTGCACCATAAAAATAAAGTCCGTCAGAGCCGGAGAATACACGGCTCCCCCGGCGGAAGGGCCCATAATTGCACTTATTTGAGGTATGACGCCCGAGGACTTGGAGTTCCGGTAAAAAATTTCGCCGAATCCGTTGAGGGCGGCAACCCCTTCCTGAATTCTCGCGCCTCCTCCGTCGGATATGCCGATAACCGGTATGCCGAGTTGCAGCGCCAAGTCCTGTACTTGATTGATCTTTTTCGCATGGGCGGCTCCCAGGGAACCGCCAAACACGGTGAAGTCCTGGCTGTAAATACCGACTTTTCTTCCCTCAACGGTGCCTATGCCGCAAACCACCCCGTCCGTATAGGGTCTGTTTTCGTCCAACCCGCTTCCGAAAGCTCTGTGGCGGACCAAAAGGCCGAGTTCTTGAAAAGAGTCCTTGTCAAGGAGGTAATCAATGCGCTCCCTGGCGGTCATTTTTCCTTTTGCCAGCTGAGCGTCAATCGCTCTTTGGGTTCCCGGCTGATAAGCCTCCGCTTTACGCTCTTTCAGCTGATTAATTTTTTCTTTCATCAGCAAAGAGTCGGTTGCTTCCTTACCTTCTTCTTTTACGATGGGGTCTTTTATAACCTCTGATGTCTCCATGGATCCAATATAACCTTCCTTGTGAAAATCTATCGGCAAAATTTATTATTCAACCACTTCACGCCTGCCGGCTATGGCTCGTCCCAAAGTCAGCTCATCGGCATATTCCAAATCCCCGCCGACCGGCAAACCGCTCGCTATCCTGGTGACTCTGACCTCGAAAGGCTGCAAGAGCCTAGCCAAATACATGGCCGTGGTATCCCCTTCCAAGTTGGGGTTCGTACAGACAATTACCTCTCGAACATTATCACTTTGCACCCTGGCCAGCAATTCCCTTACCTTCAATTGGTCGGGGCCTATCCCGTCCAAAGGATTCAAGGAACCGCCCAGGACATGATACAGACCGCCGAAAGCATGTGTTTTTTCTATAGCAATCAAATCCTGAGGACCTTCCACCACACACACCAAACCCCGGTCGCGACCGGTATCTTTGCAAATACTGCAATAGTGATCCGTGGCTAAAGTAAAGCACCTGTCGCAAACGGTAATTTTTTCCCTTACAATCTCGATTGATCGGGCCAGCCTGAGGGCATCTTCCTTGGGCCTTTTTAACAAATAGAAGGCCAAACGCTGAGCCGATTTCTGCCCTATGCCCGGTAACCGCGATAATTCGTCGATCAAGTCCTGTATCGGTCCATCAAAAAGAGCCAGTTACTCTCCCCCGTTTCCAGTTTCTTCCCCGTCTCCGCCGGATAATGTGCCAAAGCCGCCGCCAAACTCGATTTCGTTGTCGTCAGCGCCGCCAAACAATGCCCCCATTACCTCTCCGACGGCAGATCCAAGCACCTGCTCTCTCGCTTTTGCGAGCTTCGCGGAAGCATCCCTTAACGCCGCCAAAATCAGATCTTCCAGCACGCTTTTGTCCCCCTGAGCAAAAACGGACTGATCGATATGAACAGCGGAAAAATCCAGTTCGCCCGCAACCCTTACCCTGACGACTCCGCCGCCCGCCGAACCTTCTACCTCTTCCGATTGCAGGATATTTTGGGCGTCGGCCACCTGTTTTTGCAAATGCTCCAAATGTCCCAACAGCCCCGCCATGTCACTTGAATAATCGATTGGATCAGACATTGTCCGATACCTCCTCAGCTCCGGGAAACACTTTTAATACATGCTCAACAGCCAAGGTTACAGGAGTAACGGCATCTTCCGCAGGCATTAACTCAAAATCGTCATATGTCTCATCGGCAGGAAGGTCAACCGAAACCCCAGAATTGCGACGGCCGCCGTCCGCGGGTGCTTTTGAGTGCACAAAATCCGCCGCGGGCTTTCTTTTCGCCGATCTGCCCGGTACGGAGGTACTTTCTGACGGCGGTTGCTTAGATTCCTTCGCTGTTGAGGAATAAATTTCACGATCTTCTTTATTGCCAGCCCCGGGGGCAACGGCATCCGTGCCACTCTCAGACTTTTTGTTCTCGGCACCGGCTCTGTTTGAAACGGGGGCTCCCCCGTGTCTCCCGGAAACGTCTTCCTGTCTTTCCACGCCTATATTCAGGACAAATTTATAGCCCAGTTCTTCGGATATAATTTGTTCCACTTCCGCCCTCAAAGGCTTGGCATGGTTCAATGTGGCTTCGTTCATAAAAACAAATAAAGGCAAATTGTCTCGGTCCAAAACAAAGTGTCCGCCGACATATATGGCCCTGGCTTTCAGACGCAAGTGCTTCAATACTTTATCGCCCCAGATTTCTACCAGTTGATCACGCAGGGCGGGACCGTCAATTTGGCGATTTGGCAAGAGAGGAGTACCTTCCGAGGAATCCGATTTGACATCTGCCACAGAGTCGGCGGCGGAAGACCTTGGGGGGGGTGCTCCGCTGTTTTGTCCGGCTGTATTACCGGCCGATTGGGGTGGTGCCATATCCCGCTTTGTATTTTGTCCCGTTGCCGAAGGCCCGCCTGCCAAAAAAGACGGAGCGGTTGTTTTGGGCGATGCCTCGGGTCCTTTGCTATTTTTCAAGTATGCGCCCAAAGCCGGCTTCACGGCACCCAAAGTCTTTTGTTCAACCGGGCTTTCTTTTTCCGATTTGCGTGAAAATAGGCTGTTCCGCTCCTCTTTGTTGGAATTCATTTCGCCAAAAAGAGATTTCATGCGCACGACTTCGCTTTCCAAAGCAGAAATCCTCTGTAAAAGAGCTTCCGGAGAAGAATCGGTCTGAGTCGCACTCAACCTGATCAAAGTGATTTCCAAGATGATACGTGGTTCAAGCGCATCTCTCATCTTTACCTGTGCGGCACCCAGTTCCTCTATGGCATTGACCAGTCTGGCGTTGGAAAAAGATTTGGCCATCTCGCTCAAAAGCACGCTGCGGCCTGTCTTGTTTCCCCCTCCCGAACTGATCTGGAAATTTGCCAACAGGAGTTCCCGCAATTCATCGACTATGAGAGACGAAGCGCTTTTGGGATCAATGCCGATTTCAAAGGCCTTTCTCAAAGCCGCCAGCACCGAAGAAGGATTATAAAGCGCCATGGCAGAGATAACTTCGCTGATGCATTCGGCAAAGTCGTCTTCGGCGCTGCCTCCCGCCGCAACCCTGTCCAAAACCGAAAGGGCATCTCTAGCTGATCCTTTACCGCTTTTCCTCACCTGCTCCAAAGCAGAATCGGCAATATCTATGCCTTCCTTGGCGGCGACTTCGGTCAGCAAAGAGTCGAGTGTCGCATCGGGTAAAAGATGGAATTCGTAGTGTTGCGTACGCGACCTGATCGTAGAAAGAACTTTTTGAGGATCCGTAGTTGCCAAAACAAAAACTACATGGTCGGGGGGCTCTTCCAAGGTTTTCAACAACGCATTGGAGGCGGCCGTCGAGAGCATGTGCACTTCGTCGATGATATATACCTTGTAACGGCCCGGGGTTGCCAGGGATGCCCTGGCCACAAGCTCTCTGATATCTTCGACTCGCCCCGATGAAGCGGCGTCAAGCTCGTGCACGTCAAAAGAACTTTGTTCTTTGACCGACACGCACGATTCGCACTTGCCACACGGCTCCCCTGCCTTTGGCTCGGCACAATTCAGTGCTTTTGCCAAAATACGGGCAGTGGAAGTTTTACCGGTGCCCCTGGGACCGGAAAACAAATACGCGTGGGTTATCCGCCCTTCCTGCACTGAATTGCGCAAAGCTTTTACAACGTGATCCTGGCCTTTTATTTCAGAAAAACGCTGCGGCCTGTACTTTCTGTATAACGATTGATAATTCCCGTGAGACGATAACGAGTGATCGCCGCCTGAAAACGTCTCTCCTTCTGCCATTTCCACCAACCCCAACAAATACATCCCGAAAGATTCTTTACGACTGTACTTTTATACCTATGTCGATTACCGATTTACATATCTTCGTCAATAGCTTTGGATAAAACCGTCTGTACAACAATCATATCTTAACCCACCTACACGATTTGAGACAAGACGGCCGCGAACAAACAAGTCGGCCGCGGCAATTGTTCCGATCTGCATCAATCATTGTTCCGATCTGCATCAATATCAAAAAGAACCATTTTTTGTGGCAGTCGGACCGGCAACATAAAGTGGCCAAGAACGCAAAACGCGATTGTGTGCAGTCGCCAGGTCGCCTGCGGCACACAATACGATCCGCTGAGAGCTGCTGCCTTCCGGCCCTGACTCGGTTCACGGGGTATAGTCGCGCAGAACCCGGCCACTGCACACAATCGCGTGTGCTAAGCTACATATTAGCATAACCGCAACACTAATGAACACGGAGGAGTGCGAGAGCGGCCGAATCGGCACGATTGGAAATCGTGTGTCTTGCAAGGGACCGTGGGTTCAAATCCCACCTCCTCCGCCATTTTTTACTTTCCAAACGATGCGGATGCAAACCCCCGGCCTCTTCCGGACTTGTACCAAGCGCCAATCCCGCCGCGGCAGCGCAATTCTTCGAAACCGGACGGTTGTGGCGCACTGTGTGCTCACAAGAGGGTCGCGGATGGTTCCCGCACTTCCCCAAACAGCGCCGGCGTCGTCGGAAGGGATGCGGAGCATAAGCAAAATGCTCGCACTAAAGCATTTTTATTAAGAAATCAAACAGATGCCGACAAGCCCGAACCGTATTGGATCGAGGCTCAAAAAAAATCTATTTTCCCGAGGCATGGCTGGGAACCGGGCCTACCGCAAAACTGTATGCCCGCCGACACTAGGGGACTAACCGATTCGGACCGCGATAGAGATAGGTGACTTCCCTTACGTTTGCGACACCGAGAAGAATCATCAGAAGTCGCGTCAATCCGAGTCCGAATCCTCCGTGCGGAGGACAGCCGAAACGGAAGAAGTCCAGGTAGAAATCCAGACTCTCCGGATCAAGCCCTTTATCCAGAACTTGGGATTTTAGAATTTCATAACGATGCTCTCTCTGGGCGCCGGTCGTTACTTCGAGCCCCTTCCAAATAAGGTCGAAACTCTTGGTCATCATGGGGTTGTCTTCGTATCGCATATGATAGAAAGGCCGCACGGAAGACGGATAGTCGGTCACGAACACGAACTCGTGGCCTGTCGTCTTCATAAGACTTTCCGAAAGACGCCTTTCGGCTTCCGGGTCCAAGTCTCCGTCCGACCTGGGAATTTCATAACCTGCCTCTTTGACCAAACGGACGGCTTCGGAATGAGCGATGCGGGGAAACGGTAATTCCGGGACATTAATTGTGACGCCGAACTCAGACTCCAGTTTGTCTCCCAACGACGCCTTTATGGCTTCGATGGCGCGTCGCAACAAGCGCTCCTCAAAAGACATGACGTCTTCGTGCGAACCGACCCATCCTATTTCTACGTCAAGGCTGGTAAATTCGGTGTCATGACGGGAAGTGAACGACGGATTGGCCCTAAAGACGGGGCCCGTCTCAAAAACACCGGGGAAACCGGAAGCAATCCCCATCTGCTTATAGAACTGAGGGGACTGAGCCAAATATGCCGTTCTGTCAAAATACTTGACTTGGAACAGTTCCGACCTTGACTCGCTCGGGCTGGCCATCAACTTGGGAGAGTTGATCTCCACCAAACCCTCGTCATAGCAGTGTCCGCGAAACTCTCTCTCGAGAATGGTCTGTGACTGAAAAATCAGTTGGTTGCGGTGAGAGCGCAGATCAATAAATCTCCAGTCCAAACGCTTATCGAGATTTGACTGCTCGTTTATGGGCAAATCGTCGGCCTTGGAAAGAATTTTGAGGTTCTCGGCACGAAGTTCCAAACCTCCCAGTTTTACGCGCTCATCCAGGATAACTTTTCCGGTTATCTCCACCACGGAATCCGTACTGAGCTGTCCTATCAGCTCGGCAAGATCGGGGTTTTCCTGTCTGTCGTTGACAACCTGAAGTTTGCCGGTTTCGTCACGTATGATTACAAACTGGACACTCTTTTGGTCGCGAACGGTATCTACCCATCCGTAAAGCGTCACGGATTGGTCCACCAAAGTTGATAAATCGAGAATGCGGAACTTGCGTGTCATAGAAACCAAAAGTATAGCAGATGCCATCAGGGGATCTGAATATAGTTCGATAAATCGTCCGGAGGACCTTGTGTTGCATGCAGAGACGACAGCCCGTCTTATTACTCAGCCAAACTACTGAGTGATGACAACACGATTGGCTGTTTGCGGTATTTTCCGACAGAGCACAACACAAAATCACGTAGGCCAATGGGGCCGGCACAGCTATTATATTGGGTACCGACCAAATTGTTTTATTCGGCAAAGATAGGGTTCTCTCTTGGACAAATCATTGATTGAAAATAACGCGGAAACACAAGATTGGATCGCCGAAGCGATGAAAGCCGCTTTGGGCGAAGCCGAGGCCGCCATGGAACACGGGGACGTACCGATAGGCGCCGTCGTGGTCCAAAACGGCAATATCATAACTTCACAACACAACAGACGGGAAGTCGACGGGGATCCCACGGCCCATGCAGAAATATTGGCACTGAAGCAAGCCGCCGTTTTACTAAATACGTGGAGACTGACCGGTTGTTCTCTTGTGGTCACACTGGAACCCTGTATTATGTGCGCCGGTGCTTTGGCCCTTTCCAGAATCGACAGTTTGATATTTGGGGCATACGATCAAAAAATGGGTGCCTGCGGGACACTTTATAACATAGCTTGCGACCCGCGAATAAACCACCGGTTCAACGTCACCGGCGGTGTTATGGAAAAAAGTTGCTCTGCTTTATTGAAGGACTTCTTTGAAAACCTGAGGCTTGCCCCCAAACCGGATTTGATGCCGATATCCGAATAAAAACCGTCCGATGCCTTATCCGAGTTTTTAAAAATAAGATAAAGAAAATGCGTTACGTAAACAAAGACAAATAAATCTACTAACCTATTTACTGTTACACACTGAGGAGGGATGCGAGAGTGGCCGAATCGGGCGGTCTCGAAAACCGCTGTATGTGTTTGCATACCGTGGGTTCAAATCCCACTCCCTCCGCTCGCAGCAGTATATTTTCTGACAATTTGATTTTTCACAAAAAAGATGACGGAGACCGCCGTGGATACAGGAAACAATACCTTTGATTTTAAAGTGGCCGATCTCTCTTTAGCCGACTTCGGCAGAAAAGAGATACGCCTGGCTGAACATGAAATGCCTGGTTTAATGGCCATAAGAAAGGAATTTGCCGCACAAAAGCCTTTGAACGGGGCCAGGATCACCGGCTCTTTGCATATGACCATTCAAACTGCAGTTCTGATAGAAACCCTTGCCGAGCTGGGAGCAAAAGTCCGCTGGGCGTCATGCAATATATTCTCCACCCAAGACCACGCCGCCGCGGCCGTTGTCGTAGGGAAAAACGGAACCGCCGACAACCCCAAAGGTGTTTCCGTGTTTGCCTGGAAAGGCGAATCTCTGGAAGAATACTGGTGGTGCACAGACCAAGCCCTGACGTGGCCCGAAGACGGCGGACCCAACATGATCTTGGACGACGGCGGGGACGCAACCCTGCTGATCCACAAAGGTGTTGCCGCAGAAAAAAGCGGCGTTGCGCCGGAAACAAACTCTTCGATGTCAGAAGAAGAAGTTATTGTCAATCAATTGATTGCCGCTTCTTTGCTACACAGCAAGAGCCGTTTTGTTTCCATGTCACAAAACATCAAGGGAGTAAGCGAAGAAACGACAACCGGTGTCCACCGCCTTTACCAAATGCTTGAGCGGGGAGAGCTCCTTTGGCCGGCGATGAACGTCAACGACTCCGTCACCAAATCGAAATTCGACAACCTCTACGGCTGCCGGCACTCGCTTATAGACGGTATAGCCAGAGCCACCGACGTCATGATAGGCGGAAAAACGGCTTTGGTGTGCGGATACGGAGATGTGGGGAAAGGTTGCGTGGAATCCCTGGCAGGCCAGGGCGCCAGAGTTATGGTGACCGAAATAGACCCCATCAACGCCCTCCAGGCATCCATGGCCGGTCTCCAGGTGGTGAAAATAGAAGACGTGGCGGATCAAATCGACATATTTGTCACCGCTACGGGTAACCGTGACGTAATACGCCTGGAACACATGGAAGAGATGAAACACCAGGCAATCGTCTGCAATATAGGTCACTTTGATAACGAAATAGACATGGCCGCCCTTGCCAAAGCAAGCGGCATAGTCAAGACAGAAATCAAACCGCAAGTGGATCTTTGGACGTTCCCGGACGGACACGGAATCATCGTGCTGGCGGAAGGACGCCTGGTCAATTTGGGCTGCGCCACGGGTCACCCGAGTTTCGTAATGTCATGCTCGTTTTCCAACCAAGTTTTGGCACAAATAGAGCTGTTTACCAAACCGGAGCAATACAGTGTCGGAGTCTATACACTTCCCAAGTTGCTTGACGAAAAAGTTGCCAGACTGCATTTGGACGCGTTGGGCGTAAAACTCACCGAACTTACCGACGCACAGGCCGAATATCTGGGAATAGAAAAGAACGGCCCCTACAAACCGGATCACTACAGGTACTGATCCGGATACCGAATCAAAACAAGACTCTAAATATCGGCAAACTCAATTATGACTTTTACGTCTTGCGTACCGTGATTAAATGCTTCTTGATAGTCGGTGAACGGAACAGACTTGGTAATCATTTTTTCCAGGAATTCTCTCGGAGCTTTGCTCAGAGCTTCGGAGGCCGCCTCGTAGTGACGCTTGTTCGCGTTCACCGAACCGACTATGGCCTTATTTGACAAAACAAGATCACGGTTCCAAAGTCCCACGTCTATGTCCGTGGTGTGCCCGGCGGAGGAAACGCCGGTCAGACATACCACGCCTCCGGTGCCTATCTGCTGAGTGGCTTCGAAGACAAGAGCGGGAACACCCGTGCACTCTATGATGATGTCGGGAGAAGACACCGCCTCTTTCATGTCCGTCGCGTGATAGACGGCGCCGATCATAGACACGAGTTCCGGTTTGATACCGGAGGTCACCTGATCTATAACGTGTACCTCCAGACCGGCCTGACGTCCCAAAAGAGCCGCCAGCAATCCGACCGGTCCCGCTCCGGTGATCAGGACCGCCTTCGGTTCCCAATGACTGCGGTTGCCTATCCTTGTGACATCCTCCCAGGCTTTTGCCACTATGGTGGTGGGCTCGAGCAAAACGCCCAATTTGCCCAATCCCGGGTCGACCTTTACCAAAGCGTTCGCGTCGGCTCTGTAGCGTTCGCGCATAAATCCGTCGAGTTCCTTGATGCCGTGTTCGACATACATGCCGTTGTGGCAGTTGTCCCACTCGCCGGCCGCGCAGGAATAACAGGGCATGGGATCCGGACGTCTCACTATACCCACCACAAAGTCGCCTTTGACAAAACCTGAGCCTTCCGGGGCTTCCAATACCCTGCCTATAGATTCATGACCCAAAACAAGTTTCTTGCTGCCGGAGGGCGCCCAACCGTACTGGCCGGAAGTAATTTCGATATCCGTGCCGCATACGCCCACTGCCACGGTTTGCACCAAAACGGACCCCGATGCGGGATCGGGCTCTTCGATGTCTTCCAATCCGACAGATCCTTCGACAAGCGGAGTAACGGTTATGGCCTTCATGTGATATCTCCCCGGTATTTTTGATTGACCCCAATATAGCCCGGGCACGCCGCGATGTAAAGAGCGAAGCAACCGACCTGATTTCCGAAAACCAAATCCATGTGTCGACAACTGCAGACTTACGAATAGCTGCCTCCGGCCGGACTCGGTTATTTGTGGTGTCTGCGGAGTGAATACTGCAGGATGGGATGCCTGTTATGCCCCAAGGCGGCTCTCCCTCTGTGCTGATGAGATGTGGGTATTTTCACTCCGGCTATCCTGTCGGCATGGTTTACTCCCGGTATAAAGCCTTCTTTTTCCAAACCGGCGGCCGTGTTTACCAGTGCCACATGCGAAAAAGCCTGAGGAAAATTGCCCACAAGCCTTTTGTATGCCGGATCGTACTCTTCGGACAGCAAACCGACGTCGTTGCTCACTCCCAAGAGGCGTTCGAACATGCTCTGCGCTTCCTCGTGTCGCCCGGCCAGCTCCAGGTTGTCCGCCAACCAAAACGAACATGCCAAAAATGCCCCCTCCCGGCCGCTCAAACCGTCGATGCCGCGGTCGGTATCGGTACTGTAGCGCAACACAAAACCTTCGTGAGTCAACTCTTTCTGTATGGCTTCTATCGTGCCCAAAACGCGCTTATCGTTGGGCGGCAAAAATCCAACGAGCGGGATCAGCAAAGTACTGGCATCCAATGACTCGGAGCCGTAGTATTGCGTAAAAGTACCCCTGTCGGCGTCAAAACCCTTTTCGCAAACCTCGGCATGGATGCGATCGCGCAATTGTCGCCATTTATCGGCGGGGCCTTCCAAATGGAACTGTTCCGTATTTTTTACCGCCCGGTCCATGGCAACCCAAGTCATTACTTTGGAATGCGTCAAATGCCGTTTGGGACCGCGCACCTCCCAGATCCCTTCGTCGGGCTCTCTCCAACCCGACTCCAGGTAGTCGAGCAGCGACAGTTCCAGATCCCATCCCTCTTTATAATGATCGGAACGTCCCCGTCTTGCCTCATGTAAAGCTCCGATAACTTCTCCGTACACGTCAAGCTGGAGTTGTCCGGCTGCGGCGTTTCCTATCCGCACCGGCTTTGAGTTTTCGTAACCCGGGAGGTAATCCAAAGTGAGCTCGCGCAAGTCTCTTTCGCCAGCCGGTCCGTACATAATCTGGATGTCTTTCGGGTCGCCGGCCACAGCGCGCAAAAGCCAGTCCCGCCATTCTATGGCTTCCTCATAATAACCGGCCGTCATCAAAGAACTTAGGGTAAGCGTGGCATCGCGAAGCCAGCAGTACCGGTAATCCCAATTCCTTTCGCCGCCGAGTGATTCCGGCAGGGAAGTTGTGGGGGCCGCCACAATCCCTCCCGTCTTGGAATAGGTCAGTGCTTTGAGCGTAATCAAAGACCGCATGATGTGATCTCGGTACTTGTTGTCGGGAATGCTTGCCAAAGAAGACCAATCCGCCCACCACTGAGCGGTCTCCTCCACTCCGTAATTGGCGTTAAACGGTTTGGGGGGGCTTTCATGCGAAGGGTACCAATTCAGCACAAACGGAACGCTCTGCCCCCTGCTCAGATTGAATTCGGCAACAGTAGACATGCCTTCGCCCTGCGTTTCCAAAGGAGTCCACAGCGAAACGGCATCCGGGCCGGCAATGGCTGTCAGCAAACCGCTGACACGCCTGACCCATGGGGTGATTTGGCCGTATGAAAAACGGATGACGAGATCCATCCGCATTTCCACGGATCCCGAAGTGCATTCCGCCAGGCGCAACAGCTGGGGAAAGCCGTTCCCCATCGCCATGCAATCCGTGATGCGCACGCTCCCGCCGGGGAGGTCAAATTCCGTTTCCAGAACCAAAGTGTCATGGCGGTAGCGTCGTCTCGAAGAAAGCAGGGGCTCCCCCTCCAGAGGGCTGCTCCGCGGAGCTATCCGGAAAAATCCGTGATTTTTGTCTCCCAACAGTCGGGAAAATACGGCGGAGGAATCAAACCTCGGCAAACACAGCCAGTCGATTGAGCCGTCTCTCCCCACGAGTGCCGCCGTATTCGTATCGCCGATAATGGCATAGTCTTCCAGTTTCAAAGCCACAATTACCCTCAGATCTGCCGTAAAGCCTCAGAAACAATCGATATGAGACGCTCATCACGATCCTAAACCAAAACCCGGCAACATTCAAACCGTCACCGGCGACAAAGATTCGGACCGGTAAGCCGGTCTCAGTCAATGCAGCTCTGCGTTCCGACACTCAGAGCAGGATTTGCCGCCAACTCACGCACGGCCAAATTGACTTTTGCCAATACTTTTGGCGATGCCAGTGCATACCCGATGGTATTGTTGGCCGTCGAACGGGAAAAAACGACCCCCAATACGTCGCCGGCCGGTCCGATTAAGGGCCCGCCCGAGTCCCCTTGTTTGATGACGGCCTCGAGTTCGTAGACCACCCTGTCAACGATGGCATTGTCATAGATGTCCCGGCCCTGAGCCACAAAACGCGACTCAACTGCTGCCGGTCCGTAAGTAAGAGGGCCGCCGCCCGGATGTCCCAAAACCACGGCGGGCTGTCCGCGCTCCACCTCATTGGGGTCGAGGACAAGCGGCTTGACAGAGATTGGCACCATGGGAACCAAGATTGCCAAGTCAAATTTGGGGTCGAACAAAACCGGTCGGACTGGGATGGGCCTGTGATTGAACGACTCGACAAAAATACTGTCCGTACCGGCTATGACGTGGGCGTTGGTGACAATCAGACCGTCTTTTACCTCAAAGCCCGATCCTTCGATGACCACTCCGGGACAACCGCGGGCAATAATCTTAAAAGTCGAAGCCGCATATTTATTTACAAGACGGTCCGTTATTTGTCTGTTCGGGAGCACAAGAGGTCCCGTCGGCTGGGGAAGCACGTTGACCAGGACTTGCGGAAAACCGTTTCTGACAAGATAGCGGTCTATGGCGGCAAACTGATTGGGAACCGGCGGCATGACGGATTCCACGTCACTCATGATGCGCGAACCCGATATCTGCTCCGTCAGAGCCGTTATGGAGGTTTGTACCAAAATGGAAGCCACCAGCCAACAGACAACCAAAGTCCCGGCAACGGCCACTCCGGACCCGACCAGCGAATCAACGGTCGACACCGACTTACTTTTGTCAATGATCGCCGCCAGGTAAAGCCCGATGCGTTTCCCTATGGCGGAAAGAAGCAAACTCACAAGAAACAATATCGCCACGGCGATTAATGTTTTTGCGATGCCGCCGGCAATGTGATTGTCAACGGCGGCAATGACATAGCTGCCGAGAGCAAGGCCGCTCAAAAAACCTATAAACGAGAACAGCTGTATCACAGCCCCTACCCGCCAGCCGTGAATCGCCGCAAACAGCGCAATCACAACCAAGAAGAGATCCAATACGTCCATATTTTATTTGCTATAGATGATCGATTTCAAGGTCTTTATACGTAAGCAAAGAAAGGTATCGAATTTTTTGCTCGGCCATCTTCTCCGTCATCCCCACGCCCCTATCCAAAAGCACGCAAAGAGCGGTAATTTGGGCACCTTCGTTTCTCAGAACTTCCAAGGCTTCCAATGCCGACCGTCCGGTAGAAACCGTATCTTCCACAAGAAGTACTTTTGTGTTCGCGTCCACCGAGGCTCCTTCTATGCGCTGTTTTGTACCGTGTGTTTTCTCTTGCTTTCTCACCGAAAACCAAGATTTTCCACTCAGTATAGCGACGGCATGAGCAATCGGATCCGCACCCATTGTCATGCCTCCCACGGCATCAAAATCTATTCCCTCAATTTCAAGTGTCGTAAGGAGATAACGGGCAGCCAGTTTTAAATCATTGCCCGCCGACAGGGCCTTCCGCATATCCACATAATCGTGGCTGAATCCGCCGGATGAAAGCCGAAAAGCGATTTCTTGCCTCACGTATCCCTTGCTCTTTACAATTCCGACGAATTCATTCTTTAATTTATCTGTGTCGCAATTGTCATTATCGTTGGATAGGCTCACAATAGGTAGCATATCAAAAATTCGTTAATTTAAATCTGTAAAAATATAGAAATGCATTTGCGGCCGGTATCGCGTCAAGCACCACAGCATTGAGCATAAAATGCGGGTTTTTGAATCCCGATCAAACGGTTTGAGAAAAAATTAACTTTATTTATGTAAATATATTTTATATACTAAAATATATTTACATATAAGTTGTAATTTTATTGGTTTGCTCAGTCGTCAAACCTATATCCCACTCCCCTGATTGTAATAATATGAGCAGGGTTATCCGGATCCGACTCTATTCTGGAGCGCAATCTACTGATCAGTGTCGCCACGATACGCGGGTCACCTTCATAGCCAAACCCCCATATATTCAAAAGAAGTTCGTCACGTGTGATCACCCTGCCTTTTACCAGAAGCAGTTCCCTGAGCAATTGAAATTCCCTGAGAGGCAATTCTATGCGCTCGCCGCGGTAAAAAACCTCGTATTTTGACTGATCAAGCACGATATCGCCGCCACGCAGTATTTCTTCTGAAATCTCTTCGGACTTGTTTTTCCTGATCTCGCTTTGTGTTCTGTTGGAGCGCCTTAACAGTACGCTGACACGGGCAAGCAACTCCCGCATTCTGTAAGGTTTGACAACGTAGTCATCGGCTCCGACTTCTATGCCAAGGACTATGTCAATTTCTTCTGCTTTGGCACTAATCATTACAATAGGTATATAAATATTTTTTTGCCTTAAGTATTTACATATCTCTATACCGGAATAATGCGGCAACATAACATCTAACAAAACCATATCGGGATTTTTATCTCCCAAATACGCAAGCGCTTCTTCGCCGTCAGCTATACTGTCGACGATATATCCTTCATTTTCAAGCGCCCTGGATAAAACAAGCCTGTGCGATTCGTCATCTTCTACCACCAAAATGTTAGCCGGCTTGATGCTTTCCGCTATCCGTGATGTCTGTAGCTGACCGGATCCCGGAACCGGAAAAGCATTAAGTGCATGCTTTGTATCATAACGGTTATTCGCAGCAAAGTAAGTGTAGCTGTTTGTCACGTTATAATAATGACTTATAAGTATAACGTAATGATAAGTTCTGAGTAAACTAGGGGTAACAAAATAGCAAATTCTATATACAGCGCTATCAAACATAATATGCCATGACTCATCAGCTGCTCGCGATACTTTTTCTCATTGCCGCCGTTGCCGCTTTAATACTTGCCGAAACACCTTTGGGGGAGTACTTTGGCAATAAAAAAATTTTGCTTGCCGCCGAATTGTCTTTGCTTTTACTTGCACCTGCTTTGGCGGGGCTCACCGTCGCTTTTCACTTTATCGGCGGACCACGCTCCGCAAATGCCGTTGACCCGCTTACCGGCCCCATACTTTTTGTCCTTTGCGCAGTTCCGCTGAGCATTCTTTTAGACCGGCTCGGTTTTTTCTCCCTGATTGCCGCCGCAGTCTTGAAAAAAAGACACGACTTATTTGTGCTATGGATGCTTGCCGCAACCGTTACGGCTACTTTAAACTTAGATACCGCTGTTGTGCTTCTCACTCCGATTTATGTTGACATCGCCAGAAAAAAGCGGCTTCCTCCTTTGGCATTGGCCGTCCAGCCCGCTTTGCTCTCGGGCATAGCGTCTTTGTTTTTACCCATATCCAACCTCACCAATTTGATATTTACTTCCAAATTTAATCTGACCGAAATTGACTTCTTGGACCACTTGGGTATTTCCGGAATTCTGGCCGTTTTGACGGGATTTTTCTTCTACCGCATCACCTATACAAAGTTTTTCAAAGAAGAGATCCCGAACGGTAAAAGCGTCGATTCCACAAGCCCCACCGCCCATACCGCAGCTCTCACGCAAGACCCTGTCGGTCCCGGTCCGGTCATACCCGAAAACAAAAAAATAATTTTGCTGTTCGGCAGCGCCATATGTATCCTGGCCGCCGCAGGATTCACGTTCATACCTCTCATCGGCGGATCCCCCTGGGAAGTCGCCTTGGGGGCCGATGTTGTTTTGATTATTGCCACCAAAAGCTTTCCATGGCGCCATATTCCTCTCCGTATAGCAGTTAACGTATTTTCCCTGGCTGTCCTGGCTTCTTCCTTTGAGCACTACGTTCATTTCAAAAACCTGTTGTCCGCGAATTCGAATTTGGCCGTTGTGAAAACCGGTGTACTTTCGGGAGTGTTTTCGAGCCTGGCAAACAACCTGCCATCCACCCTCGGATTTGCGGCGGCGCTGGGCAGAGATAAAATCAATATCCTTTGGCCTGTTTTGGTGGGTACCAACATAGGTTCTCTGCTTCTTCCCGGAGGCTCCCTAGCAATTATGCTATGGCTCTCGACCCTGAAGCGGCTGGATGCCGAGGTATCCGGCATGAATTACATAAAGTATGCCTGGCGTATTGCTTTGCCGACTTTTTTAGTCGCTTTGGGGGGGCTTTTATTAATCAGGCTATAGATTCAAATTGGGCCAGTTGTCATCCCCCCCCCATACCGGCCAAGCCCGTAGCTTTTATTAATCAGGCTATAGATTCAAATTGGGCCCTTGTTTACTTCTATACACCTGTTTGTATAATAAAGTCATCTAAAAATAGTGTCCGCGTTGACTGCATGGCGGTATGTTTGGTTATGTGAAAAGCATCTTAGGTACAAAAACAGCCGAGACCAAACTCGACACCGCCATAGCAACTAAAACAGACCACTCGGGTCCTTCCCACACCCATCGCGACCTGCGGGGCGGATCTCTCAGAGCCGCCGTATTCGGCATCAGTGACGGCCTTGTCTCAAATTTGTCACTGGTGCTCGGAGCGGCCGGCGCATATCCGGGACACGGGGTGGTGCGCCTGGCCGGCGTCATAGGACTCCTGGGCGGATCTTTTTCTATGGGCGCAGGGGAGTTGATTTCCATGCAGGTTCAAAAAGAAGGCTTTGAACGGGAATTGGCGATTGAAAAAAGGGAGCTCGAGCTGAATCCCGTATACGAGAAGGAAGAGTTGAAAGCGCTTTACAGGAAACGCGGCATTTCTCCCGAACTCTCGGAACAGCTTACCGAAGAAATAATGTCAAACCCGAAGCTTGCCCTTGATACACACGCCAAAGAAGAACTTGGACTGGAAGCGGACTCGTTGGGATCCCCCATACAAGCCGCCGCATCCTCATTTCTCGCTTTTGCCGTCGGAGCTTTGGTACCGCTGATACCGTTTCTGAGCGGCGGAGCCTCACGGACAGACGTGCTGATAAGCGTTGTTTTGGCCGTAGTGGCAGCCCTGTCTGTCGGTTTCATACTTGGTAAACTGATCGACAAAGGCGGCATTTTCTCGGCACTCAGACAGCTCTTTGTCTGTGCCGTAACGGGTGCCGTGACGTATGGCATAGGTACCTTGCTAAAAGGATCCCTGGGGTAGTCTAAAGCGGAATAAATTTGTAGTAAAATTGTAAACAATTGACGGCTACAATTCCGGAAGCGATCAAAATTCATTTTCCCCATATAACTATTTGCACACACAAATAGTTATAGTAATGATATAGCAAATGCTATATCATTTTATTGAATATATATTAAGTAATATTTAATTGCTCCGCCATCATAGTACTTAGCTGCGGCAACTCTTCCCATACTGTAAACTTACCGTTGAGAGCTGCGAACTCTCAATAAATGAGGTAACCTTAAGGTGTTGCTGTTTATAAAATATTAATGGTGATATTATGCAAAAATATATAGAGGAAGCACCCTTCATAGGTCCTTTGGTACTCGTAGGCGGCAAAGAATGGCAAACCGGATGTGAATTTGATTTTGACCTGGTGACAAGGTTAAAACTGAACTCCAAAAACACTCCACAAAAAAAATCTTCCAAAAGTGCGGTCAAAGTTTTGATACTGCCCACCGCCGCCGCATACCAGCAGCCCGATCTTGTTTTTAGAAACGCAAAGCTTTGGTTTGAAAGCATGTCCGCCGAGACCGAAGAATGCATGCTCTTAAACAGAGCGGATGCCTTTTCGGAAACGTTCGCAAATCAGATTTCTGCGGCTAAATTTATTTACATAGCCGGAGGTTCTCCCCTGCATCTCCGTTCGGTTTTAAAGTCATCGCCGGCATTTGAGGCCATGACGGCCGCTTGGCAGGCCGGTGCCATATTGGCCGGCAGTTCGGCCGGTGCCATGGTGCTGACCGATCCGATGATAGACCCGCGGGGAGGAGCATTCAGCGTGGGGCTTGGGACGGTGACAAATATTGCCGTTTACCCCCATTTCACCGGTACCGTGGACACCAAATTCCAAAGGACAATTGCTCTGGCGCCCAGAAACTGTGCCGTTGTCGCCCTGCCGGAGCAAACCGCTCTCATCAGAGAGCCGGAAGGATCCTGGCACATTGAAGGCAAATATTGCGATGCGGTTCTGATTCATATTGCCTCGCGGCAAATAGGAGTGGAAGAATTGGAATCGTTGATTATCTAGGCTTTTGCCAAAGCCTCTCCCGTTTTTTGAACCCCGTCCGACGCTATCACAGGAAAATGATTGCTACTCGGTCCCTTCGGTCACGACAACGCTTTCCATAAATATTTTTTCTTTCGGCTTGCCGGACTGCGAACCCAGACCGTCTATGGTTTCCAGAACGTCAAAGCCGCTGATCACTTTACCGAAAAGGGAATACAGGGGGGGCAAAGATGCCCCGCTCGGTCCGGAAATTATAAAAAACTGGCTGCCGTTCGTATCGGGGCCGGCGTTTGCCATGGCCAAAGAACCTATTTCATACCGACCCGGACGGGGGAGTTCGTCTTCAAAGCGGTAGCCCGGACCGCCCATTCCCGTACCGGTGGGGTCTCCCCCCTGCACGACAAAACCGGGAATAATGCGGTGGAATATAACGTCGTTATAATACTGGTGCCTGGCGAGGACCACAAAATTATTTACGGTTTTCGGGGCGTTGAGGGCATCCAAAACGGCTTTTAGCTCTCCCTTGTTTGTCTTGATCAGTGCCGTGTAGATTTTGGACGGATCGATAGTCATGTCCGGGTAGGAATCGAACTTTTGCTGCTTCGGGAATACTGCGAGTTCTTCGCTGTCTGCCATGGTGTAGCCTCTTTCTCTAAAAAATAATTGACTGCTTGACTGTCCGGAGCCGTTACTTATACTGGCTGATGGTAACACTTATCATCTGGTACGTCTTCTTGGGAGGCATACCGTTTGCGTTGGGATTTGAATTCCCTTCGGAAGCTATTTTCTGCACCACATTCATGCCGGAAGTTACTTTTCCAAAAAGAGTGTAGTTGGGCGGGAGAGCTTCACCTGATTTTCCTACCACTATAAAGAATTGACTTCCGTTGGTGGTCGGAGATCCGGTGTTGGCCATGGCAACCGATCCGATCGGATAGCAGTTGCCCTGCGTTGAACACGACTTTGCCGGAGTATTGCCGGTAAACTCATAGCCGGGTCCGCCCGATCCCGTGCCGGTGGGGTCTCCCCCTTGGACGACAAAACCGGGAATAACGCGTTGAAAAATGACGCCGTCATAGTAGCGGTATCTTGCCAGGAAAACAAAGTTGTTCACGGCCGCCAAAGACTTGGCAGCGTTCATCTGGATCGTGAAGCTCCCGGCATTCGTGTATACGTCGGCATAGTAAACGCCCGTCGGCGAAATACAGACGGGAGGAGCCTTGGTAAAGTGGATGACCCTGTGAGAAGCACCTATTTGAGTACTTGGAGGGCAAGTCGGAGCAATCGGGGTCGCAGAAGCCGGAGCCGTTGCCACCGTACTCGGAGCGGCGGTGGTCGAAGCGGAAGAAGTCGTACTCGGAGCGGCGGTGGTGGTCGAAGCGGAAGAGGTCGTCGTCGGAGCGGCGGTGGTGGTCGTGACATTTGAGGATGTCACGGTGGTGGAGTTCCCGGAGGAGAACAGAGCGATCATGCCGATCACTATTCCCACCACCACCACAAGACCGGCCAGCTGCTTCAGTCTTTTGGTTCTTTTGACTTGCTTTGTCTGTTTGGCGACTTTTTGCTGTCGATAAGCTCTTTGTCGTTCTCTCTTTTCACTTGGCATATCTAAGAAAATACTCGGTTAAAAGAAGTAAATTGGATCAATATGAGCTTAACTGTACAAAAATTTGGCGGAACTTCGGTGGCGGACGCGGACCGCATTAAAGAAGTAGCCGACCATATCGCCAGATCCTCACAAAAAGAGCAGGTAGTTGCGGTTGTAAGTGCCATGGGTAAAACTACCGACAATCTGATCAGACTTGCCCAAGACGTAAGCGGCATCCACCCGGGAAGGGAACTGGACATGCTTCTCACCGCCGGCGAAAGGATTTCCATGGCCCTCTTGTGTATGGCTTTGGCCGACCTCGGCATCAAATCTGCTTCTTTCACCGGCAGCCAAGCCGGTATCATCACCGATACCACCCATACCAAAGCAAAGATCTTGGAAATAAAGCCGGACAGGTTAAAGGCGGCTCTGAAAGAAGGAATCATACCGGTGGTGGCCGGATTTCAAGGCGTGTCAACCGGCAACGACGTTACCACTTTGGGCAGGGGCGGCTCGGACACCACGGCCGTGGCTCTTGCGGCTGCCTTGAATGCGGACAGATGCGAAATTTATACAGACGTCCCCGGCGTATTCAGCGCCGATCCCAGGGTGGTGCCGGAAGCAAAAAAACTGAAGCATGTTTCTTTTGAGGAAATGTTGGAAATAGCGGCGACCGGGGGGAAAGTACTGGCCCTCAGATCGGTTGAATTTGCCAGAAATCACAACGTAGTGCTGGAGGTCAGATCCAGCTTTACCTGGGAACCAGGCACTTTAGTAAACGAGGAGAATGACAACATGGAACAACCCATAGTTTCGGCGGTTACGAGCGACGTTTCTTCCGCCAAGCTCACCATAACAGGGGTGCCGGACCAACCCGGTATAGCGGCTTCGCTCTTCAGGGGTTTGGCGGACAGGGCAATTAATGTGGATATGATCGTCCAGAACACTTCTCAGGACGGCACCACCGACATCTCCTTTACCGTGCCGAAAACGGACGTGGGAATGGCAGTCGAAATAGCCGGACAAATCGCACCCATGATCGGGGCGGAAAATGTTTCCATAGACGAAAACGTGGCTCAGGTATCCCTTATAGGTGCCGGGATGAAAACAAATCCCGGAGTCACGGCGACAATGTTTGAAGAACTTGCCAAGCTCGGAGTCAACATAGAGATGATCTCGACTTCTCCCATCAGGATATCCTGCATGATCAGAAAAGACAACACGGAGATGGCCGTTAAAGCTTTGCATCAGGCTTTCAGCCTTGAACAATAAACGTTGTCCTTTCTAAAAAACAACCCCATGCTCTCTTTTGGATAAAGAGTCCTTTGTCTGCCATATGCCTTTATCGCAATTGTGTTATTTGGCCGACCCTCAAACAGGTATGATATTTATATTATGAAAATGGCTATATTTGGAGCCACCGGGCAGGTCGGCTCCGTGATGATCAACATTTTGGAGGAATCAAACCTCGAAATAGACGAACTCAGGCTGTTCGCGTCGCCGAAATCGGCCGGAAAAAAATTGTCGTTCAAAGGCGAAGAAATTATAGTGGAGGACTCTTACTCCGGCAATTACAAGGGCATCGACATTGCCCTGTTTTCATGCGGGAAAACCGCCTCTTTGGAACTGGCCCCGCTTGTGGGAAGTGCGGGGGCGGTCGTAATAGACAACTCTTCGGCTTGGCGGATGGATGACGAGGTTCCCCTTGTCGTTCCGGAAGTAAACCCAGACGATCTCAAAAATATCAAAAAGAACATAGTGGCAAACCCCAACTGCACGACCATGATCGCCATGCCGGTACTGGCCCCCATCAGGGATGCCGCCGGCATAAAAAGAGTGATCGTGACCAGTTTTCAAGCCGTCTCCGGAGCCGGAGTGGCGGGAGTAAAAGAACTCAGCGAACAGACGGCGGCCTTCGGAAACAGTGCTTCTCAGCTGGCTTTTTCCGGACGAGCCGCGGACGGCATGGAGCCGCGGACTTTCATGGCCCCCATAGCTTTCAACGTGGTGCCTTTTGCCGGCGCCCTGGCTTCCGACGGAAGCGGCGAGACGGACGAGGAACAAAAATGGCGCAATGAAAGCCGCAAAATACTGGGGTTGCCGGGGTTGGCGGTTGACTGTACCTGTGCCAGGGTTCCCGTGTTCACGGGCCATTCCCTATCCCTGCATCTGGAATTGGAAAACGACTTGGAACCGGAAAAGGCCAAGGAATTGCTTGCCGAGGCAAAATCCGTTGTTCTGACGGAGATACCCACGCCCCTTACGGCAGCCGGCAAAAATCCGACTTTCGTGGGCCGGATCAGACGGGATAAAACGGCAGAGCACGGACTTGCCATGTTTTTGTCGGGAGACAATCTGCGAAAAGGCGCTGCCCTAAATACCGTACAGATTGCGGAAGAATTGTCCCGCCGGGCTTAGACGCTCGCTGCCTTGCGTCGAGAGGCACAAAATGACGGTCGGGAATTTATGCGGCAAAGCTGCCAAAGAAAGTTTCCTGTGCTAAATTTTTAACCTATGTGCACGATAGGGCAACACGGTACAACTGTCAAAAAAGATCTGCTGTGCTAATTTTTAACCCGAATGCACGATAGGACAATACGGCAAAACCGTCAAAAAACCTCCTATGCCAGTATTGACGCTTTACACCTCCAGCAAACATCGCTATTTATCGGCCGTTACTTTAGTTATAACATCAAAAGAAAGAATCAAAATGCACACAATCCTTTCTGTACTGAATAAATTGAAACAAAAAGGCCTGCCGGCAGCTCTCATGGTGGCACTTACAGGCGTTTTTGGCGTAAACGCTTTGGCGGCCCCCCAAGCTTTGGCGGCCCCCGTGGGGCACAGAAGAGTCGAGAAGCTCTCCGTAAAAAGCGAAAAGAGCGCACAGGCCAACGTCACCTGGCCGACACCCTTGTGGCAGGACTCCCTCGTGACGGGAGGCTCTGTCGGTTACGTTGCCCAAAGTTCTCCCTCCGTGGCTTTTTACAAAGGAAAAACTGTCGTGGCAGTCGGCGCCGAAAACGGTTACGTATACCTTGTCAACGGGGCAACGGGGCAAGAAATGCCGGGGTGGCCGCAAAAGCTGGCCGCCGGTCCCGGTCAAAGCGTGGCCATTGAGTCAAGTCCCACCATCGCCTGGCTAAACGGGAAGAAAAGACCTCCGACGGTTATAGTTTCATCCGGATCACCCTGGGTAAAAGATACGGTGGGAGAAGTCGAAGCGTTTACCATTACCGGCAAAAAGCGTTGGGTATTTTCTTTGCCGGGAGTAACAGGAACCGCCATAGGCGCCATTTCCAGTGCCGCTGTCGGCAATATTCTCGGCAATAATCAAAAGCAGATAGTCTTTGGATCGTGGGATCACAAAATCTATGTGCTCAACTCCCGCGGCAAAGAACTCGGCTTTGCCTACGACAACGCCGACACCATTTGGTCTTCACCGGTAGTCTACAGACTCCCCGGTCAAACGCAGGACTCCGTTTTCCTCGGAAGCGATGCATCCGGCAGAACCTACGCCGGCGGCACGAAAAAATGCTTCGGCGGTTTTGTGGCGGAGTACAGATGGTCAAACGCCGCTCAGAACCCGGACACGGAAGCGATAGGACCGGGGCTCAGCAGGGTCTGGTTTGACTGCATGTCGCAGTCGATTTGGTCCAGCCCTGCCATCGGTATATTGAATCACGTCCCGACACTTGTCGTGGGGACAAGCTGGTACGAACAGCCTTTCCCGGCCAACACGGACTACGTCTTTGCTTTCAATGCCATAAGCGGCCGCGAACTTTGGCAAGCCAAAACCGCCGGGCCGGCTGCGGGCTCGCCGGCCATCGGAGTAATCAATTCAACGGGACAGCCTTCCGTGGTGACAACTTCTTGGGCGTGTAACGGAGCACGGGAAAGCAGTTGTTTTTACAACAACTCTTCCATGGTGTATGCCTTCAGCGCCTCCGGCAAGCAAGAATGGGCCAAATCGCTGATAGGCCCCACGGCTCTCTCCTCTCCCGTCTTGGTTCCGCTCAACGGAAACAAGTGGAATGACGTATTGGTCGGATCGCCGAACGGATTGTACCCGATCGCCGGAGAAAACGGAGCTTTCCTATTCGGCACGAACAACGCCTCTTCACCGGCCGTCATCGATTACGGGTGCAGGGTATACAACTCCGTAGCCGTAGCCAACGTGGGCAAGACCCTGAAAACTCCCGACTGGGAAGTATTTGAAGCTTGCGGGGGACCGGAGGCTTTCCACAAAACCGGACAGCTCATCGCTTACCACATCCGCAATCTGCCGCAGGGAGAAACTCCCGGATGGGCCATGTTCCATGCTGACCCCGCCCACACCGGAGTGGCTTACTCCACGTTGCCGGGCAGACATACCCCTCCGGGGCTGAGACCCGCTCTGAAGAAAAAAGAACCGGTAAAGAACTGACTTTGATATATGGCAGGTGTCGTCAATGACGACACCTGCCATATCCTTCCTGTGCGAATAGATCCCCATAAAGCGCCCCGGTGCAATTTCTCTCTACTATAATCATCTATCCAGACGATGTTGCGTCGACAGATAATTGCATACCTATCAGGCAGGAGGTCAGGAATGGAGGGCATACATGGCTCGCGCTGACGAACTGTCCATAACACCGCAAAGTCAAGACTTTTCCGCTTGGTACAACGAAATTGTGCAAAAGGCAGAACTTGCCGACCGCGGACCGGTACGCGGCACCATGGTCATCAGACCTTACGGCTACCGCATTTGGGAACTTCTCCAGCACGAGCTGGATTCCAGAATCAAAGCCACCGGACATGAAAACGCCTATTTTCCTCTCTTCATACCGGAAGAGTACTTGAAAAGAGAGGCAGAACACGTGGAAGGTTTTTCGCCGGAACTCGCCGTAGTGACGCACGCCGGCGGCAAACAACTGGAAGAGCCGCTTGTCGTAAGACCCACATCGGAAACCGTAATAGGCGAAATGATGGCTAATTGGATAGAATCCCACCGAGATCTGCCTTTAAAACTCAACCAATGGGCCAACGTTGTCAGATGGGAAATGCGGCCGAGACTTTTTCTCAGAACGACGGAATTCCTCTGGCAGGAAGGTCACACGGCCCACGCCACAGAAGAAGACGCCAAAGAAGAAGTGGCGACGGCTCTTAACTTCTACCGCGAAATAGCCGATGACGTGGCTCTCCTGTCGCCGGTACTGGGGGAAAAGACGCCCGGGGAGCGTTTTGCCGGAGCTCTCAACACGTACAGCCTTGAAGCCATGATGCGCGACGGAAAAGCTTTGCAGGCCGCCACTTCACATTACCTCGGCACCAACTTTGCCCAAGCCTTCAACATTACCTACCAGTCCGGAGAGGGCGACCTACAATACTGCCATACGACCTCTTGGGGAATGAGCACCAGATTGATAGGGGCCGTTATCATGGCCCACGGTGACGACAAGGGTCTGATACTTCCTCCGAAATTGGCCCCTTACCAGACGGTCATCGTACCCATAGCCAAAGGTCCGGAGACTTCTGAAATTAAAAAACTGGCTGACCAATTTGCCGTTGACATGGAGCGGATGGGCATCAGAACACACATTGACGACAGAGCTTACCTGTCTCCGGGATTTAAGTTTAACGCATGGGAGCAAAAAGGAGTTCCGCTGAGATGCGAGTTCGGAGAACGCGACATATCAAAAGGCGTCGTCACATTGCACAACCGTCTGACCTCAGAAAAACAGCTTGTCGCCATAGACAAATTAAGCGAAACGGTACAGACAGAACTTCGTCAATTTGAACGGGATCTCTTCGAAAGAGCCAAGGAGTTCCGCTTGGCAAATACCCGATACGCCTCATCCAAAGAAGAGTTTTTTGAACAGATCCAAAGCGGGTTTGTCGTGGCCGAGCACTGCGGCACAAAAGAGTGTGAGGATCTGGTCAAAGAAACCTCTTCGGCAACCCCGCGGTGCATACCCTTTGACGCAAAACCTACAAACGGCGCATGCGTTATATGCGGCAAAGTCTCGCCCTACGGCAAGCGGATTATATTTGCAAAAGCATATTGATGAATACGATTGCTTGTCTTCTGACTGCCTTCCGCAAAAACACCGATACACTTGGTTTAATGATTGTAGTTCAATAATTAATGTGCAATTATCCTTATAGCCAAGATCTGCATGCACCCTGGATCCGGGCGTCATTCAGGTAACACACTGGACGCAATAACAGTCTCGGAAACCGCGCTGATTGAACTTTGTCGGTCTGGGTTTGTCTCCCTGAGATAAACCTTTACAAAAACAGAGCGGCCAAAAATCCGAAAAATGCCATCAGGGCCCCGGCATGCATGGTGCTTTGGAAAGCATGGACTTCGGTACTTTTTCCCGCCAGAAGCTCTTGAATTTTAAGTGTCGCACTCAGACGGCGGGGAGCCGAGACCTGACCCAGGGTGTGCGATTTGAGAGCGACGGCGGACACTGTTACCAGCACCGCCAATCCGAGCGAGCCTCCCAACTGTTGACTGGTGTTGAGAAGACCGGAAGCCAGCCCGGACTCTTTGGGGACCACCCCTTTGACGGCATTCAGTGTCAGGGGGACAAAGGAAAAGCCCATTCCCACTCCGACAATCACCAACGCGGCAAATATTTGGTAGTAGTGGCTCGTGGCATTAACTGTGGATACCAGCAAAAGACCTGCCGCCAAGAGCCCGGGGCCGATTTTCAGAAATACTTTGATCCCCGTTTTCCCCACGACTTTAGAAACAGCGAATCCGACGGAACCGATAACTATCGGTATGGGCAGATATGCCACGCCCGCGACAATGGGGCTATAGTGGAGGACATCCTGGAGAAATTGTGTCAAAAAGTACAACAGCGACAGCATCGCCGCACTGATAAAGACCATAATCGCAAAGCCCGCAAGCCTGCTCTTGTGATACAAAAATTTTATCGGTATGATCGCATAGTCGATACGGTATTCCCTGACAAAGAAGAGAACGAGCAGCACCAGGGCGATCAGGAGCGCTGCTATGGTTGCGATACTGCCCCAGCCGTTACTCGGGGCACGCTCAATCCCGAAAACCAGCACAGCCAGGCCGGAAGAGATAAGAAAAGCTCCCAAATAATCCAGTTTCCCCCGCAGGGTTCCTTTGTCCTTCGGCAAAACAAATTTGGCTGAAGTTACCAAAAAAATGCCGATGGGTACGTTGACAAACAACACCCAGCGCCAAGAAGCTATGTCCACCAAAGTCCCGCCCACCAGAAGACCCAAAGCGCCTCCGGCGCCGGACATGGCGGCATACACGGCCATGGCTCTGTGACGTTCGTGGCCTTCCCGGAAGATAGTCGCAATCAAAGAAAGAGCCGTGGGCGAAGCTATGGCAGCACCCATCCCCTGAATGACGCGCGCCGCTATCAACAGAGCCCCGGTGGTGGCGAAACCGCCCATCATGGAAGCCAAAGTAAACAGGCTGATTCCGGCTATCAGCATTTTTCGGCGCCCGAAAATATCACCGGATCGGCCGCCGAGCAGCAAAAGGCCGCCGAATGCCAAAACGTAAGCATCTACTACCCAGGAAAGATCTGTCGAAGAGAAATTGAGACCTTTTTGAATAGCCGGCAGGGCGATATTGACGATGGTCAGGTCCAGCATCACCATCAACTGCACCGTAGCTATTACCACAAGGGCAAACTTCTTACGCCCCGCGCTCTCAAAATGAGCCGGTTGCTCTTTGACTGCCGCATTGTGATCGCCGTTTTGAAGATCGATAAGACTTTCGGCCAGTTCCACCTCCGCATGCCTCCGTTTCGGATTTGAGTAGTTTTTACCCGCCAACTTCCGGTTGTGGTATTTATGGCAAGCTGGGTATTTTCTTTGCCCATAAAACAATGTCGCTCACGGGACGGAGCGGGTTGTCGCGATCGTAAGCGTCACCTTCGTCCGGAGGTCTTTCCCACCGTTGCAATTTAACCACTTCCAACCCTTCTGCCGCGTCACGCAAAATGTCTTCGTTGAAAAGCAGTTCCGGATCGGGAGGACCCACACGTCCCAAGTCGTCAATATGGTGCCCGATAACCAGAAGATGCCCTCCTTCTTTGAGGGCGGAAACCGCTTTGGAAAATAGCTGCCTCCGTAAAACCAAGGTTACGTGGATATTTGCCATCACCACCAAGTCATAATGCTTATGGGGCAATTCGGTGGCAAATATATCTCCATGTATCGTATTGAGGTCAACCCCTTTGTCTTTGGCTTTGTCCAAAGCCTGTTGCAGGCCTACGGAAGATGCGTCTATACCCGTAACATCCCAGCCTTTTTCGGCAAGCCAAAGTGCATTTCTGCCGGGGCCGCAACCAATGTCAAGAGCCTTCCCGGAGGGTAAGCCTGAGGTAAAAGCCACCAAAGCCAAGTCGGGTTTGACAGGCCAATCTTCCTCGGAAAATTTTTCGTCCCAGCGCCGTCCGACTTCAAAATCTTTATCAGGCACTTTTCTCCTTAAAATATTATTTTTATAAAAGTATTTAATATATTGAACACCCATAGAGCCTTTTTATTCCCATAATGACAACGCTACCCCGGAAAGGCAATCGTCAAACCATAAAAATACTGTGATAGTATAAAAATAAAAATTATCCATAACTATGACTGAAAATAAACTGCAAGTAGCCATGGTCTGCCACGGCAATATCTGTAGGTCTCCCATGGCCGAAGCCGTAACTTTTTCGCTGTTGGAAAAATACGGGCTGTCGGGCAAGGTAAGCGTTGAATCCTTCGGAACGCATGCCTACCACGTGGGAGAGGACGCCGATAAACGAGCGAAAGCCGCCCTCTCTCGCCACGGCTGGCCTGCTTTTGTCCACAGCGCACGGCAACTGAGGGCACGGGATATGGAACGCTTGGACGTCATCTTATGCGCCGACAAAAATAACCTGACACACGTCAAACAGATGAGTAAGAGGTTGTCGATCCCGCCACAAGAAGTAAGTCTTTTAAGATCTTACGATCCCGATGCCGGAGAAGGATCCGACGTCCCGGACCCGTATTACCATGGGCAGGCTGCGTTTGACGAGGTTTTGGAAATTATTGAATCTGCATGCCAATATTTTGTCGAAAGCTTAGCAGATATTTTCCGGGTTGCCTGAGCCATGATCGGACAGCCGATGAGCATGGGGAAGCAACCGTCCGGCCGCTTGATAAAAAAAATTGACAGTTTCGCTATCCATACTCCACCATACCCATCGCCCACGCTTTTCCGCTTTGATAAGACCGGCTTCAGCCAAGACCTTTGTGTGATGCGAGATGGTAGGCTGACTTTTTCCCGTGGGCTTTTCTAAGTTGCAGGAACAAACGGTACCGTTGGCAGATACAATTGCCAAAATATGCAGTCTGACAGGATCCGCCAAAGCCGCAAAAATCTGAGATAATTTTCCCGCAGCGGCTTCATCAAGAGCATACTGGGTTTGGGCAAGATGATCGTGTATTTCTATATCCATAATTTAAACACCTTAAATAATGAATTATACTGCAAATAATTATCATTTTTCGCTTCATGGCCCTATCCGGCAATATAACAATATCCGACAGATATAGTCATAAATAAGCAAAAAGTTTTAATATTTAGCATCTAAATCTCAAGAATTTGGCTACAATGATAACTGTGACACCTCTTGACTTTGTACTCACATTATTTTTAATCTCAATTGCGGCAGGGGTTTTGGGTTCTTTGATAGGACTGGGCGGAGGAGTGGTTGTGGTACCCGTCCTTACAATTTTATTCCACGTCAACATCAGGCTGGCCATAGGCGCTTCCATTGTTTCCGTAATAGCCACATCGAGCGGGGCGGCGGCCACCTATGTGAAAGAAAAAATGACGAATCTGCGGGCAGGCATGTTTTTGGAAATTGCGACGACGACGGGTGCCATATCGGGTGCCTATCTCACTACCGTTTTATCTCCAAAATTTCTTTTTATACTCTTTGGCGTCGTACTTGCTTACTCCGCTTTCGCTGTTTACCATAAAAGACACAACGCTGCCATTTTAACTGCCTCCAACGATAAAATTGCAAACTACTTTCAATTGCATGGCAGCTACTACGACGAGGCCGAAGGGCAAGAGGTCGATTACAAAGTAACCGGCACAAAACTTGGGCTATTCATGATGTACATAGCCGGAATGGTGTCCGCTCTGCTTGGCATAGGCTCCGGCGCCCTAAAAGTGCCGGCCATGGACTTGGCCATGCATTTGCCGATGAAGGTTTCCACAGCCACAAGCAACTTCATGATAGGGGTCACCGCGGCGGCAAGTGCCGGTTTTTACTTTGCCAGAGGCCAGATAGACCCCATAATAGCCGCTCCGGTGGCGGCGGGTGTTTTGGCCGGAGCAATGATAGGCGCCAGAGTACTCGGTAAAGTTACAAATGCCTCGATAAGAATTATTTTTGTTTTGGTGTTGATTGTAATAGCGGTTGAAATGTTGCAGAGAGGTTTTTCCTGATGGGAAAAAATAACGCGGCAAAGCCAAGAAGAGAAATAGACGAGGGGAAAGTCCGGCAGACGGAAATTGCCATCTCTTACCTGCTTCGCACCGGAGTCGTGCTTTCCGTATTGTTGGTATCGGCCGGCTTGGGCCTCACTTTTGCCCACCATAACTCTTACCTGCATTTTTCGTCTAACGTCTCTTACCACAGCGTTACCTCGACCTCTTACTCATTTCCCCATACCATTTCTCAATTATTTTCGGATCTCTCACACGGCAAAGGCAGAGGACTGATCGGCCTGGGACTTATTATTCTTATCCTTACGCCGGTGCTCAGGGTGGCCGTAGGGGTATTGAGTTTTATCTATGAAAAAGACCCGCCCATGGCTATCGTCACCACCTTCGTGCTTGGAGTACTGATAGCATCCTTTTTCCTGGGATAGTGCCCGCCGCCGGATGTCATCAAAATTTCCTGTAAAAATTTTTTACCGATTATGATGCACGGCAGCCAGACGCCGAAGATAAGGAATCCGTATGTAAGCAACTCTCAACTTTTTTTACCAAAGACGAAACTTCTCCCCCGCATCACCACGCACGACCGCCGCCCGCGGCAATTGTGTGCAGGCTCTCAAAAGAATAAGTGCCTTTACATCGGAAATGTCGGCACGGAGTTGACGGCCTATTTTAGGCCAACCGCAGAGATGCTGCAATATTTCAGCCAAAATCAATAAAGTCATCCGATTATTTTTGTCAAATCGCCGATATCCTTTGTGTATTATTAGCCGTACGGAAAAAATACACGCCCGGGTAGCTCAGAGGTAGAGCAGCGCCCTCGTAATGCGCAGGTCGTGGGTTCGAGTCCCACCTCGGGCTCTTTTATCAAACAAAAGAGCCATCTGACGTCGGCATCTGTTGAAGACAACCTAATTCGTGGTATAAGCGCTTTCGCCGTGCAAAGACACATCCAAGCCGCGATCCTCGTCGGTTTGCTTCACCCTCAGACCCATGGTCTTGTCAAGCACTTTCGAAATCAGGTAAGTCATGCCGAAAGAGTAAACGAGAGTCACCCCAATGGCCATGAGCTCAACCAGGAAAAAATGTGTTCCTCCAAAGAACAATCCGTTTGCCCCGGCCGGATCTGCGACTTTCTCCGCCAAACATCCCAGCAACAGCATCCCCAAAAATCCACCCACGCCGTGAACGGCCACGACGTCCAAAGAATCGTCATACTTCAAAGCGTATTTGACACTGACGGCCAAGGCACATATTACTCCGGCCGCCAAGCCTATCAGAATAGATGACATGGGCGAAACAAAACCGGCCGCCGGGGTAATGGCCACCATACCGGCCACGGCACCAGAAACGGCACCCAGGGGTGTAACGACTTTTTCTTTGAAATTCTCATACGTCATCCAGGCGATCAGACCGGCTGCGGCAGCTAACTGCGTATTGACAAAGGCGTGCACGGCCACAGAGTTGACTCCCAACGCGGAGCCGGCGTTAAAGCCAAACCACCCGAACCAGAGGATCCCGCCTCCCAGTATGCTCATGGGTATCGAATGCGGCCTCATCGGTTCATGAGGCCAGCCGCGCCTTTTCCCCAAAACCAAAACGATTGCCAGCGTGGAAAAACCGGAATTCATTTCCACCACGGTCCCTCCGGCAAAATCCAAAACCCCTCTTTTAGCCAGCCAGCCCTCAGGACTGAATACCCAGTGTGCAATGGGTACATAAACCAGCAAAAGCCAGAGAATACCGAAAACGACAAAGGAGCTGAATTTCATGCGCTCCGCTACACCGCCCGAAATAAGAGCCAAAGTTATGATGGCGAACATCAATTGAAAAATCATGACGGCCGAAGGGGAGACATTTAAGTGCGCAAACCCGGCCAATCCATTGGCCATTTTAGCCAAACCGACATACTTAAAGTTTCCTATTATGCCGCCGGCGACGCTGGGACCATAGACAAGACTGAAAGCAAACAGAGCCCAAATTACGGTGACAATTCCCATGGCGTAAAAATTTTGCATCATCACAGACAGGACGTTCTTGGCACGCAACATGCCGCCATAAAATAAGGCCAGTCCCGGGGTCATAAACAGGACAAGGGCAGCTCCCAACAAAACCCATAAAGTATTTGTCGCATACATAGTTTTACCTCAGATTTTAAATTCGAATACCGGCACCCGGCCCCAAAACAAACAACAAAAAATCCAAAAAGCATCCCCGAATAGGAAAGGCATCGCTTTTTTGTCAAAGAATATATGGCGGAGGGAGGGGGATTCGAACCCCCGGGGCTCATCACCCAACGGTTTTCAAGACCGTCGCATTCGTCCGCTCTGCCATCCCTCCGGAATCTACAATATATGAATTTTTAAAGGAAATATTCAAACATTTGGCAAAGTAAAAAATTTATTGCGTTTTGCATTCGGATGAGGGTAAAAAAATTACCCTCATCCGTCGCTAACTTTTGGGTAAGCAGTTTTCCAGATCTTTTAGCCACTGTGAGGCCTGACGCCTTGCTTCTTTTATTTCCGTTAAATGTTTGTTAGATTTGGCGTGAGCGGGATAGGAGCCCAAGAATTTTATATGGCCGAGTTCGGCATACAATTCGGCAAGGCAGTCGCTTACCACTTCGTCGCTGATGTGACCTTCCAGGTCGATGACAAAGCAGTACTCCCCCAAAGCTTTTTTTGTCGGTCTTGATTCAATCCGCGCCAAATTAATGTTGCGCGCCGCAAATTGGCCGACAATTGAATAAAGGCTGCCTGGTCTGTCTTTTTTTTGAAAACATACTATCGTTGTCTTATCAGACTCGCTTCTCGCCGGTATTTTTCTTTTTTGCACAAGAACAAACCTGGTCTGGTTGCCGTGGTAGTCTTCGATATTTTGCTGGATTACCTGTAAATTATAGAGCTCCGCAGACAACTTCGGGGCTATGGCAGCCATACCTCTTTCCTTGCTTTGGCTTACCGTCCGTGCCGCCTCGGAAGTGGAAGATGCCGCAATCAACTCGGCTTGGGGCAGTTTTGAGTATAAAAAATCACGGCATTGCGCGGCAGCCACCGGATAAGAAATGACCTCAGAAATATCTTTCAATCCAATCTTTTCTTTGGTCAAAAGCTGAAGGTGAACATTGAATACCACTTCGGCGGTAATAAACAAATCAGAGGTAAAAATTAACTCATCCAAAGTTACATTAACGGAACCCTCGGTGGAATTTTCCAAAGGCACAAATGCCGCGTCGACTTCCGATGCGTCCGCCATCTTGATGGCGTCGGGTATCGTGTCCGCCGCCAGTGGTTCAATACTCCGGAATGATGCGGCAAGTAAAGCTTCTTCGCTGAAAGAACCGGAGGGGCCCAAGTAGGCCACCTTCAGTTTTTTGTCCGCGGAGACGGTTTTTTTATCCTTATGCAGTTGCGCCATCAAAGCACCTCTTGACCCCCGAAAACAGTTCCGGTTTTTCTTTATACCGGTTTAAACAACGCCTCAGTTCATAACCTATATGAGTATGGTAGCATCTGTGCTTACCCAAAACCTTATGCTTGCCAAAAGCCGGGTCCGGGTTTTCGGTCTACATTATTTTTGCTATTTTTCCCTAACCATCCACTGGTGCCCTCACTTACTATAGAATTTGATTTTAAATATACGCAAATATACATACATATCGGAGAAGTGAGGCATGACTTGGACACGATGTTCCGGTATATGACATTGGCGACTGTTTATTATGGATAAAAAAACCACTCTGGAATTACTGCACCAACTCAGCAGACAGGAAATTACGCCCGATGAGCTTCTGAGACAATTGCGGCTGATGCCCTTTGACGATCTGGACTTTGCCAAAGTAGATCACCACAGATTGCTCAGACAAGGATTGCCCGAAGCCGTATACGCCCCGGGCAAGACCAGCGAGCAATGCGCTTTGATCGTCGGCAATTTACTGGAAAAATCCTCCTCTCCGGTTTTACTGACAAGGGCAAGGGAAGACCAAACGGAGGAAGTGCTGAAGAGTTGCCCCGACGGCGTTGTCACGCCAATCAGACATTCCCGCCAGACACTTTATTTAATCTCTTGGAAGCACAATCCGCAACAAAGTCATAAAGTACTGATCGTCACCGCCGGAACTTCCGACCAGCCCGTGGCGGACGAATGCGGTGCCGTCCTCCGCGCCTACGGAACGGAACCCTCTTACCTGCGCGACTGCGGGGTCGCCGGCATCCACAGACTCTTTTCCCATTTGGATGAGCTGTTGGAAGCAGACATTGTCATAGTGGTGGCCGGCATGGAAGGAGCACTTTCATCCGTCGTGGGAGGACTGGTGGCCGTACCGATTATAGCCGTTCCCACCAGTACGGGATACGGTTCCGGATTCGAAGGAATTACGGCTCTTCTTGCCATGACGTCTTCTTGTGCTGCGGGGATCACTGTCATGGGTATAGATAACGGCTTTGGTGCGGCATATGCTACAATGAGGATCCTGCAGGGTATCTCCTACAACAAGACGGATTGATTTTGACGGTTGACGCTGACCGACTTTAACCCAGGCGAGGCACCGATACGCATGTGTTCTTCAAGCAATACAACGCCAAAAAAGGAGCTTTCGAAAAGCGACAATTCCCTCACGGCTTGGTTTAATTGCTTTTCCGGTTTTTCCGGGGATATGGCACTCGGATGTCTCATAGATGCCGGTGCCGACCTCAAAGAACTAAAGGACATTTTGTCGGGCCTGAAAATCGGCCGATGGTCTTTGGATGCGGAACAAGTTGAACGCAATTCGGTAAAAGCCACCAAGATAAATGTCGGCTATGAAAAAGATCAAGCCGCAAGAAAATTAAAAGACATCCTCTTGCTCTTGGAAGAGGCGAAACTGCCGACAAGCATCGCGGACAAAGCGGCCTTTGCTTTTCACAAACTCGCCGAAGCGGAAGGCAAAATACACAACAAAGACAAGTTTGACGTTCACTTTCACGAACTCGGCGGACAGGACACAATAGTTGACATAGTCGGCACCGTTGCAGCCTTGGAAATTTTAGAAATTAAAGACGTCTACTCAAGTCCCGTCCGAACGGGATACGGAACGATAAATACAGACCACGGAGTCATTACAAACCCGGGGCCTGCCGTTTTGGAAATACTGAAAGATATACCGATACAAGGCACCGACATCGAAGAGGAATTGATTACCCCCACCGGAGCGGTCTTACTTGCCACCCTGGCAAAAGCATTCGGTCCCATGCCAGAAATGTCTCTAAAACGGGTAGGCTACGGGGCCGGATCCAAAATCATCCCCAAAATACCCAACCTGGCACAGGTAGTCATCGGCAAGCCCGGCCCTGACCAAACCACCGGCGGCGGAAGCATTTACTCACAAATGTTTGTGTTGGAAACCAATTTGGACGATATCACGGGTGAAAATCTATCTTTTTGCCTGCAAAGCTGTCTGGAAAACGGCGCATTGGATGCCTGGATCACTCCCGCCGTAATGAAAAAGGGCCGGCCTGGCAATGTTTTCTGTTGCCTCATAAAAAAAGACAGTCTGGAAGTTCTGCTGGAATTGCTTTTCGATATTACGGGCACTTTTGGCATAAGAGTGAGAGAGGTCGGCCGTTATGAACTGAGCCGTCACTTTGAAACAGTGTCGGTAAGCGGCTACGAAATCAGGGTAAAGAGTTCGCGAAACAGAATTAAAGTCGAATACGACGACGTTAAAACCGTATCGCGACAACTCAGGAAACCGCCCCAAGAAATAATCCGCTTGGCAGAATCCGCTTGGCATAACAGGCCTCAGATTTAATACCGACCCGCTTTCTTCCCCTAAGAGGAAGCCACTTGCAATCTAACCTGTCCCGAAGAACTCCGAAAACCGGGGGCGGACAATTGAACACTCAGCCTGTACAGGCCCCCCAAATGCAGGTGTTTGAAACGCCGACTGATATACCGGCTTCCCGAAGGAGAAATCGGCGACAAGTGCACGGTTTGCGTGGTATTCAGGGTTACCGGAGGAGCTTTGCTGTTTTTGCCGGGACTCTGTCCCCGAATGGTCACCGACAACACCGAATTTGTGGCCTCCCTTACGCTTTCGTTTGTCACAACCACTTTGACGACCAGCGAAGAGGTGGGGGCCAAAACAGAAGTCGACTGCGAAGGCGGGATTTGCAGAGTTGAAGAAGTTATGGCAATAAAAGTTGTCGTCACTTTGCCGCGACCTTTGCTTTTCTTCTGCTTCTTGTGCGTTGTCTTGCTTTTGGCCTTACCCGCGGCAGAAGTCGTCGTCGAAGATCCCGTCGAAGAGCGGGAGCCGGCAAGCGTTGTCGTCGTGGAAGACGTTGTCGTCGTGGAAGACGTTGTCGTGGCTGGTTGTGGAAGGCCTATGATCTTAACAGCGAGGGGAGAAGTGGAGATATCCGATATCACGAGACCGCTGTTGCCGGAAAAAGTATATGACAGACCGTGCAGCCAATTTCTGACGGGAGATGCATCCCACGTCCCAAGAGGTGCTCCCCAGGCTGTAGCGGGAAGAGCGTACTTGTACAGACGCTTTTTTTTCGTATATTTACCCAGATCCTGAAAGAGACGGTTGGCGCTTCTTATTTCCTTGCCGGCTTCCACGAAGCCGACAACCGCCGAAGAAGAAACTGGGCCTCCGGAAACGGATAAGGTTGCCAAAGCCTTCGACATATGCAAAAGGGCACCGTAGCGAAGCTCCAAAACGGACGAAAGGAGAGAGGCAACTTTTGCATCCGGAGAAGCAATGCCAAGATTATTCAATTCGGAAATATCTGTCATAGCCTGGCTTTTGAGACTTGCAAGTTCTGCCGACAACACGGTCAAAGAAGTCTGCCTCAAATTACCGGATCGTAAGTCAGTCACTTCCTGTCCCAAGACGTTGGAATCTTCCAAGATGGGGACAGAGGCATCAAAGTAGCTTTTTACGTTGATCTTGTAATAAGAATCGGATGAGTGAAGAGTATCGTTGGTGATTTCACCGATTAAAAGAGCCAAAACAAGAACCACTAAAAACAGCAGTAATATTTTTCTTACTGACTGCTTTTTAGTGGTTCCAGATAACTTTCTTCCGGTATTTTTTTTGCGTAGTTTAAGCATAAGCCCGGGCTAATAAGTTGAAGTGGGCTATTCCCCCACCGCTCCGCCGGCGACACTTGCGTCAGACTTAGTGGAGCTCCACTTTACCGTCGGTCTGATAGCTTCAACATTAACTCTGTTCTTGTACTTGGAAGCCATTTCCACCAAATAAAGCACGTGCTCGTCGTTAAGCAGGTGAGGCTTGAGGCCCAGTTCCGGTAACTTGGTGGTAACGGCGTTATAATAGTGCTCTTCTCTCTCGGATCTTGGGTTTGGGATCGACTCAATCTTGACTTCGAAAGGAGCCACTTTGGCAACCCATTCCGCAAGTTCTTTCACGGCAAACGACTCGGTAAACTGGTTGAATACTCTGTATTCGCCTGCCGCCGGAGGATTCAAACATGCCAGTTCGATACAGGCCAGCGTGTCACGGATGTCCAGCATAGCCCGTGTTTGGCCGCCTTTGCCGTAAACTGTGAGGGGGTAACCCACGGCTGCCTGAACGGCAAAACGGTTGAGAACCGTGCCGAAAACACCGTCGTAGTCGTACCTTGTCTCCAAATCGGGGTGCATTTGTGTTTCTTCCGTCTTTTGCCCATAGACAATACCCTGGTTGAGATCCGTTGAACGGAGACCCCAAATACGGCAGGCAAACATGATGTTATGCGAGTCATGCACTTTTGAGAGGTGATAGAAAGAATTCGGTTGCTTCGGAAAGGGCAGAATATCGGTGCGTCCTTTGTGGGTGATCTCGATAAACCCTTCTTCAATGTCGATATTCGGAGCACCGTATTCGCCCATTGTGCCCAGCTTCACCAAATGAATTTCGGGGTTCAATTCGGCAATCGCATACAACAAATTAAGTGTTCCGACTACATTATTTACCTGTGTGTAAACGGCGTGATTTCTGTCAATCATCGAGTAGGGAGCGCTGCGCTGCTCAGCAAAGTGAACTACTGCTTCTGGCTCAAAAGTCCGCAAAGTTTCTTTCACGAAAATATAGTCGTTAAGATCGCCTATAAAAGGCACAATGGTGTGGCCTGATACTTCTTTCCAGGTGGCGACTCTGCTTTGCAACTGGCGGATCGGTACAAGTGAGTCGACGCCCATTTCTTGGTCGTAGTGCCTTCTTGCCAAGTTGTCCAAAACGGCCACATCGTGACCTTTATTTGATAGATTCAGCGCTACCGGCCATCCTAAATAACCGTCACCGCCTAAAACAAGAATCCGCATTCGAGAGCGCTCCTTTTACTTTTTGTTTTCGTCTTGAAATATGTGATCAATGCCTAGGTTCTAACTATAGCGCACATAATTCGTTCATATAAAATTTATCGTACTTTAGCGGCAGTCCACAGGCTGCGCCGTAAGCAGTACAACAATAGCAAAATCACTTGTGGTAAAGCGATTTCATATTAGGAATTGTAACAAACTCATAATAATTTCAACAGGTAACTCACAACTGTACCGGAGCCGGTGGAGGGACTCGAACCCACGACCTGACGATTACAAATCGCCTGCGCTACCAACTGCGCCACACCGGCAGATCCCTAGCTTGCAGCTATTGATTTAGTGTATTATGACATATTATAAAATATCAAAACCGGAAAAATAACTTTATCGCCAACAAAAGTCGGCCTTCTTTTGTCGGCGTCATGCATTGACTTATCGCTATGCGCCGCAGGCTTTGCAGCCACTTATCAGTTGAGTGAATCGATTAAGACTTTGTTCTTGACATTTCCCCACAGCCGCCGGGAAACCCGTGAAGTTTTTCTCCCAAAGCTGTTTGGGTGCGGAAAGGCTTTTAGTATTCGGACAAGATGATCTGATTGATAATTTTTACCGCATCCGGCACGGCCCTTGCGACCTCCGGGGAAAGAGCCGTGCCATCCTCAAAAACCTTGCCCTCTATGCCGACTACTATCACTTTTTCCGGATTCTTTCCCAATGCGACTGCCAATTGCAGAGTTCTTTCCAACCCTATACCGTGTGTGCTTGTCAACTGCCGTTTTTCTGACAACATGTCTGCCTCAAAGATCCTGATCGTGCCGGGAGGCTCTCCGGAGTTCATGGCATCGACCAGAATTGCCAGCCCCACTCCTTCAAATTGCTCTATCAAATCCAGGGGTTCCGATATTGGGCCTATATTTTCCGTATTGGTAATGTCGGCCACTTCGTCGGCAATTTGAGGACCCGCTCCGTCGTCACAGCGATAGTAATTTCCTATACCTGCTATCACCGTCTTGCTGTTTTTCTGAACGCTCATGTGACTCCGCCGACTACCGCTTAATATCCACATTCAGGAAGTGAGCCGAACAGGATATGCATGGGTCGTGATTTCTGACCGCCGTTTCACAGTAATTGGTCAGCTGTTCCCGATCCAAATCCATATTGTTGGCTATGACATTTTTGAGGTCTTCTTCTATCGCCGCCTGATTTTGTGAAGTGGGGGGCACGATCTGGGCCTCTTTGATAAGGCCGTCACTGCCCAATACATACCTGTGCACAATAATGCCTCTCGGGGCTTCTGTGGCACCGTAACCGGTAGCTGCTTTGGCCGTGATCTCCACAAAACTCGGGTCGGGTTTCACGTAATTTTCTATAATGCGTAAAGCCTCCTCAAGAGCCACGACCGTTTCCAGAGACCTCATAATAATTGTCTTAAAGGGATTGCGGCAACCTTTCTCTATTCCGCTTGCCTCGGCACACTCCCGGGCAATGGGCGTCAGGCGGTCATAATTTAAGTTAAACCTGGCCATGGGGCCCGTCAAATAAGGGGTTTCGCCGTTCAGTTTGGCGTGCAGAGCACTGGACCTGGCAACGTGTTCCTCCACGATGCGGTCCAGAAAATCTTTCGGGGAAACGTTGAAACCTTCGGTGGAAGCGACTGTTCCGCAATCTATCGGGTATAAAGTATCGTGCACCAAAGACACCAGAGGATATGAGGTCACGATATCGGGAAACTCAAATGTCGATACCCATGCCGTTGCCCAGACCGCATATTCCAGGGCTTGTTTTAAATCATCGACAAGGGCTTCCAGATCCTGCTTTGTGGGTGCAGTGTAAAAGCCGCCGACTTTGACATTGACCGGATGAATGGCACGACCGCCCACCACCTCCATGAGTTTATTGCCTATTTTTTTCATAAACAGACCCCGCTCTACGGCGTTTCTATTTATTTTTGCCAGTTCAACCGCATCCTCCAAACCGAAAAAGTCTGGGGCGTGCAGCAAGAAAACATGCAGTACATGACTCTGGATCCACTCGCCACAATAGAGAAGCCTCCGCAAGGTCTGTATTTCATCGCTGACTTTTGCAGAACAGGCGTCCTCAATTGCCAGACACGCTGACATCTGATATGCGACGGGACAGATGCCGCAGATACGCGCCGTAATGTCGGGAGGCTCTTCAAATCCCCGCCCGCGTAGAAAAGCCTCAAAGAATCTAGGCGGTTCAAAAATTTCCAACTCTACGTTCTTTAGTTCGCCGTTGTCGATATGAACATGGAGGGCGCCCTCCCCTTCCACTCTGGCAATGCCGTGAACGTCTATGTCGCATGAAGAAGTTGCCTTTTCCTTTTCCATTATGACGAGAACTCCCTTTCGAATGCTTTTGTATTTGCGTTAAACGTCTTAAACATCCTGCGAATCTTATCCGGATCAGTGCCGTTTGCCTTAAGACGGGTGGCAAGTGATGCAGTGTTTGCGTTTTTCACCGGGCCGAAGCAGCCATAGCAACCGCGCCCCACGGCGGGGCAAAGTGCACCGCATCCCGCACTGGTGACGGGGCCCAGACAGGGCATCTTTTGTCCCACGAGAACGCACACATTTCCTTTCATTTTGCATTCTTCACAAACACTAAAATGGGGTATGCGCGGTTTCCTGCCGGCCAAAGCAGACGCCACTAACTCAATAAGATGTTCTTTATTTACGGGACATCCGCGCAATTCCAAATCGACTTTAATAAAATCACTTATGGGTTTGCTGGTGGTCAGTGTGGATATGTATTCGGGATGGGCATAAACAGCGCCTAAATACTCATCTATGTCCGCATAATTTCTGAGGGCTTGTATTCCTCCCGCCGTTGCGCAAGCGCCTATGGCGACAACCGTTTGAGAACTTTTCCTTATCTCGACTATACGCTGAGCGTCATTTGCCGTCGTGACGGAGCCCTCAACCAAGGATATATCGTATGGCCCGTCCGTCACCTTTCTGGTCATTTCGGTAAAGTTGGCTATCTCAACGGCTTCCGCTATGGACAAAAGCTCATCTTCACAATCCAAAATTGACAATTGACACCCGTCACATGAGGCAAATTTCCAAACCGCTAATTTGGCTTTCCCCATTATCTCTCCTTTTGTGATAATAAATCTTTGACAAGCGGGGCCCAAGTAAATACGGGTCCGTCCCTGCAGATCAAGTAGGGGCCCAGCTGACAGTGCCCGCATAACCCTATGCCGCACTGCATATTTCTTTCCAAAGAAACCAATATGGACTGAGGGTCGATGCCGGATTCTATAAGTTTTCTGGCGGTAAAGCGGATCATAATTTCAGGCCCACACAGCAGGGCTTTTGTATTACTCGGATCAAAGACAGCTTTGTCAATAAGCTCCGTGACCAGACCCACGGAACCACGCCAATTCGAATCGGCTATATCCACCGTTTCATAAACTTTGACACCCAACTGTTCCAAACGCCTCATGTCGGCGACATAGATGATTTGATCCGGCGACCTGGCCCCCACGAGGAGGTTGACTTTCCGCTTTTTTCCTATTTGGTTTGCCAGTTCAAAAATTGCTCCCCGCAAAGGCGCCAAGCCTATTCCTCCCGCAACAACCACATAATCCGCATCACCCGGATCGCTTGTCTGCCAGTCGGTTCCAAACGGCCCCCTTACGCCTATCATATCCCCTATTTCCGAATTGATAAGGGCATGACTTACCGCCCCCACATCGCGTATAGTGTGTACAATTCTTTTTGCCGAAGTGGGTTCCGAACTGATCGAAATGGCAACTTCTCCGACCCGGTACGCTGTAAGCATATTAAATTGTCCGCTTTTATAAGGCTTTATTGAACCCTCAACGGGCTCAATGGCAATTGTGGCGATATCCTGAGTATCTTTGTGCTTACTTACGATTTTGTAAGGCAAAGGAACAAAGGGGGACTCTTCTGTCTCGCCTGCATTGCCGTATTCAATTTCCGAAGTCTGATTTGCACTAGTCACCTGGTATTACCTCTTTAGTGACCCCGTAAATATCAAGCATTCTTGTCCTTGTGGCCTGCAAACGCTCCAAAAAAACTTCGAGGATTGACTGCATAATTAAAAATCCGTATTCGGGATACAGAGATAATTTCTCCCTGACGCATGCGGCATGGAATTCAACGGCCTCTACTTTTTCCAATGTAATGGCGTCAAATGACCACTGATAAGGCGGAGTAATCCAAGAAAGGCCGAGCAGTGAATTGGCATTTATTGTCTGTATGATCAAAGGAATAGATTGAGGTTGTTGCACCTGTAAAGATACTTCTCCTGATTTTATGATATAAAAAGTAGAAGCCATTGCACCTTCGGTAAGTATTTGTGTTTCCGGTTCAAAGGATACTTCCTCTGCGCATTCAGAAAGCAAGGCAATCGCTTGTTCGGGAAGTTGCCTGAAAAGCGGTACTTTTGCTAAAATATCTTTTATATCTGACATAATTCTCCTTTACTGGCTTTATATTTTTAGACTCAGAGCTAACAATTATTTATGCAATGACTCACCCTCTGCAATTTTCGCCGTCTCTTCGGTGATGTCAATCCCCACCGGACACCAGGTGATACAACGTCCGCAACCCACACACCCGATTTCACCGAATTGATCAACCCATGTTGAAAGCTTGTGCGTCATCCATTGCCTATACTTGGATGCCACAGAGGTCCTGACGGAACCGCCGTGTATATAAGAGTGAGCACTGTCAAAACAAGAGTCCCATCTCCTGACGGCAGAAAAGTCTTCTTCCAACCCGTTAGAGTGCTCAAATGAGGCACAGAAACATGTCGGACAAACCATCGTGCAATTGCCACAAGATAAACACCTGTTGGCAATATTTGCCCATATGGTGCTCCCGATATTTCTTGCCAGCAGCGCAGGGGTGTTTTCTTGATCTATCGATTTGGAAATTGCCGATATCGACTTTGCGATCACTTTATCTCTGGCCGATACGTCTTCGGGCAAAGCCGGCTTGTAGGCCAGCCTGCTTAAAATTGCATAACCCGCATCGCTTCCGGATCTTATTAAAAATCTGTGATTGCCTTCGGTAATTTCAGTGATGATAATATCGCATCCATCGTCGGCCATCGGACCCGTATTAAACGACGTACAGAAACAATTCTCTGCCGGCCGTCCGCATTCCACTGCCACGACCAAAGAATTCTTGCGCACGGATACCGCCTGAGGATCAGGGTATGCTCCGTCAGTCATGACCTTGGCAAGCACTGCCATTCCGGCAACTTCACAGGGTCTTATGCCAAAGAAACAGGTCTTATGGGAAGGCACCTCTTTTTGGGTTATGCTCGCCTTGCCTTTGGAAATCTTACCTTCGAAGAGAGTTTGTTTAGCCGGAAACAAACTGTTCTTAAATGACGCCGGGCCGACGGCCCAAGAAAACAACTCGGGAGAGGATAAATCCCTCTCCAGTCTGTAGCTCCCGGGGGTTTGTGTGTCGGTATAACCTTTCGGTAGATCGCCGACAGAAGTAATCTCTTTTTTTTGTATTACGTTCCTTTCGACACCGGGACCCATTACCACATATCCCTCGCCGAGCAGAAGTTTTATAAGATCGTCGATCCCTTGTGTATCTGCTATGCCCGCTAACATATTTTGCATGGCAGCATTTTATTACAAAGAGGAAAGAATTTTATAGGGTATAATGTCACCTTTAAACTAAAAAGTTTTTTACTTATTCCAAGGTTTTATTGAATAATTACTAAATTGGATCAGAGCGGCGGCGCCGGTCACAAAGCAAGTGACTGGGCGGCAATAGCTATTTGTCCAAATGAGATACCGGCGTCATTTGTCGGTATATTGCGGTTAATAAGTACCTTAAAATCGTTTTTATTTAATTCACTTATTGTATGATCCAAAAGATATCTATTTTGGAATACTCCTCCGGATAGGGCAACGGTTCCCAAACCGTATTGCTCCCGTATATAAACACATACATTCAAGATAAATTCCTGTATCGTATTATGGAATCTGGTCGCTATTTTGTGTGGATCACACTTTAAGAAAACATCCCCCAATACGCACTCAAACAGGGAAGAACCGTCAAGAATAATGGGGAGATCAGAAATATCAGGCAGCGAATAAGAACCTTCTTCTGCGAGATCAATCAAGGATTCCAACTCCACTGCCGCCTGGCCTTCATAGCCAATTCTGTATACTTGGCACAGAAGAGCTCCGACTGCGTCAAACAGTCTTCCCATACTTGTTGTCATAATATTTTTATAATGATTATCTACTAAAGAGAGTACATTATGCCAATCTTTTTGATTATTTATATATACTTCTAAATTACTTACATTATAAGATGCATTATTTTTGCCAAAAATATTATATATGTAATAAGCCGCAATCCTCCAAGGCTCCTTAATCGCCTGAACACCTCCCAAAAGCGGAATAGGCCTCAGGGAAGCGACCCTCTGAAAACTTTTTAAATCGGCAGTGATGACTTCGGAACCCCAGAGAGTTCCATCCTCTCCGTAGCCGGACCCGTCAAATGCAATACCTATTGTTCTGCCAAGGTGACCGTTATCCAACATGCAAGAAGCAACATGACTGTGATGGTGCTGTACACCAAAAAGAAAATCACCTTTCTTTTCTGGGGTTATTTCTTGCATATAGCTATACTCTTTAATCCCATCCGGAAAAGGACGAAAAACATCCGGATAGAATCCTGCTCTGTCGTAAGCATACTTCGTCGAGAGATACTCCGGATGCAGATCATGGACAATAACTTTAGGTCTTACGTCAAAAATATATTCATAGTATTCTATTGACTCGGTAAAATTGACATAAGTTTTATAATTTTCTAAATCGCCTATATGGTGTGACAGAAATGCATACTCACCTTTTGCCAGGCAAAAAGTATTCTTCAGTTCGGCACCGCAAGCAAGCATGTCTTTTGGAACTTGGAAAGGCAGGGTAATCGGTCTCGGAGCAAAACCGCGGGAACGCCTTATAAAATAAGGTTTATTGCCGACAATATGAGCGACGGAGTCATCGATGCGAATTGCTATCGCTCTGTCGTGCGTCAGAGCGATATCGGCTATGGAGGCCAGACGCTTCATTGCGTCATCGTCTTTATAGGCTATGGGCTCATCGGAGAGATTGCCGCTGGTCATCACCAGAGGAATATCAATTTCTGCAAACAAAAGGTGATGTATCGGGGTATACGGAAGCATGACACCCAAATACTTACTGCCATAGGCTACCCCCGCAGCTATTTGAACCGCAGAGTTTTCTTTTTTTCTGAGCAGTATTATCGGACGTTCCGGAAGCAAAAGCGCGGCCTCTTCTTCCTCAGAAAAATCGCATATTTTCCTCACTTCTTCGATACTTTTTACCATCATGGCAAGAGGTTTGGCGTAGCGGTGCTTTCTTTTTCTCAGTTCCGCACAGGCCTTTTCGCTTACGGCGGACAGGCACAGATGATAACCGCCAATACCCTTGATGGCTACGATTTTATCTTGGTACAGTGCCTTTGCCGTCGCCGCATATATGTCTCCCGTTTCCAATTCCCGCTCTGCCGCAAGATCATAGAGTACCAGCGAAGGACCACATTTGGAACAGGCGATGGGTTGTGCATGGAAACGCCGGTTGCTTTTATCTTCGTACTCTTGCCTGCACTCATCACACATTTCAAATTCGGCCATGGTGGTATTTACTCTGTCATACGGGATGTCGGTGGTGATCGAAAATCTTGGGCCGCAATTAATGCAGTTTATAAAAGGGTACCGGTACCTTCTGTTTCCTGGATCAAAAAGTTCTTCTACACAATCCTTGCAAGTCGCCACGTCAGGACTTATTAAAGTATCCTTGTTCGGGGTATACCCGGTATCTTTAATGCCGAATCCCTTTTCCCCCAAAGCTGCCAACGTCTCGATATGGATGTTGTCGATGTGGGCAAGCGGGGGAGGATTACTTTTTACGGCTTTCAGAAGCAGTCCTATGGCATCTTCGGTTCCTTCTGCTTGTATCACTACTCCGCTGGAATCGTTCATCACCCAGCCGTTTACGCCATGCGCCGCGGCGGTATTGTATACAAAAGGCCGGAACCCCACTCCTTGGACTATCCCCGTGATCCGGATTTGGATGCGCTTTATGGCTTTATCCATCGCTTACCCGTAAGTTTTGATGCCTTCAATATCAACCGGCTTTGCAAAGTTATCCATGGTGATCTTCTTAACAGATTCTCGGCAAAGGGTCGCCTGTCAGTAAATCTATTATGCGCTGTCCGCCAAAAGAAGTATTTTGAAGGACAAACCCGGGGTGATCCGCCACCGCTCTCCCTATTGCCGCCGTATCCCCGCATTCCGGGTAAGCTCTCAGGGTTTTTAGAATACCGTCGGTCTCGTCGGAGTCTGCAAAAATTACCATACGGCCTTCCGAGGCTATGTAAAGCGGATCTATCCCCAGCAACTCAGCCACGGCGCGCACTTCGTTGCGCACCGGTATAGCGGCTTCTTCGACTTCAATTCCCACATTTGAGCTTTCGGCCATTTCGTTCAAAACCGTGGCCAGTCCCCCTCTGGTGGGGTCACGCATCGCATGGACGGACAATCCGTATTGAGCCATCAAAGCACCTATGGGCCCGGACAAAGCCGCCGTATCCGATGCCACGGCGGCTTCAATACCCAGACCGCCGCGCTCCAACATAATCGCCGTCCCATGATCTCCGATCGGACCGGTAATAATAATTTCGTCTCCCGCCTTTATATTTTTTGGCGCCAGATTCCGGGCGTTTTCATGGATGATTCCTATCCCGGAAGTATTGATGTAGCACCCGTCGGCTTTGCCTCTCTCCACCACTTTGGTGTCGCCCGTCACTATCTCAACCCCGGCCTTTGCCAAAGATCTCTCAACCGAGTCCAAAATGCCTTCCAAAACCCCGAAAGGAAAGCCTTCTTCCAAAATTAATGACAAGGACAAGGCAACGGGTGATGCGCCGCAGGCAGCCAAATCATTGACCGTTCCGTTCACAGCCAGGTCCCCTATACTGCCCCCCGGAAAAAACAGCGGCGACACCACAAAGGAATCCGTCGTAAAAGCAATTTTTTCTTGCCCCAAATCCAACAAAGCACCGTCGCCCAAATCGTTAAGTTTTGAATTTCCAAACCTGGGCAATAGCAACGAATTGATGAGCGCCTTTGTTGCTTTTCCACCTGAGCCCACGGGCATCGTAATCAATTTCACTTCACCGTTACCGCTTTTTATATTGCCGGCAGTCATTTGAATGCCTTTCACTTGTTTGCCGCTTTGGCGGGGTTGGGTTTTGCGTTGATATCCATAAATCTTCCGTAGTTATAATAAGCCGCACAGGCACCTTCGGCAGAAACCATGCATGTCCCTATGGGTTTTTCAGGTGTACAGGCTTTGGCAAAAACTTTGCATTCATTTGGTTTAATTTTTCCTTGCAGAACCTGACCACATTGGCATGCCCGCGGTTCTTTAACTTGAATACCCGGAATCTCAAACCTGTTCTCGGCATCAAAGTCGGCATAAGAATCGTTTATTTTGAGTCCGGAATGTTCAATGGTGCCAAGCCCTCTCCATTCAAAGTAGGGGCGCACTTCCATAGTTTCGTCCATGACCCCCAAGGCTGCCTCATTCCCGTTGTAACCGACGACTCTGCTGTATTGGTTTTCCACTTTCCTTACCCCATCACGAAATTGTCTGACAAGCATAAAAACGGATTGCAGCACGTCGAGAGGTTCAAAACCGGAAACCACCACCGGGGTACCGTACACACCGGTTATTTGTTCAAATATTTTACAGCCCGTAACGGCTGCCACATGCCCCGGACCTATAAAGGCATCTATTTCGACATCGTCATTATTCAATATGGCCTCAAGGGGGGGTATGATCGTGACGTGATTGCAAAAAACTGAAAAATTGGATATACCGAGTGCTTTTGCCTGTTTGAGAGCTATCGCCGTAGAGGGGGCGGTCGTTTCAAATCCGATGGCCAGAAATACCACTTGCCTGTCTGTGTTTTGCTTTGCCATCTGAAGGGTATCAAGAGGGGAATATACTATGCGGACATCCGCTCCCTGTGCTTTGGCATCGCCGAGCGAGCGTTTGTTCCCAGGCACTCTCAACATATCGCCAAAGCAGGTAAAAATGGTATCCTGAAGACTTATCGAGATGGCATCATCCACCCTGCCGAGCGGAATAACGCAAACCGGACAGCCCGGACCGTGAACAAGTTCTATGTTTCCGGGAAGGTAATTTTGAATGCCGTATTTGTAAATGACGTGAGTATGTCCGCCGCAAATTTCCATTATCTTATAGTGAGAGCCCGGGGGACACAATTCTTTGATCTTTTCGGATAGGACGGCCGCTTTTTTCTGCTCTCTGTATTCGTCGACATACTTCATAATTGATCCTTTGCGGTCGGCATCCGGTGGGCTTTTGATTCTGCAAGCGCCTGTAATTCCTGCAGATATACCTCTTCCATCTCAACGAGAAGGGCCAGGGTTGTCCGGGCTTCCTCTTCGTCTATAACGGCCAAAGCAAAACCGACATGGATCAGCACCCAGTCGCCGTTCCCGAGAGATCTCCCCGCAAGCAGATCCGTATTGATTTTGCGCCGTGCCCCGCCGACGTCGACGGTCGCGTAATGCTCATCCAAAATATCTGTAACCTGACCGGGAATACCTAAGCACATTGCCCTATCGTACATATGGGTTAAAAAAAGTGAAAGGGCCAAAAGACCCTTTCACCAAAACACTTTCATTACACGATATTATAAATAAGCAGCCGTATTATTCCCTGGGGATCTGATATATCCCTTCATCCGGCCTGTCGGCGGAAGTGTTGAGGGCCTCTATTTCGGGGGCTAAGTCCACGTCTTCTATCTTGACGGGTGCCAACTCAGGTGCAATGTACCCGGGATACTCTTCCGAATCCACCGAATGATACGCGCCCTGGTCGTCGCGGACAATAATCATATGTCGTTTTCTCTTGCCCGCCTCGGGTACTTGCTGGAGCTCCAAACAAATCTTGTACGCTATGGGGAAGACTATAATCGGCACTACTATGCAGGAGATTCTGAAAATCCAGAGTACGACGTTCAGTGATACCTGCAAGTAATTTGCCAATACGTCAGTCGAGCTTGCGCCGAACAGCACGAAATAGAAAGCGAATACCGCCGATCCTATGGCCGTTCGCATCGGATTGTCACGCGGTCTGTCCAAGAGGTGATGCTCGGCATAGTCGTGAGTTATGAATTTGGACTCGATAAAAGGCCACAGGTAAATCAAGGTAAAAGTAACGCCGGGCAGCAAAATACCGGGGAAAAAGACGTTCGGTATCATATGACCGGGCAGGTGGATTTCCCAGGAAGGCATGACACGCAAGGCGCCGTCCAACCAACCCATATACCAGTCCGGCTGCACGGCGTAACTGACTTTATAGGGCACATACGGACCGTATTGCCAGATGGGATTAATTTGGATTAGCGCCGCCAGTATGGCCGTTACCCCTGTGGTAAGGAAGAAAAAGCCTCCGGCTTTGGCTGCGTAATTCGGCCACAGCGGAGATCCCACAACGTTGTCGTTGCGCGCCCCGCGTCCTTTGAATTGGGAATGCTTGTGTTTGACGAGCATTCCCAAGTGGGCCCCCAAAAGTGCCAATATGATCAGGGGAAGCACAAGAACGTGCAAAATAAAGAACCTGGGAATAATGTCTTTCCCCGGATAATTTCCTCCGAAAAGGAAGAAGGCCAAATTGGTGCCGACAAAAGGTATGGATTCCAAAATGGAAAAAGCGATTCTTATGCCGGTACCGGAAACAAGGTCGTCCGGAATCGAATAGCCCAAAAATCCGTTGAAGATAGCCAAAATCAGAAGCGTGGCGCCTATCATCCAGTTTGCTTCCCTCGGGCGGCGGAAAGCGCCGGTAAAGAAAACTCTGAGCATGTGCACCACTATCGAACCCACAAATATGTTGGCCGCCCAGTGGTGCAGCTGCCTCATAAACAGCCCGCCCCTGACGGCAAAAGTGATGTTGATCGTGGAAGCATAGGCATCCGATACGCGCGTTCCGTCCAAGGGCTTATAGGCGCCGTGATATATGACGGTGGCCCCGGAAGGCACGAAATAAAGCGTCAGAAAGACACCGGAAATAAGCAGCACTATAAACGAATACAGTGCTATTTCACCTATCATGAACGACCAGTGATCGGGAAAAATCTTATTTAACAGGTGTCTGCCGGATTTTGAAAGAGCCAGACGGTCGTCTATCCAGTTGTATATCGCGTCAATCATGCCGTTCCGCCTCGTGTCCAAAAACCGGGTCCTATCGGTTCGTCATAACCCGCCCTTGCCCTGAAGTACCCGTCCGAATCGATGTAAATGGGCAGCTGCGGCAAAGGTCGGGGGGCCGGACCGAAAACCGGCATCGCACCGTCTTTGACATTAAACATGGATTGGTGACACGGACAGACCAACAGCTGCTCCAAGTGTTCATACAGACCCACGGGACAGCCGGCATGGGTACAGACTTTTGAATATGCCACAAATCCGTCCGGTGCCCAGTCTTCTCTGCCCGGCATCGTTACGATCGGTCCGCTTTCTTTCACCCTCAGCAAGATGGTCTGCGAAATGGCCGAGCCCAAGTCGTCTTCGGGAAATACCGTCACTATGCCTCCCACCGCCACGTCGGACGGTTTTACCCTGTCTCCGTAAATGGTGGTGAGATAGGAGCCTTTGCGCCATTTGGTCGTCATCAGGGAATTTTTCGGCAGGGGACCGAGCGATCTGATGAGAGGAAAGGCCGCCACGATACCAAAAACCCCGCCGGCTGCCGCCATCGCTTTGACCAGAAAACTGCGCCTCTTGATGGCGACTTTTCCTCTGGAAGTAAAGTCAGCCTTAAGCAGCTCTTTTTCCTGCCGGGTTGTTTCCATTAAAGGTCGCGGCTCCGAAAAAGGCCCCTGGGGCATCAGGTATTTGCCCCAACTGACCAGTCCGAATCCAAAGAAAAACAAGCCCAGTCCTATGGTAAGACCAAGGAGGTAGGTCGGCGCGTTTTGCGTATATGCGGCTCCGAAAGCGGCAAATCCGATAAATCCCAAAACAAACGCCGCAAACGTAACGTATTCCGTTCTCTTGACGTTTTTTGCCGCAACCTCGAATTGAGGGGCATCAAGAGGAACCGATTCCAGATTGGGATACTCTTCAGTTGCATCAGGCATGCTTTACTCCTGTTTCTGACTTCTTATTGCCTTTTGAGTGGCTGTCTTCTTTTTCTTCTTTTTCCGTTCTGTCGCCTATCCAAAAAGCCACGAGGAGACAGAGACCGACTCCGATAAAAAGACCTATGAAACCTTCCGCAACCGGACCCACGCCGCCCAAACCGAGTCCGCCGGGATTGTCGGGGTGCTCTATGTATTTGGTGACGTATGCAACAAGATCTTTTAATTGGCTTTTTGATATTACGCCGGTAGAAAAAACCGGCATGTTGTTGGGCCCGGATCTGACGGCTTCGGCCACCTGGGTCGATGTCAAACCGTGCAAAGGCGGGGCGTACAGACCGTTGGAAAGAGCGTCGCCGGCACCCGTAATGGTGTGACACGGAGCGCAGTTTAAGGCAAAAATAGAAAAACCTTCTTCTACGCTGGCACCTTTCAGATCGGGATACAGTATGGGAATACCGCCTTTGGAAAGGCTTGCCACGTACTCGCTGATGGCGTTGGTTTGCTGCGAATTGAAAAGGGCCGGTTTCCTCGCCGGTTCGGCTCCCGGATTGGCAAGCGGCATCCAGCCGGAAGATACCCAAAGATTTATTACTCCGGCCCCCAAACCCCGCAGGCCTGGTGCCAATTTGGAACCGGCCGCATTGATTCCGTGACAACTGGAGCAGTTTTCGTCGAAAAGAGTGCGACCTTCCTGCAATTGAGGGGTTCTTGCTCCGCCCGCCGCGGCGGTTTGGGTAATCTGTCCGGTTGTCTGAGAATGATGCCGACCGAGATGGGCTCCGACGGAGGCCGCTGCCGGCAATTCAACAAACAATTGCACTAAAAAAATAGGAGCCAGGGCAAAAATAACCAGTCTGGCGGCCTTATCATATTTCAACAAAGCCTTGAAATGGATTTTTATCCTTTGCTTCACGGCCTCAATCAACGCAACTCCAATCTCCTACACCAACAAATATTCCAGAAATGTTTTCCCCGTAAGGCAGAAACATCCCAACGACCCTTTACGACAAAATCCCGCCGGCGGTCAAGACAATAAAAACAGGCAGCTGAAAAGTGCTATCCAGACTATGTCCACAAAGTGCCAATAGTAGCTGACTGCCTGAAATACCGGAGTTTCTCCTGGATCACCCTTGGGACCGGACAGCCTTATCAGCAAAAAGATCATTGCCACGAGACCCAAAATTACGTGCAAACCGTGCAAACCGCTCATTATGTAAAAAAGCGATCCGTAAGCGTTTGTGTGCGGTCTGAAAGGCAACGTCTTCCATTCGTAAGCCTGGTTGGCAACAAATGCCGCACCGAGCAGAAAACTTACTACGATCCAGGCACGCGCCTTGGCCCGCTCCCCGCGTTCTTGAGCCCAAACACCCAATTGCATAGTCGGGGAAGAGGCCAGCAAAACAAAGGTAAAGGCCAGTGCCTGATAGGTATCGAGTTTTGTTCCCGGCGGCGGCCAAACCGTAGCGTGGGCTCTTATGGTAAAAAACGCTGCAAAAAGACCGCTAAAAAACATAAATTCCGAGCCAAGCCATATAATTACACCCACCGCCAACAACTGGGGTCTTTCCTGCTTGACGTGCGTCACCGCAGGGGCCGAAGCAGGTTGTCCCTGACCAGGCACAACTATGTCTGTCACAACTGTTTCTCTTTCTAAATTTTTAATTCTTACTTATTTGCCATTATATCCGCCGTGATTTTGTACCATGATGAACTAATGGGCAATATCCAAAAAGAGTAGCCTGATTTATGTCACTTGTGCAAACTAAGACAAAACAATTGGAAACAATTCGATAAAATTTTACTTAAACATTAATTAATTGCGGCCAAAGCCAACCGGCCTATATGTTGCACGCGGACAGGTTGCGGTTTAGAAAGCCCGACTTTGCAGTGTGTTTTAAGGTTCTACTGCTCTAAAATAAGGATAGTCCAATGAATGCATCAGATACATCACGTTTTATCAAAGCCTGCCGCAATCAGCCCGTGGATTGCACTCCCGTTTGGTTCATGCGCCAAGCCGGGAGGTCGTTACCGGAATACCGCCTGAAGCGCAAAGACCTTTCGATTTTAGAAACTGTCAAAAATCCGGAGTTGTCGGCAGAACTCACACTTCAGCCGGTCAAGCGATACGACGTGGACGCCGCAGTCCTCTTTTCCGATATCATGGTGCCGCTTAAAGCAATCGGCATAGAATTGGATATTTTGCCCAACGTGGGACCGGTGATAGCAGACCCATTTACTGACGTTTCCCACCTCAAACGCATCAGAAGCTACGAGCCGGAAGCAGATGCCCCTTATGTCCAAGAAACAATAGCTTTGGTCAAAAAGAACTGTGACGTGCCGCTGATAGGGTTTGCCGGAGCACCTTTCACGATAGCTTCTTACCTGGTGGAGGGCAGACCCACAAGAACTTTCACCAAGACCAAGACTCTCATGCACACCGACCCCGGTTTCTGGTCACAAATGATGGACAAACTCTCCGACCTCATTCTGTCCAGCCTGACGGCACAAATTACAGCGGGAGCAGACGCCATACAATTGTTCGACTCTTGGGCCGGTTACCTCTCCAGGTATGATTACGAGACATACGTATGGCCGTTTTCAAAAAAAATCTTTGACACACTCTCAAAAACTTTCGGCAATTCCGTACCGAAAATTCACTTTGGGGTCGGCACCGGCGCCATTTTGGATCTGATGGCCTCAGCCGGTCCGGACGTGCTCTCCGTTGACTGGCGGATGCCGTTGGACAAAGTCTTTCCTCTGCTCGGACCGGAACAGGCAGTTCAGGGCAATTTGGATCCGGCTCTCTGCCTGGCTCCTTTTGAAGCCGTCGCCAAAGAGGCCGGAAAAATTCTTGCCGACGCAAAACGCGCCAACTCCGGGCGCAAAGGGAGCGACAACCCTACGCGGTCTTTTCCGTCCGGTCATATTTTTAATCTGGGGCACGGCGTCTTGCCGGAAACCGACCCGGATATATTGACAAGACTCGTGGGGTTTGTCAGAGACCACAATCCGCCTGCGATATGAAATCCGGTTAAAATGAAAAATGCGATTCCGATAAGCTGACACAGAAGGTTTGACCATGGCCAAAAATCAACGCATAGGCGTCTTGTTGATGTCATACGGCACTCCCCAATCCCAAAAAGACATCCTGCCTTTTTACACAGACGTGAGACGCGGAAGACCTCCGACACCAGAGCAATTGGCGGAGCTCTCCGACAGATACGCACTCATAGGGGGACTGTCGCCCTTGACAAAAAGAACGTTGGCCCAGGTAAAACAAATTACCGACCGCTTGAATCGCCTAAACCCGGGAAAATATCGGGTCCGTTACGCGACAAAACACTCAAAGCCCACAATAGAGGAGGCCGTAAAAGATTTTGCCGAAGAAGGCATCTCCTCTGTCATAGGGATGGTTTTCGCACCCCATTATTCAAAACTCAGCGTGGGTCAATATATGGAAAGGGTTGAAAAAGCTGCCTCGTGTTACGGAATAGAGTGCCGATTTATTAAGTCATTCGCCGTCGACAAAGCACTGATCGGTTTTCTTTCCGGACAGATACTTTCCCAAATAATCATGCGGGCAGCTGAGATGAAACGGCCGGAAAACGGCGGAGCCGCTTCGCCGGGACAACAGAGTCCAAACCGGCTAGCCGTACTCATAACCGCCCACAGTCTTCCGACTGACGTCCTGGCAATGGGTGACGTCTATGTGGAAGAGCTGAGATCAACCGCCAGAGCGATCGCCGGCACCTTGGGTCTGGGGGCGGAGTTTTCCTTCACCCCGCTGCGGGAGATGGCAGAAAACCGGGAGGTAAACATCGGAACCCTTTCTCAGCAATTTTACGAGTATAAAGACAGGACGGACATAGAAGTAGGATGGCAGACGGCCTGGCAAAGTGCGGGAAGGACTTCGCAGACATGGCTGGGTCCGGATATATTGGAAGTTATCCGTGAGACGGGAGAACGGGGCATAAAAAATATTATTGTCTGCCCCGCCGGTTTTATGTCGGATCACCTTGAAATCCTTTACGACATAGACATAGCCGCCCAAAACCTCGCCGCCGAACTCTTTGTATCCCTCTCCAGAACGCAGTCCGTCAACGACAATACCGCGGTCATGGACTCGCTTGCTCAATTGATTTATGAAACCGGACACTGACACCGTAGATCGGTTGCGGCAGATAAACGGCGGGCATTATTGCTTATTTCTGAAAATAAATCGGTGCCAAAAAGATAACTGCCACTAAAATAACTGGAAAACTTATTGTCCCAGCGGAGAATATATGCCTATGCCAACAGACCCAAACAAAAAAGAAGTATTGGTGATCGGGGCCGGCATCACGGGACTCACTGCGGCGTATAAATTGCGTAACGATTTCAACGTAACCCTGCTTGAAGCTTCGGACAGAATCGGGGGTAAGCTGCATTCCGTTTCCTTCAGGGATAAGCCGGTGGATGTGGGCCCGGATTCTTTTTTGACAAGAAATGCTTCGGCTGTTCAACTGAGTTCAGAGCTGGACTTGTCTGAGCACTTGGTTGCCCCCGTCAGCCAGGGAGCTTCCCTGTACTCAAGAAAGCAGCTGCGCAAACTGCCGATAGACTTGGCCCTCGGCATCCCGACCAATCTTATTTCCGTACTTTCCTCACAAATTGTTTCCCCGCTGTCTGCCGTCAGGTCCGCCGCGGATTTTTTCTGGCCGAAGCGCCTGCCGGATTTTACGGCGCTGCTCGATTCGGCAGATAAAAAACCCCCGCAACCCACTTTCGGAAAATATCCTGACCCGAGCATAGGACAACTTCTCAACCAAAGGCTCGGAAGGGCAACCGTCGAACGCCTGATAGCACCCTTGATCGCCGGAATCAACGCCGGAGACATCAACTGCTTGTCTTTCGCGGCAACCACGCCGGAGCTGGCACGGGCCGTTTCAAAGAAAAGAAGTGTTGTGTTATCCCTCAGAGAATACAGAAAGCCCACTGCCGTCAAATCCGCCGGCAGCCCGCAAACGCCCCGCCCGACTCCCTTTTTGGGCTTTGACACATCACTGTCAACTTTGACGGAAGCACTCCGTCAAAACCTCGTAAATGCCGGCGTCAAAATATATCTGAACACAAAAGCAGCCGACATCAAGATGACCCCCCACGGCAAAAGGCATTGGGCGGCATCAATCCTGCAAAAAAACATGCCGACAATCAACGCAGACTTTGATGCTCTCCTGCTGGCAGTCCCATCCTCTGAGACGGCAAATCTCCTGGAAGCATCTCTCCCGGACATAGCCGCACTTTGCAACAAAATACCTTTTTCCAGTGTGGCTACTTTGGTGACGGCATGGAAAGCAGACGAGGTACCCCCGATTTACGGTACCGGGTTTTTGGTTGCACGCAAACCCAAAAAACTGATTACCGGAGTAACAGCCCTGAGCTCCAAATGGGCGCATCTGTCGCATAAGAATGAAGTCTGGCTAAAAATATCGGCCGGACACTACCTGGATCACCGTGCCATATCCCTGGGCGACGAAGAACTTACCGCCGGGATGATTGAAGACACCAAGACCGTACTCGGCATGACCGGCAATCCCATCGAGAGTTTTTTGTGCCGCTGGGAAAATGCTTTTCCGCAGTACAATACGGGCCATATTGAGCGCATCTTGCAAATTGATGCCCTGACGGCCGCCATACCTTCGTTGGCCATTGCCGGGGCATCTTATCATGGTATAGGCATCCCTGCCTGTATAAGCGATGCGTGCAAAGCCGCCGATAAATTAAAAGACTTACTCAATTGAAAGAAAGAATACCCATAAAAAAGTCTGTTTTGTTCTGTTTTATTGCGCTCATATGCGGACTGCTGGCTTCTCTTTCTTTGCCTCCCGTCAACTTATGGATTATGCCTTTCCCGGCAATTGCGATCTTGTTTTATATACTGTCTGACACATCCGCCGTAAACAAAAAGCGGGCTTTTGCCATAGGATTTTCCTTTGCCGTCGGCCAATTCATCCTGGGGCTGCTTTGGGCCGACTACTTTACGGCCGTCGGCTATTTGCTTTTGGTGGCAATAGAATCTTTATTTTTCGGACTTGCCGGCTTTGTCGCGGCCGCAACCGGCAAGTCTCGGATGCTCGCCCTTCCGGCCTTGTTTTGCCTTGCCGAATACGCCAGGGACAACTGGCCTTTCGGCGGTTTGCCGATAGGTTCTCTGGCACTCGGACAGACCGACAGCCCGCTCATCAATTTGGCGCGGCTGGGAGGACCGATCTTAATTGTATTTTACCTGTATCTTTTTGCGTCGTGTGTCGCCTTTTTGGTCCGCCTGCTCACAGAAGGCCGGAAAAATGCCGGAGCAAAAATAAAGCCGTTGCTCCGCACCGCTGTGAAGTTGGTCTTTCTTGCCGGACTGCTCTCGTTTTCCGTTGTTGCCCCGGACGGCGGAGGACCGAAATATTACATAAAAGCCGCCGCCGTTCAAGGGGGAGGCCGAAGGGGTCTCGGTTACGAACCGACCTACATCGCCAAAAAACGTGTTTTCGCCGCCACTTTGGCGGAAACGAAAAAAATACCGGTATCCTCCGCCACACGGCTGGTTCTGTGGCCGGAAGATACCGTGTCCGTAAACTCCGACATCAAAAACTCTTCGCTGACGACCCCGGTGGCAAACCAGGCACACCGGCTCCGCGCCGTGCTGATTGCCGGATTTGTCGTTCCGGACGGTGCCAAACATTTTTATAATAAATTGGTGGCTTTTTCACAGAAAAAGCAGATCATAGGGGAATTCGAAAAGGTACATCTGGTCCCTTTCGGTGAGTATGTGCCCGACAGGAGCTTCTTCTCAAAATTTGCCAATCTTTCTGCCGTGCCCAAAGATGCCATAAGCGGCCACGGCAGCGGGATGCTAAAAACACCCGCGGGCAACTTGGCACTGCTGATCTCCTACGAAACATTTTTTACGCAGCGCGGGAGATCCGGAGTGAGAGCCGGAGGGGGAGTGCTCCTAGTCGCCACCAACACGGCGTCTTATGCGTCTTCCCAGGTTCCCTCCCAGGAGCTTGCCGCATCCAAAATACAGGCGGTATCCGAGGGACGTTCCCTGCTCCAGGCGGCCACCACGGGTTATTCAGCGGCGATTACCCCGCGCGGTTCGGTGACCGGATTGAGTCCATTGGGCAAATCGGATATTGTTTATACCCGGCTTGCCTACAGAAACGGGAGTACTTTTTATGACCTCTGCGGCAGCGCCCCGGTAATAATAATTGCAATCCTGATAGTAATTTTCTCTTTCCTGCTCGCTTACAAAAGTAACCGCTCTGCTTTATAACTCCCATACATTCCGGGGACAGTCATTGCAAAGTGATCTTCAAAAATCATAATTTTTATTTATTGTGGCTAATAAATATTTCAACAACCTTTTTAAAGTTCCGGTTGGTGTTTTCTTATTTCTTCCGTATCAAGATTAATATCTTGATATCCGTTTAGTATCTATATTGATGCCAGAGATTCGCCTTTTCGGGCTGTCCCGGCCTAATCCGTAAAGCGAGCTGAGATCATGAGAATACGACACGGCGTTGACTTGCGGCCGTTCCCGATACCGCGCTTTGTCAAAAGACTTATTTTTGCTTTGCTCAGTTTGCTGATTGTCATTGTGGCCGGGGAATTGGGATATGTGGAATTTGGTTACACACCTCTCGATGCCCTTTTTCAAACCGTCATAACCATTTCCACGGTGGGCTTCGGCGAGGTCCATTCTTTTACATCCGGTGAAAAAATATTCACAATATTTCTTATTTTTGCCGGGGTGGGCACGGCTGCTTACACGTTCAGCATATTGATCGAAACACTGTTTGAGGGATACCTCACCAAACAATTGGGAAAGAGAAAAATGGAACGCCAGATCAGAGACATGGACAATCACGTAATCTTATGCGGATGGGGCAGAGTCGGCAACTCTATTGCCAATTACCTCATACAAAACGGAATCGGATTCGTGGTAATAGACACTTCCCCCGAGCGAATTGCGACATGCAAATCCCCCGCCATATGCGGGGATGCCACGGAGGAAGATGTCCTCTTGAGGGCCGGGATCATGCGCGCAAAAGTACTGATAACCGCCCTGCACGGCGATGCCGAAAACTTATACGTCACACTGACCGCGCGTTCCCTCAGACCTGATGTTTTTATAGTTTCACGCACGGGAAACGAAAACGCCGTGTCAAAACTGCGCCAAGCCGGCGCCGACCGCATAGTAAACCCCCAAAACCTCGGGGGTATCAAAATGGCCTCTCTGGCTTTGCAGCCGCAAGTCGCCGAATTTCTCGATTTTGTGATGCACGACGGCAGTTTGGAGTTCCGTTTGGAGCAAATTGATATCCCGCCGAGCTCAAATTTAATAGGAGAAAGTCTCAGAAGCGCCAGAATTCACGCTTTGACGGGCACCCTGGTTTTGGGACTTCGCCATGAGGGAGGAGAATTCATCACCAATCCCCCTCCCGAGGCCGCGATTGCGGCGGGAGATGTCCTGGTGGTTATCGGCAATAAGGATCAACTGTCTTCGCTGAGGGATATAGCCACCTAGGAAAATCCGGGATCGGCACGGAAACTCTCCCGTGCTTTCCGCAAAATCAGACTTCGGCTGTTTCCGGCAAATCTTCTTTGCTTTCCCCGGCACCGGTTTTGTTTCCGGCAAACAGGACGTTATTGAAGAGAAAGAATTTCACCAGCCAAATAATGCCGTAGGTGAGAAGATTTGCCCCCGCCACACAAATTGTCTGCAAAAAGTGCGAGTGGGTAAAGTGTTTGGCGACGGAGTCTGCCGCATCCGAGGCAATGGCGGCCAATACCGTGCTCACGCCGGCTATGATCCAAAAAGGTGCCACTTCGTGCCAAAAATGCGATCGGCCCGATTTGCCCCAAGCCCAATTCCTTGTCAGAAAATAGGCGGGAACCGTAGAAATAACGTTTGCCATTACCGTGGAAACGATGGGGCTGAACTTCAGCAGACCCATAAAGAAAGTCACCAATGCCAGGGTCAGTAAAGTAGAAAATACGGATACGCTTGCGTACTTCCATATTTTGCCGAAAACATCAGTCTTTGCGATATTTTTAATTTTAGAGATCAATGAGGTACCGGATCTTCCCACATTCAATATGATACATGACCGATTCAGACAATTGCCGCCAGAGGGCGCGAATTCACAATTCGATAACAGCCAAAATTCAGATACTTCCGCCCCGTCTGCTTTCAGAAATAATACCAAGCACGGCTGTTATGGCGAGCACTATTCCGAAAATAGCCGTCCAAACACCGAACACAAGTGCCAGACCGACCATAGCCGCACCCAACCCGAATACAAAAGGCCAGATACTGGAGTGGGGGAAGGCCCCTATCACACCGCTGCCCTGCTCCAGAGAGCCGTTGGGGTCGTCTTCCGGCCTGGGTTTCATTCTTTTTGCCCACCACAGGTAATAACTGGCCGGCAACAGACCCAGCAAAGAAGTCCCTATCAGCATTACCGTTCCGCCGTCTTCGTAGCCCGTAAACCAATAGATGGCAGCTATGCCGGCACAGAATACCGCTATGACCAGTAATAATTTACCTTCTACTTTCACCGCTGTTCTCCATCCGCAACTTTGCCGACAGCTCCCGCCGGCTCTTTTTCCGGACTGCTTTTGTGATCTTCATGAGATATCGTGGGATGGTTTGGATGGTTCAGATCCCACACGGGGCGCTCGGATCTGACGGGGGGCAGAGCGTAAAAATTATGGGAAGGAGGCGGGGAGGTGGTAGCCCACTCCAAGGTATGGCCGTCCCAAGGGTTGCCGACGGCAGGAACCGGTTTTCGCCATGCCACCCAGAAGTTAACCAACATCACGGCCACAGACAGAAAGAGCATATAAGCCCCTCCCGTTGAAATTCTGTTTAATGTGGTCCAACCGGTGCTGGCCGAGTATTCGGCTATTCTTCTCGGCATGCCGTGCAGTCCCAATAAGTACTGGGGCATAAAAGTCACCCAAAATCCTATAAACATCAGCCAAAAACTTGTTTTGCCGAGTTTTTCGTTTAACATCCTGCCCGTAATTTTTGGATACCAGTAATAGATGCCCGCAAAACCCGCAAAAACGGCGGATCCGAAGAGAACTTCGTGGAAGTGTGCCACGACAAAATAAGTGTCGTGCGTGGCAAAGTCGATGGGTGGCGAGGCCAAGAAAATGCCGGTCACTCCTCCGAGCAGAAAGACTATCAAAAAGCCGGTGGAAAACAGCATCGGCGTGTCGTAACGTACGGAACCGCGCCACATGGTTCCTATCCAATTGAAAAATTTGATGCCTGTAGGCACGGCTATCAGGTAAGACATCAGGCTGAAGAACGGCAACAAAACGACGCCCGTCGTAAACATGTGGTGCGCCCACACGCTTGTCGAAAGAGCCCCTATGGAAATCGTGGCAAATATCATGCCTCTGTAACCGAAAATTGGCTTCCTGGAAAAAACCGGTATGATCTCTGTGACCACACCGAAGTAAGGCAAAGCCAAAATATAGACTTCCGGGTGTCCAAAAAACCAAAACAGGTTTTGCCACAGCACGGGCACCCCGCCGCCCGAAACCTCAAAGATGTGTGTTCCCAAATGCCTGTCAGCCCACAACATAACGAGTGCGGCCGTCAAAACCGGGAAGGCGATCAGGATCAGCAGAGCCGTAACCAGCATATTCCAAGTAAAAATGGGAAGTCTGAACATGGTAAGACCGGGCGCACGCAGGTAAAATATCGTTGTCACCAGGTTTACACCGGTAAATATCGCCGAAAAACCCGTCAGTGCCAGAGCCACTATCCACATATCCGGACCTGCACCCGGCGAATTGACGGCATTCGACAGAGGGGCGTAAGCCACCCAACCAAAGTCGGCCGCTCCTCCCACAGTCAAAAAACCCCCGATCATAATGAGCCCGCCGCTCAGATAGAGCCAGTAGCTCAGGGCATTCAACCTGGGAAATGCCATATCCGGGGCACCAACTTGCAAGGGAACTATATAGTTTGCCAAACCGCCGAAAGCAAACGGCCCGGCAAAGAGATACAGCATCAGGCTTCCGTGCATTGTAAAGAGCTCGTTGTAAGCGTGCTGGGATACCACCGTTGCGTCAGGCGAGGCCAGCTGGGTCCGTATGATAACAGCCATCAGACCGGCTGCGCAAAAGAACAAAAACGACGTTATCAGGTAACTTTTTCCTATGACCTTGTGGTCGGTCGAGGTTATCCATTTCAACAAACCACTGGGCCCGTGCTCTGCTTCCGCATGGGCACCGGCTTCTGCGATCGCCGGTCTTCCTGCGATCAAAGTCATTTGGATCCTCCTGACTGGTTCTGGGCCATTTGCTTGCCGCTGACCCACTTCGTAAACGCGGCGGGTGATACCACTTTTACGCTGAATAACATTTCCGAGTGATACAAACCGCAGTATTGGCTGCACTGGCCTCTAAATATACCTATTTGCGTGGGAGTAAAGTCAAAAACATTTGTTACACCAGGTAAAGCATAGCGACTAAAATTGAAGGCAGGCACATAGAAACCGTGTACAACATCGGCTGAATTCAGGACAATTCTTACCGTTTCACCTTTGGGAATAACCAACTGCGGATACTGACTGGAGGTGGCCGGCTGGGCGAGCAATTTGGGCTCAGCCGCCGTTTGGATCGCGACTCCCTGTGACGTATTGTTTTGGTTATAGTAACTGAAACGCCACCCCCACCGGTAGGCCAGCACGTGGACTATCTCGCTCGGATGGCTGGCAACCGCATCTACCTGATTTTCCGTCACGACGGTAAAGTAAAACAGCACTCCGATGATGATAATGGGAAGAGTCGTGTAGATAATCTCCAGAGGAACGTTTTCGTGGAATTGGCGCGGGATTTCGTCTCCCTTGCGCCGGTAACGTGCCACCGCCCAGAAGATAAGCCCCCAAACGATGGCCGCAACGGCTATTCCGGCTATGACAAAACCCACCCAAAGTTTGAATTCGTCATGACCCTGTGTCGTGGCTCCCCTGAAAGCTCCAAAAGTAGGCGCGTTACAACCGCCAAGGACAACGGCCCCGCCCAAGAGCCCTATTATTGCTTTAATAGATTTCGATGATTTTATCACTTGCTAGAGATTACAGGTAGAGTCAAAGGTCATCCAATCGTAATTGCCAAATTTCAAAAAAATTAATATATTTTTTGAAAAAGTACTCGCTTTTATCTTAAAACCGGAGTTTTCCCTTAATTTTTGTCTTTATTTCCTTCGGCGGATTGTTCCTGGTTTTTGGCATCGCCCTCGTTCACGCCTTTTTTAAACTCATGGGAAGCGGTACCCAGTCCTCTGGCAAGTTTAGGCAACTTATCCGCACCAAAGAACAGAACCAGCACTACAACAACTAAAACAATAATACCGTCAAGTCCGAAAATGTCTGCAAATATGACCCCGAGCATAACGCGCCTCCTTATTTAACTTACCGATACCGATACACCGGCAGTCATGCGCTTGGCTTTTTATATTATCTATCATAGTGCCACTAACGGTCACTCATTTATCATCATTCACCTTTTATTCACTGCTTGCACTTTAAAAATTGCCGCAGGGTGTTCCGTAAAAACCCTGGCTTTTCGGCAGAAAAAGGCGGGTCTTTTTGAGATAAGAAGTATTGTCTGGTCTGATTTTGGATGTAGCCTTATTGTTGTACAAAACGGGTATCGCACTACTAAAAGGTAGGATAATCATATGTCTGGACAAAAAGCTCTGTTTGGCAAAATAAAAAAAGACCGTTTGCGATCTTTGGGCGGACGGGGGATTCTTTTTGCTCTCATCCCGACACGACCCCTCCTGCAAGATTCCGATGCCAAAAAACCACCTTTCCCGTGGAATTCATACCTTTCCTACGGCCTTGCGGTTGCCAGGGCATCGTTGGGTGCCGTTGCCTATCTGGCACCCACCGTGCCGAGCATCCCTTGGGTCGGCAAAGAGGAAAGCTCCAGACACTCTGTCCGTCTGTTCGCCAGAACTCTCGGGGCAAGAGATTTGGCACTGGGATTGGGGCACCTCTACTCCCTCACGCAAGACAAGGACTCTCAGAGGTGGTTGTTGGCCGGAGCCGTGGCCGATTTGGGCGATACCGTGGCCACCATAATTGACTTCAAAAAACTTCCCAAGCCATACGCTTACGGAGTTTTGGCATCGACCGTATCGGCCTGCGCTTTGGGCATCTATCTTGCCGTGGCCGACTGAGAGTCACAAGAAAAATTTTCATGCGACTTTAAGACCCTTACTGTTGCAGTAAAGCCCGCAACTGCTTGTCTTTGTAAAAAGGTCTCAGCTCCATAAGCACCGGCGGCAGATGCCCGTAAAGCAAAACGGCATGCTCCGGCCGAATTCTTCTGAGATAATCCACCGGTGCAAGCCGCTTCGGTTGGGAAGAAATACTTTGTGTCCAATTCCCCGCCTTGTCATAAGAGTGAGACGATACGTCCTTGTCCTCATCTCCCATGACGCTCGAAAAATGTTCCAGTGTCTTTGGGTCCGCTATTGAAGAGCACAATACTTTGGCGCGGTGGTTATTCACTACCGTCGCCCAACGGGTTCCGTAACGCGCTTCGATTTGTGAGACATCCTGAAAAACAGTCAGCAGCTGGACACCGTGCCCCGCCGCAATTGAAGCCAGGGTATCCAGATTGTCCAGAGGAGCTATATTGGCGGCTTCATCCAGTACAACCAACAAAGCGGGATCCAAAACTTTGCCTCTGGCGCAAGACTCTTCCAAAGCGTGATTGAGGATGGTTTTGATTATCGCCGTAAAAACGGACTGCAAGCGTTGCTGAAAATGTCCCGGCGACACCAAATATAAAGTATTGGACCGACCGGAAGTAAAATCGGCGGGCGTGAAGTCGTTGGATCCGGAAACACTTGCCACGATAGGATCGGCAAAAGCCGCCAAAACTGTTTCGGCTGTCGTATAGACGGAGCTTTTCTGTTTGTCTTCGCGGGAAAAACTCGCCGCGGCAGCACGGAGGGCCGCGTTGTTCCCCAAAGACTCCAAAATTTTGAAAGGCTCTTCCGCTTCCGCTGTATCAATCCAGGTAATTACGTCGTCCATGGAACATCCTCCGTTGGCTGCCGCATAAAGCAAGGGGGCGATCAGCTTTTCAGCCGTGGCGTACCAAAAACCGGCGTCTTCCATGCCCCCGCCGCCGGTTTTTGCCTGTTGGCAAAAACTTGCTGCCGTAGAAAGGGCTCCTTCCCAAGTGCGGGAAAAAAGCAGAGGAGACCAGGACGAACGTTTTAAGCCGCTGATCCCCGTGGGGTCATACACAAATGTTTTGCCCTTTTTGGCCCGTAGGGCATGGGTATCCCTGATCAAATCAGTCTTCACGCTGGTGGCTATTATCGGACCCTCCCACTCCAAAATAGCAGGAATAGCCAAGCCGCTTGTTTTGCCGGATTGCGAAGGGCCGACCAGCAAGACGGAGTGGTTGGCCTCCACGGATAACAGTCTCGAATGAAATCTGCCCACAACAAGTCTCTGAGAAGTATCTTTTTTTGCAAGAAGAATTTTCATATCCTGTTTTGATGCCCAGCTGGCTCCGGAATTGAGCACCGGTTGAGCGCGATATGAAACGCTTTTTATCCTGCCGCCTCCGGTTGCCTTGGATCTTTTTTTGGTGTGCACTGACCTCAACAATACGAATACTGCCAACATTAATAAAAAAACAAAAAAGATCGCAAAATAGATTATGGGTTTCGGCCCCAGCAAAGCGCGCTTATCTTTTGGCCATGCAAGAATGATATTTTTGGGATGCTTTGCCATCCCAATCACAAGCCACAACGTCTCATCTATGCCGACCTCATGCCAGCCGTGCCCAGCGACAACCATGGCCAGACCACCGGCAAGCCAAACCGACAGCGCAATAAGCGCAAATACCGAGATAATTATTAGTAATAAAGAGTCATTTTTGCTTTGTAATTGAGGATTCACATTTACCCGTAATCTTTTACATTGAAAATGTAATTTTTAGTTTGTGAGTGACTGATCCGTATTGATAATTTCTTTTTCTCTAAAGGTAAGTTTGTGCTCGACAAGGTATGTCCTTGAACCCACCTTCCATAGCCCTACGCCTTTCCGCAAATTGGGTAACAGCGCCGCTTCTTCGCTTGTAATTCCCAAACTTTTTGCCGCCAGACTTACTTCCTGATGAGGTTGTGCGTAGCAAATTACGGTTTCGGAATCACTTAAAAGTCCGGTACTGATCTTACTTTGCACACTTTGGTTTTCTCCGGAAGTTTCAAGATCGCTTATCCTGTGGAGTACCGCAATATTGGCTATCCCCCTGCTGCGTGCCAGTTTCCATGATGCTTGCAAAAATCTGGCCACTCCCACATTTTGAAGTACCGCCCAAGCTTCATCCACCACCAAAAGAGTTTTCTTTTTTGTAGAATCCGCATAAATTGACTGTATAAATGCAGCGGCACATGCCATCATAATTCCCAAAGCCGGCGAGGCATAAAGAGCGGAAAGATCCAAAACAAAAATATTTCTGTTAAGTTTTAAGGCTGGACTTGTGATACCGTCAAACATACCGGCGAGCTCCCCGTAGACAAGGCGCCGTAACTCCAGGGCTATGTCCCGCGCTCCGATAACCAATTCTTCTTGTTTTATCCCAATTTGGGTATAAGCGTCGGACAAAGGATATAAAAGCTCGTCGATAATGTGCGGGAGCAATACGGTTGTATGTCTGCCGGAAGACGACGCCAGAGCATACTCCAATGCCGTATATTCAATGGGCTTAAGAGTCCTCTGAACGCAGGCCGAGCAGATGGCTATCATCAATTCTAATCTCTTTTTAAATAAGTGGGCTTCTTTGTTCGGGTTATGGCGATCCGGATCCTGCCCATCGGCGCTCCCGACGGATGTCATGTCCAATGGGTTCAATCTGTACGGACCGCCCGGATATAAATAAATCGGTTCTGCACCAAGTGCATTTGCCAAAGCACCGTATTCCCCTTTTGGGTCCAAAACAACTATCTGCCTCCCGAAAGCCGCCTCTCTGTAAAGGTAGGTCTTCACAAGAGAGCTTTTGCCTCTCCCAATTTGTCCGATCAATACCATATTGGGACTTGTTATGATGCCCGCCTTATAGAGTTCAAAGGGATCGTGCAAAAAGAGGCCGCCCAATAAATCTCTTCCTATTAAAATTTTATCTATCCCCAGCGGTTTGCTGGCCACAAAAGGAAATACCGATCCTATCTGAATAGTGGTTGCTTCATGTATGTATTGATTCACGACATCTCCCAAGCTTGCGGCGATCTACAAAAGATGATTCAGTCACATCCCCTCCCGATGGGCAATGTACACAGAAAAGCTTCTTTTTGTTCCCCATATACCCTCCTGATATCCAGCAGCGAAAGAGAAGCCAGCTGCTCTATTTGTTTGCATGCACTGGTCAAAGCTGATTGACTCTGGGCAAACACCGTGATATAGCCGGCAAATCTGTAGTCGGCAAAGCCGGCCGCCAATTCCTGTTCCCGGCGCTCTATGGCTTCCGCTTCTTTTTTGGCCCGAGCCGTCAGTGAAAACCCATAACGGTTTTTAATGGCGGTATCCGCGGCATGCTCAGTTCTGGCTTGTTCTACTTGTTTTACGGCCCGTCCCGTAGTAACGGGCCGCATCACCAACGAAATAGTTCTTCTGACATTGGATCCGATCAGCAAGGGAAGAAAAAACCCGGCTTTCACTTCCATTCTCGGCCATTCGATAATGCTGTAGCCGGCCACGTACAGTCCGTCTGTCTGTAAATAAGACCAATTCTCTTTTATGCTCTGGGGCCAAGGCCAGCCGACGATTTGTGAGCGCGAACTGATATCAAATACTTGCCTGAGGTAGCTGTTGACATCCTCCAAAGAAAGAACGGCGGCTCCTTCAAAACCTATTTCTTTACATCTCAAAAGCAGGTTGGCAATTTCTGTCTCTATGGCGCTTTGCTCAATTTTTGAATTAAAAGTACAAGACAAAATGACGTCGTGTTTATAAACGGCGTTTGTCTGCTCCGCCAGCAAACGTCTGTAAGAGAGGTCCGCCCCGTAATCCTCATGCTCCGGAGAGCGATCGTCAAATGATGCCAGCCTGTCATGGCCAGCCAGGTATTCTCCCTGATCCGAGAGGGTTCTTTCAACCCATTGAATCCTTTTGATGCTGGTAGTTTCGTATGCCACAGCTGACAGTATCTGGGACCAAGCCCTGATATGACGGTCACGCTCTTTATCGCCGAGAAGCGCAAAGGGCAGAGAGCCCATCCCTATCAGTACGCTTACGGTTGACCTCTTGCGGTCTCTGATAAGTCCGAAAGAAAGCTTTTCGGAATTGACCGGGATAACTTTTAGGCCTGCCAACGCTTTCGGTAAAGTTTTATTGCCGCGAACGACTAATTTAAAGTTTTTATGATAAAAGGCGTAAAGGACTTTTTGCTTTAGCGACTCTGCCATTACCGGTATCCAAGATTGAACCGGCTTTCCTTTTACGTCAATAAATACGACAGCGGTGGCGGCCAAAAACATCGCTGCACCTGCGATCACTTGATACAAGCTGGCATTCGCCCTGATTAGGAGGACGGCTCCCAACAAAAACAAGGAGAGCAGTATTGCCTGCGAAACAGAAACGCCCAGAATCAGTCCTCTTTTATCTCTTGGACCAAACTTATATTTATTTCCTGTTCCCTGTAGGTCTGTCATAAAACAACACCCCTTTGTCTGACAATTCGCAATTAATAAGACTTCATTCTGATTGAATATCATCTGTTTCAGCAAAATAAGTTTTGCCGTTACTTTTTCCCAAATCTTCTTCAGTCGGCATAGCGGAGCTGCCGTTTCGCAATTTAGCTGCTTCTGCTTCGATGTCAAAGTTATGTAAATTCCCGTAGCGGTTCAATTCGTTATAAATTTTTTCTGATAGAACTTGCTGTTCCGGGGTCATTTCTTGACCGTTGAAAATATTGTTTTCGCCAACTTCATATTGCTGCATATTGCGTGCCTTTCCTTTTTCCAGATCATTTGCCGATTCTTCGTTTGCCGCCATGTAAATTGGCATCAGTCCGCCTCCGTCGCCTGAACCGCCGCTTGGATCTACGTTGCCCAAGAAGTCTGCCGGATTGTCATTGTCGCCGTCTCCTCCCCATCGGTTGAAAAAATCTGTCCCTTCCCCGGCCATCCTGCGTGTAAAGCTTTGTGTATCAAGCAGATGCAGTGGACGTCTGGAGACTCCTTCGAGATGGGAAACCGCTCCTTGCTCAAACATCGGGATAAGTTTCAAAACCACATAAGGGGCTAAGGCAGCCAAAAACAAAATCGCCATTCCCGTTACCCCCGCGGAAACTCCGTCCGCGGAGGTGCTGGCCAAAGTAACGACTGCTAAATCCAAAATCGCCACAATGACCAATTTTGATATTATCAATGCAAATATTGTTTCTCCAAGACGCTTAGCCCAATGAGATGTCACGCTCCACGTATAGCCGGCAAGGGCCAGAGGCAAAAAAAGTGTAGTAATCGCCACGGCAGCCGATCTTAGGGCCAATTCCAGCCATAGCAGGATGGCAAAAATTCCCGCAAGGATGGCAAGCATCAACGCTGCAAAACCCGTAAAAGGCAGCAGCGGTTTGCCGACCCCGCTGATTCCCAACAACAGTGTGGTCACGACACCGAAAACAGAATTGCTCTGGTTTTGTGTCGCCTGCAAAATATAATTGCAAAGTCCGTCAGTCGAGCTCAGAGCGAGTTGGACAATGCTCACTGCGGCCGCAGTCAAAAGGACTGAGGCGGGAAGGCGGATTAAAACAATTCTCCCCAGACTTCCCAAGTCCTGATGGACGACCGCCTGTATCACCGCAAAAATTACTATAGGACAACACATAACTGCCCCTATGGCAGCCATGGCCTTATACTCCGTCAAAAAGCCGGCATTGAGAACGGGGCTGGTGGTAGCCGACATGGCTTTTCCCACTTCCGTGACCACAGCAGCCGCTCCGCGTCCGACCCAGCCGACCATCAGACCAAAAACGGAATTGACAATGTGGGCTATAATCCCCAGACCGGGCGACATTTTTTAAAAGCCTTCTCCGGTTTTAAAAAAGAAATTCAATATGGCCGGAGCAGCACCTATTATTAAAACTGCCGCTATGGAAACCAAAACGGCTCTTCTCCCGGTGGCGGAATGCTGGTAATTATTTGAATGTGCTCCCAGTGCCCAGGTGCCGGCTCCTATGATAAGCCCCGCCAAAGCAGCCAGAAGTCCCCAAAATGCGACTCCGTTGATGAGGCTTTGCAATTGAGAGGTCCCCGGCAACCCTGATTGCGTGGGATTTAAGTTCACAACACCTTGCAATATCCGTAAAGACAACATATATACTCCTTTTCACATGCTTCAAGTTTTATTTTTAGGGATACCAAAATGAACATATTTCATGCCGTGCACAAAAAACAATTGGTACCGTTCTCTGTCTATCATCAGGGAATACCACATCCTTACCGATATGAGAGCCGCCGGTTTTTTAAAAATAAATTCTGAAATCAAAAACCGCTCAGCCGACAAAGCATCCCATTTGCCGACCGGAAAAAACGGATCATAAATATTCACTCTATGTGTATTTATAATCCGAAAGTTAGAATGCCGCGGTATGGCTGCCGTTGGACTGGGTAATTTATAACATTATCCGGTCGGAGTTATGTTCAACCAGATAAATCAACTATCATAACTATATGAAATGGTATTGGCTGCCTTAATCCTAGAGGTAGGGAGTTACTTAATGTTGGCAAATATAAATATAGACCCTGCCAAGCTGGGCACGGCCGCAGGCGTTGACGCACTGGTTATAATCGTGGCAATTTTGCTGACCTCTTTGATTACCAAGAAAAAGCTGAGCAATTCCCTTAACCTGAGACTGACCTCTCTGGCCACCAGACTCGGCATCGGCCATATTGAGCAAGACCCAAAATCACTGGATGACTCGATCACGCTCGTGGAAAGAGCCACTGACCTTGCCACCGAAGCCGTCACGGAAGCCAGTTCGGAAGCCATACGGCTCAGAAAATCCCTTGATTCTCTTCCCCAAGCCGTTATCGTATGCGACGAACACGGTGAACCGGTGTTTTACAATACAAGAGCCATCGAAATTGTCAAAGACTCTTCCGGTGACCCCATCACGACACAGGCTGTTGACGACTTGATCAAAGAAACCGCCATCGGGGGTGAGGAGGAACGGATTCTTGAACTGTACGGTCCTCCCAGAAGGACATTGAGCGTAAAAACAAAAGCGCTGGACAACGGGCAACGGGCTCTCGGTGTCATGGCCGTGATAGAAGATATTTCGGAAAAGAAACGCTTGGAAGAAATACGCAGGGACTTTGTTGCCAACGTCAGTCACGAATTAAAGACCCCCATGGGAGCTTTGGGATTACTGGCGGAAACTTTGCTGACGGAAACCGAACCCGATATTCAAAAGCGTCTGGCAGAAAGAATCCATATGGAAGCTTTCCGCATCAGCAGAGTTATCGACGATTTGCTCGACCTCACCAGAATCGAAAGCGAAGAATCGCCTCCCAGAGAACCAGTGCTGGTCAACCTATGCATGGCGGAAGCGGCGGAACGCGTATGGTCTTCCGCCGAACAAAGAAAAGTCAGCATTCAGCTAAACGAGCCCTCTCCTCCCGTGAGCGTGCTCGGCGACAGACGGCAACTGACCTCTGCCATTTATAACCTTTTGGAAAATGCCGTTAAGTTCTCCTACGAAGGAGGAACCGTTACTTGCCAAGGTAAAGTTGACGACGATGAGGTATTCATTTCTGTACAAGACAGCGGAATCGGCATTCCGGCCAGAGACCTCACGCGAATTTTCGAAAGATTTTATCGCGTAGACCACGGAAGAAGCAGACAGACAGGCGGAACGGGTCTCGGCCTTGCCATAGTAAGGCACGTCACGCAAAATCACGGGGGTATGATAGAAGTGGATTCTAGAGAAGGTGAGGGGTCTACTTTCACCGTCAGAATTCCGCTACACGGAGTGGCAGATAAAAATTTATTCACTACTATTAAAAACGGAAGCAACTAGTTGTCGCGGCGGCACTCTATTACTGTAGTGTCGGCAAAAAGGATAAAATACCTTGCCAACATCAACTGAAAAGCAAACAGAAGTACTGATAGCAGAAGACGAGGAATCCTTCATAGAAGCCCTGGAACTTAATTTAAGCCGTGAAGGCTTTGTGGTAAGAATTGCCAGAGACGGTATGGAGGCATTGGAGAGCTTCAAAAGCAGGCCCGCCGACATTGTACTTTTGGATATTATGTTGCCCAAAATGAGCGGACTGGACGTCTGCAGACAGATCAGAATGTTTTCCGGAGTCCCTATCATCATGCTCACCGCAAAGTCGACGGAAATCGATACCGTTGTCGGACTTGAAATCGGTGCCGACGATTACGTGACAAAACCCTTTAGGATACATGAACTGATCTCACGGATGCGGGCTGTAATAAGGCGTTCCACCCAGGAGCAAAAAGACGCAGAAAGAGCGCAATCCCCCAAAAGCACGGGGGATGAGATAAAAACCACAAATGAAAATATACTTCAAATAGGCGAAATAACTTTGGATCCCGATCGCCACGAGTGTATAGTCCGCGGATCAGAGGTCATGCTGCCCCGTAAAGAATTTGAACTTTTGGAACAACTCATGCTACATGCCGGTAAGGTTGTCATGAGAGAAGTCCTGATAGAACGGATTTGGGGATTCGACTACGTAGGTGACACAAAAACACTGGACGTACATGTCAAGCGGCTTCGCTCGCGTATAGAAGAGGACCCTTCCAATCCCCATTTCATAACGACGATCAGAGGTCTCGGTTATAAGTTGGAACTGCCAAAGGGCAGTAAATAAGTTTTTGTCAAACTCCGGGCACTGCTGTCTGAACGGATTTTTTAATTTCGTCTTCCGGGGGGGTATTCTTAAAAAATCCCCAATATAAGATCGAATTGACGAGTTGCAGTACACCCGCTATTTCAAAAGGCATGGCCAGACTGATTTCATCGTAGATATACCCGGCCAAGACAGGGCTGGCCGACATGGCAATCTGTGACGGCAAATTCGATAAAGCCGCAACGCTTGCCCGCTCTTTTTCGTCGGCCATAGCCAAAACGTACGATTGCCGCAAAGGAACGCTCATCCTTTGCACCAAACTCCTGATAAGAAAAATAACTCCGGCTATATATACATTTGGGGACAGTGCCAGCGGAATCAATAAAATTCCCTGTGCGAGACGTAAGTACACTGTGGCTTTGACAATTCCGAAATACTTGGCCACACGGGAAGCAGATAAGGTGGAGAACATCGTAACGGCATTCAACACAACGAACAGATACCCTATTTCGGCAGTCGATAAATTGAATCTCTTGTAAAACCAGTAGGAGACAAAAGGACCAAAAAACCCGACACCGAGACCGTTGATCCCGTTGGTCAGCCAAAGCCGGTACAAAAGAGGCTTGCTCTTGTGCGGAAATTTTATGCTGCGTTTAATTTTTGCACCGCCGGCCGTTTCGGCCCCGTTCAAATCCGCTTGTTCGGCGTCAATGATAAGCGCATCGGAAGCATCGGAATTCTCTGATTCTGCTTCGGGAGACTCTGCGGTCAGTGCCGTGGCAACTATGCCGGCCAATCCCGCCAAAAATGCCGTGGCCAAAAATGCATCCCTGTAAGACGCAAGCGCAAAGTGCACCGTATGCGTACTCGGGGTCATAGTGGCCGACAAAAGGCCCCCCACCACGGCTCCGAAAGCAGAGGCGCTTGCCATCATGCTGAAGGCTTTGTTTCTTTTCTTGTGACCGGAAATTTGCAGCAACAAAGACGATTCCGCCGGCTGGTAAGGACCGACCGCACCGGCACCGGCACCGGCACCTCTCCCAAAAGTGCCCAACGTTGCCGCCAAAATCAACAAAAGATGGTTGGTTGAAAAAGCAAATACGGCACCTGCCAGACAGGCAAATAGGGGAATAACCACCAGAAAAGGTTTGGTGCCGAACTGATCGGATATCAAACCGATGACGGAAGACAGGATGGCGGAAAAAATCCCTATGGCCAGAAACACCATGCCGATTTCAAAAGCATTAAACCCTATAATCGATAAGTAAATCGCCGCTATTACTCCGGACAGCGCCCTGGCCCCGCTCATAAAGACCCTTGCCAGAAGAAGTATGCTGAAATTCTTGTTTTTTTCTTTACTCCCTAAATCAAATTTACTTACAAGCGATGTAGCATATTTCCCGGCTGACGACAATATAAACTGCTTCCTATCGATAATTATTATTCCTTAAATCCCAAAACCACGGCAGCCTCATTTACCACTTCCGACGCATCAATGCCGGAAAATCCGGCCTTTTGCAACATAGACTGCCAAGCAACAGCGGAGACGGGGCGTTCGTGCAAGCGAAACAGATATCTAAAGGCATTTTTACAGATCCGCCACCAACCTCCCGGTCCGCGCTTCAGCATCAAAGCCAACTTGGAACCTATGATCTGTCTGTCTCGCGGATCTTTGCCTCTTCCAAACATCATGTCACCTATCGTGATCTGCCCGCCTGCCTTGAGCCATAAAAAAGACTTTTGTACGATCATGGCTTTATCGTTATCCTTCAAATGATGCAAAGCATAATTGGATACCACCAAATCAACGGAACCTTCCGGCAGGACAAGATGCTCGATCGGCACTACCACCGTCTCAATGTTGTCTATGCCTTTTGAAGCTGCATTTTCTTTTAGGAGGTTGATCATATTTTGGCTGATGTCAACAGCGATGACTTTACCGACAAACGGGGCAATTTTAATTGCAAGCTGCCCCGAACCGCATCCCAAATCAAGTACCGTAGAGTCTTCCTCCAGCTTGGAAGAAGAAATTACCTTGTCTACGACTTTTACCAATCCCGGGTTATTCTCAGCGCCATGGTCCCACGATCTGGCTCTTGTTCCCCAAAAGCGTTCCTGCCTGAGGATATTAGCGGTTTTTTCTTGCATTTATATACCTTACTTGGTTGAGAAAACATATTGAAAAGGCAGTATTTTGGGACTTTTTAATTGGAAAACCGTAGTTTTGCCGCTTGTTATTGAGAACGAAACGGGAACGGCTCCAAAAGTAACCCTTGAACTGCCGGTAATTTGTAACGTCTTTACCCCCTGAGAAGCGGGCAAAACCTGCTCAAATAAAATATTTGACGAATTGGCCGGAGAGTATATTTTTACCCAGCACGGCTTATCCACAAGTATGTTAATGTCATATCCCGACAGCGGAACGGCAATCGTTTCTTTGTTATTGCCATAGACTACGGTACCGTACGCTATTTTTTTCTGCTGCCCGGTGTTGCTCTTGCCGGTTCCGGTCGAATGGCTTTTGGAACCGCTCCCGCCGCTTGATACGGCATCGCGCAGCGACACAAACCAGCTCGGATGAACGTGTTCGGCCCAAATACCGCCCATCCCCAAAAGCAGAAAAAATACAAAAATCCACACCAATGCCCTTAGAGCGAAAGGAGCCGGTTTACGCTTTTGATGTTTGCGGGCTCCCGGTGACAAAGGAAGCTGAAGTGAGTACATTTCTTGGGGATTAACCTGGGGAATTTCGGCTGTAACGGCTAGTTCGAAATCTTTGCCTTTTTTTAACCTTCCCTTACTTCCGGCATTACCCGATCCCTGAGTACCGGCGTTTTTTATCGCCACAGCGGTACTTGCCTCCTTAAAAAACTCCATGACAAAATATAATTGGAAAATGTTATTACAAACCTATAGTAGCCTAATAATCTTAATTTCTTTTCATCTTTATATCTCAAATAGCAACCGCCACCATATTTTTACTCCCGCTCACCGTTCCCCTTCACGGCCTGCCGATATCTAAGTTTTAATAAACTTTTGGCAACCACGCGGCTCCGATCACGCCGGGACCGGTGTGTACTTGCATGGCTATGCTAAAGCCTGTTATGAAGTCGACTTTTTCATACATTGAACTGAGCTTATCGGCCAATTCACGGGCTCCGGCATGGAAAATGACCACCTGTTCGGCGATGCCTTGAGAGGTTTCATAGAAAACATCCCTTATTATGCGCAAAGCTTCTTCCGCCGATCGGGCTTCCCCCAACGACTGTATTTTACCGTCCTTCATAGAAAAAATACTCCTGTAGCCATCCGAAGGAGATATCAGCCCATCGGGAGGCAACACCGAGGCCCTGGCGATATGTTCCATATCACCAAGAGCGGCCACTAAAATTACATCCCTGGAAGCTTCGTTGATAACGTCCAAAGTATCTCTGGCACTTGCCCCTGCCGTGGCAGCTTTTGCCCCCTGCAAAACCACCAGAGCCTGTCCGGCTGCGGCGGTTCTGGAGTCTATAACAAAGGCCTCTTTCTCGGACAAAGAAGCGGCAAGCGTGGCATTGCGGTGCATGGCCGCAAACTCATAAGCCGGAGTCACGATAACGGCACTCTCAGTGTCGGATAATTCGATAGCCGATAAATATTCGGTTACAAAAGGGTGATTGGCTCCCGACAGTTCCAGCTGTTCCGCGTATTCGTCAAGCAAACTTTGATCGGCAAAGTCGGTATCGTTATAAGCCACATCATCCAATTTTGCATTAATCGGCAGAATAGTTATGGCAAAATCCCGAACCAAGTGGGCAGGTAAACATGTGCTAGAATCAGATATGATTGTGACCCTGTTCATAATTTTTAACATTACCCCCAAAGCATCACTATGACATTGCGAAATTCCCTAACCCATTCAAATAGCGAGGAATTCTCCATGGCGGAATTGGTGGAACGCACGGGTACCAGTGCCGCCACCATCCGCTACTACTTGCTGGAGGGTTTGCTGCCGTCACCCATCAAGACAGCACCCAACAGGTTTTTATACGACGAAAGACACGTCGAAGCTGTTTTATTGGTCCGTTTGCTCCGCGAAAGAAAACAGTTGCCGATCGAATCCATCAGGAGATTGATCTCCGAACTTCTCCCCGACTTACACGGCCGGAAAGACAAGGGAACGTTTCGCCCGGAAATGTGGAAAACGGTTTTAGACTTTTCTGACACCAGATCCGGATCTGACACACTAAAGCAGCGTTTAATCCAGGCTGGATTGGAACAGGCAGAACAAATCGGCTTTGATGACCTGACCATAGACGATATTTGTCGCAAAGCCGAGGTTGCCAAAGGTACCTTTTATAACTATTTTACCTCCAAAGAAGATTTTTTTATCGCCGTCGTGACAGTCGTAAAAGACGACCTTAAAGCAAAGTTGCGGCAGTCTTTACCACAGCAAAATCTCACGGACGGAAAACAGCGGATTGAAGACACCGGTTTGCTGCAGACGAACATCTTTGCGGCAAAAGACGGTGCTCCGGACGACGCCCTTTTGTCCTCTTTTATTTTGGAGCTGACTTTTGCGTCAGTACCCTATATGCAAATAATTTTAGATCTTCTCTCGCTCAGCATGAGGCGAAAGCTCTTATTCAAACCTGTTCTCGTATCCCTGATCCAAGAAGTTGTACCGGATTATTACGCTGAACAAAGAAAAATATTCCTTTCGGCTGTCTTTACGGCCATCTACGAAAAGACCGATTGACCGAAGGTTATGATTCTGTAAAAATATTGTACATAGTTTGATGACTTTCAAGTCATCAAACTATGTACAATAATAAGTTAGGCATGAGTAGCAGCGGACAACAAGACTGGAGTACGCGATATGGGTTTTGAAGTGGATAAAAGTCGGTTCAAAGTGACTTACTCGGGCAACGCTCCCGACTCGACCGACGGCAACCATTCTTCCCCAGCCAAGTCTTTTGCCTCCCCCAAAGAACCCGAAACCGATAAAGCCTCTGTAAAGTACCAATTGCTATATAAAATTAACTCTCCGCTGGAGCTCAAACAGCTCACTTTGACACAGTGCAACCGGCTGGCGGAAGAAATTCGCGAATTTATCGTCGAAAAAATCAGTCAAACCGGCGGCCATCTGGGGTCTAATCTGGGGGTAGTCGAAGCCACTATAGCTTTGCACAGAGTATTCAATTCGCCGAAAGATATCTTGCTTTTTGATACCGGCCACCAAGGATACGTACATAAAATTATTACCGGAAGAAGGGATTCTTTTGACTGCTTACGCCAAGTAAACGGCTTGTCAGGATACCCGAACAGAAAAGAATCCGAGCATGACTTTATCGAAAATTCGCACGCCTCCACTGCGCTCAGTTATTCCCACGGTCTTGCCATAGGACTCAAGAATAACCCGCAAAAAGAAAAGGGTAAAATTGTGGCTTTCATAGGGGACGGCGCCCTGACCGGCGGCATGGCCTACGAAGCGCTGAACAACTTGGGTCACAGCAATTCCAACGTGCTGATAGTACTGAATGACAACGGGCGCAGCTATGCCCCCACGGTATCCAAACTTTCGGAGTCGCTCACACAACTGAGGCTGAATCCTTCATTCTCCACAATCAAAAACAGAATCACAAAAATCCTTGAGGACCTGCCCTTGATGGGTCACGTAGCCGAATCCACTATCAGGGCTTTGACCACAGCTTTAAGAGAAGCCGTCGAGCCGCATGTCTTCTTTGAAGCACTGGGGATCCGTTATGCCGGACCCATAGACGGGCACGACATAGGAGCGCTGGAACAGGCCCTCAGGAAGGCCGCCGCGTGGAACGGACCGATGGTGCTGCATATACTCACCAAAAAAGGCAAGGGGTATGCCCCCGCCGAACAGGACGACATACAGTGTCTGCACGACTTAAAAGTAGCCTCTTCCCATGCCCTTGGGGCACCGGGGTCGGCAACCGACTCGGGGGCGTTGAACGCCAAACCGGTTCCGCCTTCCACCAGTTATACAGAGGCATTTTCGCAGACACTTCTCGAAATATCCGAAAAGTCTGATAAAATCGTGGCGATTACCGCAGCAATGCCCGGTCCGACCGGTTTGCTGCCTCTCCAAACCAAATATCCAAATCGCGTCATCGATGTGGGAATTGCGGAGCAGCATGCCATGACCGCCGCGGCGGGTATGGCAATGGCCGGTCTTCGCCCGATCGTCTGTATATACTCGACTTTCCTGTCACGCTGCTTCGACCAGGAAAACTTGGACGTCGGACTGCATAACTTGCCTGTCGTCATCTGTGCCGACCGGGCGGGAATAACCGGCGACGACGGACCCAGCCACCATGGACTGCTGGACATGGTTTTGGGTCTTTCCATACCCAATCTGACTATTTTTGCCCCAAGCGAGCCGGCAGAAATTAAACCTATGCTCACGGCAGCCCTCGGCTTAAGCACTCCGTCACTCATCAGATGGCCAAAAACACCCTCCCTTGTCTCCTTTGAAAGCGTGAAAACAAACGGCCTGGAAAGCAGATGCTTGGAATACGGAGACGGGGATGTGGTTCTGATCGGTATAGGTAAAATGACATCGGCTGTTTTTGACGCAGGCAATATTTTGGCCGAATCGGATTTGCGGCCTACTGTTTTTGACGCCAGAGTTATCAGGCCGGCCGACCCGGCCATGATAGAGAAAGCCTCACGGGCTCGGCTGGTCATAACCGCCGAAGACGGATTTATACACGGCGGAGCGGGTGACTATTTATCGAGGCTGATCAACGAAAAAGCGTTGGACGACGAAAGAAAGGTCCCGCTTTGCGTAAACCTCGGCATCCCCACGGCTTATATATCCCACGATAAACCAGACAACATTTTGGCAAACCTGGGACTCAACGGTGAAGGCATAGCGGCGTCGACGGCTTTGCTATGGGAAAAAACAAACAAATTATTTACAGACAGCGATATTTCCGAAGACAACAAAGAGTACCCGTTTAAGGATTCTTATATAAAGGCTTGACTAAAGTGCCATATAAAATTGCCTATAACACCAGCAACGAAAACATGCCGCCCGCCTTGTCACGGCAATTGCTTTTGCGCGCAAAAGACTTACTTTTCTCTCGGCAGCAAAAAACCGAAATGGCGGGTCGGGGTCAGCAATTGCGGCAATTTGGCCAAAGTACTTCCGGAGAAAGCCAAAATGAAGCAGAGAGTCGTGCAGGCGAAGACTTGTTCACGCTAAAAGCCGGAAAAGAAAATTTTAATGTTGCCATAAAAATATTGCCGGAAAGTATCAGAGAGCACCTCATTAGCGTCTACAAATACTGCCGCTACATCGACGACCTGGGGGATTTATCCGACGGAGACCGCTTGGAAAATCTTCATCAAGCCGAAGCAGCGGTAAAGCAGTCGCTTGAGGGTAAGGGAAGTAATAAGATCATTGACGATGCCGTCCGCACGCTGAAAAAAACGAACGCCGACGAAGAGAATCTTTTTAATCTGATCAAAGCCAACATCCAGGACCAGCAAATATCAAGATACGCTACTTTCGAGGAGCTGTGTGGCTACTGCAAACTTTCCGCCGATCCTGTAGGCAGACTGGTTTTGTCCGTATTTGGGGCCCACAACGACAAAACCGCGGAATATTCCGACAAGGTATGCACGGCCCTCCAGATTGTAGAGCACATACAGGATATAGCGGAAGATTATTCGGCTGGGCGCGTATATATGCCACAAGAAGATTTAAAAAACTTCCGTGTCGCAGAAGAGATGTTGGCCGGTCAAGCCAAGACCAGCGGTTCATCTGCAAAACTTTTCAATCTCGGTTACAAAAAAAATACTTCGCCTGCCATAAAAAATGAATTAAAAAGACTCTTGTCTTTTGAATGCGGCCGGGCACGCTCATTGATACTGGAGGGTTCTCCTCTGGTAAGGCTGTTGCCGGGCTTTTTTGCCAAAGTTGCAGTAGCCGGATTCATAGGCGGAGGTTTGGCGCAATTGAACGCTGTCGAAAAGCACAATTACGACGTAATAAATAGCGAAGTGAAGGCCTCAAAAGCGGCCATAGCCATCTGCAGTATTAAGGTGCTTTTCAAAAGCTATTTGCCCAAAACACCGGATACGGGTGGAGCCGAAAAAAATTATACCTCACAATTGGAATTTCGCCCAAAATCGTCCATAGCTAGGTGGCTGAGATGACAGACTTGGCAAACGCATACCAATACTGCGAAACCAATACGAGGGAACAGGCGAGAAACTTTTACTACGGTATCCGCCTGCTCACACCCGATAAGCGCAATGCGATGTCGGCCTTATATGCTTTTGCAAGGCGCGTGGATGACGTGGGAGACAGCAAAGAGTCCAACGAAAATAAACTTATTCAATTAAAGTCTCTCAGGTCACAAGTAGAGACCATCGAAAACGACTCTGTCTCCCAAGATGACTTAGTGCTGTTGGCGCTGAACGATGCCGTCAAAAAATTTAGCATACCGACCGGAGCCCTTACGGAAATCATCGCAGGCTGTGAGCAGGATTGCAACAAAACAGAGTATGACACCATTGCCGAACTCAGCAAGTACTGCCAGTATGTTGCGGGTTCCGTGGGCCGGTTATCGCTGGCCGTATTTTCGCCCAACCCGAGCGAAAAAGCTTTTGAACTGGCCAACACTTTGGGAATTGCCCTCCAACTGACCAATATATTGCGCGATATCGTAGAAGACCGCGATCAAATGAACCGCATCTACATCCCGAAAGAGGACTTGGACCGATTCGGCATCAAAAGCGATGTGACGGGCCCGCTTGACAAATTGGCCGAACTGGTAAGATTTGAGGTCAACAGGGCCAGAGAGTATTACGCCGTCGGGTTTTTGTTGCTCGATCATCTGGACTTCAGATCCGGTGCGTGCGTACGCTCAATGGCCGGCATTTATCTGAAAATATTAAACAAAATTGACAGAGATCCTCTTTCCGTTTTCGCAAAGCGCACTTCGCTCAGTACTTCGGAAAAAGTATTGGTTGCCGCCAAAAGTCTGATGGGGGTGAGGCCATAACATGACCTCTTACAATCGCAACTCCGATGCCCAAAAGCCCCATATTGTCGTTATCGGCGGAGGTCTGGCCGGTTTGTCGGCGGCCATCAGTTCCATTGATGCCGGAGCAAGGGTCACCGTCATGGAAAAAAGACCGCGTTTTGGCGGAGCCACATGGTCATTCGACCGTAATAGTCTATTTTTTGATAGCGGGCAACACGTCTACCTGGCTTGCTGCACAGGCTACCAATGGTTTTTGGACAGAATCGGAGCTTCACATTTGGCTCCGTTGCGCGGCAAATTAAACTTGCCCGTTCTGGATGCCGCCGTCTCGGGCAAAATATCTTTTCTGAGAAGAAGAGATCTTAAAGCCCCTTTGCATCTGGCTGACTCCGTGCTTAAATATTCCCATATCACGGCAGCCGACAAAGCAAAACTGGTTTTTGGGGCACTGCCCCTGATGAGGATGGATCTGAATGACAAAAAATTGGACAAGCAGACACTCGCCGAATTTTTAAGGCGGCATAAGCAAAGCGATGCCGCCATTGCCAACTTTTGGGAAATCATCAATCTGGCCACGACCAACGTCAGAGCAGAAGAGGTCTCACTGGCTGTGGCCGCCAAAGTATTCAAAACACTCCTTACCGAAAAAGGGGCCGGCGACATAGGATGGTCTCTTGTCCCATTGAATGACTTGCACTCCAAACCGGCACTGGAACTTCTGTCGCATTCCGGGGCAACCATTATCAAACGGGCCAGAGTAATGGGCATAATCGGAAATACAGAAAGCACGTCAGAAAAAAATCCCGGGGACCCGTCCCGCTCTCACCCAGACTACCCGGCAAAAACCGTTTTTGGTGTCAGTGCCGACGGATCGGATATTAGAGCAGACGCCGTGATTGTGGCCACCGACCATATGGACGCAGCGGAACTGTTGCCAAAAGACACCGAGGTTAACATAGATTCGCTTCAAAAATTGCAGTATTCCCCCATCATCAATATTCATTTGGTATTCGATACAAAGGTAATGCCCTTCGAAATAGCCGCCGCCGTCAATTCCCCGGCGCAGTTTGTTTTTGACACCACCTCTTCTTCCGGCCTCAACCCCAAAACGGGACAGTGTCTGGCGGTATCGGTTTCTGCGGCAGACAGCCATGTGGGTTGGCCCTCCAAAGATCTCATTGATTTATATCAGAGCGAAGTGGAAAAACTGTTTCCCAAGGCTAAAAGTGCCAAACTTACGGATGCCGTTGTTTCCAGAGAGGTAAAAGCCACCATGAAAGTAACGGCCGAAACAAATGCCCTGAGGCCATCGGCCGTCACCGGATATCAAAACTTATTTTTAGCCGGGGCCTGGACCGACACGGGCTGGCCCATCACAATGGAAAGTGCCGTTTTGAGCGGATTGAAAGCTTCCAAATTGGCTTTAAAGCACTTAGGTTTTAAAAAAAGTTCAGAGCAAATTGGCGAAGGAGTACTTATTTAAATGGATACAACCACAGTTCCCGAAATACTTTCCCGAACCCGGAAATTGATCGAACCGGGATTGCACAGAGCCGTCGATTCACTTTCAATGGAATTGCGTCCTTTGGCCAGTTACCACTTGGGGTGGATCGATGAAAACGGACAAGAAATCGGCGGGGATCAAGGCAAGGGAATACGTCCTGCCCTGGCTATTTTATCGGCCGAGGCCGTAGGAAGGCCGGCAGAGACAGGAATAGCCGGTGCCATTGCCATAGAACTCGTACATGACTTCTCCCTTATCCATGACGACGTGATTGACAACGACACCAAAAGACGTCACCGTTCCACCGTATGGGCTCTTTTCGGCATCGGTCAGGCTATTATCCTCGGAGACTCCTTAAACTCCCTGGCTCAGAGAATTATTTTGGATCCAAAACTTATAGGCATCCGAACATTCAAGGAAGAGGACACACCCAAACTTCTGGCTGCGGCAAAATGTTTGGCGGATGCAACCTCAGCCATGATTTCCGGGCAGGCGCTCGACATGGCCTTTGAACGCATCTCTGACATAAACGCCGCCAGCTGTCTGGCCATGGAAGCCGGCAAAACCGGGGCACTTTTGGGGTGTGCCGCTTCCATAGGGGCAATATTGGCCGGCGGCAACGAAGCCCAAATCACCGCATTGGAGCGCTACGGCGTGGAACTCGGCATGGCATTCCAAGCGATAGACGACATTTTGGGCATCTGGGGAGATCCCGCCGCCACCGGTAAGCAAACTTTTTCTGACCTGCGCCAGCACAAAAAGACTCTGCCCATTGCCATAGCACTGGCAAGTCAGAATAAGCACGTAAACGAATTGGCAAAATTGCTTATTGCGGAAGAAATAAATGAATTTGACATCGAGAGAGCGGCCGCTCTCATCGAAGAATGCGGAGGCAAGACAATGGCACAAGCGGAAGCAAAAAAACGCTTCGAAACCTCACTCGGAGTTTTGGAAAAAGTCGGCTTCGAACCGAAAGCGAAAGATGAACTGGTCGATTTGGCCCACTTTGTTATTGACAGAAAATTTTAAAAACGTTTCAGCTCATGATGCAAAGAAGGCTATATGGGAAACACAATGACTGAAAAAAAAGTTATAGACAATTTCGAGTCTTACGACACCGTCGGTAAAGGCTCGGAAGTGGACGCCCTGTTTTCACAAAAAGAACTTCTGGAAATCCAAGACACTCTGATAAAAGCCCGGCAACACTTGATGTCTTTGCAATCTCCCACCGGATATTGGAAAGGAGAATTGGAAACAAACGTCACCATAGAGGCCGAAGATATTTTTCTGCGCACCTACCTCGACATGATAAACCGAGATGACTTGGCCGCCACGGCATTATGGATCCGGAAAATGCAAAGAGAAGACGGCACTTGGGCCAATTATTACGGTGGACCCGGTGATCTTTCCACCACGGTAGAGGCCTATGTTGCTTTGAAGATCGCCGGCGACACCATAGAAGAACCCCACATGCAAAAAGCCGCCGAGTGGATTACCGAACAAGGCGGGTTGGAAAATGCCCGAGTCTTCACACAAATATGGCTCTCTTTGTTTGGCTTATGGAGCTGGGACGACCTTCCCACTTTGCCGGTGGAAATCATGCTCATACCTTCTTTTATGCCGCTCAGCATATACGATTTCGGGTGCTGGGCCAGACAGACAATAGTGGCCTTATCGGTAGTAAGCGCCTACCGCCCGCTAAAGCCCATAGGAATTGACATAGAAGAAATACGGACGCACATAATGCCGCCCGGCCCAAAAACGGGACTGAAAACATGGACGGAGCGTTTTGCACTGTTGGATGTGATGCTAAGGCGTCTGGAAAAGCATACGCGCAAACCTTTATGGCGCAAAACCGTCAGGGAATTCGCTCTGAGAAAAGCCGAGCGCTGGATCATTCGGAGGCAGGAAGCCGACGGTGGCTGGGGAGGCATTCAGCCTCCTTGGGTTTATTCCGTGATGGCTCTAAAGCTCAGAGGCTATCCCCTGAATCACCCGATTATTTCCAAGGCTTTTACGGGTTTGGACGGATTTACCATCCACGACGGCGATTTCCGACGTATGGAAGCCTGCCAGTCTCCCATATGGGATACGGCTCTCAGCATCATTGCTTTGACCGATGCCGGGGTGGCGGGAGAGCATCCGCAACTTCAAAAAGCCGCTTCCTGGCTCTTGCAACACGAGGTCACGACCAGAGGAGACTGGTCTGTCAGAAGGGGGCATATCCCTCCCGGAGGCTGGGCATTCGAATTTGAAAACGATAACTACCCTGATGTTGACGATACGGCAGAGGTTATAATTTCCTTGCGCAGAGTCATGATGCCCACGGCCACAGAACAGACCCGTTTGGAAAACGCCGTCAAGAGAGGCATTGCCTGGTCACACGGCCTATGCTCGGAAGACGGAGCTTGGGGAGCCTTTGATGCCGACAATCAAAAGGATATTTTGTATCAACTGCCTTTTTGCGATTTCGGAGCCGTCATCGATCCGCCGTCCGTCGATGTGACGGCACATATGGTGGAGATGCTTTCCAACGAAAAAACCGCCGACATTACCTCCATACAGCGCGGCGTCAACTGGATTATCGCCAACCAGGAAGCAGACGGGTCTTTCTACGGCAGATGGGGGGTCAACTATATTTACGGCGTCAACGCCGCGATTCTGGCTCTGGTGGAATCGGGGATGTCACCGAAGGAAGAACCCATACAAAAAGCCGTTGCCTATCTCAAAGAGCACCAAAATGACGACGGCGGCTGGGGTGAAGACATCAGGTCTTACGCCGATAAGACTTTTTCCGGCAGAGGCCACTCCACGCCCTCCCAAACTGCCTGGGCTTTAATAGCTTTAATAGCCGCCGGAGAACATTTCAGCGAAGCGGCAAAACACGGCATACAGTATCTTAAGGACACGCAACTGGAAAACGGCACATGGGACGAACCGTATTATACGGGAACCGGTTTTCCGGGAGATTTTTATATCAATTACCACTTATACAGACTTATCTTCCCTGTGTCGGCATTGGGTAGGTGGTGTGACTCTGCAGATATCACCCCTCCCCTGACAGATGGAGCGACGGCAAACAGTCGTCATAACCGCCCTCAGAACAACAGTCCCGACGCAACAGGCAAGGGGCTCCCAGAGAAAGACTCCGTCACCGGGTGAAAAAAGACATGAGAGACGACCGGCTGATAAAAAAAGATAACGATCAAATGGCAGCAGGCAACGATGCCATTCCCACCGAATCCGAATTGGCATCTTACCTCGCTGCGATGCAATCGGAAGAGTTGGAATTTCTTACCCCGCTGTCAATAGAAGCCATGGCTGCAAAAAAAGCAGGGTTGCCCGTCAGAAAAACGGGGATGGGAAAAAGTAAAGCCGCCTCTTTTGCCAAAGCCTATTCCAAAACCGTATCCAAAAATACCAACCTTGTCGTAATTGGAATTGCCGGTGCTTGCAGCAGCCGTTTGCGCCCGGGAGACGTAGTAGTAGCCAACAAAATATTCAAAATAAAAGAAAACGGACATATAGATGACTCCATAGAAAATCAACTTACGATTCCGAAGAGCAATGTATTCTATTGTTTGTTGCAAAATTTCTACCTGAAAGAAAAGCAGCAAATGCCTGCACCATATAGATTACATAACTCACCCATAGGCTGTTCGGAAATAATTATTGCCGGTGAGGCAAGAAAAAATGCAGACTCGGATCAGATATATGCGGTAGAAATGGAATCATTTTGGCTGGCAGATATCCTTATGAGTCATGTAAAAACATTGCAGGTAGTTCGTATAATACTTGATACGCCGAGCAATGAAATTTTTTCTTTCTCAACTTTGACAAACTTTAGAACCGCTTTTCGCCAAATGAAAAACATGGCACAACTTATAAAATCAATAAAAAATTCACATCAAATACCGGGGATATTCTCCGCATAACAGGAGGTCGACGACATGTCCATACCACTTCGCCAAAACTTACGGGTAGCTGCTTATCTGGCAAAAAATAAATTTAAAAAAGTTGAAAAATATCCCCTCATTGTCGAGTTAGAGCCCTTATTTGCCTGCAACCTGGCTTGTCCGGGATGCGGTAAAATTCAGTACCCAACGGAGATACTGAGGCAAAGACTTACTCCCGAAGAAGCCTTTGCTGCCATAGAGGAATCGGGAGCTCCCATGGTTTCCATTGCCGGCGGGGAGCCTTTGCTGCACCCTCAAATTAAAGAAATTGTCGAAGGATTGATCAAGCGCAAAAAAGTTGTTTACCTGTGCACAAATGCCGTTTTGCTCAGGAGAAAGATCGACAACTTTAAGCCAAGTCCTTACTTTTCCTGGGTAATTCACTTGGATGGTTTGAAGGAACGGCACGACGAAGCGGTAAACCGCAAGGGTGTCTTTGACGAAGCCATCGAAGCCATCAAAGATGCCAAAAGTAAGGGGTTCCGCGTCACGACAAACTCCACTTTCTTCAATACAGACTCACCGAAAACGATCAGGGATGTGCTTAATTTCTTAAATGACGACATGAAAGTTGACGCCATGATGATCTCTCCGGCGTATGCTTACGTAAAAGCTCCGGATCAGGAACACTTTTTGGGTGTACAACAGGCGCAAGAATTATTCAAAGAAGCATTCTCCGAAGGTCACAGGAAAAAGTGGCGTCTTAACCACACTCCTCTTTTCCTCGACTTTTTGGAAGGAAAACAAAATTACGAATGCACAGCTTGGGGAATACCCAGTTACTCCGTATTCGGCTGGCAAAAGCCTTGCTATCTTTTGTCGGACGGGTACGTAAAAACGTACAAAGAACTGTTGGAAACAACCGAATGGAGTAAGTACGGGCGGGGCAAAGATCCGAGATGCAGTAACTGCATGGCTCACTGTGGATATGAACCCACGGCCGTATTGGCAACGGCAAAGTCTTTGAAAGAATCAATGAGAGCAGCTTTGGGTACGCACTGACAATCCGGCGTCTCAATGGTATTCCCGGCTATTCTTACCTGGTTTAAGTGAAAACTATTTCTGAATTAATCACTTAAACCAGGTAAGATCCGCTGAAGTCATGATAAATTTTGACGTTATAGAAGAAGGCCCATTCATGGGGCTGTAGCTCAGCTGGTTAGAGCGCTTGGTTTGCAACCAAGAGGTCACGGGTTCGAATCCCGTCAGCTCCACTCCACAAATCTTACCCTAACCACGGGCACCGTACATATGGGGCAAGACGGGGCACCTTTGCCCTTCTGGGAATACAGAAGCGTGGGTCTCCATCGCCTTGTCAAGTGCGCCGATTGGCACAGAGCCCTGTTTTTTTCTCCCCTTCGACATCACGGATTCGATACTGGTTAGCGAACAATATTGTCATCCCTCGCATTGATCCTTCCGTGTCGACGGATTACGCTCTGAATGTCGGGCCCACCCATTCCCCGATGCGACTCAGTCCGCACCTTTGCCGGAAGCCGGCTTCAGGCGTCTCCGTTCCACCACGCTCGTCCCCGTGACAACACTCATCGGCGGTACGTCTTTTGCGACTGTGGCACCCGCCCCGACAACTGAACCGCGCCCGATGGTCACTCCGGGTGTGATCGTGGCGGCGGCGCCGATCCAGACTTCGTCTTCAATCACGATCGGGGCATAAGTGATAAAGTCATAGCGCTCATCGAGCTCGACGGGGTGTCCGGCGGTACTGAGCGTTACGCGGGGACCAATCAGAACCCGATCGCCGATCGTGATGCCGCCAAAGTCAAGAAAAAAGCAACCCTGGTTGATGAATACCCGATCGCCGAAGGTGGCCCCGAGACCGTAATCGCAGTAGAAGGGCGGCAGGATCGACAACGAGTCGGGAATGGGCTGACCGAAAATTTCACTGAATAACGCCTTCCTTGCGCTAAGGTTATCGAAGGGTAGCAGGTTAAGGCGCGCGGTCAAACTCATGACAATCTGCACGCGCTCGGCAAAAGCTCTGGATTCAGGCGTTTTGCTGTGTAGACGCCGTTCGTTGCGCATCGGCTAGTGCTCCAACGCCGCTGGTGTCCGACGGCGGTATGCCGCTGACGGACCAGCATAGGTCACCCCCAAGCATCCGAGCTCCCACCCCGGTGACAATCTTGGCAACCTCCGGATATGCATGTAGGCATTATACCCGGGTAATCCAGGGCGGGCAAACAAAAATGGGCGCCATGACTTCATGGCGACGGTGGTGGACGCAGTCGTTGAAGATGGAGTCTCGGCCGTTTGTCGTCACAGGTGCTGACGGAACCGGAGCGGGTCACGGAGTCCCTTGTGTTTGCCCCAAAAGGAAACGTCCTATAGCAGGCGAAGTCAACGAACTGATTGTCGGCCGACGGTTGCTTTTGGGTTCGACTCAGAGGCAGATCGGGTTGCGCGGCGTTCACCGCAGTCCGGACAAACCGCTCCGCGACGCAGACATACCTGCTTGTTCGCTTCAAAACCGATGACACCTCCGTACCGTGGGAGTGGGAGATGCACTCCGTCGTCTTGGAAGAGATCACCCTCTCCTACTTGCGCGGACAGAAAGTCTAGGCGCTGTCTTTCCCTTCGCGACGGGGCTCCGTAAGCGGACCTCAAACCGCTGCCGTGGCGACGAATCGCATGGGTTGTCTGACGTCAACACCGCAACGCATTAACTGGAATGCTGACGCTGTTGGGCGCCGTTGCTGCGCGGCACCCGACAAACTCGGCTGCCGGTGGCTCTTTGACTGCCAATTTCAACGGTATCGGCGGCTTTTTCTTCAACGGCGATTTTTCCGCCATATTCAGAGAAAAAAGGGCACACAAAAAACCGGTTTCCCGGGTCGTATAAAAATAAAAAGACCGGCATGTACTTTTGGCGATAACCGGTAATGACTGCCGATTCGATAATCTCTGTGTCTTTACTCCGGACGGGAAAACTGTATGACGGCTATAAGCAGCAATATCGCTGCTCCACCGGCTATCAACCCGAGCTCGAGTCCTAGCGGTACTTGCCATCCGTTCCAGGTGATAGGCGGCGTAAGCGTCTTGAGTAGAGAGGGGGAGATGTTGATATGTTCAAAGACTGCTTTGCGCATGGGGGCGATGGCATAAGTCAAAGGGTCTATTCTGTTCAATACCTCCAGCCATTTCGGCAGATCTCCAAGCGGGAAAACTGCTCCCGACAAAAAGAACATCGGCAATACCAAAAGCTGCATTATAAATTGAAATGATTCGACTTGACTGATTCTGGCCGCCACCGTTACCCCCAGTGCCGTCACTCCAAAGGCGGTAAGGGCCATTTCAGCGAGAAGTGTCATGATCAAAACCGGCGAGTAAGGCACACCCACCAGTCCGGCCAATACAATAATAATGGCTCCCTGAATGGTGGCAACAGTGGCACCGCCGGCACATTTGCCGATCACCAGAGATGAACGGCGTACCGGGGCCACCAGCATTTCTCTCATAAAACCAAATTCCCGGTCCCACACAATCGAAACAGCGGAAAACATGGCCGTGAAGAGAACCGTCATCCCCAAAATACCGGGGAAAAGGAATGTTTTAAAATCAAATCCGTGTGAGCCGGTCTTGACGACAGGCGAAAGTCCGGTACCGAGGACAAACAGAAAAAGAATGGGCTGCACCAAAGCGGTGACAATCCGAATCCTGTTACGGAGAAACCTTATCAACTCCCTCCGCCACACCACGCCGATCGCTCGCAGATCGTCGCGAAATCTTCCGCCGGCCACGCGGGTTTCCGGTATGACAAAGCGTTGATCGGAGTACATATCGGTCACCTGTTGCTTCTCGCTCGCATCCATGGGTTGGTCGCCATTTTTTCTGTTCCGGATGCTTCCGCGTCACGAATGGTGCGTCCCGTATAGTTCATAAATACGTCGTCTAAGGTCGGCCTGGCGACTCTGACGGATCTTATCGGCAAAGATAACTCGGAAAACAGCCTGGGAATGAAACTCTCGCCGTTTGGCACATAAAATACTACCGAGGTCTCGCTTTCCGAAGCGTCTATACCGAAGCGTTCTTTCAAAACAGAAATGGCGTTTTGGTTGCTGTCCGTCATAATCTCAACCCTGTCTTTGCCTATCGATTTTTTGAGGGCTTCCGGCGTGTCCAGGGCAACAACAGTTCCGTTATCGATTATCGCTATACGGTCACAGTTTTCGGCTTCGTCCATATAGTGGGTGGTAAGAAATATTGTTATATCTTCCTGCTTCCGCAAATTGTGTATGTAGTCCCAGATGTGGCTCCGTGTTTGCGGATCCAGTCCCACGGTGGGCTCATCCAAAAATAATACTTTGGGGGAGTGAAGGAGTCCCCTCGCTATTTCCAGGCGGCGCTTCATGCCTCCCGAGAAAGTCTTGACCTCGCTTTTACGGCGCTCCCAGAGATTGACCATTTGCATAACATGTTCCAACCTGAGGGATAAATTCTGCCGGGGTACTCCGTATAGATCGGCGTGAAATCGCAGGTTTTCTTCTGCCGTGAGGTAATTATCCAGTGTGGTGTCCTGAAATACCAAGCCTATTCTGCGGCGTACTTCTATACGGTCTTTGACAACGTCAAAACCCGCCACTCTTGCCGTGCCGGAAGAAGGAGTTACAAGGGTACAAAGAGTTTTGATGGTGGTTGACTTACCCGCTCCGTTCGGGCCAAGAAAGCCGAAGGTTTCGCCCGGAGCAACAGAGATGTTTATGCCTTTTACGGCAGCCACCTCGCCGTAATTCTTTTTCAGCTCCAAGACCTCTACGGCATTATACGGGGGATGCTTTTCCGAATTTGCAAACTGTCCGGCCATCTCGTCAGTATACAGCACCGCCTGATCCGATTTACCCGGAAAATGTCATGGCATTAAGTACCGTTGCACTCACTGATATCGTATCACACAGCTACGATATTTGGCTTGACCCATATCTGCAGAATGTTTTTTTGGTAAGACACTTATTTATTGGCATACTAATAAATCTAATGTTCTATATATATCAGAAGTTTTTTCTTTAGACTTTGCAAGTATTTTATTTAAGTTGCCGGTGATTATCATTATATATTTAAAAAATAAATGCACAAGCGCAAGTATAAAATAGCAGTTTATAACACGGAACATATTAAGTGATATGGCAGACAAGGTGAGTTGAAATCACAGGCTTATGCTATTTTACGACACTTCTGACATCTTTCCCCAGTACATCACCACTGTAAGTTTGATGCGTCACAATAATTTGGAATGCTCCCGAAAAACGTAGACATATGAACTTGATGAGGTAAGGGCACGGAATTTTCTTTCGAAATCTAGAGAAACGGAGGTAGGCATGCCCTCAGTAGAACGATACAATTCCCGGGGCGATTCAATCCTTCCATTAGGAAGAACCGGGTACTACATGTAAAAAGACAGATCCGATTTATCGGATCTGTCTTTTTACACCTAAAGCTTTGAAGCCTAAAGGATGTTACTTCTTCTTTTTAGAAAGCAACTTTCCTTTTTTCACGGGCTTTTTCTTGATAATGCCGTGTCTCAAAACAAACATGGTGTGTAAAGGCTTTTGCTTTACTTCCAAGATAAGACCTGCCAAAACAAGTTTTTTCTTTGGTGTAATCATTCTTGCCACAAAAGGCTTCAAGAATATAGGCAAAAGAACTGTTTTTCCTTTGGTGATACTAAATCCTCTTGTAGCGACAAGAATTGATTTCTTTTCTTTTACCAGTTTTCTGACAATCTTTTTCTTGATGTGTATCACTTTTCGTACTACAACAAACTTTGTCATAAAGAGTCTTACACTTCCTCTGCAGTTTGCCGTAAAGCATGACAGAGAAAGCTCTGTTTTACGTCCGAATACAGACAATAGGTGATCTCTTACAACCAGGTGTCCTATGAGAGGAGGCTGAGTTGTTGTAGTGGTAGTGGGAGCCATTGTGGTGGTTGTAACAGGAGCGGCTGTTGTAGTGGTAGTGGGAGCCATTGTGGTGGTTGTAACAGGAGCGGCTGTGGTTGTGGGAGGAGTTGTGGTCGCCACCGGAGTGGGGGCAGCTGTTGTGGTTGTGGTGGGAGGAGTTGTGGTTGTGGGAGGTAGAGTCAAGTTCACAGTAAGCCCCTGAGGCTGCACCAACATTGCCAAATCAGGTAAAGGCGATGACGCAAGGGAGTTTGACGTACCGTTATAGTATCCGCTGCTATAGGCTGGATTTGAAGCACTGCCGCAGGTGGATTCATTAAAACTAAGATTTACACCGTATCTTGGATCAAGCGGAATGGAATACGCTCCGGAAGAACTGGTTGTGGCATCTCCTACTACGGCACCGCTGCGGACCGCAGTAGCCGCAACACAAATACCTGATATGGGACTCCCCGCATCATTAGTAATAACTCCTCTTATGGTTGGCAACTGATTTACGGCATAAAGGGTAATAGGGCCCGTAGAAAACAAAGAACTCGAATCGGTAATGACAATTTGGCTACTCCCAGAAATGCCATTGATATAAATTAAATGGGTTTCATACGAAGTATCGGGATACTGAAGTGTCCCAGCTGAGGCACATCCGGGCGTATTTACAGAGAGTGACCACGTCCCGGAACTTGCGTCAAAGCTAAAATTTCCACTGTTATTTGTAACGGCATAGTAGCTTCTTCCGGCACTAGAAGAGATTCCTACGCATATGTTAGAAAGTGGCACCTTTGTTGTCGACTGGACAGAACCGGAAACTGTAACAGGCGACGTAGAAAGTAGTGTAACGTTCACAGTAGTCCCACTAGACCCCACGAATATTGGCATAGTAGGTCCAAGAAATGGCGCAATAGGGTTCCCAGGACCAGCATAGTATCCACTGGCATAAAATTGATTTGAAGCATTGCCACAGGTGGATTCATTAAAACTAAGAAGTACGACATATCTTGGATCCACCGGAATGGAATACGCTCCGGAAGAACTGGTAATGACATCTCCTAATACGGTCTGACTTAAGAACGCAGTAGCCGCAACACAGATACCGGATATGGGATTCCCTGCATCATTAGTAACAACCCCTCTTATGGTTGGCAGCTGACTTATGGCATAAAGGGTAATAGGGCCCGTAGAAAACGGAGAACTCGAATCGGTAATGACAATTTGACTAATCCCAGAAATGCCATTGATATACATGAAATTGGTTTCATACAAAGTATTGGGATACCCAAGTGTCCCAGATGAGGAACATCCGGACGTATTTATATAGAGTGACCACGTCCCGGAACTTGCGTCAAAGCTAAAATTTCCACTGCTATTTGTAACGGTATTTATTGAGGTACCACTATTGGGTGTCATCGTTACGCATATATTAGAAAGTGGTGCCTTTGTTGTCGACTGGACAGAACCGGAAACCGTAACAGAGGTAGACGCATATGCCGTGGGGTTTTCCGATACTGTCATACCCATATATAAAATGGGACTCAATAGCAATACCGCCATGGTTATCACAACGGATAGCCGTATCTTGAGAGCCCGGGTTAGGTTTTCACCCGAATAGTCGTATTTGACACCGAGAAAGTTTTTCATATGTTTCTCCATATGTAATACTTTGCAAACTTATTTTTACAAAGGAATGGCTGAGGATTTGACTTTTGTAATTAACAAATCTTTAGTAATTATTTTACCATCTATATTCTTCAGCATTTTTTGACAATTAGCCAGCTTTATTTGATTAGTTACACATAAAGCCCTTTATACTACTGATAGAGGTTATATACTCACTTTTAGTAAAACTCTTATTACACTATGTCAACTATCTACTAGAGTCGACTACGGAAGTTGGCGTAAGCAGAACCGGGCACTACTTAGTGTCTCAGTTTTAGTTGGTGATTGTTTCTAGCGCCAGGCGGCAACTGTCCATATGAGCGGAATCTGGTTAGCGCTTAGGCATGCCTCGATTGCGACAGTGAGATCCGGGACAAAGTGGAAGATGCAGCTGTGGATCGCTTTGTCGATGAGCTTGCCGAAGAACCGCTTGACCATGTTGACCACAAACTCAAGATGAAGTTAAAAGCGTGGGTGTTTGAACAGTTGTCGAGGATCAGGTGGATCTGAAGACCTTGGGTTCTCTTTGTCGATTATGGCCGGGAATCTCAGAGAACTCCTCTTGATGGCGGTATTTAGACAGAGGCATTGACCGATCACCGAGCCGCTGAGCACATCCGGGGTCATGGTCCCGTTGTGATTGTAGTCATGATCATCGTCTGGACTCAGTCGAGTTGATCGGAAAAGACGCCCGAGTGTGATCCAACGCTTGAATCCGGGACTTCTCATCCATACACAAATCGACAGAGTTTTTTGGAGAGTTCAGATACAAGCCTGCGACATCAATAAACTTCTCCTCAAAGCGACTGTTGTTTGAGAGCTTGAACGTCTTGACGCTGTGGAACTTGATGTTGCGTGACACCAAAGCATTTGCACTATCGGAAAAGACACACCCTGCGCCTCGGGCCATCGACTGGCACGACCGGTGCATCTCATCATCGGGCTTTCATGAAGAGTCGCTTGTACGATCTTTGTGACCTTCTGCGGCGGGATCGACGGCTTCGGACTCCGGTCCTTGCGAAGCATACCGATCCCATCAGGCCGTTATCCATAAACCGCTTGTGCCGGACAGACACCGTTGTCGGCGAGACCCTCAGTTGCACACCGATCACCTGTCGGCGACACCGTCGGCAGACAACAGCAGCGCTTGGGCGAACTGCATATCACGGTGTCTGGAGGAAAGCGTCATTGGGCAGTGGGATAGCTCATAAGCCGTCCTGGCACAAACCCCACTTATTTGCGAGACGCTGCACAAGACATAATAAGGTACTATGTGATCTATCGTCTAGGCAAAACCAGTTGATGGCCAAAAAGTGCTGAAGATGGGAACGGACAAGGTCGTAAAAAATATAGCCGTAAATTCCAAGAACGATATGATCTATCCGGCAAACAGCGACTCTGGATCCGTCTTTATTGTCAGCGGGGCAAAGAACAAAACATTGCATTCCGTGGGAATTTCCGGTGTGTCGTATGCCCTCTGTTTAGGCCCCGGCTCCGCCGGCATCTATGTGACAACCCCTGCCGTCGATTCCTTATTTTTCGTAAGGACGTCAAAAAGCGTTAAAGAAAAAGGGGAAACACCGCACCGGTTCCGTAAAAATCGTAAAAAAGTAAATCCGTCGGGAGTCGGGTATTTTACCTGTCCGGGCTCTGCTTTTTTAGAGAAGCTTTGGGTCACGGGAGTTGTGAGAGGGAAAACACAGCCACGCCCAACGGCGGGATTCGTATCGCAATGCGGGCCGGTTTGCCGTGCATCGGGTTGTCTTCGCTCGCTATTTCCCCCCGGTTGACGATGCCGGATCCACCGTAGGCGGTATCGTCACTGTTGAGGATTTCCGAATAGGTTCCCTGCACCGGCACTCCTATGCTCCAGTTCCTTGGTACCGGCGTATAGTTGGCCACGCAAACCGCAAATTGTCCGCTCCTGCCCCATCTTATCCACGACAGGACACTGTCGTCGTCCGCATTGGCTATCAGCCATTCGAATCCTTCCGTGTCCGTATCGTGACCAAAAAGAGCCTCATGCGTGCGGTAGCAACCGTTCGCTGCCGCCACGAAGGCGGCTACCGAAGTGTGGTCGGGGTGATTCAGCAGTCCCCATTCCAGTTCTTTTTCATGGTCCCATTCCTGCCACTGGGCAAGCTCTGCTCCCATAAAAAGCAACTTTTTGCCGGGAAGCAGGTACTGGTATCCTATCAGCAAGCGCAGGTTGGCGCGCCGTTGCCAATCGTCTCCCGGCATTTTGGATACAAGGGATTTTTTGCCGTGTACGACTTCATCATGGGAAAGAGGCAAAACATAGCGCTCACTGTAGGCGTAAAGCGATCTGAAAGTGAGTTCGTTGTAGTGATATTTGCGGTGAATGGGCTCTCTGGATAAGTAGCGCAACGTATCATGCATCCAGCCCATGTCCCATTTGAGAGAGAAGCCCAGGCCCCCGAATGAGGTCGGGGCTGTTACACCGGGCCAGGCCGTAGACTCTTCTGCTATCGTCACAACTCCGGGGAAGGCAGCGGAAATTTCTTCGTTCATCTGCTTTAAAAACGCAATGGCATCCAGGTCTTCCCTGCCGCCGAACAAGTTGGGTTGCCACTGTCCGTTTTCCCTGGAGTAGTCCAGATACAGCATCGAAGCGACCGCATCCACGCGCAAACCGTCTATATGGTATTTATCCAGCCAGAAACAGGCGGCCGATATCAAAAACGACCTTATTTCGTGTCGACCGTAATTGAATTCGTAGCTGCCCCAGTCCGGATGAATGCCGCGGTTGGGGTCGGCGTGCTCGTAAAGATGGGTGCCGTCGAAATTGGCCAGGGCAAATTCGTCAGTGGCAAAGTGCGAAGGCACAAAATCCAGTATGACGCCAAGGCCGGCATTGTGCAGTCTGTCGACGAATGTCATAAATTCCTCGGGTCTGCCGTGTCTGGAAGTCGGAGCAAAGTAGCCGGTTGTTTGGTAACCCCAGGATCCGGCAAAGGGGTGTTCCATGACGGGAAGCAGCTCGACATGCGTAAAGCCGAGCCCCCCGACGTGGTCTACGATTCTGTCGGCCAACTCGGAGTAGGACGGCAGTGAGTCGTCGAAGTGCCGCAGGAAGGATCCCAGATGCAATTCGTAAATTGAAATCGGCTGCCCCAAGTCCTGATGTGACTGCCTTTTGTCCATCCAATCCCGATCGTTCCAATCAAAATTCAGCGAGGCGACTACGGACGCTGTTCTAGGGGGAAGTTCAGCCGCAAAGGCCAAAGGATCGGCCTTTTCCTTTGCTCCGAAGCCCGATTCGATTTTATATTTGTAGCAGTCGCCCACGGTGACGTTGTCCACCACGCCGGCAAATATTCCCGAACTGCCCTGAGGCTGCAAAACGTCGATGCCCGGGTTCCATCCGTTATTGTTGTGCAAAACGGATACCCTGTGTGCGGAAGGAGCCCAAACGGCAAATCTTGTTTTGTTGTCGGCTGTGGGGTGGGCGCCGAGGTGGTTATACAGTCTGAAATTGCGGCCTTCGTTGAACAGATATATATCAAAGTCAGACAGCATGGCGATTTTATTTTCCTGTTTTTGTAAGGAGTCCTCGGACGTTTTGGCGGCCGATATGCGTGATTTTGTGAAACCTTTATCGCCGCCGGCAGGTTTTTCTGTCATGCTATTCCCTTGTGGTTGTAATATTTATCTTGCGATGTCACCAGACTACGTCCTTCTCTGACTATTGCCAACAGTACCTCTGTGTTTTTGTCTCCTAAGATATCTTCAACTTGTTTTGATATCAAACGACAGAAATTGCCGTCGGATCTTCCCGTGCCCGGTATATTTTGGGGTTTTGTTTCCCCAATCAGATCTTCAAGCGATATTACCAGATAAGCGGCTTTGGATAAAGCACCGTCAGCCAGGACAGCGGGAAACAGGCTCCTGTCCTCCGGGCTATTTTCGGACAGTTCCAAGTAGCGGTCCAAGTGCGGAAAACGGTTTTCTTGCAGCAAGGAAGATTTAATTTTTTCCACGAGCATCTGTCTTTCGGAGAGCAGATGGGTTTCCAGGAACGGTTCGGTTCCGCAAAGTCTTGACCTCACAAAGATATCCTCAGCGGCCAGCCAGCCGGCAAATGTGGCGGTGTCGTGTGTGTCGAGATACAAAAATTCATTGCATAAGCTCGGACATGTATTGCTGTTGTTGTTTCCTTCTGAGCCGAAGCGGTCTTTGAATTCAAAGATACTTACCCGCATATGAGATATTCCGTGCAAATTCATCTTTTGTCTGAACTCTGTTTCAACGGTGCCCAAGTCTTCTCCAAGCAGATGAGTCCCGCTTTTATGGGCCTGCAGGCAGGCAACGGCCAAGAGTTCGTCACTGCGGTATGTAACGTATGCCCCTTCGGTTGCCGGATGACCGTTTGGGATCCACCAGAGTCTGGAAAATCCCAAGATATGGTCTATTCTGAGGACGTCGGCATAAAGAAGGGAAGTGCGGAGCATGTTTCTAAAGAAAACATACTTATGTTTCCTGTCGTAGTCCGGAAACATCGGAGGAAGTCCCCAGTTCTGTCCTCCTTGAAAAAAATCGTCGGGAGGTGCCCCGAGCATGGCGTTGGGCGAAAAGTGATTTTTATACGCCCAGACGTCAAAGCTGTCTTTGCTGCACCCTATGGGAAGGTCAAACAGCAATCCGCAGCCGTTGTCGTTCAGGGAATTCTTTACTTCCATAAGCTGCCGGTGCATAACGAACTGCGCGTATTTGTGGAGTAAAATTAAATCCTGATCCAGCAATTTATCGTCCGGTAAGCCGTTTTGCATCTCATGCGGCCACTTGTCAATTTCCGGACCGTACAAACGCATTGCGGCTCTGAATCTTGCGTAGAGATCAAGATCTTGTTTCTCCCGGCAAAAGTCTGTAAAAGCATCTCTTTGTTCCGATAGATGCTTGTCCGAAGTATTGAGAAGTTTTTGAACGCTTTTCAGCAACAGGGGATGGATAAGGTCCGATTTCCCGGCCAGATCTGCAGATGCCCGGGTTTTCGTATCGGGAGCCGTTGCCGGTGCTCCGGGGGCTTTCCCGTCGCCGGTAAATTTGGCCGTATCGAGGTATCCTTCGTGGAAGAAAGAGCGCGACAGCGGCGAGTAGGGGGACTGACCTTGTGAAGCCCCGTCTTTTGACGACGCTTCGGCAAACATGGGGAGAGTGGCTATGAGTCCGGCGCCGTGTGCCGCCGCCAGCTCTCCGAATCGCTGCAGGCTACTTAAGTCGCCTTCCGACAGGCGGCGTTTGTCCACTATGGCATAAGTCGGGGCAAACAGCGCAAACCCGTAACCTTTTTGCGGAGGGGGCGGACACGTCATCGGGGCCGAGACGATAAGGGAATCTATTCCCAAATCTTCGTCAAGCACGGTGTGGTAACCCAAAGGAAACGGCTGCGGGAAGTTTATGACACTTTGTGTGTCTGATTCCCGGATGTCCATTTCTCCGGAGAAAAGATCTGCATTCTCCAAGACAATTTGCAGTTTGCCTGCCCTGATGTGTGTCACCAATTCTTCGTAGGAACTGTGATTTTTATCCAAAGGAATTTCCAAAGAGCCGTTCCAGGCCACCAAAACATCCGGAATAACCGGATTTTTTGAGAACTCGGCTATTGCCGTCAGAAAGTCTTCGGACGTTTTTAAAGGCCTGTCCAAGAGGGCTTCCAAAACCGCAGTCAGCGTAGGGCTTTCCACAAGTCTGTAGTTGCCCTGCTGGTCTATGTAACCCGTCTGTACGCCCGCGAGATCGGAAAGTTTACGGATAATGCTGTCATCTATTCCCATAGTATGTATGGATGATATACCAAAATATAAACGGCTTCTTCTTTACGGCGGACAAGAAGTGTTTTAGTCTTCGGTTTCCAGGCCCATTGCCATGGATGAAATGAGTCCCATCAGCGCAATCCTGAGCCATGCCGGGCGGTGGGCAAGTTCGTAGCGGATTTCGTAAAGAGCTTTATCCACCAAGTGAGCGGACAACAAATTGTCGGTCTCGGCTTTTGTTTTGGGCAGATATCCGGAGTCCGACATGGCGGTCAAATATCCGGAGAGGAAGGAAACACTGTTCCAGTAAGCGAAGAAGTCCGCCGCGTGCGAATATTGTTCCAAACCGATGCTCTCGTCAAAGAGACCTCTGTCCCGCAGCAGATATACGCTTGCGTGGCCCGCGTAATGGTAAGACCTTATCATTCCGGCAACGTCAAACAAAAGCGAGCGCTTCAGCCGCCTTTCCGTGAGGGATCTGGCCGGTTCGCCTTCAAAATCTATAAAAACGTAGTCGTTGCCGGTAAAGAGCACCTGCCCCAAATGAAGATCCCCGTGTACTCTCAATCTGGATCCGGAACGCACGGAAGTCACTTTTGCCAATTGGGCCAAAATGTCTTCTTCCCATGACACGATATTTTTTGCGAGAGGTTTGGCGTCTTTGTCGACGTTGTTGATTCGGCGTCTCAGCTGGCTGACGGTTCTCAGGGCGTTGGTGCGCATGGATTGGTAAAGCGCACGCTGGCTGTGCTGCGTTACCGCCTCCGGGGCAAAGTTCTCATCTTTTTGTTCCGCGGCGAGCGCCAGATGCAGGTCGGCGCATCTTGTTCCGAGCAGACGGGCAAGCGGCAAAGTATTTCCGTAAACCTCGTTGACTTTATCCGGCACTTCTCCGCCGAGAGCCGCTCGCACCAAACCCCCGGCCGGAGGGGAAAGTTCCAGTAAATCCCTGATCGAAGGCAAAACTCTCTCAAGGTAAACTCCCATTGCCCTCATGGTGTTGGACCAGGCATCTCCTTCGTTGGGGATATATCTGTGCATGGTGGCAAGAAGAAACGGCTGTTCCGATTTGCGCACTATCGAGAACCAGCCTTTTAGCTCGGCAACGGGCAGGTAATTTTTTGTGGCCGCATCGCCGACGGAGCCGTCGGCTTCCTCGGTGCCTGCCGTATCCGGAAGGCGAACGATGCCGGTTTTTTTGGCGGTCCCGTTTTTTTCGGGGGTTTTTTTCTTGAGGCCGTTTTCCAGGTTGGCGAGATGGGTTCCGATTTCAAGTTCCGGGTTCAGACCGGCTTCGGCTTTCCTGTAGAGTTTCAGGACAATCCTTTCGCTCTCCTGTCCGCCCAGCACAATTGACGTATTGGTCTGTTCGGTCGATATGACTTTGCTTTGGGCGGCATCGGCTTTTCCCGTCGGCAGATATGCGATATCTTCGGGGTTGGATAAATTGCATTTGAGGGTGCTGGTCAAGCCGTTCCCACGGCGTTTGAGCAGGCAATGCTTAAGCAAAATATTGCCGAAATTGTTCAGATAATAGGCATCCACCACGGCTTCTTTTTTGCCGTCGGCGCTTTTTGTGACAAAGTATATGCCGTTTTGATTGTTTTTTTCAAATAAATCCGCTTCTTCGTCGGCAATCCGGCAAAAGGCAAGCATAAACCTCTCCTGTTCGCCGAGATAATAATCGACGTCCACGACGACCATCGTGATGTTTTTAATTGCCGCGTCAAGGGGAAAATGATCGACTACGCTGACCTGGTTGATATGTCTGTCTTTGCTCGGAAACCATTTTTTTGATACCAATAAATTGGGGAGCATGGCTTCCATGCTTGTCACGAAAGGCGGTTCAAAAAACTCTTCCCATCGGCGGGGAAAATCAATTTCGTAGTATTGAATATTTCCCGAGGAAGAGTCGTCGCCGTTTTCCAACTGGAGCCAGTAAAAGCTGTAAGGTCCGATGGTTATGTTATATCCGCCGTCGGTTATCTGTGGGAAAGGTGTTTTGCCGAATACCTCTTCCGGGAGATATCCGCTCCATTCATCGAGGTCCAGCTCAACGGACTGGGCATATCTTGACAAGTTGGCGATCACCAAAACCGGTTCTTCTCGGCAGAGAGCCGCTTCGCCGGAAGCGGGCCCGGGGCCTTTTCCCGTGTCCGATTCTTTGTCACGCGGAATCTGTTCACTCCCGTGTCTCAAGAAAGCAAGAACGCTCGGGTTGTCGGAATGGACTATGCTGAGTGAGCCCCGTCCGAAAATGGGATAGCGTTTTCTCAGCGTCAAAAGCTGTCTTATGAAGCGCAGCAGAGAGTCCGAGTTGTACAGCTGGGCTTCGGCGTTGACGGACTCGTAATGACATTCCGGGTCTATCACAACCGGCGAGTAAAGGCTCTGGGGATTGGCCCGGGAAAAACCGGCGTTTCTGTCTCCGTTCCACTGCATGGGGGTGCGGACGCCGTTTCTGTCGCCCAAAAAAATGTTGTCGCCCATGCCGATTTCGTCTCCGTAATAAAGCACCGGGGTTCCCGGCAGCGACAACAGAAGGGCATTCATGAGCTCTATTTTTTGTCTGTGGTATCCCAAGAGAGGTGCCAGGCGTCTCCTGATGCCAAGGTTGATTCGGGAGCGTTCGTCTTTGGCAAACGTCCTATACATGTAGTCGCGTTCTTCGTCGGTGACCATTTCCAGGGTGAGTTCGTCGTGATTCCGCAGAAACAACGCCCACTGACAATTTTTGGGGATACTGGGAGTTTGCTGTAAAATGTCCACCACCGGAAAGCGGTCTTCCATCTGCAGCGCCATAAACAGCCTGGGCATCAGAGGAAAGTGAAAAGCCATGTGACATTCGTCGTCTTGTCCGAAGTAATCCCGAGCGTCCTCCGGCCACTGGTTAGCTTCGGCCAGCAGCATCCTGTTTTCGAATCTGGCATCGATATGAGTGCGCAATTCTTTCAGGAAAAGGTGCGTTTCCGGCAAGTTTTCGCAGTTCGTTCCCTCCCGTGCGTAAAGGTAGGGGACGGCGTCCAAGCGCAGTCCGTCGACGCCGAGGTTGAGCCAGAAGTCGACTATGCGCATTATTCTTCTTCTGACCGGCGGATGATCAAAATTCAGATCGGGCTGGTGTGAGTAAAATCTGTGCCAGTAGTACTGTCCGGCGACGGGATCGAATGTCCAGTTGGAGCGTTCGAAATCTTTGAAAATGACACGGGCTTCCAAAAATTTATCCGGTTTCTCGCTCCAAACGTAAAAGTTGTGCCAGTAGCTTCCTTTCGGCGCCGTTCTGGATCTTTGAAACCAAGGGTGCTGATCGGAAGTATGATTCAGCACCAATTCGGTAATGACTTTTAAGCCGAGCTGGTGTGCTTTTTCTATCAGAATCTTGAAATCGCCGATGGTTCCGTAGTCTTCGTGGACCGAGGTGTATTCTGCTATGTCGTAGCCGTCGTCTTTCAAGGGCGATTTGTAAAACGGCAATATCCATATTGCCGTAACGCCCAGGTCTTTGATGTAGCTGAGTTTGGATATCAGACCCTGTATGTCGCCTTTTCCGTCCGCGTCGGAGTCAAAGTAAGCTCTGACGTGGATTTCGTAGATAATGGCATCTTTGTACCAGTCCGGATGTCCGTTTTGTTGCGTTGCGAGAGTGTTGATCGTCACCTATTCAGGATATAGGATATACCGGCATGCAGACCTCACCTGTGCAAAAGCACTTCGAAAAGGTGTGCGGAACGTACGGACGGGTCCAGTATGACAAAGTTCTTGGCCCCTTTCCATTCATATGTGCAGTCATCCAGCAGGTCGTGGACACTGTACTGCGCGTCCGGTTGGAGCGCCATATCCGAAAGGTCCAACTCGACGAAGCCGGATTGTGCCGACGCGGGGTCGATGTTGACTATGCCTATCACGATGTCATCGGTTGCGGCATCCGTCTTGGACCAGCAGATGATGTTGCTGTTTTCGGTTTTGTGGAATTTGAGAGAAGACATGTTCTGCAGGGCACGGTGGGTTTTACGGGCTTTATTCAAAGCTTTGATTACGGGAGCAAGCGAATCTTCCTGGGAGAGGTTGTAGTGTTTCACCTCATACTTTTCGGAGTTGCGGTATTCTTCGCTTCCAGACTGTACCGGCGTGGAGTGAAGGAGTTCGAATGCCGGTCCGTAAATACCGTAGTTTGAAGATATGCCTCCGGCCATGACAAGGCGCGCAAGGAAAGCCGGCCGCCCCCCGCGCTGTAAACTTTTTGCCAAGATATCCGGCGTGTTGGGCCAGATGTTCGGGCGAAAATAAATATTGCTCGGATCGTGCGCCAATTCGTTGAAGTAGCCGATCAGCTCGTCCTTGGTGTCGCGCCACGTATAGTATGTGTAAGACTGATCGAATCCCAATTTCGCCAGATAATGCATAATTTTGGGACGGGTGAAAGCTTCGGCTAAAAATATGACACCCGGGTCGTCGTGGTGAACTTTTGCGATCAGCCATTCCCAAAAGTCAAAAGGCTTTGTGTGCGGGTTGTCCACTCTGAATATGCGCACACCTCTGTTTCTCCACGCGGTAACGATGTCGTACATTGCCTGCCAAAGATTTTCTTTGTCGTCCGTGTCAAAGTTGATCGGGTATACGTCTTCGTAGCGCTTGGGCGGGTTTTCCGCGCATACGATCGTGCCGTCGGGCCGTTTGCTGAACCACTCGGGATGTTCTTTGACCCAAGGGTGGTCGGGGGAGCATTGGAAAGCCATATCCATGGCGATTTCCATGTTCATTCTGCCGGCGGCTTTGACAAGTTCGTGAAAGTCTTGGAGAGTGCCCAGTTCCTTGGCTATCGCTTCGTGACCGCCGTCGGCGGATCCGATTGCCCAGGGGCTGCCGACGTCATCGGGCTCTGCTTTTAAGGAGTTATTCTTACCTTTTCTGTTTGTCACGCCTATGGGGTGTATGGGCGGCAGGTACAAAACGTCAAATCCCATATCGGCAATATAGCCGAGCCTTTTTGTCAGGTCCTTGATCGTGCCGCTCCGCCCCGGCTCTTCGCTGGCGGAGCGCGGAAAGCATTCGTACCACGATGAGAATGCGCACAGCTGCCTCTGTGCGTAAAGAGTTATCTTTGCCGCCTGCAACGTTTTGGCCGACGAATAGGCTATGGGCCTGCTGTCCAAGACGTCTCTGTCTTTGTCAAGGGCATTCAATACGGACAGCATGGTGGGAAGGTCTCCCGCTCTGCGGAGGGTCCTGTTGACGGACTTCAGTTCTTCCATGTCGTGCTGCACTTCCGGCAGACGGTCGTCGCTTATTGTCAGAAGCTGTCTTTCCGTTTCTTTTTCCAGCCACCCGATAAGATCGCGTTTTATCAGCTGTTCTCCGATGATGACGTCGTTTTTGTCAAAGATACCGGCTTCCGCTTTGGCTTTCGCGCCGGAAATCCATCCGGAAAGCTCGTCGATGTTGGCCTGTATGATGACTTCGTATCTGCCCGGTGCTTCAAGGGTTATTTCACTGCTGAAAAGATCGTTCCCGTCCGAGGTCATGGGAGCTTCTTCCCAGTAAACGGTATGCGCGTAACGCCAGCGTATGTTGGCTCTTATCCGGTGTGTGCCATAGCTGAATATGTCGGCGGTTATTTTGACTTTTTCACCCACGGTAAATTTCGGCATGAATCTGCCGCCGTCCAAACTCGGACGGATGTTTTCGATGACGATATCGGATTGCTGGACAAGATTTGCCAAGTGTGTGCGCTCAGATTCAAAATCAGCGGCCTGCGTGGCAATTTTGGCGTCCTCTTCGTCTCCCGCCGATTCCCCGGTTGTCGTGTCTTCCGCGGTTTCGACGCCGACTGCCATCTGCTCTTTTGCAATTTCTGTTTCGGGAGATTCCTGAGGGTCCAGAAACGACAATTCTGTTCCCGGGTCTTTCGGATCGCGATCGTCCGGTTCTTTGGTGTCGATATTGACGCTTTGTTCCGCCGGCTGGGCCGATCCCTCTGCGGCCAGGGTGTTCTCTTCGGCGGAATAACCGGATTGTGTATGGTAGCCCTCTTCGCTTTCCAAGGCCGGTTCTTCGTCGTTGTTCTTGGCGGTCGGCTTGGCCTGATCGCTGTGACCGGCAACGGCATCTTTGAGGTTATAGGCACCCACCCAAGGCAGCAGGTCTATATTCGGTTCCTCTTGTGGCTGACTGTTTGGTCTTGAACCGTTACCTGACCACTGCGCCATCTTCATACCCCTGTTCTCTCTTGGAAATTGTTCCAGCGCGAAAGTAACATAAATCCAGGTGCTACCCACTTTTAGAGTGCGCAAAAGACTTTTTGTTGTGTTACTTTTCTTGACATGCAACGTAAAGCCGGTACATGCTGCGTTATCCCTCCATTAATAATATCACTTCATAGGGCTGAAACAAAATATATTTTTTGATACCTTCGCAGGGAAACCTCAAATTTATACGGAGAAAATAAGTCTGCAAACAGAACGGCTGAGCTCTTCTTGGATGTTTGGAAGCTTTCGCATGACCAAGTTTTCGGTCCGGATTTTTTCGGACTTTTTGCCGTATCAAACATCGAAACCGTCAACGAAGAGCCCGCCCTCTTGGTCAAACGATAAGATTTTTTGCAATTTGGTGTTTCCCGTCTGTTTAAAGAATTAATCTCTTAGTATGACTACACCGAAAAGAGCACTGATTACCGGGATTACGGGCCAAGACGGATCTTATTTGGCGGAATTCTTATTGCAAAACGGCTACGAAGTGGCGGGGATGGTTAGGAGAACGTCGGGACTGAATCTCGAAAGACTCGGAGGTGTGCTTGACAGAATTAAAATTGTATCGGGAGACTTGCTCGACGTGGCCTCTCTGGTCGATGTGGTAAAAAACTTCGCTCCGACCGAGGTATACAATTTGGCTGCACAGTCTTTTGTTACCACTTCTTGGAACCAACCCGAGTTCACGGCCGATGTCACGGCGCTGGGTGTAACCAGATTGTTGGATGCCGTCAGAATTGTGAATCCGGAAGTACGTTTTTACCAGGCAAGTTCTTCTGAAATGTTTGGCAAAGTGCGTGAAGTGCCTCAAAATGAGCTCACGCCTTTTCACCCTCGCAGCCCTTACGGCGTGGCAAAAGTTTACGGCCACTGGATTACGGTTAATTACCGTGAAAGTTTTGACATGTACGCGTGTTCCGGCATATTGTTCAACCACGAAAGCCCGCGCAGGGGACTGGAGTTCGTTACCAGGAAAATATCCCACCAAGTCGCCAGGATAAAATTCGGTTTGGCCAAAGAATTGCGTCTCGGGAATTTGGACGCCAAAAGAGACTGGGGATTTGCCGGAGATTACGTCAAGGCGATGTGGCTTATGCTGAACCAAGACCGTCCGGAAGACTATGTGATAGCCACCGGAGAAACCCATTCCGTCAGGGAATTTTGTGAAATAGCATTCGCCCGCGCCGGGCTCAATTATGAAAATCATGTGATTGTCGACGAACAATTCTTTAGGCCGGCAGAAGTGGATCTGTTGATTGGGGATCCCAAAAAAGCAAACGACGGGTTGGGTTGGAAAACGGAAGTCAGCTTTGTGGAACTTGTCGAGATGATGGTCGATTCCGACATCAAGGACTGCTCCGGCCGACTTTAGACATCCGAGCCGTTTTTTGGCAGGCTCCGATGGGTTTTGTTTGACCTTTCAAAAGAACTAAATTAGAATGACTCCGTATCGATTGGCGCTTAAAAGACGATGAGTATCGGGAGTATCGATGGCAGACCGACAAGCCGTTTTGCGAAAAGAATCAGCGGCCATAGAACTCTGCGGGGTGCACAAGCACTACGGAAAAGTAAAAGCGGTCAACGGACTTGACCTGAGTGTGTCCAAAGGTGAAGTGGTGGCGTTTTTGGGACCAAACGGCGCCGGCAAAACCACGACTATCGACATAATTTTGGGTCTCAGCGAACCGAGTCGGGGAAGCGCCAGTGTATTTTCCATGACGCCGCGCCGCGCCGTATCGCTCGGATTGGCGGCGGCCGTAATGCAAACCGGCGGTTTGTTGGGTGACTATACCGTATCGGAAACGCTTCAGTTTATGGCCGCCGTTTACGGCAAGAAAAGTTCCGTGGATGCCGTCATGGAAAGAGCCGGGATAGCCCGTCTGGCCAATTCGTCGGTCAAGTCGTGTTCGGGAGGGGAACAACAAAGGCTGAGATTTGCCATGGCGCTTCTTCCCGATCCGGAATTGCTTATTCTGGATGAGCCCACACAGGGTATGGATGTGGAAGGGCGCAGGGAATTCTGGCTTTCCATCAAAGAAGATGCGGCTTTGGGCAAAACTATTTTATTTGCCACCCACTATTTGGAAGAAGCCGACAATTACGCAGACAGAATCGTTTTGGTCAAAAAAGGCGAAATCGTCGCGGACGGAACGCCCATGGAGGTCAAATCGCTTTCGTCCGACAAAACGGTTCGCGCCCACGTTTCATCCGTTGACAAAGACGTCCTTTTGAAAATGGAAGGGGTCGTTTCGGCGGAACTTGCCAACAATAAACTTGAGGTGGTCTGCCGCGACAGCGACATGGTGGCCAGATATTTGCTTCTGGAAACGGATGCCGTGAATTTGGAAATTTCTTTGGCGGGACTGGAAGAAACTTTTCTCAATCTGACAACAAATTAATTAGTTAATCAATAATCCGACAAAGCGTTTGAAAGGTATTTTCATGAGTTCAACGACGGATGCCGCCTTGACACGTCAATTGCCAAAGTACGGAGGTTTCAGCCTCCCCTTGATTCTCTTGGAGACAAAACGCTTGTTGAGAAACAAACGGACCATGATATCGGTACTTCTTATGCCGATTATTCTGTCATTTCTCTTTACTTCTTCCGCGAAAGCCAGCAGAAAAGTAGTGGGGGTGGGCAATCTGTCGGCGTTTCTGGTTGTTTCTATCGCACTGTACGGAGCGGTGCAGGCGGCCTCTTTCGGAGGGTCCGTTATTTCCTTGGAACGCGTGGCGGGTTGGAGCCGGCAATTGCGTACGACTCCGCTGTCGGCCACCGCCTACATAGCCATAAAAACCGTTACGTCTCTCGCCTTGAGCTTTATGTCGCTGGCGGCTGTTTTTGTGGTGGGTATCCTTAACCATAAGGCCCATATGCCGGCAGAAATTTGGGTCGCATGCGCGGCATGCGTCTGGATCGGCTCACTGGTGTTTGCCGTTTTTGGGATTTTTATGGGGTATTTGGTGCCTTCCGAGAACGCCATGCAATTTATAGCATTCGGTTTGCTGCTGTTTTCTTTTGCCGGAGGCTTATTTATTCCGCTGAGCTCTTTCCCCCACATGATCAGGGAAATAGCTTATTACACTCCTTTGTACGGTTTGGATGAGATCGTGCACTATCCCCTTTTGCAGTCGAACTTCGATGTCGTTTGGTTGCTGAATGCCGCCGTCTGGTTCGCAATATTTTTTACTGGAGCCGTCATAAAATTTAAACAAGACACAAAACGGGTGTAGCGTCGCAATCGTTGCTTTGTGGGATTCATCGGCTGTTTTTGTCGTAAGGCATAACGGATTTTTCATTCCGGCAACGAAGTTCACCGGCGGCATTGTTTTGGGTATGCTTTGATTTGCCGTCCTGTCTTGGAAATGCGGGCCGTGTCGCAAATCAAAGCCCCGGTTTTTCGGGATCCGTGATAAAATTGACGGCAAATGACTTATTTAGACGGACCAACAGCATCCGCCGGGAGTTTTTCTGAGGACTTTCCGGCAAATACCCAAAACCGCAACAGCGAAGACGACAAACTGTCGCTTTTGCTCAACGAATTGGAAAAAAAACTTACCCGCATGGAAGAAGTGCTGAGCCAAATCGACACCGCCGGTTACGGCAAATGTGAAGAGTGCGGCGCCGATATCGGGACGGAGATACTGAGGTCAGACCCGCTGGCTTCAAGATGCGGTCTGCACCGCGGCAGTGCGTCATGACTGTAAGGCATTGAGTCCGCATCTGTTTTTACGATGACTTGCCCTGAAGGGTATGTCATTAAGGATAAATATGGTCTAATATGGTATATATGACTCATGTTGCGGTCTTGTCGCTGCACACATCACCACTCGATCAACCGGGAGTGGGTGACGGCGGGGGACTGAATGTATACGTTAGAGAATTGGCATCGGCCTTGGCCAGGTCGGGAGTTACCTGTGACGTATATGCGCGCTCATGTGCTCCCGATACCCCGCATGTCGTTGAAGTGGAACCCGGTTTTAGGGTATTCAATATAGAAGCGGGTCCTTTGAGGCCGTTGACGCACGACGAGTTTATCCTCCATTTGGATGAGATGGCCGACAGGATTACGGCTTCTGTCATTGAGAAAAACAATGACTATGACGAACCCATCTCTGCCATCCATGCCAATTACTGGCTGTCCGCTTTGGTCGGACACGAAGTCAAGCACCAATTGGAAATTCCTCTGGTCACGACATTTCACACTTTGGAAAAAGTAAAAGTCCTCCAAGGCCAGGGCAATCCCGATATAGCGTCGTCCATCAGAAGAATCGAAAGGGAAGCCATGATAGCTTCCTGCTCCGATGTTGTGACTGCTTCCTGCGATGCCGAAGTGACGGATCTGACGGAATTGTATGGGGTGGATATGGCAAGAATGGCCATAATCTCGCCCGGCATAGAAAAATCTTTTTTTCGATCCGGCAGAAGAGAATTCGCAAAAAGTGCACTCTCGGCGTACATAGATTTTAATTATGGCATCAACCTGGGAACATCTTTTCCGGAAAATCCCCTGCTGCTCTTCGTGGGGAGGATGCAGCCCTTGAAAAGCGTGGACGTCGCGATAGGCGCATTTGCGATGTTGGAAGAATTCGGCATAACAAATGCCAAGTTGTTTTTGGTCGGCGGGCCGAGCGGAATCGGGAGCGGCGATTGGTATGAGTCTCTGAGGCTCTGCGTCCGAGACGCCGGCATGGGTAACGAAGCGGTATTTTTACCTCCGCAACCTCATGAAGTCCTGTCCACTTTTTACAGAGCCGCCGATTGCGTGGTGGTTCCCAGCAGAAGCGAATCGTTTGGTCTGGTGGCCTTGGAAGCCATGGCGTGCGCCACGCCGGTGGTGGCAGCCGACGTGGGAGGCCTGTCCACGCTGATCGAAGACGGCAAAGAAGGATTTTTGGTCGAAGGCCACTCTGCCGGAGATTATGCCGGCGTGATCGCAAAAGTCTTCTCCGACCCCGGGCTGCAAAACGAACTTGGACGGCATGGTTTGACAAAAGCCTCCGGATATACCTGGCATGCCGCCGCCAACAGACTAAACTATCTCTACAGGGGAATCGCGACCAACGCAATTATCAAAGCCTGCTGACATAAGCGGTTTTGGCGGATTGTCACAAAACCAGTTTGTTTCGCCGTCAAATCTTTATAATGTTGCTTTCTCGGGTGCGGCCGATAACCTTTTGCAATTCTTTCACGCAGTGTGGTAAAAAGGCTGTCACGTTGGAACGGCCGCTTTCTCGGAAAGTTTTTCTTCAAAAAACGGCAAGGCGTTCCGCCGCCGCGGAACGCCTTGCTTACCGAAAACAGTTTTTCAGATAGCGCCGGATATCACTGTTACCGGTGCTCTCCCTTTATCAGGAACGAGGTTGCAAGTGTAAGATCACCACCTCGTTGGTCGGCGCATTCGGAGACCCCGACTCGTATCTGTTGGTCGGGCTCGGCCAGTTGGTGTAGTTGGTGGAGTTGGCTTCCATAAAGGCCGCGCCATAAACGGTGGGTATGATCGGGTAGTTGGTTGCCACGTACTGCTCCAACGGAACCAGGGCTTTTGCTTCGCCAGCCACTGTGGACTGTGCGGCAACGTTGGCCAGCATGGTATCCACTTGGGGGCTGTTGAGACGCTCAAAGTTACCGGCAGACGAACTGATGTTGGACCCCAGCCAGTTGTCGTAGAGGTTGTAGGGGTTGATCGAGGTCAGGGACCAGTGTTGGGTGAGTTCGAAACCGCCGTCGGCAATGTCTGCATACCAGGCGTTGTCGGAGTTGCCGACACGAATGGCATTAAAGCCCACGGTACGCAGCTCTTTGACGGCCAAGCCGTCGTCCGAGTAGTAGTCCGAGTAGTTGGAGGGGTCCGAGATCTGCAATGTCAGCTCTTTGCCTTGGGCGTTGTAGAAAAACCCGTTTTGGAGGTGCCAGCCCGCGTTTTCCAGTACTTTTCTGGCGGCGGCGATATTTGGCGTGACGTTTTCTGTCAGCTTCTTGGCCGCCGGTGTCAGGTATTGGGAGAATGCCGGCAGAGTAAGACCGCCGGCGTTGGTAACGGGAGCCTCCAGTCCGGACTCGCCGATTTTGCCGATGAGAGTTCTGTTGATGCCCAGGCTGATCGCTTCGCGGACCGCCAGCTGATTTGTCGGGAATTTGTTCAGGTTCGGGAAGAAGGCGTTGGTGTTGACCGGGGCAAAGTACGTAAGGTGGTATTTACTGGTGGCGCGGAATGTCTTTTGGATGCCAGGAATAAAGTTTCCTTCCCAGGTGGCGGTACCGTTCAAAAGGGCGTCTTCTGCCGCGGAGCTGGAAGCATAAGTCGGGAAAACAACTTCCGGCACGTGGTTGACTTGCCAGTAGTGCGGGTTTGCCTTGAGCGTAATTCCAGATGAATTGTAGTTGGAGAAAACAAAGGGTCCCGTGCCGACCGGTACGGCATCCGTATAGGTGGTGGGATTGCTTACCTTGGACCAGACGGACTTGGGCACGATATAGACACTCGCAATTGCTTGCAGATTGTCATATTGAGGAGAAGAGAAGTCAAGTGTTACCGTATTGCCCGACTGGGTTACTCCCGTCAGCGGAAGACCCGAAGTGTTTAAAGTGGCATTTGATTCAAGCAGCTTGTAAGTATAAGCAACGTCGGCGGCCGAGAAGGGAGTTCCGTTGTTCCACTTTACCCCGGACCGGATGGTAAAGGTAATCGATTTTCCGCCCGTTCCCCACTTGTAGCCGGTGGCCAGCCAGTCATAAATCGTGCTTGTGTTCGCCGGGTTGAATTGGAGAAGCGGCTCATAGATCAGGGAGTTCATGCCGAGGGTGGTGGATGCCGAGTTGGATTGGAACGGGTTGAATGTCTGTGTGACACTCGATTCTTGGCTGGATTCCATCACGAGCGGCGGGAGATGAGCGGGAGCTTTGGACGTCGTGGTGCCGCTGGATGACGTGCTTGAACTGCAGGCACTCAACACCACACCCAAAGTTGCCACCAGAGATACTCCGGCAATTTTTTTATGGTTTTTATTACGCGATTTATGTGAAAGAATGTGTTTTGCTGATTGTGAGATACTCGGATTTGTACTGGTTTTTGCAGCTGGTTCTAACATTTCAACCTCCTCTATGAGACTTATGCATTGGTGCATAAATGTCACACTTTTATTAGATGAAATAGACGTTTATCCTTTTCATCTGAACGATACTGGTTTTATCATAGGTCAATAAATTAGTTAATTGTGTAAACAAAGTAAGTATTTCAGTTAACAGTGTTGCATAATTATGCTAAAAAATGGCCGTCGCAAATCTTTTTGTAAGTCGTATTTGGGTAATGCATAATCAACATCAAATTTGCAGTTTTTATGGGAAATATCTTTTTTATCATGACTTTAATAAAAACTGTTTTTCTTTGTTTGCCGGAGCGGGGTTTGTAAAAACTGCAAAGGATTTTGCAGACTTTGCGACAAACCGGCTCTCAATCCGGCCGCGGTACATTTTTTGCTGTGGACCGTTTGGTCGGATTTTTGAAATTTTATGCTCAATGAGAGGTAACAGGTCCTTTCATCAAGTATTTTTAAAACGTGTCTCGTATTGTAATTATTGGCGGCGGCAAAATCGGGAAAGCTTTTTTGCTGGGTCTGCTGAACGGTAAGTTTGCTCTCCCTTCAGAGTGTGCGGTGGTGGAACAAAACGAAGATGCCAGAAGAGTCTTGGCCGCCGAATTTCCGGACGTGAGCGTTTTGGCATCTCCCCCGCAGGGAGGGGATGCCATTATAGCCGTAAAGCCGGGCGACGTGAAGCAGGTATGTCAGGGGATGCAGGCCAATATGTATGACCGAGTCTTGTCGGTCGCCGCCGGCATCACGACAAAACAACTCGAATCCTGGCTGTGGCCGGGTGCCAAGGTTTTACGGGCCATGCCGAACACTCCCGCCATGATCGGTCAGGCCGCTTCGGGACTTGCCGCCGGCAAAAATACCGTCTATGAAGATCTTGTCTGGGGAGAAAAGGTTTTGAACTCCCTGGGCGTTGTGGTAACGGTCGACGAAAAATATTTGGATGCAGTCACCGGTTTGTCGGGATCGGGGCCCGCTTATGTGCTTTTGTTTGTGGAGTCCCTGGTAGACGCCGGCGTACTGCAGGGACTCGACAGGCGGGTTGCCAAAGTGCTCGCCTATCAGACGCTGTTGGGTTCCGCCATGATGCTGAGTGAGACGGGACTGGATCCCGCCGACCTGAGATCCCAGGTGACTTCACCGGGCGGAACAACCGCACACGGTCTTTATGCCCTGGAACAGGGAGCCTTTAGGGCCTGTATCATAGACGCCGTTGACAAAGCAGCGCGGCGTTCCGATGAAATTTCCAAAGAACCGTCCTGAGTGATTTACTCTTTTGGAATGCAAAAATACCGTGAGACCTTGCCGTGCCGGAAACGGCGGCGGCATCTCCGCAATGTGTGTTTATTTCGGTGATGCGTAATAGCGACTGACACCGTGACGGTTTGCTCCTCACGGCCGGAATAAAGACGTAAGGAATCAGTATGTCGACAGAAAACTACAAGAAAACGGTTATTCCGGAAAAGGTTGTGGCCAGACTCCCGCTTTACCGCAGGATCGTCAGAAATTGTCTGAACAACAAAATAAAGGTCATCTCATCCGAAGAGCTGGCGGAAGCCGCCATGGTCAACTCCGCCACCGTAAGACGGGATTTTACTTTTCTCGGTTCTTTGGGGGTCCGCGGCAGCGGCTACGATGTGGAAGTTCTGGACCGCGCCATATCCCAAAAATTGGGCGCGCATAACACCTGGCCCGTTTTGATAGCCGGCGCCGGCAATCTCGGCAGGGCGCTTACCAATTCCCCCGGTTTCAACGCCAACGGTTTTTTTGTCGTCGGGCTTTTTGACATAGACCCCGGCGTGATCGGTGCCAAAGTGGGAGACTTGAAGGTGGAGGATATGTCGGCTTTGAGTCGGCGCGTGACGGGGCTCAGGAATCCGATAGGAGTCATCGCCACCCCTCCCGCGGCAGCCGAAGCCACGGTCAACCTCATGATTGAGGCCGGGATACTTTCCATACTCAATTTTGCCCCCATTCTGCTGCGTACCGACGAAAGCGTCCGGGTGAGGAATGTGGACCTGTCTTTGGAGCTCGAGATACTGGCTTTTTATCTCAACCAGACATAGAGTGGGACAAAAGGGAATTTTGTCCATGATATTTTTTGATATTGTGCCGGATGGAGCCAGAATGTGGCAAAAAAGTCATAGGCTGTAAATGTGCCGATAGTAGCAGTGTGCGTCAATGAACGCGATGTAGCAATTAATATTTTGGAAAAAATTTCTGTGCCGGACAGCAGTGTCCAGTCTTCTCTGAGTGTGCTTTCGGAAAGCCGCCATATTCAGGAAGCAGTTATTTTATCGACTTGTCTGAGGACGGAAGTTTATGCTTTCGTAAGCCGTTTTCACGAAGGAATAGCGGCCATACAGGATTTTTTCTGTATGAATTTGGCGGAGGAAAAAGGCCTGAGCGAACAATTATGCCAAAGTTTGCAAGTTTACTTTGAAGAGGCCGCCGTCACTCATTTGTTTGAAGTGGCTTCCGGGGTGGATTCTCCCGTAGTGGGGGAAGGCGAAATCCTGAGGCAGGTAAAGCATGCCTGGGAAATGGCCCACGGACTCAAAGCGTGCGGGACAAACATGGCTTTGTTGTTCCGCCATGCAATTATGACGGGGAAAAAAGCAAGATCGGACACGGCCATAGCCCAAGGCACGACATCGCTGGCGCACGTTGCCGTGGAACTTATTTCTCAAGAACACGGCGGTAATTTAAACGGCAGCAAGGCGCTTGTGGTCGGAGCCGGTGAAATGGGTTCAAAACTGGTATCGGCTTTGGCCGACAGATCCGTAAGCAATTTGACCATTGCCAACAGGGGAATGGCAAGGGCGAACACTTTGGCCAAGACATACGGCGCCAAAGTCGTTGACATGGCAAGTCTTGCCAGCGCCATTCGGGAAGTAGACATAGTGGTGACCGCTTTGGCCAATGACGGAATAGTCATCACACAAAATCTCATCAGGGAGATGGGGGATTCCAGAAAAACCCCGATTGTTTTGGTGGATGCCGCCGTTCCGAGGGCGATAGATCCCGATGTTGCCGATATGGCTCACGTCAAGTTATTCAATATAGACGATCTGCGTCTTTATGCGGAAAAGGAAATGGATTCCAGACGGGCTGCCGTGTATAAAGTCCAAGAAATTATCGCCGCCGAGTTGAAGCGGTATTTGGACAACGCGAAAAGCAGGCAGGCCGCTCCTCTCATCAAATCCATCAGAGCGCAGGCGGTCGCCATCATGGAAGCCGAGCTGGAGAAGAATCAGGTTTTCGCGTCGCTGGATGCCGGTGAGCGCGAAAAACTAAAAAGGGCTTTTGAAAGCGGAATAGACAAATTCTTGCATGAACCTACAGTAAGCATAAAGCAGGCTGCGGCGGGCGGCGATTCCGAAATGTTTTTCCGGACATTGCGGACACTTTTCGGTCTTGAATAGGGTAAAAGTTACTTTTGCGGAGAAAAATTCGACTCTGATCCGTTTTCCTGTTTTAACTCCCGCCGGAAAAAAGATGCGTTTATAAAATTTTCTGCGTAAGCATTTGATCCCGCATGCGACTTTAGAGCGTGACGGATCGGGTCCGTGATTTCCGTCGACAGTCATCACATATCATTACTGGCTGATATATGATAAAAACTATCATGATTGGCAAAATAATCTTTGTGCCCGAGAAACTTCTCCCGGCGGAGTATGATTTCGGCAAATCATGTATGGGCGTTGCCGGGGCACCTCCCGGAAGTTTTTTTTCCGGCATTTTTGAATTCCGGATCGGTGCGGCATGAGAAAAATAAGGATAGCGACGAGATCCAGCCCTCTTGCCCTGATGCAGGCTACCAACGTGGCGGCTCTGCTGTCTTCGCATTTAAAAAATATAGGTTCCCGTGTTTTTGATCCCGACATAAAACTGGAAGTGGCGGAGACGTTTGCCGATAAGAGGCTGGACATACCCATCTCTGGTTTGGGGATGCAGGGTGCATTCGTCAAAGAAGTCGAAGCAAACGTTTTGTCGGGAAAGGCCGACTTGGCGGTGCATTCCGCAAAAGATCTTCCCTCCTCGGTCTCCGAAGAAGGACTTATACTGGCCGGAGTGACGGCAAGAGCCGACCCGCGTGATGTTTTGCTCGGCTGCACCATGGAGGAAATGCCGGAAGGGGCCAGGGTAGCGACGGGTTCTTTGAGGAGAAAACTTCAATTGCAGGCGCTAAGACCGGATTTGGATATAGTCGGGCTCCGCGGCAACATTGCCACGCGGATAAACAAAATACCGCCCAACGGCGCGATTGTTATAGCAAAAGCCGCCCTCGACAGACTGGGTATAGACATTCCGGCGGCAAAAAGCAGCATCCTGTCCGTCAACGACATGCTTCCTCAGGTGGGACAGGGCACTTTGGCGATCACCGCCAAATCCACAGACAGCGATCTCCTGGAGTTGCTGGACGGGATCAGCGACGAATCCGCCCGTTTTATTTTGCTTGCCGAACGTTCCTTTTTGGCGCACATCGGCGGCTCTTGCGATGCCCCGGCCGCCGCTTACGGCGAAATAGACTCAAGCGACGGCACAAGGAAAGTCTTTCTGCGTGCCTTGTTGGCTGCCGACGGCGACACGGTTTTGATTCGCAGATCCCGCTTGGGGGACGACCCCGTCGCTGTCGGCAGGGACCTGGCCGCCGAATTGCAAAAAATTGCAAAAACATACGACGGCGGCCCTTCTTCTTCCGGTGCGGCCTTGATACGGACGGACGGAGACTGGTCGTGACGGTCTATCTGGTGGGTGCCGGTCCCGGGGATCCGGATCTCCTGAGTTTGAAGGCTTACAATTTATTGCGGGACGCCGAAGTAATTCTCTACGACAGATTGATCGACGACAGGGTGTTCGACTTTTTCCCCAAGACGGCGGTTTTGATAGACGTGGGCAAAGTCAAAGGGGTGGGATCAAAGTATTCGGAGCAGGAAAATATCAATAAGCTGCTTGTACGCTACGGAAAGAAGTATTCAACGGTGGTGAGACTGAAAGGCGGCGACCCGTTTCTGTTCGGACGGGGCGGGGAAGAGGCGCTTGCCCTGAGGGAAGAAAAAATAGATTTTGAAGTCATACCGGGCATCAGTTCTTCTCTGTCCGCCCCTTTGTTCGCCGGCATTCCCGTTACCCACAGGGGGACGGCGCGGGGCGTCGTCATCATGACCGGGCATGAAATAGACGAGACGGCACTCACTCATGCGGTGAAAACATCCATGACCATCGTTATCTTGATGGGAGTTGCCAACAAGAAAGAGCTTTGCGCCAAGCTGCAGGCCGCCGGATTGCCGGCGGATACCGAAGTCGCCGTTTGTGCGAACAGCTCTCTCATCACGGAAGTCAACCAAAGGTTGCGCCTGGCCGATTTGGGTGATGCGGAGGTGGAATCCCCAGCGGTATTCGTCGTGGGAGATGTGGTCGGCTTGAATCTGACGAGACTTGTCCCGAATGCCGACAAACCTCTTTACGGAAAAGTGGTTGCCGTGACGCGGGCCAGACGCCAGTCCGAGGGACTCATTGCGATGTTGCAAAGAAAGGGGGCAAAAGTTCTTTGTGCCCCTCTCATCGAAATTGTGCCAGTCGAAAATCTGCAAGAAAAGTTGCGGGTTTACATTGACAAACTGTCCGATTACGGCTGGCTGGTGTTTACTTCCTCGAACGCAGTCGAATATTTTTTGGCGTGCCTGCCTGACGTCAGGGTGTTAAACGGCATAAAAGTTGTTGCCGTCGGAGCAGAAACCGCAAGAGTCTTGAGGGCAAAAGGCATTGTCCCCGATCTTTTGCCGGCAGAATTTTCCGGCGGGGCCATACTGAAAGAATTTGCGAAATTGCCTTCCGGGACGGGGCAGAAAGTCTTGATGCCCCGTTCCAAAATAGCGAAAAATACTTTGAAGAAAGGTCTTTTGGATTTGGGATATGCCGTGGATGTCGCGGATGTGTACGACACAATCGAGAGCCCGCTTCCCGCTTCCGCGGCCGACATGATCAAAAAAGCCGACGTGGTTACATTTACTTCTCCGTCCACGGTTCATTCGTTTATGCGCCAATTGGGCAAAGAGCATTCGGGGATTGCCGCTTCGATCGGCATCGAAACAACGAAAGCACTGCAAAGTTATGGTGTCGAAAATTATATTCAGGCCGTCAAGCCGACCATGGCGGATCTCACGGACGTGATATCCCGGCACTTCTTTTGACGCCGAGTCGCCTTAAATAAAGGGTTTTTCCACAATACCCCGGCATTGAAAAGCTATTTGTGACGGGGATGCGTTGCGATCCGTTTATTTCTAATTCTTTGATGCTTTTGGACGCCATCCGCGCCAGCTTTCCTGTGGTGCACGGAGATTTGCCTTGTTGCGAATGTAGTAAGATGGTGTCATGTCATATCCGCTGACCAGGATGAGAAGATTGAGAAGGAGCGGGCATATCAGGAGTCTCGTAAGAGAAACAGACATCGGTGTATCCGACCTGATCGCCCCCATATTTGTGAGAGAAGGGCTTGACTCGCCGTTACCGGTTGTCTCCATGCCCGGCGTTACCGTGCAAAGTCTGCGTTCCCTGGAGGATGAGGCAAAAGCCTGTCTTGACAGCGGTTTGCGTACCGTTATCTTATTCGGGATTCCCGCCGACAAAGATGCGCTCGGTTCCGCGGCGTATGCCGAAAACAACATAGCCGTCGCCGCCGTTCGACTGTTGAAGGATAAATTCCAAGACGATCTCGTGGTGATGGCGGATCTGTGTTTGGACGAATACAGCGATCACGGGCATTGCGGCGTTTTGGGCGAAGACGGCACTGTCCAAAACGACGAGACCTTGCTTCTTTATTCCAAGACGGCGCTACTGTATGCCAAAGCGGGAGTCGATTTTGTTGCTCCGTCCGGCATGATGGACGGACAGGTGGGAGCGATACGCTCTTCGCTTGAGAGTGCCGGGTATCACGACACCGCCATTTTGGCTTACAGTGCCAAATATGCCACGGCTCTGTACGGCCCTTTCCGGGATGCAGTGGATGTCACGATCGCCGACGGGGGAGACCGAAAAACTTACCAGCAGGATATAGGGAATGTAAATGAATCTTTAAGGGAAATCGCGCTTGACATAGAAGAAGGCGCGGATATGGTGATGGTCAAGCCGGCCGTCACCAATCTGGACGTCATTGCCAAGGCCAAGGCCAAGTTCGGGTTTCCTCTGGCGGCTTATCAGGTGAGCGGAGAGTATTCCATGATTGCCGCGGCGGCGGCGGCCGGCGTGTTTGACGGGACATCGGTAGCTTATGAGACGTTGATGTCGATAAAGCGGGCCGGAGCGGACGCCATCATTACCTACTTTGCAAAAGAAATTGCCAAACATCTATAGACAGATCGATTGACGGGCAGGAACAATTTGATGGAAAATACCAATTCACTGAATTTTTACGACAGAGCTTTGCAAATTATTCCCGGCGGCGTGAGTTCGCCGGTGAGGGCTTTCAAACACGTGGGCGGAATACCGGTATTCGTGGAATCGGCCAAAGGACCTTATCTTTACGACGTCGACGGAAACCGCTACATCGACTACGTTCAATCCTTCGGCGCCAGCATTTTGGGTCATGCGGATGAGCGCGTCACGGAGGCCGTCACAAAAGCGGCGGCAAAAGGAACGAGCTTTGCCGCTCCGACTTTGGCAGAAGTCGAGCTGAGCGAAAAAATTGCTGCCCGGGTGCCGGGTTGTGAAAAGCTTCGCTTTACTTCTTCGGGAACGGAAGCCGTCATGACGGCGGTGAGGTTGGCCCGTGCGTTTACGAAACGTCAAAAAATAATCAAATTCGACGGCTGCTATCACGGACACAGCGACGCTTTGCTGGCCGGAGCCGGTTCGGGAGCGGCAACGCTTCCGGATTCCGCCGGCGTTACCGAAGGAGCCGTCCAAGATACCGAGGTATTGCCTTACAACAGGGTCCCGGCGGTCGACGGCTCGACGGCTTGCGTGATCGTGGAGCCGGCGGCGGCAAACATGGGTTTGATCCCGCCCGCACCCGGTTTTCTTGCCGGTTTGAAAGCGGCCTGCGAGGCAGCCGGAGCGCTTTTGATTTTTGACGAGGTGATAACCGGGTTTCGCATTGCTTACGGAGGAGCCTCTTCCGTCACTTCGGTTCAACCCGATTTGTGGTGTTTCGGCAAAGTGGTGGGAGGCGGACTGCCGCTTGCCGCGGTGGGTGGGAAGAAAGAGATTATGGACAGGCTTGCTCCCTTGGGAGACGTATATCAAGCCGGAACCCTGTCCGGCAACCCTCTGGCCACGGCGGCGGGAAAAGCGGTCTTGGATGCTCTTACGCCGGAGTCGTATGCCGAACTTGAAAAAAAGACGGAATACCTGGCGCTGCAATTGGAAACGGTGTTTTTTGGATCGGGCATCAAGGTTGCGGTTTCTAGGTATAAGACGCTCATGAGTTTATTTTTTGGGGTCGAATCCGTCAAAGATTACGCGGACGCCCGTGCCTCGGCGGAAAGTAACATATACCCGAAATTTTTCCATGCGATGTGCGGACGGGGCGTCTATTTTCCTCCGAGTCCTTACGAGTCCTGGTTTCCCTCTTTGGCCCACGGCGACGCCGATTTGGAAGTCACGGTCAAAGCCGCCGCGTCGTCTCTTTCGTCTCTTGGTTGACTCCGGCCTCCGAAGGTGTCCTCTTCCGACGCGTTCCGGACGATAAGCGGTTGAGAAACGCTTTTACGCCGGCCGAGAGAGTTCCCCGGAACCGGTTTTGAAGAAGATTCGCCGAAGGCCTCAGCCGTTTTCCAACATCGAGCGCAACTCTTCGTTTTGCTTTTCGGCCGTTTCGGTAAGGGCTGTTTGGTAATTCTCCAGACGCTTTCGCAGTCCTTCGTCTCCCAGGGAGAGGATGCGGGCGGCAAGCAGCCCGGCATTTTTTGCCCCGTCTATGCTTACCGCGGCGACGGGTACGCCTCCCGGCATTTGCACGATGGAAAGCAGGGAATCCAAGCCGGAGAGATTTTTCAGCGACACGGGAACCCCTATGACAGGCAGCGTGGTCACCGCGGCCAGCATGCCGGGCAGATGGGCTGCTCCGCCGGCGCCGGCGATAATGACCCTGATCCCCGTTCCGGCCGCCGAGCGTCCGAATTCCAGCATCTCGGAAGCCATCCTGTGTGCAGAAAGCACCCTGACGTCATGTTCTACGCCCAATTCGGTTAAAATGTGAGCGGCTGCTTTCATGATGTTAAAATCGGAGGAGCTCCCCATGACTATCTGGACCGGAGCCATGGCATTTTTGATATTTTCCATAGATGTACCCATATAAACACAAATATATACCATGAGGCAGATATGAAGGCAAATAAAACAGCGCGGGTCGGCATGGTGGGAGCGGGCCAGTTGGCGCGCATGACACACCAGGCGGCGATAGATTTGGGTATCGGCTTTGCCGTCTTGGCCCGGTCTCCGTCGGATCCGGCGGTATTGTCGGGAGCCGAGGCCGTCTTTGGGGATTACCGTGATCCGGACGCGGTTTTGGAATTGGCCGAGCGCTGCGACGTCGTCACTTTCGATCACGAGCTGGTCCCTTGCGGGCTGATCAAGGCCTTGGAGGAAAAATCTTTTGTCGTCCGTCCGGGATCCGAGTCTTTTATGTACTCCCAGGATAAGCTGTATGCCAAAACAAGGTTAAAAGAAGCGGGTTTTGCCGTTCCGGATTTTTTGCCGCTGGACCCGGGTGTACCGGATTCTCTGGTCCGGTTTGCCGCGGCACATCGGTGGCCGGTTGTCGTAAAGTCGCGCTCCGGCGGGTATGACGGCCGGGGGGTGTGGGTCGTGCGCGACGAAGAGGAAGCAAAAGACTTTGCCGATAAATTTTTGGGAAACAAATCCGCGGCGGGAACAGGCGTTTCCGGGTCGCGTGAACACAAAGATGACCCCGATCAGGACAACTTTGTCGTCGGGAACAAGCAGTATGAATTCATCCTCGAAAACCACGTGGAGATAGAAAAAGAGATAGCAATTCTGGGTGTGAGGCGGCCCGGCGGAGAGTTTTTGGCTTACGAACCCATCGAGACTGTGCAAAGAAACGGAATCTGCAACGAGCTTTTCATGCCGGCAGACATTTCCGTAAAACTGGCAAAATCGGCCAAGGAAACGGCTTTTGCGATTGCCGAAACAGTCGGGGCGGTCGGTCTTGTCGCCATCGAGATGTTTGTGGACGGGGATTCGAACCTTATGATCAACGAGTTGGCCCTTCGGCCCCACAACTCGGGTCATGCCACAATCGAAGCGGCGTATACTTCCCAGTTTCAAAACCACCTGCGCGCCGTTCTGGACTGGCCGCTCGGTTCCGCGGACATGAAAGTGCCGGCGGCGGTCATGGTCAATATTTTGGGCGGCCGTAACGCGACAGATCCGAGGGAACTACTGGAGAGCGTCGCCGGTTATCCGACGGTTGCCGTTCATCTCTACGGGAAAGAGCCGGTGCCGGGCAGAAAACTGGGACATGTCACGGCAACGGGAAAAGAGCGAGAAAAACTTTTCCTGCTGGCCAAGTCCTGTGCCGAGGAATTGACGGATTAGAAACGTCACGTTGGCTCTCCGGCCGAGTTTTGTCAGTGCAGAGATATCTGGCTGAGAAAAATATCCGGGTATTCGCCTTGGATGTAAGACAGCCAGTAAGGACTTTCGATGAGTACCATGATGTCGCCGCTTTGGTTTTTTACCACTTTTGCGCCGCTGACGTTTTGCAACGGTTTGATACATTCCGGACCGGATTTTCTGATCAGACGGTATTTGGTGGCCCTGATCTCAACCGGTACTTTGAATTCGTTGATCAGGCGGTGCGAAAATACCTCAAACTGCATTTGTCCCACGGCGGCGATAATGGGATTCGGGACGGGGTCCAAGTCGTTGTAGAGCTGGATGACGCCTTCTTTTGCCATCTGCTCCAGACCTTTTTTGAATTGTTTGTATTTGGAAACGTCTTTGCTGGTGACATAGGAGAACAGTTCCGGCGCAAAAGTCGGTATGGGGGGATAGGCAACCGGCAAAGTTTCGTACAGGCTGTCTCCGATGGCCAGATCGCCGGCGTTGACCAGACCCACGACGTCGCCGGGATAGGCCACGTCTATGGTGTTGCGGTCGTTGCCGAAAACGGAAGCGGCGTACTTCGTGGCGAAAGACTTTTTGCTTTTTTCGTGCGTGATCACCATGCCGCGTCGGAAACGCCCCGAACATACGCGCACAAAGGCCACGTTGTCCCTGTGGGCCGGATCCATGTTGGCTTGTATTTTGAAGGCAAATCCGGAAAAGGGTTCAGAGAGATCTCTTTTGCCGCCCGAAACGTCGGTTTGGGCCCGGGGCGGGGGCGCCATGTCGACGACCGCGTCCAAAATGTGTTTTACCCCGAAATTTGTCAGTGCCGATCCGACAAACAGGGGAGTTGTTTTGCCTTCCAGGAAGCTCCCGATGTCAAGATCGGATCCGACCGCTTCGAGAAGCGAAAGCTCCTCTTTGGTCTGTTCCAGCATTTCCGGCGACAAATCCGTCGCCCGGTTCAGTTCACAGGTCTCTTCCCCGGCCTCTTTTGAGCCCCTGGCCATCTTCTGGTATTTGATGTAGAGGTTGTTTCTTCTGTCGATCACGCCTTTGAAGTCGCCGGAGATGCCCACCGGCCAAGTCACCGGGGTGGGTCTCACGCCGATTTTCGTTTCTATTTCGTCGAGGAGACCGAGGATTTCTTTGCCGGGTCTGTCGTATTTGTTGATAAACGTGAGTATGGGGATTTGTCTGCCGGCGCAGACCTCAAAAAGTTTTAATGTCTGGGCTTCGATGCCTTTGGCCGCGTCCAACACCATGATCGCCGAGTCGACGGCGGCAAGGACTCTGTAAGTATCCTCGGAGAAGTCCCGGTGGCCCGGGGTATCCAAAAGGTTGATCACGTGTGAGCGGTATGTGAATTGGATGACGGTCGAGGTGATGGAGATGCCGCGCTGCTGTTCCATTTCCATCCAGTCCGACGTGGCACTCTTCCTGCCGGCTCTGGCTTTGACTGCGCCGGCTTCCGCTATCTGCCCGGCGTAAAGCAGAAATTTTTCCGTCAGGGTGGTTTTTCCCGCGTCGGGGTGACTGATGATGGCAAACGTACGGCGTCTGGCGGCTTCCGATGTTATGGCGTTTGCATCTTGCTCGGCGCTTTGGGTGGGCGGATGTTCCTGGGAGAACGACCCGACCGCCTCGCCGGATAAGTTAGTCAAGATGACTCTCCTTGCAATTTTTCCTACTCTTCAGTCTATACGAAAATTTGTCTCCGCCGAGCTCGAAGCGAAAGCCGTAGGATTTAGGACAGGTCAGTCCGGAGAATCGTTTCGCCGTCGGAGATTATGCCCATTTCGCCGAACAGTTGCAGAACTTTTTTCCAGATCTCGTCGACCACTCTTTCGGCCGCAGCCTCATCTTTGCCGGCCGGATCTTCTATGTCCCAGTCCAGATATTTCTTGCCGGGAAAAAACGGGCAGGTTTCCCCGCACCCCATGGTGACCACCACGTCGGCGGCGAGCACGTGCTCGGCTGTCATCAGTTTCGGGTACTCGTTTTCGGCGGAAAGCCCTTTTTTTTGAAGAGCGAGCGCCACATTTTTATTTATCTCGGTTTTCGGCTCTGATCCTCCGGACAAGATAACGGCTTTTCCCCGGGCCAGATGCTCGGCGATTACTTTGGCCGCCACGGATCTTCCGGAGTTGTGGATGCAGGCAAACAAAACGGTGGGCTTGTTTTCTTCTGTGAGTGCCGTTGTCATGACTCGATCTCCTTTGACGGGCTTATCTTCGGTTGTCGACTAAAAATTTTGTTGTTTTGATATCTCGGTCGTACGTAGAGAGCCACGTACACCAATGCCACCAGCACCGGCACTTCGATGAGAGGTCCCACCGTGCCGGCCAGGGCCTGACCGGAGGCTATCCCGAAAGTGGATATGGCAACCGCTATGGCCAGTTCAAAGTTGTTGCCGGCTGCCGTAAAGGCCAGGGTAACAGTTTCTTCGTAGCTCATGCGGGATGCTCTGCCGAGGAAAAATCCCAGGCTGAACATAATGGCGAAATAACAGAGAAGGGGAAGGGCAATTTCTCCGACGGCGGCCGGATTGGCCGTAATGGCATTTCCCTGAAAGGCAAACAAAACGACTATGGTGAATAAAAGCCCGTAAAGACTGAGGGGACCGATTTTTGGCAGAAATTTATTTTCATACCAGAAACTCCCTTTCTTTTTCTCTCCGATGAATCTGGTGCCGAAACCAAGCAGCAGGGGTATTCCCAGGAAAATAGCCACATTTTGGGCAATTTGCCCCGTCGATACCCGGATCGAAGCTGTCGAGAGACCGAGCCAGGAGGGCAGCAGGTGCAGATAGAAATAGGCAAGCGCCGCATAGGCAAGTATCTGAAAAATAGAGTTGATGGCCACCAATACGGCCGCCGCCGTCCTGTCGCCGCAAGCCAAGTCGTTCCAAACCAGCACCATGGCGATACACCTGGCCAGTCCCACCAGGATGAGTCCGCTCCGGTAAGCGGGAAGGTTCGGCAAAAAGAGCCACGCCAGACCGAACATGACGGCCGGACCTATGATCCAATTGCACAACAGGGAAACAGAAAGAAGTTTTTTGTTCGCGGCGACTTTGCCGACTTCACCGAATCTGACTTTGGCCAGCACGGGGTACATCATGATCAACAACCCGAGGGCGATGGGTAGGGAAGTATTGTCCACCTTGGCCGTATTGAGGTCTCCGGCAAAACCGGGAAGCACTTTGTCCAAAAAGATGCCCAAGCCGATCGCCGCCAGTATAAACAACGGGAGAAGCCTGTCTCTGTACGAAAGCGAAGGCAACGGGTTTCCCGCTCCGGTTTCGTTGTTCAAGGTTTTGCCGGCGCCGGTTTGTCGTGAGCCCGGCGCCGGTGATTCTGTGTCGGCCGCGCCGGTTTTCCCCGCTGTAAAGTTCATGAGTCCATACTATACATTGACAATAGTAAATATGTAGTATCGGCCTAAATCAAAATGAATTTAAAGTTAAATCTGTCGGCATCCGGTCGACTTTTCAAAACTTTTGTCGTTCGGAATACACGGGAACCATGGTGCATGCGACGACTTTATGTCTACGGGGGCCGGTCGGTTGCAAAAGTATGGCGGCTCACAAAACCTTAATAAAATCTTACAATTCGGACACCCGCAATACTTTTGCCAGCGAACTTGATCCAAATTGGCTAACATTGTTGTGTGATCGATTCCTTCGTGCGACGCTGGCTGCTGATGGAAAATTGGATTGGTGTAAAGGCCAGGCGTTTTTGGCTGTTCGTGGCTTCTTTTGCCGTTGCTTTCTCCCGTTTTGTGATTGTAAAACTCGATTTGGAACATTTGTATCCGATGACGGACGAAGCCAAAATGGAGAAAAGACTCAGAAAAAAACAGGAAGAAGAGCCTTACGTATCCGGAGTGACCCCGCTGTACAGGCTTTTGGCACCTCCGGCGTTGATCGGATTTTTGGCCTCCGTTGCCATTTTTGCCGGAGCGAGTTTTCAGAATTCGCCCTTCACTCTTAAAATACCGGGCTCGTGGTATTTTGGCATACCGGCGCCCTCTCCCATTCAGGGGGTGATAGCCCCACCCGGACAGGGGCTGTTCATAGGCGTTGTCATGGTTTACGGCGGCATGCTTGTTTTGCTGAGGGCCTGGTACGACATAGTTAAAATCGTCTCGAGACATCCGGGTGTGCCGGTTTCCAGACTGGTGCCTATTTTTGTGGCTTGGATGCTCCCCATGCTGATAGTTGCCCCTCTTTTCAGCCGCGACATGTACAGTTACGCCGCACAAGGCGAGATGATGAGTCACCATATCAGTCCTTACAGGTACGGGACGGCGACGCTTGGTCAGGGCCCTTTCACGACTTCGGTGGACAAAATGTGGCAGTATGTGCCGAGTCCATACGGACCGGTCTTTTTGACCTTTGACGCCTGGATAGTGGAAGCCACCGGGCACAACATGCTGGCTTCCGTCGAGGGTCTGCGGTTTCTGGCTCTCCTCGGTGTAGCGCTGTTTGCATTTGCCATACCGATGATTGCCAAAACCTTCGGCCGGGACGGAGCCGTATCGTTTTCCTTGGCTGTTTTGAACCCTTTGATTATTTTGCACCTTATCGGCGGCGGACACAACGACGCGCTCATGCTCGGACTGTTGGCCGTGGGATATGCGCTGGCTCGCAAAGGGCACCCGGTTTTCGGCATTATCGTTTGCGGTTTGGCCGCAGCCGTCAAAGTTCCGGCGATCATAGGTTCGCTTTATATAGGATGGGAATATTTGGGTCCGAATAAATCCGTCAAACAGCGGATACTCCCCGTGTTTGTCGCTCTTGCCGCCACCACGGTTGTGATTGCCGTTTCGGCGGCTGTGGTGGGTCTGGGATGGGGCTGGGTCAGCGGTCTCTCCAATCCCGATACGGTAAGATCGTGGCTGGATCCGGCGACGGGGCTGGCAATATACGGAGCAAAACTGGTTTCCAATTTGGGCTTTGGCAATCACGTGAGCATCTTTTTGACAATAGCGAGAGGCGGGGGACTGGCTCTCGCCGGCGTACTCTGCTACAGATTGCTTTTGAAATCGGACGAGGTCGGCTCCCTGTGGGCCATGGGATGGAGCATGCTGTTGGTGGTTGTGTTGAGCCCCGTGGTGCAGCCCTGGTATGCCTCTTGGGGTTTTGTGTTTTTGGCCCCGGTGGCAGTCGGAGCGACAAGGAAGATGATCGTCGTTCTTTCTGCCATATCCTGTTACGTCGGCCTGCCCGGAGGCAGGGTGTTGCTGCACGAACTTGCCATGGCCAACCCCTGGCTCGTGGCGGCCACCTCTTTTGTGCTGGTCGTTATTTTTGTGCTCATTTTGGTACCGCGTTTTGCCGTTTCCTATAGGCAGCGCGGGCAGTCAATGGGATTTGACTCCGGCACTCCGGACAGCGATTTGGAAGATACCAGGGAAAGAGCCGTCTTTTAGAGCGCAAAAGCCTTCCGGCCCGCGACAGGCAATATCTTTGTATAATTCTTTTTGTATGAGTGACGCCGTTTTGCTGTTCGACGAAGAATGCGGGTTCTGTAAAAAAAACGTGGGCAGAACGGCAAAAATGCTGCATTCGCCGGTTTCCGTCTGTCATTATAAGAATTTTGACTTTGCCGGACTCTCTTTGGGAAAAGAAGAAGCCTCCTCCTCTCTGGTTTTTGTCGACGAAGAAAAGCATTGTTATTTCGGCTCCGAAGCCTTTGCCAAATGGCTGCAAACCGGCGGTTTTTTCTGGAAGGCAGTCGGGAGAATCATGGAATTGTCGGGAGTGTCTCTTATGGCTAAGGGCATCTATTCCCTCGTCCGCAAATTCAAACATAAGATCTGAAAAGACAGTTCAGGGTCGGCACTCCGGTATTTTTGAGGCAAAAGATTTTTTGGTTTTCAGGCGTCGGTTTCCAAGAGGAGTTGCATGGTCATGACGTCGTGCCATTTGCCGAATTTTCTCCCGATTTCTTTTTCCACGCCGACTTTGAAAAATCCGAGCGAGCGATGGAGGGCGATGGAGGCCTCTTGGGTGTCGTTGATGCGAGCGACGATGGTGTGGAACCCGTAGATCTTGGCCAGTTCGATAATTTCCTGCATCAAAAGCTTGCCCACGCCTTTTTTTCTGTGATCCTTGTGAACGTAGATGGAATTCTCGGTCGACGTGGAATAGGCGGGGCGGGGCCGGTAAGGGCTGAGAGAAGCAAACCCGATGATCTCGGAGTCTTCTTCGGCCACTATGGCCGGGTAGGCTCCGGAGTGTTCCGACAACCAAGCCGCCTGTTCCTCGATGCCTCTCGGAACAAGGTCAAAGGTGGCGCTGGAAGACAGAACTTCGCGGTTGTAGATGGATAGAATTCCTTCGGCATCCTGTTGTCTGGCCAGTCTGATTTGCATATGTTAACAATACCCGGATTATAAAATTTTTGCTCTTTCCGAATGCAAAGATATCAGTCGGACAGGGTATCTTGAGGAAAAGACAAGTTGTTTGAATCTTAAAAGTTTTCTCGGGTAGAATTGAACAGGCAAAGTTTCAAGGACGCCCTCAGGGAAGCGCTTTTATAAAAAGATTAGATTTTTTTATTCTAAGTAAGACTTTGGAAAAGTTAGTCCGAGAATCACGCTATTATTTATATTTCAATAAAAGCATTTATTGATTGCCCCCTTAGCTCAGTCGGCAGAGCACAGCCATGGTAAGGCTGGTGTCGTCGGTTCGATTCCGACAGGGGGCTCCGCCGGTTCATGGCGGCGTAGCTCAGTTGGTAAGAGCACACGGCTCATAATCGTGGGGTCGCCGGTTCGAGTCCGGCCGCCGCTACAACTAAGAGCATTTGTTTGTCTTTAGACAAACAAATGCCGATAGAAAGCAGTAATTTACTTTTTGAAAGGTGCAGCATGGCCAAAAACGAAAAGCGCATCAAGGTTACTTTGGAATGCGAAGTATGCAAGAGGCGCAATTACATCACCAACAAGAATAAGCAAAACGACAGAGACCGCATAGAGATGCGCAAGTACTGCAGTTTTGACCGTTCTCATACCCTGCACAAAGAGACGCGCTAGTAAAGCTTTGTCCAAATCAGCCGTTAGTGTCTGTCGATAAGCGGACAGCGGCGGTGCCTTTTCCGGAAGTCACCGAGCTGATTTTGAGAAAAAGCGGTTTTTGTATCAGGCATTTGTAGTAACAGGTAATATTGGAGTGAGACCGGTATATCCGTTTGAGAAAATGTCGCTTCGAACGAAACTGTTAGTTTTTGTATAGTAGTTTCTAGTAGTGTGTTTTGTATGTGCCGTCGGCGGGAATTGCCGGTACGCATACGAAGGGCAGTAGCTCAATTGGTAGAGCACCGGTCTCCAAAACCGGGGGTTGGGGGTTCGAGTCCCTTCTGCCCTGCAGAGATTATTTTTGAGGTAGTCGGGTGAATCGAGAAACAAAGCGAATGCTACAAAAGCAAGGTCAGATGACCGAAGACGGCATGCCTGTTTCCAGGCGTCCCTCTTCCGCGTCCGCTGCGGCCGGCAGGCGTCCCGTTGATCCGAACCGTCCGGGAATAGGCAAAAGGTTCGCCAATTATTTTGCCGAAGTAAAAATAGAGTTGGCCAAAGTCCTTTGGCCGAAAAAGCAGGAAACAATCAGCTATTCCAAGGTGGTACTCGTTACGCTGGTGCTGATTACCCTTTTGATATTCGGTCTTGACTACGGTTTTACCAAACTGGTAAGTTGGCTTTTCCAATAAGAGCTTTCGAGTTTTAAATCTTTTCCCGTCGGGAAGCCTCTTCTTGTCCGGTTATTGCGTGGCGACATCGGGTAAGATATTTGCGGCTTACGTGAAACCCGTGTCGTATGTCGGACTCCGCGGATCTCTTTGGAACAATCTTTGTGTCGGATAAGCGGGTTTCGAAAAAGCTCAACTTGTGGCATAATATAGTGTTTGTGAATCTTAGATTTATTTGACGGATAAAGTATCTGTCGGTCATACAGAGAGGCAAGTTTCAAGCGATTATGGGAAGACGTAAAAGCAGCTTAGAGGAAGATCTGGTTTATTCCAAGACCGGTGTCGACGACTCTTTTACTGAAGAACCGGAAGAACCGGAAGAACAAGAACCGGAAGAAGAAACAGTTCAGGTCGTGCTCAGCCCTTACGACAAACCTGGCAGATGGTATGTAATTCACAGCTATGCCGGTTTCGAAAACAAGGTCAAGTCGAATTTGGAAAACAGAATTTCTTCCATGAACATGGAAGACCGTATTTTTGAAGTCATCATACCTTTGGAAGAAGTGGTGGAGTTCAAGAACGGCAAAAGAATGACCGTCAGGAAAAAAGTCTTCCCCGGTTATGTGCTGTGCCGCTGCGATTTGGATGACGATGCCTGGGCCGTCATCAGGCAGACGCCGGGAGTGACCGGTTTCGTCGGTCCCGGCACCAAACCAAGTCCTCTCAGCAGAAAAGAAGTGGAATCCATCTTGGATGTTCCGGAAGAGAACCAGGAAGCCGCCAAACAGCGTCATACCAAGCTGGAACACGAGATAGGCGATACCGTAAGGGTCAAGGAAGGTCCTTTTGCCGACTTTACGGGCGAGATCTCGGAAATCAACGAAGATCAGATGAAAGTAAAAGTGTTGGTAAATATCTTCGGGCGGGAGACTCCCGTAGAATTGGGATTCAGCCAAGTTACCAAGTTGTAAATTTCCGACTTCTGATCGTGTACAATAAATTTCTTGGGAGAAAAGACAATTTATCGACAAAGTTTCGAATGTCTTTTGCTAACCTAATATAGTTTATGTAGGTAATCCGGTTACAACCGGCATTTTAACAGTTTTTAGTTCTATGGATTTCCATAGCGGTAAAGGAAAAGGCGAAATACTATGGCGCGTAAACGCGTAACTGCCGTTGTAAAAATACAACTGCCAGCCGGCGGGGCGACACCTGCGCCTCCCGTCGGTACGGCACTGGGTCCGCACGGCATACAAACCATGGAGTTCTGCAAGCAGTACAATGCGGCAACCGAATCCATGAAAGGTACCGTAATCCCGGTAGAGATAACAATTTACGAAGACCGCAGCTTTACGTTTGTCTTGAAGACTTCGCCAACCCCGGTTTTGTTGCGTGAAGCCGCCGGTGTGCCAAAAGGGTCGAAGCTTCCCGGGAGAGAAGGCAGCGGGAAGATCACCGATGCCCAGCTTGCCCAAATCGCCCAGACCAAAATGCCCGACTTGAACGCCAACGATCTGGACGCCGCCAAAGCCCAGGTTGCCGGAACGGCAAGATCCATGGGCATTTCCGTGGAAGGCTGACGAAGCAACATTTTACAAACCGGACAACTTATGCCCGGCAACGGATCTAATTGGTCAAGTTTTTTATTTTGTCCGTGACGATTTGATAACTTATAAGAAAGAGTTTTGACAGGTATGCGTCATTGCGACGTTTTACCGTCGGGATATACGTGAAAGTAATGATATCGAGGAGAACATGTCAAAGGTAGGGAAGCGATATCTGGAGGCGTCAAAGTCGGTAACTGCAGGCCGCCTTTATTCAATTCCGGAAGCGGTTGCGCTAGTCAAGGAAACCGCCAAAGCAAAGTTTGATGAGACAATAGATTTGGCCGTGAGACTCGGGGTAGACCCGAGGCGCGCCGATCAGATAGTCAGGGGTTCCATCTCACTTCCGCACGGAACAGGGAGAACGGCGCGAGTAGCCGTGTTTGCCACCGGTGATTTGGCCACGGAGGCCAGAACCGCCGGAGCCGACATAGTGGGTGCCGACGACCTGATAACGCGGATAGAAAAAGAGAATTTCCTGGATTTTGACGTGGTCATAGCCACCCCCGAACTTATGGCTGTCGTGGGGCGTTTGGGACGGGTACTTGGTCCCCGCGGACTCATGCCCAACCCAAAGACCGGTACGGTGACAAACGACATAGGAAAAACGGTGGCCGAATACAAGGCCGGCAGGATTGAGTACCGTACGGACAGGGTAGGTAACATTCATGCCCCGGTGGGGAAAGCCTCTTTTGCCAATCCGCAACTGGTGGAAAACGTAGCGGCACTTTTGGACGAGCTTATCAGAGCAAAACCGTCCGCGGCCAAAGGCAAGTACGTCCGTTCGATAACATTGTCTTCCACCATGGGACCCGGCGTGAAAATAGACACCAACAAGACAAAGATCACGGAAGAAGAACTGGCGCTTACCGCCTGATATTTCTTTGTCGGATATGTAGTCTGTTTCTGCCAAATTTTTTATCATTCTCTTCAATCAGCCGGTTTCCCGTCGGGGCCGGCTGATTGCTTTTAATGGCATTTTGGAACCGTTAAAACCGTTCGAGGACAAACTTTTCCATATTGCAAAAATTTGGATACCCCCTTTTAGGGTTGTGCTATAGTAAAAAGCAACGACGCGGGGTGGAGCAGTTCGGTAGCTCGTCGGGCTCATAACCCGAAGGTCGCTGGTTCAAATCCAGCCCCCGCCACCAGGGGAAATGCATGTAAGAGCCGGTGCAAAAGCACCGGCTCTTTTGCTGCCCGAGATGGCATCCCATGGGCCATCCCATGAATCCGTCACACCCACTCGCTACCATGGGATCGTGCGTGGATCGAAGCGTCAGATACGAGATGGTGTGTGGGAGCTACGGGTCTCGCTCGGAAACGATGCTGCCACCGGCAAGCTAAAGCAGCTCTCCCGGACCTTCCACGGTGGCGCTCGGGCAGCCGACGCAGTGCTGCGGGACCTCGTGGACCAGCATGCCGAGGGACGCTCGGACGGGATCGGGGTCACGGCCGGCCAGCTCCTCGACCGGTGGCTGGAGGAGTGCGAACGCCTCGACCTCTCGCCGACGACGGTCAGCAACTACAGCTCCCAGGTGAACGGGACCATCCGTCCCCGCCTCGGGAAGATCAAGTTCCACCAGCTCACGGCGAAGCACCTCGACGACCTCTCGGCACCCTGAAGGACGCCGGGAAGTCCCCCAAGACCATCCGGAACGTTCACTTCATCCTCTCCGCTGCCCTTCACCAGGCCGTACGCTGGGGATGGCTCCGGGAGAACATCGCTGATCGGGCGAAACCTCCCCGAGTGGCGAACCGGAAACGTCCACGGCTCTGGCCGTAGAGGTCGTCCAACAGGTCATCGAAGAGGCTGAACGGCGGGACCCCCGTCTTGCTCCGCTCCTCATGCTCGCTGCGCTCACGGGGATGCGCCGGGGGGGGAGCTGTGCGCCATCCGCTGGTCTGACGTGAACCTCGACGTCGGGGTCCTTGTCGTTGCCCGGTCTCTTGTCGTTGCGCCGGGTGGGCTTGCCGAGAAGTCCACGAAGACCGACCGCTCCCGGAAGGTAGCTCTCGACCCTGTCGGCATGGACATCCGGACCGTGGCCGACTTCCTCGGCCATTCCGATCCCTCCCTCACCCTCCCGGTGTACTCCCACGCCATCGAGGAACGGACCCGCGCTGCTGCCACCATCATGGGCCAGGTCCTCGCCGCCAGGAAGGAACCCGCCGGACTCCCGTCTGGCGCATAAGACTGGGCTCGTGTCCGACGAGACCGACCTTCCCGAGCTTGCTGGCGCCGAGACCGTCGGACGCATCACCGTCACCCAGTTGGACTGGTGGAACGCACACTCCGATGCCTTCAGCGAAGCCGTCGCCGTCATCGACTGGGACGAGCTGCGCGTCGAGCGCCGGAGCGTCGGGCCGGTCATCGAGGAGCGCCCTCCGCAGCGGCTCACCATGACTGTCGAGGAGGCAGCAGTCGTGCTTGGCATCTCCCGGGCGACCGCCTACGACGCCGTGAGCCGTGGCGAGATTCCCTGCATCCGCATCGGCAGGCGCATCCTCATCCCCAAGGTCGCCGGAGCGGATGCTGGAGAGCGCCGGACCTCTGGACCATCAGCAGTGATCCGACTCCCGCCTCATTTCGTTTAGAACTCGACCAGGAACTTCGGCGTGAATGGCGCGGTCGTTGGTCGGATGCCTGCGATGCGGTCCACCCGGTAGCTCCGGAGCTGGCCGTGGTCATTGACGACAAAGAGGATGAGATTCCCCTCCTGGGTCATCCGGAGGGAATACGGCTCGACTCGTCGAGCCCCCAAGCGCCCGTTCTCTGCCTGATAGTCGATGTCCACCATGAGGCGGTTTGCCCCGGCATAGCGCAGCAGTTCGAGTGGTACGCCGGGCCGCCAAGAGGTGATCGCGGTTGGCGCTTCCCAGGTGGCGTCCACATCGCCGAACTGGGCTCGCTTCAGTTCGGGGGCATGAAGGGTTCCAGCAAGCCAGGCAAAGACGTCGTCGAGCGAATTCCAGAAGCTATCGAACGGGGCAAGCGGTCGGGGAAGCTGGTGGCCGAGCATGTTCTCCCACTCGCTTTCGATTTCCGCCAGGAATGGGGACGACCGGATCACGTCAGCCGTCGGAACCTCGATGCCAGCGTGGGCGCACTTCCGTTCGAGCACGTCCCGTACGGTCCCATCCAGACCGATGAGGTCCGGGTGCCGGTGCATGTGGACCACGTCATAGAGGTCCCTCGGACGGCATCGTTCCGCGAGCGCCCGGAGTTTCTCTCCGAACAGCTCAGCGATCGAATAGCAGAGCACTCCCTCCACGGGGGGCGAGTCGCTGTACGGATGCTGGATATGCCGGAGGTCCGGCATATCGACGAGCACTTCGTCGGACGTGAGGTCGAGTTTGACCTTTGGCATCGAGGGATTGCCGTTCGGTCCCCGGTATGCGATCCGTCCCTGAGTCGTTGGGTGCTCCCGCTTGTTCTTCCTCCGCTGGAATGACTTGTCATCGAGCATCAGCTCGATGCCGGACTCCTCGCTTACCCACGCTGCAATCTCTCCAAAGATGCGCAAAAGGTCGTCAGGTTCCTCCGGCCCGCCATCAACGATGGTGAAGTCCAGGTCCTCCGAGAATCGGTACGTCTCGTAGTAGCACTTCCGAAGGCACGTCCCACCCTTGAAAATCCACGTTTGCCTGAGCGCTTCGTGGTTCGCGATCCCCGCAAGGAGCCATCCGAGGAGGTAGTCCCGTTCAATGACGTCCTGGCTCAACTGCCACTCTGCCCGGAGGTCAGCCAGTTCCCTCTTCGGGATCATGATGCCCCCTCCCTCACGACGCCCACATTGACGCGAAGACGCCACCGCATGACCTGACGGCCCCCCGGCGGTCCGTTCGGATCAAGTGCAGAGACACCTGAAGACACCCGTTCATGGCACGCCGAGATGAGGGCTGGGTTGTCGATGCCGAGCGTCTCAACGAGGTAGCCAAGCCGCTTGAACACGGCACCGTTCCTGAGGCGGTCTCCATGTTCCAGAAGAAGCGACGGATCGTGATCGTCGAGGTATGCCGAAAGCACCTCCGCACCGTGACGTATCCCACCCCCGATCACTGGCGTGTCCAGAATGTCGATCACGGTCCGGGCGGGGTCAGCGAAGCGAAGACGGACTTCGTCCCTCCACTCCGTCTTCAACCCCCAGGCCAGTGCATCCTCCGGCACGTGATGCACGAGATAGTCGTGATCGAGCAGGCGCACCGTGGACGCCCGGACCCGCGCCGAGGTCTTGAGCACCGTCGTTCGGAAGACCTGTTCAGTGAGCGCCCAGTGACTGGCAGCAGTCCAACCGGTGAAGTAGCAGGGTGCCCACACCTCTGCTGCCACGACAAGGGCATCTTCCGACCATGCAGCCGGGTTGGCTGCATCCACGGGCACGCCGATGTACAACCCCCGCTGCACTCGTCGGACCCAACCCTCCGTCGCCCACCATGCGAGCTTCTTCGCAGCGGTGTCAGCATCAACACCGAGAGCCGCGGCAGCATCGATAGGGGCGATGAACCGACGCCCACCAGCCAGGACCTTCGCAAGCTCCGTTCGACTGCGTCCGCTGATTCCTGCGGGATGTACCACCATGACACCAGTACCTCTCGTGAGACGTGAATTTCTGGTGTCAGTATATCACTGATACCCCGACACTAGTAGCTCGCGCTGCGCAGGAAGTACTGGACTTGCGATAACAGCACCAGGTCCAGAGGCTCCGATGGTGCTCCCTTTTTCAGCGGGTCGTTCGGTACCCAAGGAAACCCCTGGTGCGCTGGACGTCTTCAGTCCCCACGCCCAGATGCCGGAAGAGGAAGCTTCCCTCTCTGGAGAGCTGGGCGCATCCTCGTGCCGAAGGTGGCCCTGGAGGAGATGCTGGAGGGGAGCGGGCAGGCTAGAGCGTAACCTCCGCTACGCAGGTCTCTTATTGGAGGTTGTGTGCTAAACTCCAATAAGGAGACTCCATGTCCAGGGTTTTGAAGCGCCGTTGGCATAGCAACGTCAGTGGTTCCGGGCTCCCTCGCCGAGAAGCGCGGCCCTGCGACCACAAAGCTTACGTGCCCGATCCCATTGTTGACCGTCGGATCACGCTCGACGCGGACGTTGCCGCCGACGTCGCCGATGCGGAGACGGCGATCACCCGCCTCAATGTGGAGGCACATGCGCTCGTGGATACCGAGGCGCTTGCCCACATCCTCTTGCGGGCGGAAGCAGTCGCTTCGTCGCACATCGAAGGACTCGTCATCGAAGCTTGGCTGCTCCTGTATGCCGAGGTCGCCCACAACATTCCAAACCCTTCCCGGGACGTCACTGTCCACGAGGTGCTGACCTCATCGCGGACCTATGCGAGTTCTCCAACGACGATTCCCTTCTGGCCGTCGCCCAGGCAGCAATTGCACATGCCCAGTTCGAGACCATCCACCCCTTCGTGGATGGCAACGACAGGACGGGACGTGCACTTATCCACATGATCCTTCGTCGTCGGGGTCTCGCCGAGCGCGTACTGTCCTCGGTATCTCTCGTGCTTGCAACGCTTGCCAGAAGCTACATCGATGGGCTGACCGGGTACAGCCACATCGGACAGCCCACGTCCGCACGAGCAATGGAATGGCTCAACCTCTGGGTCGGACGACTCGCTGGGGCCTGCACCCGCTCCGTCCGGGACGCCATGAACTACGAAACCACGCTTGAAGAACTGGAAGCATCATGGCGGAAACGCCTCTCTCCCATACGGACCAACTCGGCAACCGACCGCATTCTGCAGGTTCTGCCCGACGCTCCTGTGCTCACGGCCAATAGTGTTGCCAAATTCTTCAGCCGGACCTTCAAACCTGCCAACGAGGCAATCCTTCGCCTCGTTGATGCCGACATCCTCCGCCAGGTCAACGTCGGAAGACGGGACCGTCCTACGAGTCGCCGGAGATCATCGCTGCATTCTCGTCACTCGAACGCCATACGGGACGCGAGCGTCTTTGGTGATAAACGGGACGGAGCGGTCACCGGTTACCCTTTTCGGGGTTTCCGGGGATGGAGAGATTCTCCGCGGGTAAGCATGTCGACGTACTCAGCCAGCTTGAGATCCCGGGCGGCCGAATGCTTTACGGCGTTGAGCCGGTAGACGATGGAGTAGCGGTTTGCCGCGTCCAACTGTTCGAACGTTGCGGCTGCGGCGGGATTGGCCGCCAGTGCTTGAGCCAGATCGGGCGGGATCTGCGTGTCAGCCTGTCCTCTGTAGGCAGTTTCCCAGCGCCCCTGCTTCTTGGCAGCTTCTACGGCAGCTATTCCGGCTGGCCGCATCCTGCCGGTTTGAGTGAGACGGGTGACATGTTCGACGTTTCGTGCGGACCAAAGACTGTTAGGACGGCGAGGGGTGAAGCGTTGGCGATAGCTGTCGTCGTCACGTCGAGCAATTTGTCCGTCGATCCAACCGAAACACAGCGCTTCGTCAAGCGCTTGAGCGTAGGTAAGAGATGTCGTCTGTCCACCTTTCTTGTGCAGTACCAACCAGACCCCGGGATGGTTGGCATGGTGAATGTCCAACCAGGCATGCCAGGCCTCTGCATCCCGGACAAGAAGCTCCTCTAGATTGGACATCACGTCAAGGTGTGACTGAATGACGGGGACTAAGACAAAACGGTTGGCCGTCGGGATCGAGCAGTACCAACCAGCGACCGGCTCCCGGTTGGAAATCGGGTTGGCTGGCTCCGATGGCGCACAGGTTCTCGGCCGTCTCTTTGATGTCATCCACCTGCAAGTCGAGGTGGAAGCGTTTGGGACAAGCCTCATCAGGCCATTGTACGGGCCGGAATCCCTCGACCTTGCCAAAGCCGATCCTGATGCCGTTCCCTTCGACCACTCCGTAATTGTCGTCGCTGTAGGTGACCTCCCAACCAAGTGCGGCTGCGTAAAACAGCGCTAACCTCGCTGGGTCAGCACTGTCTATGTTGAACATCGACAGTGTGGCCTTCGACTTCCCATGTTCTGATCCGGACTGTGCATAACTCATGAATATAACCTAGTATGACGCAGCGAATGCTGTCAAGCTGTCGTAAAGAAGCTAAGACTTGCGTGCGTTGAGAGTCGTCCGTGGCCGCCAACAGACCCGCGTGGGTGTGTTGTGACCGCTGCGGGTGTTAGGTCGATACCTACCTCATCCACCCGGACGACCATCACTATTCCGGCGATGGTGACTTCCTCTGTGTCGACCGCTGGGAGGCTGTGACCTAACGGAAGGGTGGTCTGTACGGCGACCGGTACCCCTGGTCTGCGGGTGGGCGTGATCGTGCAAGCGCTCGTACCTGGTCGGATGACGCCTCGAACGTCGTTGCTCCACGCCGGATGTGGTACTTCGGATGCGCCGGATCGACCCCGTAGGGTGGTTGTTCGCCCTGATCGACAGTCAGCACGATGACATCCAGGGTCGTCCCGTCATCACCCTTGTCGGATACTCGGTTGACCTGGAAATGAGGCACTGGCGTCACGATCGACCTTACAAAGTCCGCGACTTTGTCGCACTCCTTCGGGGTATCGACTCCGCTGAGACCAACGATCGCGCCGCTGTCCGTCACACCGAAGAGGATGTGTCCACCATCCCCGTTTGCGAAGGCAGCGACCGTCGCACATACCTTGTTGCGCAACTTCGTTCCGGGCTCTGGAATCTCACTCTTGAACTCGACAGTCGGCCCTTCACCTCCGGATACCAGTGCCTTTAGCTCGGTCATCGGCTCGACCACGACCTCGACGCCGGGGTCAGCGTTGAGGGTGTTCGGGTAGTTGATGAACTTGCGGTCGATCCACTCCGAACGTTCCTTCAGCACGATCCATGCCCCTGTCGGGAGCCCATGTGGCAGCGGGAACCGTACGACCTGTGGAGATTCGATTGACAGCCGCTCCGATGGTCCTGGTGTCACGGACGCAAGCTCCACGGTCATTCCCCCAAGGCCAGATCCTTCCAGGTGGACCTCGATGTCTGCCGAACCAAGCAGGACCTTCGCGATGCGACCCCTGAGGTCCGTCAGTTGGAAGTACGCCGCAGGGTCAGCAGACCCTCCGGGAGGAAGAGAGCATCCAAAGTACGCCGCTACTGCCTGTGCAAATGAGACGAAAGACGGGCCTTCTCCGATGAGGGAACCGAAGCCTGGCCCAGTTGCCAAGCGCTGGGATGCCAATTCGTATAGCGTGGACGGCCAGTGGAGGGGATCGAAGAACCCGTACTTCTGTAGGCTCGATCGCTTCTGCCACTGAAGCATCTGACCTTCTTTTGTTTCGGGAAGGCGTACCTTAACGCCGTCGATCTCCGCCTCATGAGACCGCAGCCATGCTGCGCCCTTAGAGCCCGGTATCTCGCATGAGAGAAAGATGATCTCGTCGTACGTCCAGCGACGCGGTGCCCAGCTTGCTGGTGCGATGCCGCTCGTCATCTCTACGTGCGTGGCATCCCACTGGTCGTCGTGACGCACAGCAGCGACACGCACCCAGAGAGTAGGCGCGGAGTCAACGAGCGCAACGACATCGCCCAGTGAGATCTGACCAGACTCGTTCATGGTGCGACCCCCGCCGCCATGAGTTCGGCCTGCTGCATGACGAGCTGCACTGCCGCCTCCTGCTTGTCGGGCGGGTAGTGGTACTTCGTGAGAAGCCGACGGATGTGCCGCCGCAGGGATGCCCGTACCTGTTCTTTCCTGTCCCAGTCCACCGTCGCGTTTACCCGTACGACATCCACCAACTCCTGGGCAATCCTCTTGAGGACATCGTCGCCGAGTTTCATCACTGCGGAATCGTTCTGGTGCACGGCGTCGTAGAACGCCAGCTCATCGTCCCGGAGTCCGAGCGTCGCCCCTCGGTCGTGCTCGGTCTTCATCTGCTTCGCCAGCTCCACCAGTTCGGCGATCACCTCGGCAGACGTAGGACCACCGCACGTCCGTGAGAAGCGTGGCGTTCTCGCACCAGATCGTTGCTGGCCGGTCCTTGTGGGCGACGTCGATATTCTCCTGGCCCTTGGTCTCGATCACGTAGTGCACTCCGGCACGATCGACGGCTACGAAGTCAGGCTTGTAGTACCGGAGGTTCGTGGCGCTGTCGGTGTACTCGATCGTAAAACCGAACCGTTTGGGGAGCTTCGCGAACGACTCGACGTCGGTTGCGTTCTGGAGGTAGCAGGCGAACTCCCGCTCGAAGTCATTGTCTGTGGCCACGAGGTTGAACACCGTCTTGTTAGCCTCGAAGGTCGTGGGGGGAGAAAGGGGGAACGGCTCGGTCTCCGAGAGCGGACGACCAGCATGCTCCAGTCGAGGCGACAGCTCTTCAACAACGAGCGCTCGGAGGATGGTCGCGAACGTCTTGACGGTGAGGTACTGGGCGATACTCGTTGCGATCGCACGGATGATGGTCTTGTCGGCAAGATCGACAGTCTCGCCAAATGCCTGGTCCCGCAGGAACTCGCGCATCTTCGACACGAGCGCTGCGAACTGCGCCGGGAGCTTCACGTTCTGTGCGATCCGCTTGGCGTAGTACGAGATGACCTCCTCCGCCGTCTGGAAGGGGAGCGCAACTCTGAGTGGTGCGATTCGCCGACTGGCGGCGTCATATTTGCCCTCCCATATCAGCTCAGGCATGGCTCCTGCCTTCCGAAGAGAAGAACTCCCCAGTGCGTCCAGTCTCTTGGTCCGGCGTGCCTGGTTGCTGGAGGAGTTGGATCACGTTTCCGTCGTCGAGCTGGATGCGCACCGTCAGCGGTTCGCGAGCTGGAACCTCGACCTTCCGGATCGTCCGACCTACAACTGCCTCCACCTCGAAGCCAAGGTCAGCAGTCCGGAGAGCATCCAGTTGGATGAGGGCATACCGCAGTTGCTTGCGAGCGGCTTCGGTGATCGAGGCGATCTTGGCAACGTCAAGACGGTCAATGGTGCACTGGTACGTCAGGTCAACGACGCACTCGTCCACGAGGTTCTCGGGGTGCCGCGGTACCGGTAGGTATCCGATTACCCGCCCGGCGAGGAGGTTTCCGTGCCCTCCTCGGAGGTCATCGGGATCGACAAGCGGGCTCACGACGAGCGTGCGGTCGAGCGTCGTATCAGCAGTCGCCTCCTCCTCGGCCCGCTCTAGCTCCATTCCGCCCCTCTGCAGATCACGAACGCGCTGATTCCATTCCTTGTCGAGCTGGCAATCGTGCGTAACGACCATCGCGAGCCCGATCCCAGCCGCGACACCAAGCGCGCGTCCAGCTTGCCAGGCGTCGTCGATCTGAAGAAAGTGGGCATCCAGGGATTCCCATTGTGCGGGGCTGTGGCGGTCTTCGGCAATGATCCGTGAGACGCCGCAGAGCACGATGTCGCCTTGCCGTGGCTCGTCGTGCCACTCGTAGAAGTCGTCCGGACTCATCATCGGTAGCCCCTGCGACTCCTTCGGGCCGGCTCCTCGGGCATCATGCGCTCCGCTTGAGCAAGGTCCTGTTCGTAGTCGGATTCCGGACGGATGGTGGCAGCTCGCGCGAGCGGACGAAGCTCGCCCCTCAGGTAGGCGTCCAGGGCATTCTGATGGAGCCGACGCTTCGTCGAGCGCCGGTGCACGATCGTTACCGAAGGTGATCCACCCCGCAGCGCTTGCCAGTCACGTGCATGCGTAAAGCGATCGGCAGCAATGTGGTCGAGAAGGTCCACTCCTCCAGCGCGGCTCAACAGCACCTCGGTAGCACTCCCTGGCTTGGTAGCGTCGATATCCCTGATGACGTTCGCGAGCATCTGAAGGCGCTCTAACTTGTCGGCGTCTGGCGTGGCGACACCCTTCACCCATGCGCTCAACGACCTGCGATCCACGCCGAGAGCCCGAGCGATCTGCTCACGGGTGAGGCGCGTTCGACGAGCGATCTCGTCGCGGAGCTTTTGGACCTCCTCACGTACGGGGCGAGGAGCGCTGGCGTAGGTGATGCCGGTCTCGGTGGAGCTTACATCAAGCCGCCAGAACTGACTGGTCCAGCTCACGACTGCGCTAGTCATCCGCTCAGCACCGAGGATCAGGTCGTCAAGATCGTGAATGAGAAAGGGCCTCCCGAGCCGCGTCGTCGTCGAGGACTTCCGCTCAAAGAGCGCGTCAGCGATCGGGAGGATCGCCCAAGGTCCCTCAAGCTCGGGATCGCCTTGAGGAGCAGTTGGTTTCTCTTGAACTTGGGGGCTCATCGCTCGGCTCCGAACTCATCGAGGAATGTATCGGTGACCGCCCACCGGAAGAACGTGTAGATGCGATCACAGAAGTCAGCGATCTTCACGCCGATCATGGCGAGGTCGAAGTCATCTTGTTGCGAGGTGTAGTGGTCAAGGTCGAGCACCCACGACGGTTCTCGCGCTGGCTCGATGCCTGGGTCATACGTCACACCGCCGGGAAGCCTGCCCCATCGGCCCCGTAGCTGCGAGGAGTCGTCGAGTCGGAACAGCGTGTCCGACAGGGCGTGTACGACCTCCGCTCTGTCGAGTGCAGCCTCATCCCCCGCGACGCCGAGTATCTCCGGACGGACGAGCGTGGTGATTCGAGCGAGCTGCTCGCCTGTCACTCGGTCCACGTATCGGACGCCGATGCGGTCGCAGACGTTCGGGTGGAGCCAGCCCTCAAGGGCGCGGAGTACCACAGTTAGGCGAGCAAGGAGATCGTTGCGGTTGGTGTACCGCTTCGCCGAGAGCGACACGAAGGTGGGCGCCAGCGTCACCTGCCAGGCATCCGGGTCCTTCGTCTCGAAGCGCCACACGGTCCCAGCATCCTGCGGCTGGACTCCTCCCGGCCCTATCAGGGCGCCGAGTTGCCGCTCTGGGCGAAGGATCGGGTAGTCCTTCCGGATCGCCTCCTGAAAGTTCGCTACGAAGGCGCTGTCCTCGATCTTCATCACTGCCGGGAAGCGCACCTGGGCGATTACATTGACAAGGGGAGATTTACTTAGGGGTACTTCCTGAACTGAGGATCCGAACGGCGCAGTCATCATCACCTCTCAGTATACTTCCTGTGGCATGGGCTGGGAATCAGGAGTGATATAACGATATCGTTACAGAGAGGGATGGGAAAGAGGTTACGATTTCCCATAACGGTTGACATGCAAGCGAATTGACGCTGTGACAAAATAGACGGGCAGTCTCTGAGGCAGAGTCAAGTCCCCGATGGGACAGAGACGTCCTTTCGCTTTTTTGACAGACAGTCGAGGGGATATTATGCGTAGCCGAATCCGGAAAATGGTTTACCAGATCGTCTTTAGGTGTCTTGGCGCTCGGCTATTGTGATTTTTTTAGCCGGTTGAGTTCGCTCTTTAATTCCAGAACCTGTCGTTCTAGTTCAAGTAAGCGTCGTATACCTGTCAGCGTAAATCCCTCCGAGGTAAGCGAAACGACTTTTTGGATAAGCTCTATTTGGGTGTGGCTGTAGCGGCGTTGTCCGCCTTCTGATCTGACGGGTTCTATTACCTTTTCGCTGTCCAGTCTACGCAGGAATGCCTGTTTCACGGTCAATAAATCTGCTACCTGGCCTATGGAGTAAAGGGCTTTGTCCGATTCGATTGAAAACGGAGTTACTTGTATTTCCAATGTTGGCCACCACCTTGTTTTTAAAATGGCGAGAGGTCCCCGGCAAGAGGACCTCTCGCTGATTCAAATATTACGCGTTCAGAGCCGCGGGCTCTTTGTTCCCCGTGGCGATTTGGACTTTTCGAGGCTTGGCTTTTTCGGCCACAGGTATCAACACCTTTAGCACGCCGTTTATGTAGTCGGCCTCTATATTTTCAGTGTCCAAATTGTCACTCAAGAAGAGTTGCCTGGTAAAGCTGCCGTAAGGGCGTTCATTGACGACAAATTCCGCATTGTCTCTCTCCACATACGGCCTTACCGCATGGACACTGAGGAGGTTTTTCTCGATTGTGATGTCAATCGATTCTGGATCTACGCCGGGTAGATCAAATTCGGCTACATAGCGGTCTCCTTCTTTATAAGCGTCCAACGGCATGGTTGTCGGTTTAGAGAAAGAGCCCCAAAGCTGTTGGGTAAGTCTGTCGAAGTCTCTGAATGGATCTGTTCTGATAAGCATTTTTACCTCCTCTACAATGTCAAACCTACAAATATTATTGTAGGTTTATTACTTTTTCAGTTTTAATTAACTTTATCACGAAAATACATATAAGTTTTACTTCTGAGTCAAATATTTTCTTATTTTTCTAAAAAAATATTTGGGATGATCTCACAAAATAATTTCCTCCGGTCTCGTGAGATGCAATTGGCGGTAAAGGCAACTCCACATTGTTGCTTGTTTATCCACCCCAGAGAGATTGTTTGATAAACATTGCCTCGGATTCACAATTGCTTATTTTTCTTCTTGTCACAACCCTGAGGAGCAGGCGCGGAAATCAGCTATGTGACAATTATTTAATAATTCTATTTTAGTATTGACTCCAATTAAGGATATATTCTATATTAGTATTTTGAAAAGTTTATAATTATAACGAAAGGCAAAAACTGTGTCTGAACAAAAATGCCCTGTCATGCATACGGCCATGGGAGCCAGATCTAACAGGGACTGGTGGCCGAAGCAAATAAATCTGAATCTCTTGCACAAGCATTCGTCGCTTTCCAGCCCGATGGATAAGGACTTTAATTACAGAAGAGAATTTCAAAGACTTAATCTTGACGATGTCAAAGCCGACATCGTAGACGTCATGACATCCTCGCAAGATTGGTGGCCGGCGGATTTTGGTCATTACGGTCCCCTTTTTATACGGATGGCATGGCACAGCGCCGGTACTTACCGCATTTCCGACGGACGCGGCGGAGCGGGGAGAGGCAATCAAAGATTTGCCCCCATAAACAGTTGGCCGGACAATGCCAACCTGGACAAAGCCAGACGTCTTTTATGGCCGGTCAAGGCAAAATACGGACGGAAAATTTCTTGGGGTGATCTCATCATCCTTGCCGGAAACTGTGCACTCGAGTCCATGGGGTTCAAGACATTCGGTTTCGGAGGAGGCAGAGAAGACATTTGGGAGCCGGAAGACACAAACTGGGGTTCGGAAGACACCTGGCTCGGAGACGAGCGTTATAGCGGGGACCGCGAGCTGGCAAATCCTTTCGGGGCCGTTCAAATGGGTCTTATCTATGTCAACCCGGAAGGACCCAACGGAAATCCGGATCCTTTGGCGGCCGCCAAAGACATCCGCGAGACTTTTGCCAGAATGGCCATGGACGACGAAGAAACCGTGGCTCTCGTAGCCGGCGGCCACACTTTCGGTAAGTTTCACGGAGCCGCTTCGGCGGATTACATAGGACCCGAACCCGAAGGAGCCCCCTTGGAAAACCAGGGTCTCGGATGGAAAAACAGTTTCGGAAGCGGCACGGGCAACGACACCTATACCAGCGGATTGGAAGGTATTTGGACAAACAATCCGACCAAGTGGGACAACGGATTTTTCGACAATTTGTTCAACTACGATTGGGAACTTAGCACAAGTCCAGCCGGTGCCAAGCAATGGATTCCGAAAGATCCCTCCGCCCGCGATACGGTACCGGATGCCCATGACTCCTCCGTGCGTCACGTACCCACGATGCTGACGACCGACTTGGCTTTAAAATTTGATCCCGCATACAGACCCATATCTGAGAGATTTCATAAAAATCCGGATGAGTTCGCCGAAGTTTTTGCCCGGGCGTGGTTCAAGCTTACCCACAGGGACATGGGGCCGGTTTCCCGTTACCTCGGTCCGTTGGTTCCGGTCGGACAGCAAATATGGCAAGATCCGATACCGGTCGCCGATTACGACATCATAGATTCAGACGACATATCCGTTTTGAAAAGGGAACTTCTGGCGTCCGGACTCAGCGTAGCCCAAATGGTGAAAACGGCTTGGGCTTCCGCCGGCACTTTCAGGGGAACGGATCAACGCGGCGGAGCAAACGGGGCCAGAATCCGTTTATTGCCTCAAAGCGCTTGGGAGGTTAATGAACCGGAAGAACTGGGCCGGGTACTGCGGGTTTTGGAACAAATCCGGGATAATTTCAATGCTTCTCAGACCTCAAAGAAAGTATCGCTTGCCGATCTGATTGTGCTGGGTGGGTGCACCGGGATAGAAGAAGCGGCGAGAAATGCCGGTTTCGACGTCACCGTTCCTTTTACGCCGGGCCGCACGGACGCTTTGGCGGAACACACCGATCCGGAATCCTTTGCTGTCCTGGAGCCGGCGACAGACGGTTTCAGGAATCATGCAAGGCCCGACGTCAAAGATCCTTTGGAACACCTGTTGGTGGAAAGGGCTTCTCTTTTGACGTTGACGGCTCCGGAAATGACGGCATTGGTCGGCGGAATGAGAGTTTTGGGTGCCAATACCGGCGGCAGCAGGCACGGTGTTTTTACCGATCAATCTTCGGTGCTGAGTAACGACTTCTTCGTCAACTTATTGGATATGGGCACCGAGTGGACTTTGGCCGAATCCAAAGACGGCATATATGAAGGACGGGACAGACTTACCGGGGCTTTGCGCTGGACTGCCACCGCCGTGGATTTGGTGTTCGGTGCCAACTCCCAATTGCGGGCGGTCGCCGAAGTATATGCGGCAAGTGACGGGAAAGAGAAATTTGTCAGAGATTTTGTGGCGGCTTGGTCAAAGGTGATGATGCTGGACCGCTTTGACGTCGTGCAATAAAGAGCTGTTTTCAAAAAGCGTTCGCCGTTGCGTTTTAGGCATCTGGCGAACGCTTTTTGGGGTTACGGAGAAGCGATTGATTGTTGTCAGAACCGGCATATCCAAATAAAGAGCCGGACAGTGTCTGATGGTTTTACAAAAGATAAATGCTTTTTGAAAAATCCTTTGTCAAACAAAACGGGGATGCCCCATTTTGTCCAGGCTTTCCTCTTTGTGAACTTTTTCGTCGTAGCTTATTTGTCTGAACAGATCTGCCACTGTATCCAGTTCGGCGTAATCTTCGGCAAATACGGAATCAAAAGGTTCGTTTTCCCATTCCGGGTTTTCTTTTACCAAGAGGGCGTATTCGTGTTGGGCGTGGTCTTCAAAATCGGCGTTTAATCCGTAGCTCCATCCGGGCCTGATAACGTAAAGCAGCCATGACAGCTGGTAGTAGACGAAAGCTATTATTTGGGGAATTACCCAGTATTTAATTTTTGACTCTTTGATTTGTTTTTTTGTGATGAGGTCTTCCAGGATGAGCAGGTGCCATTGCTCGTTGTCCTGTTGATTTCTGCTTTCCGTTACCCTGTTGAAGATTTTTCTGGCTAAATTGGTTCTTTCGTACGTATGGGTTATGGCGATGTAGGACACCTGTTCCCAGGACTGATAGGGGACACGGGCCACCAATTCCAGAATTTTAAACTTTGGCAATGTGCGCTTTTTACCGTATAAGAAATCAAGCAGCGAAAACAGTATCTTCGCATCTATTCTGTAGCGTCTTCTCGGCGTACTGAGGGTTTCTTCCCAATGGGAAACCAACTCTTCATGGCTTAATTGCGCCATGGCGCCCTGGACTTTTTTTACCTGCACTTCGCTTTCTTTTTCCATCCGACACACCTTTTCTCATATCGTTTTATTGGTTAGGATAAAAAGAATAGGCTACGCTTACCAGTGCTTTTTGTCATGGATACCGTTAGGCTCTTTTGTTCAAAAGCGCTCTCGTTTCTCCGGCCATAACCAAATCCTCCCGGGCTTCCACTACGGCTGCTTTTACTTTTGAGGATTCGCCGGAAATAACCAGGGTCCCCCTTTCGTAAGAGAGATTTTTGTCTTTGTCAATTGCAAGACCCAAAAATTGTATTTTCTCTGCCACCAATTGTCTGATCAAAGGGGACCCTTCTCCGACGCCTCCCGTGAAGACAAGAGACCCCAGACCGCCCAAGGTAACGGAAAGCGAAGCTATTTCGCTTGCTATCTTGTCTGTGTACATCGAAACTGCCCTTACCGCCGAAGGGTCGTTGTTCGAGAAGAGCTTTAAAACCTGCAGCATATCTCCGTGCGACCCGGGAGACAAAGCAGCCAAGCCGCTTTTTTTGTCCAGTGTCTCTTCGATATCGGTCACGGAATAGCCGTGCTTTGCCAGGAAAAAAATTATACCCGGATCGATGTCACCGGATCTTGTGGCCATGATGAGCCCTTCCATGGGGGTGTAGCCCATCGTGGTGGCCACGGAATGTCCGCCTCTGACCGCCGTCACGGAAGCCCCGGCTCCCATGTGGCAGATGACCAATCTTTCATGGCTTGCTTCGTCGAAGACTTTTTTGGCCTCTCGTTCCGCCCAGGTGCAGCTGAGTCCGTGAAAGCCAAACCGTCTTATTCCGTAGGGGTCTGTTATTTCTTTCGGAATGGGATAGGTGTATGCCGTGTCGGGCAAACTTTTATGAAAAGCGGTGTCAAAGCAAGCCACCGTCGGAGATGAGGGCAGTGCTTCTTTGATAACGTCCATCATTTCCAGAGCTATCGGGTTATGGAGAGGAGCAAGTTCCGAAAGCCGTTCCAATGCCGCTCTTTCTTTGTCGTCGACGATGATCGATTCACGGTACATATTGCCACCGTGGACTATGCGATGCGCCACGGCGTTTACCGCTCCCGCCTCTCCGAGAAACCGTTGCAGCTCGGTTTGCAGCCGTTCTTTGTTTTGGGTGGGAAAGTTTCCCTTCTTGCCGGTTGTGTCGCCGTCTTCGACGATACTCAGTTTGAGGCTGCTCGATCCGCTGTTGGCTATCATAATTTTCATGACAATTCCTTCACAGTAAGTATACTTAATATGTAGTAAAACCTCTTATTTGATATGGCAGATGAATTGGCATCAACGCCAATTCTATCGTCTGATCGTAAAAAGATAAAGTGACCTAATGCTCTAACTGACATTTTGCATACGTCGATAGACTAAAGAGCGGAATCAAAAAATTGCTTAACTTGACAAAGAGAGGCAGGCATCCGAAATGACAATCGACACTTCAAGCGATTTTGATACTCTTTCCGGCGGGGAGAACGTGGCTCCTGTCCCGTATGAATTAAGTGACGCCGAAGGTCCTCTTTCCCGTGAGGACCTCAAAGACTTGGATGCCTGGTGGCGGGCCGCCAACTATCTTTCAGTCGGTCAGATATTTCTAAAGGAGAACGAATTGTTGCGGCGCCATTTGGAAAGCGGGGACATCAAAGCGCGTCTTTTGGGTCACTGGGGCACCACTCCCGGACTCAATTTGCTTTATGCCCACGCCTCCAAGCTCATTAAAGATCTCGACCTGAATGCCGTATTTGTGGCCGGCCCCGGACACGGCGGCCCCGGACCCAATGCCTGTGCCTGGCTGGAAGGCTCGTATTCCGAGATGTATCCGAATATCTCATTGGACAAAAACGGTATGAGGATGTTGTTCAGACAATTTTCTTCGCCCGGAGGTGTTCCGAGCCACTGCGCACCGCAGACACCCGGTTCTTTTCACGAAGGCGGCGAACTGGGGTATTCGTTGCTGCACGCCTACGGTGCCGCTTTTGACAGCCCTTCCTTGGTGGTGTTTTGTGTTGTCGGGGACGGTGAAGCGGAAACCGGCCCTTTGGCCACCAGCTGGCATGCCAATAAATTCATCAATCCCAAAAGAGACGGGGCGGTGCTCCCCATTCTGCACCTGAACGGCTACAAGATAGCGAACCCCACTTTATTGGCGCGCATAGAAGAAGACGACCTTTTTTCTCTCATGCGCGGTTACGGGTATAAGCCGCACCTGGTCGCGATAGAAGAAGGCGAAAATCCTGCCGTGGCCCATCAGGCATTGGCAGCGGAACTGAGGCTTTGTCTTGACGAAATAAAGGATATTCAGGATGCGCCTCTGCCGGACAAAGTGCCGAAGTGGCCCATGCTTATCCTCCGTTCACCCAAGGGCTGGACGGGCCCGCTCAAAGTCGGCGGGGAGAAGATGGAGGGCACCTTCCGGGCCCACCAGGTTCCTTTGACGGAAGCCGCTTCCGACGGAAAGCAGCGCCAGACACTGGAACAGTGGATGAAATCCTACCGACCGGAAGAATTGTTTGACGAGAACGGTTCCCCCAAAGATTTCCTGCTGAATTTTTCTCCGAAGGGTGTCAAAAGAATGAGTGCCAACCCGGTGGCGTCGGGCGGGGAAGTGGCAAAAGATCTTCGCTTGCCGGATTTCAGGGATTACGGGGTGAAGGTGCCGGCTCCCGGCCAAAATATGCACGAGGCTACCAGAGTGCTCGGTACTTTTGTCAGGGACGTCATCAAAGAAAACCCAGAGAGTTTTTTGCTTTTCGGTCCCGATGAAGTGGCTTCCAACAGGCTTTCCGCCGTTTTTGAGGTCACCGACAGAGCCTGGATGGCTTCCAGGAATTCTGATGACGACCACTTGTCGCCTTCCGGCAGAGTGGTGGAGGTGCTTTCCGAACACATCAGCCAAGGTCTTTTGGAAGGTTATCTCCTTACCGGACGGCACGGCATATTTACCTGCTATGAGGCTTTCATCCACATCGTGGACGCGATGTTCAACCAGCATGCCAAGTGGTTGGAGGAGTCGGCCAAAGTGCCCTGGCGGAAACCTTTGCCGTCTTTGAATTATCTTTTGACATCTCACGTCTGGAGGCAGGACCATAACGGTTTTTCTCATCAGGATCCCGGGTTTTTGGATGTCGTGACCAATAAAAAGCCCGAGGTTATTAGGGTGTACTTGCCTCCCGATACCAATTGTCTTCTTTCTGTGGCCGATCACTGTTTGCGCAGCAGAAATTATGTGAACGTGATAGTGGCCGGAAAACAGCCCGCTCTTGATTACCTGAGCATGGACGAAGCCGTCGCCCACTGCACCAGAGGCGTCGGCATCTGGGAATGGGCGTCCAGCGATTTGCTGGGTGAGTCACCCGATGTGGTGATCGCCGCGGCCGGAGAAATACCGACACTTGAGGCTCTGTCCGCCACAGCCATACTGCGGGAACGTCTGCCCGATTTGAAAGTACGTTTTGTGAACGTGGTCGACTTGATGAGACTGTCCCCCGATAGCGAGCATCCGCACGGACTGACTGACGGTGAATTCGATGCTCTTTTCACAAAAGACAAGCCGATTATTTTTGCTTTCCACGGATATCCGTGGTTAATTCATAAACTGACCTATCGTCGCCATAACCACAATAATTTACACGTAAGGGGATATAAAGAGGAAGGCACTACCACGACTCCCTTTGACATGGTAATGCTGAACGATCTTGACAGATACCGTTTGGTTATGGATGTTATAGACAGGGTAACTGGTCTGGGGGCAAAAGTCGGTTCCTTGCGACAAGAGATGGCGGATGCCCGCATGCGTGCCAAGACTTATACCAGAGAGCACGGGGACGATTTGCCGGAAATAACTAATTTTACATGGCACAACTAATAATAATTTTAAAAATACAGGAATACAAATGCAAAAAATGTATGGAATCGGCTAAGATCTTTTCGGATTTGATTTGTGCCCGGTTGTTGAGCAAAAGAGATGTGTGTACCATGAGTTGAGCCATGGATAACGAAGTCGTAACCGGTAATACAGCTAATTGGCAGCTGTTATGGTGCCAAGTTTGTCTTGGTGATAAATTTGATAAGAACGAACCCCTTTGAATCTTTATTGGCGGCGGTACTTCTATATATTTCACCAAAAACCAATTTTTTGTATATGGGATTTATTTCCAAACGGTGACCGACTTGCCGATATTGCCAAACTAAGGCCTCTGGTGCATCTGCTGGTTCAGATCTGCCAGGCTGTATAGGCGCTTCGGCGGAAAATTGCGCCGGGGTAGCTTTTAATGGCATAGGTGCAGGCCTTGGTATTGTCGGCTACTATGGCATTGTAGATGCTACA